>NZ_CP151997.1:677590-1355180 GCF_038595005.1 Chryseomicrobium sp. FSL W7-1435
GCTGCTAAGTGGGATGTATGATGCTTCGTCGCGTTTTACTATTAAAGTTGGATTCCCAGCTAAAAGTGGGGTTTCGGGAAGTATTCTAGCTGTCGTAAGCGATCGCATGGGCATTGGGATTTTATCTCCGCCACTCGATTCACGGGGAAACAGCGTAAAAGGAATTCAACTTTTGAAAAAGCTATCAGAGCAATGGGATTTGTCTGTATTTTAAGAACGCTAAGACCTTTCAGAGAAATTGAAAGGTCTTTTTTTATGGGAAAATAAACTCATACTTCAATTGATAGAAATAATTAGTTTATTTTTAATATTGAAATAATTAAGTACTTATATTATTATGAGGGGGATAATAAACTAGGGGTAGGGAGGGGTTTTTAAATATGAATGCAATTGCACTCGCTTCGATTGGCCTTTTTGTTTTTATTTTAGGGTACCGTTTTTATTCTAAATTTTTAGCTGAAAAAATCTTCAAACTAGATCCAGACTATGTCACACCCGCACATCGATTTGAAGATGGGGTTGATTTTGTACCGACTAACAAGTGGGTACTATGGGGTCACCACTTTACTTCTGTAGCAGGGGCTGCGCCGATTTTAGGACCAGCAATTGCGGTTTATTGGGGTTGGCTACCCGCATTTTTATGGGTAGTACTCGGAACTGTCTTTGCGGCTGGATTCCATGACTTCGGAACACTTGTATTATCGGTTCGAAACAAAGGACAATCGGTTGGTACACTTGCTCACCGATTGATCGGTCAGCGGGGAAAAATCTTATTCTTATTTATTATCTTAATTCTTGTCTTAATGGTAAATGCAGTGTTTGCTTGGGTTATTGCCAACTTGTTTATTTCATTCCCAGCAGCCGTTCTGCCAGTTATGATTCAGATTCCTTTGGCTATCTGGATCGGGTATTCTGTTTATAAAAAGCAGGGGAAAATGCTTATTCCTTCGCTAATTGCTTTAGTTATTATGTATGGAACTGCCGTTTTAGCGAGCAGTGTGGAGTGGATGCAAATTGATTTAGTCCGCTACATGGGTGGTGAAGAGGGAACTGGCCTGTTTGGGTTAGGGGCAATCTCTACAGCATTCTTTATCTGGATTGTATTCTTAATGGTCTATGTTTATATAGCTTCCACACTTCCGGTATGGCAACTATTGCAACCTCGTGACTTTATTAATTCTCACCAATTAGTTGTCGGTTTATTCATCCTGTATATGGGACTTCTTTTCACTCGACCTGAAATTACGGCACCAATGACCAATGAGACGAATGATGTCTCATGGTTACCGCTACTTTTCATCACGATTGCCTGTGGTGCAATTTCTGGATTCCACGGTCTTGTTTCGTCAGGAACATCTTCAAAACAGTTGTATAAAGAAACAGATGCACGTTTTGTAGGGTATGCGGGTGCTGTTGGCGAAGGGGTACTTGCCCTCGTATCCATCATAGCAGTCATTACATTCTTCCCTACGGCTGACGCGTTTCGTGAGAGCTATTCAAGCTTTGCGGCAGCAAGTGGAGGAGGCCTTGGCAACTTTGTTCAAGGGGCCGCACAACTGGCAGAAGGATTATTCATTCCTGCCAATATCGCAACGACGATTGTCTCCATTATTGTTATCAGCTTTGCGGCAACGACGCTAGATACTTCGGTTCGTCTCATGCGCTATATCATTGCTGAGCTTGGGCAAGAGTACAACTTGCCGGTCTTGACTAAAACACATGTTGCCACAACTATAGCTGTTGTTTCTTCTGCTGCACTAGTGTTAATTCCGGAAGGTCCAAATGGATTTGGGTCAGGTGGCTATCTATTATGGCCGCTATTTGGGACATCCAATCAGTTACTAGCCGGTATTTCGTTATTGCTGTTAACGATTTGGCTGAAGTGGCTTGGACGTAACTACTGGGTTGCCTTGATTCCAATGATCTTCCTTGTATTCATGACAATGTACGCTATGGCGCAACAAGTATTCTTCCAGTGGGCGATGTGGGGTAGCAATCCAAACGGACTGTTGTTTGTGTTCGGTGCTATCATCTTTGGATTTACACTTTGGATCTTGCTTACAGCTGTATCAGCCTTACGAAAAGGGATCGACCCGGACTATAATTTTGACGAATAATTAAAGAGGCTGCTGCTGGCAGCCTTTTTTCTTGAAAGGGGATCATCTGAATGTCATTGCTTGAAAAAATGAAGGCGCTCGTTGCGTTTTATGAAGAAGTCTTATCGATGCCGCACCGTTCAGAAATTGCGCGCGAGCTACGGGATCAAGATGATATGTTTTTATTCATGTTGTATTCGGAGATGCTTGGCATACCTAACCCCGCCTACTATTATACGCTTGAGTTATATCCTTACATGATGGAACAATTTCACGATTGGCATTTAAGGATGGGCATGGATAAATCTCCTATGACGGGATTTCGTTGCTGTTAAAGAAGAGGAGGGGATAGCATGGAAACGCAACAAATCGTTTTTGTTGGAGGTAAAGGGGGCGTTGGAAAATCAACTTCAGCCGCAGCCATTGCCTGGAAGTTTGCCGCACAAGGCAAGCGTACTCTACTCGTCTCTACAGACCCTGCACATAATGTAGGTGACATTTTCGATACCGAAATAGGGGGAGAAGGCAAAGAGGTTGCACCTAATTTGGTTGCGCTCGAGATCGATCCAGAGACTGAAACAACGAAATATATCGATCAAGTGAAGCAAAATGTGAAGGGCACGGTCAACCCGACGATGATGCAAGAAGTGTATCGGCAACTGGACACAGCAAAAGCCTCTCCGGGTGCAGATGAAGCAGCCATGTTTGATAAAATTGTTTCGATTGTGTTAGATGAACGCACGAACTACGAGAAAATCGTTTTTGACACCGCACCAACAGGACATACGATTCGCCTTTTGACGCTGCCGGAACTGATGGGCGTGTGGATTGAAGGGTTGCTTCAGAAACGGGAAAAGACAAATGAAAATTACGCGCAACTTTTGAATGATGGTAAACCTCGAGAGGATCCAATTTATGATGTGTTGAGAGAACGTCAACGCCGATTTAAAGCGGTCCGAGATATTCTACTTGATGAAAAGATGACAGGCTATATTTTTGTTCTAAATCCGGAGAGGTTACCTATTCTAGAGACACAAAAGGCTGTAGATTTACTTCACAATTACGGCATTCATGTGCGCACGTTAATCGTAAACAAGGTGTTGCCAGAAGAGGTTGAAGGTGCGTTTATGCGTGAACGAAAAGAAGCAGAAGTTCCTTATTTAGCTACTATTGAAAAACGGTTTGCAAAACAAAAACGTATCCACATCCCGTTCTTTGCCCGTGATATTTCCACGAAAGAACAGTTTGAGAGATACGCTGCCTATTTATAAAATTAAGCTGTACGTTCTATTCCAAGGAACTCCAGTACAAAATCTAGATAAAGAAGACGTTGTTCCACATTAGGTGCATGTCCCGATTGATTGAATTCAGCAAACGTTGCATGAGGAATGAGACGAGCTGTCTCCCGTCCTTCTTCAGATGGATTCAATTGATCGTGGTCACCACTGATGACCAGAGTCTTTGCAGAAATAGAAGATAACTGATTTGTGAAATCAAATCCCATCAACGCTGAATTGGCAGCTTCAATTTGTTCGGCTGTCATGGCCTCCGCTTTTTTTGCCGCGCCTTTACTCCATTGTCCAACTGCCTGCAAGTCATGATACATATATTTTGACGCTTTTAATAGTTTGGCATTATGAGACAAACCTTGTAACTCCTCTTCATGTGCATCGAACAATGCTTGCATGGATGATGTGGTCCCGGCAGATTTAGTGGCAACTAACACTAACCTATTTACACGATCCCCTAAACGAATCGCTAAGCCTTGTGCTACATAACTACCCATTGAGACACCTATAATATGCAGTGATGGAATTTCAAGTTCTTCAATAAGAGCGTAACAATCTTCAATAATATCCTCCAACGTGTAGCTTGAAGGGCGTTCGGAATCCCCATGTCCGCGTAAATCTGGGACGATTACGCGTAAGTATTTCTTTAGCACTTTTGTTTCTTCATCAAACATATGACGATTCCCTGTTAAGCCATGGAGAAGAAGTACAGGGGTGCCGGAACCTTTTTCAGTAAAGGTCAATTGAATGTCGTTAATTGTTGCTGTAAACATAGAAGTGCCTCCTTCCCTTTAGTAATCTTATGCCCATTTTGTTGTATGTTAAACGTTTTAAACAGTACAGGTAGGGAAAACTAATACAGATATAAATCTGAAGGAGGAATACGAATGAATATTCATGAACGTCAACAAGATGGGCAACCACCTCAGACACAAAAAAATCAACCTGGTGTAGAGTCGAAGATGGATCCGGCACCGGTACATCCAGTGGATTATAAAGGTGCAGATAAATTAAAAGGGAAAGTCGCGCTAATTACCGGGGGAGATAGCGGGATTGGAAAAGCGGTAGCCATTGCTTTTGCAGCTGAAGGAGCCAATTTGGTCATTAATTATCTAGACGAAGATGAAGATGCCAATGAGACAAAGCAGCTAGTAGAAGAGCGCGGTGGGAAAGTGCTGCTTGTTAAAGGAGACGTCTCTCAAGAAAACTTTTGTAAAGAATTGATAGATAAGACTGTAGAAGAGTTCGGTGGTCTGGATATCTTAGTGAACAATGCTGCTAAGCAGTTTCCTCAGAAGTCTCTTGAAGACATTTCAGCGGAACAGTGGGATATTACGTATAAAACCAATATCTATCCAGTGTTCTATTTGTCCAAATTCGCTTTACCTCATTTGAAACAAGGGAGTTCAATCATTACTACAACTTCTGTGACGACTTATCTGGGTAACGAAGAATTAATCGATTATGCTTCGACTAAAGGAGCAATTGTCGGATTTACACGCAGTTTAGCTCAAAACGTTGCCTCAAAAGGAATTCGTGTCAATATGGTTGCACCAGGGCCGATTTGGACACCATTAATTCCAGCAACTTTTGACAAAGAACATGTCAAAGAGTTTGGTGTCGATACGCCACTTGGTCGTCCAGGCCAGCCTCGTGATCTAGTTGGGGCATATGTCCTTCTTGCTTCAGAGGATGGTGCATATATGACAGGTCAGTGTATACATGTAAACGGCGGCATGTGGATGTCTTCTTAAAGAGTAGCCTCGGCTGCTCTTTTTTCTTTGTGCTAAACCGTGTACAATAGGACATGGAAAATTAACAGAGAGAAGGCAATACATCATATGATCCTACAACAAACGCACCAACAAACACCTACCCAAGATGATTGGGAAGCGTATCTTGATATCCGACAACATGGTGGTTTGACACTTTCAAGCATTGAGTTAACCACAACTTATTTGTGCAATATGCGCTGCGAACATTGTGCTGTAGGAGATATTCTGGCACTCAAGGACCCAAACCCTATTGCGATGGAGAAAATCTTTGCTAAATTGGATGACATCCCTCATTTACGTACACTTAGTCTCACAGGTGGAGAGCCTTTGTTTTCGAAAAAATCACTCGACCAAGTGATTCTTCCGCTCCTGAAATATGCTAAATCTCGTGATGTGCGCACGCAAATCAACTCGAATCTGACGATGCCGTTTGAACGTTATGAAGCAATCGCTCCTTACCTTGATGTCCTTCATATCTCGCATAATTGGGGGACACTTGAAGATTTCATGGAAGGCGGGTTTACCAATATGCAGACTCCACCGCCTAAGGCTATTCGTAGAAGGCAGTTCGATAAGATGATTGAGAACAGTAGGCGTTTATCTGAATTAGGCGTATTTATTTCGGCTGAGACTATGCTCAACAAAAGGACCCTTCCTTATATAGAAGAAATTCATCGACAAGTTGTAAATGAAATGAAGTGTAGTCGTCATGAAATTCACCCTATGTACCCAGTGAGCTTTGCTTCCAATTTAGATGTGCTATCTCTTGAAGAGACAAGAGACGCCATTCACCGATTGCTCGATGTAAGAGACTCGGACAGTTGGATGTTATTTGGCACACTGCCTTTCTATTCGTGCAACGCTTCTATAGAAGATCAACAGTTGCTCGCAAGACTACGCGTACAGAAAAATGTAACAGTACGAAATGATCCAGATGGTCGCTCACGATTGAATGTAAACATCTTTACGGGAGATGTCGCTGTGACGGATTTTGGAGAAGCTGCTAAAGTAGGTAATCTATTAGAAAATTCGTTGCCTGATATTTATAAAAGATGGGTAACGACTGAATCCGCGAGTTCAATGAATTGTCATTGTCCAGCTGTATCATGTTTAGGTCCGAACCTTCTTGTGAAAGAAGCCTATTATCCAACAGTAGATTTTACAACTCGAACTGCTAAAATTTGATACAGACCCTGTACATAGTTTACGTAACTATTTGTGCAGGGTCTTATTTTTTGTATACCCTTTGTCAATACTTAGTCTAAATATGATATATTTATGATTTATATAGTAAAATATATTTAATTTTATCAATTTCAATAATTTTAGTAGACTTTTCACTTGTACAATCTCTGTATATGAGTTATAACTAAGTTGTACAAAAGGTGTACAAACATTAAACAAGCAGAGGAGAGAAGAAGATGAAAAAAATCTTGGTATCACTTGCAGTCGTCTTATCCATGGTATTTTCACTAGGAGCAACTGCTTTCGCTGACGATCATGAAGGCGCAAAAGTAAGAGTTGTCCATGCATCCCCAGATGCTCCAAATGTTGATGTTTATGTAAACGGTGAATTGACATTAGAAGATGTTCCATTTAAAGCAGACTCAGGCTACTTAGATGTACCTGCTGGAACACATAGTGTGGAAGTATTTGCTGCTGGTAGTGAATACATGGAAGGCGAAGCGGTTTTACAACAGGACTTAACAGTTGAAGCTGGTAAAGCGTACACAGTTGCTGCAGCTAACTTAGTAGCATCTCTTGAGTTCGTTGTAGCTGAAGATTCTATGGAAGTATCAGAAGGTATGACAAAAATTCGTGTTGGACACTTATCACCAGATGCACCTACTGTTGATGTGGGTCTAATCGGTGGAGACGCAGTATTTTCTGGCGCTACGTTCCCTGGAATCACAGATTACATGGAATTAGAAGCGGGTACCTATGATCTTGAGATTCGTACTCCAGATGGTACACAAGTTCTTCCTTTAGAAGGAACTGAACTAGCTGCTGACACAGTATACAGTGTATTCGCGATCAACACTGCTGACTCTCTAGAAGTACTTGCTCTAGTAGACTACCAAGGTGCTGGTTCTCCTGAAGAAATGCCAGCGACAGGTCTTGGAACTCCTGAGCAAAACACGATGATGTACCTATTAGTTGCTGGTGGATTAGTACTAGCAATGGGTGGAGCGTTTGCTTACCGTCGTAGTTTTCAAAACTAGTTTCTTCCTTCTCGCGCTGCTCCTCTTTGCAGGCTGTGCGCCTGTTGATGAGGTAGCAGTGAAAACAGAGAATGTTGGATTTGATGTGGACGTTCCGAGTACGTCTGTAGAGCCAGTCGTTCAATCGATTGCTCCACCCACTGAAAATCCTATCAATGCTGCCTTATCAAAAGGGATTTCTCCAAAGACCTTGCGAATTCCTGCTATCGATGTGGAAGCACCTGTTCAACATCTTGGTACGAATAATTTAGGGGAAATGGCCGTTCCTGATGAAATTGATGAGGTTAGTTGGTTCGAACCTGGATACAATCCAGGACAAAACGGTCGTGCTGTCATTGCAGGACACGTAGATGGACTAGAAGGTCCGGCCATCTTTTGGGATTTAGCAGAATTACAGCCAGGCGATGTCATTGAAGTCGCAGGAGAAAACGATGACCTTACATTTGAGATTTATAAGCTAGAGTCTATACCCCTTGCCCTAGCGGATGTTTCTGAAGTGTTCGGGTATACCTCTTCACCTGAACTCGTGCTGATCACATGCTCCGGTACCTACAACCGAGAGTGGGGAACACGCGAAGAACGATTGGTCGTCTATGCCAAACTTATTAATTAGTCTAGAAAAGGCAGTGTCTCATAAGGCATTGCCTTTTTGCATTGTGCAAAAAACTAGTTATTCCGCTATACTAGAACAATGTGAACTTGAAAAAGGAGCGGTATAGGAAATGGAATGGAAGAATATTTTACGTGGTTTTGCTATGGGTGTGGCAGATCTAATTCCTGGAGTAAGTGGCGGGACGATTGCTGTCATATTAGGTATCTATGACCGGTTAATTGCATCAATCAGTGGGTTTTTCAGTCGTGAATGGAAGCGTCATGCGTTATTTTTAATTCCTCTTGGCATAGGTATGGTCGTGACGATTTTGTCGTTGAGTCGTGTCATAGATTTTCTACTTGAGAATTATTATGCACCTACCCAATTTTTCTTTTTAGGACTTATAATTGGAATCATTCCAATGTTGTTTAAAGAATTAGATTCACGAGCGGGTTTTAAATCCTCGTATTGGGTTGCGATTGCAATCGGAACTGTACTAGTGGCGAGTATGGCATTCATTCGACCAGCTGAAGCTGAATTAATCACAAACTTGTCACCTGCCACGACGGCGCTGCTGTTCTTCTCAGGTTGGTTAGCCAGTATGGCGATGTTATTACCGGGTATTAGTGGCTCATTCATCCTTTTATTGATTGGTGTGTATCCAACAGCAATTCGAGCATTGTCTGATTTGAACATTCCCTTGATTTTGATTATTGGAGCAGGGGTCGGAGTAGGGTTTATTGTAAGTAGTAAGATTATTCGTTATCTGCTTGCTCACAAACCAGGCATTACATTTGCCGTCATCATTGGACTTGTCCTTGGTTCATTGGCTGTCGTCTTCCCAGGGCTTCCTGAGAACGGCGTACAGTGGGGATTAAGTATATTGACGTTTGCAGCTGGATGGATTGTTGTGCATTTACTCAATCGCATTTCAGCCTAATGAAAAAGCATGTGTGCCTCGAAGGCATTCATGCTTTTTTGTTTGTCATTTTTTTAATTGCCGCAAGTAGTGCCGGATTGTATCCAGATGAAGTCCTTCGTGGAAACAGCTAAACAACAAACAGCCCCCAACTGTATCAAACGTAATGCCTGATTTGTTCGTGAAAGGGTGTGAAAGTGGGGTGTTTAAATCGCTTTGATGACTCGCTTTGATGCGAGCCGACTGATCGACTAATTGCTGTCGAATTTCTTCGATAGAAGGGGGCGTCTCGTTCCAATCCGCGGGTTTCGTTCCTGCTGCAAATAATCGTGCATACTGATCCGGAAGGTGAATATCTTTCCCGGCGACTTCATAAGCAAGTCGTTCTTGAACGTAGACAATGTGTCCTAAGTTCCAGCGGATGGAATTGGAATAGCCTGGTGGTACGACATCCAGCAATTCCTCTGGTGTAGTATCTAACACTTTGACTGTCAATGAACGGACGGTATCCAAATGTGAAGCAAGGTATGGTTCCATGTGTATAGCCTCCTTTTCATCTAGCATAGCACGAGTCTTATCGTATGGCGTCTTCGAAGAATTCAAGAGCTGTATGAAGGGCTAAGAGGTCCTCTACTTTTGTCAGCGTGCGGCCTGTAATTTCTTCTACTCGTTTCAAGCGATAAATTAATGTATTTGCATGGATGTGAAGCACTTCTGACGTAACTTTCATTTGCTGGTTAGACTGGAAATACACACGAAGCGTCGTGACGAGTTCACCATTTTTGTCACGGTCATAGCGAAGTAGAGGCCCGAGTGTCTCTTCGATATAGCCCTCAAGTTCATTTTTCGGTGCTTGGAGCAACAAACGATGTATGCCTAATTCTTCGAAGCTGATGCAGATATCCTGAAGTTCTCGCTTCTCTATATAGCGCAGTGTCTGATAAGCTTCTTGAGTCGAATGATAGACTCGTCTCAGATGCGCATGGACTTTGCCAATACCGACTGCAACCGATCGATCTGTTAATATCTTCAGCTCACCAAGCCAACTTCTCCAAATTGTCCGTATGTCACGAGCATCTTGCTCGCTCGTCAAGTGGATCAAGACCTTTAATTCACGACTTTCTAATGATGTGAAGTGCGTATACCCCTGCAAATGTCGCGCTGCTTGTTGAATGACCTTTGGATATATCACTACTTTTTCAACTGGAGCATCGAAACGGGCAATAGCGACAACAAAATTACCTTCGACTGGAAGGTAAAGGCGCTTAGCGAGTAGTGGTAAGTCTTCTTTTAAAACCCCTGAAAACAGTTGTTCGGCGAACTCTCCCCGCATCTGCAGTTGCGCATCCTCTATGGCTCTGCGTTTAATCAATTCCATCGCAAGAATACTACTCGCATGCTCAAGGGTATTGCTGTCAATTGCATCAAACGGTTCGTTTTTTGCGCAGGTCAACCAACCGATTGACTCTTGTCGAGAGCCTAGTCGGAAAGAGGCGAGGTAATACTCCGTCTCTTGGAGTTTGATCTGTTGGCGTGAATCATCATAGTGCATCTTTAAAATGGAGTGGAAATCAGGTGAGGAAGGAGGGACAGAGTAGTCTCCTTCTTCATTTAAGACAGCGCATACTATGCTCAACTTATGGTCAATATAGGAAGTGATTTCCTCGAGCGATTTGCCGTTTAAAACAAGCTCCGTCAATTCCCTATGAATCGTCGACGATCGCTGCAAAGCATAATTTACTCGTTTTACATCTGTCATCGCTTGTTCTTGCTTTTGATAGAGACGTGCATTCTCAAGTGTCAATGCTGCTTGTTGGGAGATGGCTTTCACAAGTTTTAAGTCTTCATCCGAGATTTCAACAGGTTTGAAGGCGTCTAATGTAATGACGCCCAAACACTGGCCTTTTACGAGAAGTGGTGCACATATTGTTGAATAGGGCATCGTTGGAACGGACAAAAGAAGATAGTTTTTATTTTCAGGCGATAATGTATTGGTCAGAGACGTTACTGAGTCGCGTCCTTGATAAAGTACGATTTCTTTTCGGATAAAACACTGGCCTGTCATCGATTCTCCTGGTTTTAAGGCTACTTTATCAATGATGGTTTTATCTAGGACCGTCGTTTTTTTAGCAATCAGACGTTGGCGTTCTTCATCGAATAGAAAGAGGACGCCTCCATCAATCGCTTCTACTTGCGAGACGCACACTTGGAGCAAGGACTCGATGATCATATTGATATCGAGAGAGCTGTTCATGACGTTCGAAGCATACAGTAGAGATTCAAGTTGACGTTTCGATAAGGACTCGTTCATGTTGTCATCCTTCTAAATAATCAAATGTCACTTGGATCAGGACGTTTGCAGCATCCACCATTGCGCGTTCGTCAAAATCAAATTTTGGATGGTGGTGCGGGTAGGTCGCCCCGACTTCTGGATTTCCTGCTCCTGTGAAGAAAAATGCACCAGGGCGTTCTAATAAGAAGTACGAGAAGTCTTCTCCGCCCATGCTTGGTTGCATTTGATTGACATGCTCTGAACCGACGACCTTAGCTGCAGAGTTTGCAACAAGGCGCGCTTCTTGTTCGTGATTCACGACAGCAGGGTAGCCTTTAATGAAATCAAATTCATATGTCGCACCGCTTCCCTCGCAAACACCTTTTAAAATGCGGTCCATTTCTTCGATAATCTGGTCTTGAACAACTGTGTCAAACGTACGCACCGTGCCCCCAATTTCTGCGCTGTCAGGAATGACATTGAAAGCAGACCCGGCATGAAGAGTGGCTACAGTCAACACAGCAGGCTGTAACGGGTCGATGCGACGACTGACAATCGACTGGAACTGGCTGACAACTTGAGTTGCCAAATAGAGACTGTCGATCGTTTCGTGAGGAGAGGCTCCGTGACCACCGCGACCGTTGATTTTGATAGAGAATCTGTCGGCTGCTGCCATCGATGGACCAGGCGCCCACCCGATGTTTCCGCAAGGCATCATCGACCATAAGTGAGTGCCGAACACAGCGTCAACTCCTTCAAGACATCCTGCTTCAATCATAGGTTTTGCTCCACCTGGTGCTAACTCTTCTGCAAATTGATGGATGAGAACAACGTTTCCTGGCAGGAGTTCGCGGTTTGCTTGAAGTACTTTGGCTACTGCCAATAAAGTGGCTGTGTGTCCGTCATGCCCACATGCATGCATTTTTCCGGCTACTTTGGAACGGTACGGGACATCTTTCTCATCTTGAATGGCCAGTGCATCAAAATCTGCTCGCAGTGCAACTGTTTTTCCAGGCTTTCCACCATAAATACGCCCAACGACACCTCGTCCACCGACGCCTGTCTCGACCTCGATCCCAAGTTCCGTTAAATAGTTGGCAATGAATTTTGGAGTTTCTACTTCTTCAAAAGAGAGTTCAGGGTTTTCATGGAAATGGCGACGGATAGCAACCATTTCATCGTATAAACCTTCGATTTGTTTGAATAACGTACTAATTGTAGACATTTTTTAACCTCCATAAATTTTAATACTTTTCATTATACACTGATAATTTCCAATATCTATGGTTAGTTACACAAAGTAAGTTGAATATAGTTGTTAAATATCACAACTAACACAATTCTATTTTGTTCAAACTCACATAGCTTTATTTGGGTAAAGCGTTATAATGAAAAGTATTAATTTTCAGAAAAATTGGGGGAGAACTGAATGGAAGCTGCAAAAAAGCGAGGATTATTTTCAAAGTTTTTAGATGTTGTCGAAAAGGTCGGAAACAAATTACCGGATCCGGTCACGCTCTTTATTTTATTTGCCTTAGCCATTTTGGTAGTATCTCATTTTGCAGCGATGGCAGGGTTGGCAGTAGTGAATCCAGGGACGAACGAAGAAATAAAAGCTATTAGCCTCTTAACAAAAACGGGCTTCCAAGAAATTATGACTAAGATGGTGACCAACTTTGCAAACTTCCCACCACTTGGGCTTGTTCTCGTGACAATGATTGGTGTTGGACTTGCAGAAGGTGTGGGGTTGATTTCAGCACTTCTACGTAAGGTTGTTCAAGCAGCACCAAAGAAGATGATTACATTTGCTATCGTATTCGCAGGCGTTCTTGCCAATATGGCAGGAGATGCAGGGTTTATCGTGTTACCCCCGATTGCTGCACTCGTCTTTATGAGTGTTGGGCGTCACCCGATCGCAGGGATGGCTGCCGCTTATGCAGCGGTGGCTGGCGGCTTCAGTGCCAACTTGATTGTTAATATGTTAGATGCTTTACTTGCAGGATTTACACAAACAGCTGCGGAGATTGTGAATCCAGATATTGTCGTCAACCCAGCAATGAACTTTTACTTCTTATTTGCTTCTTGTTTCATTATCGTGCCGCTTGCTATTTGGGTGACAGAAAAGATTGTTGAACCACGTCTACCAGAATATACAGGACCAAAAATCTCAATGGAACCGCTACAGGCTGTTGAGATAAAAGGACTAAAACTTGCTGGTTTAGCAACACTTGTTTTCCTTGCATTAGTAGCCATCACAATCGTGCCTGAGAGCGGTTGGTTACGCGGGGAAGATGGAGGAATTGTTATCTCTCCATTCATGAGTTCATTAGTACCCGTCATCATGGGACTGTTTTTGTTCCCAGCACTTGCTTACGGATTTACTACTAGAACTTTACGGAATGATAAGGATGTAGCGAATGAAATGGGAAAAGCGATGAGTTCGATGGGTCTCTACATCATCATTGCGTTTTTTGCAGCACAATTCATTGCCTACTTCAATTGGAGTAACTTAGGGATCATCATGGCCGTCAATGGTGCAGATCTTTTACAAGGTATTGGATTTAAAGGCTTACCATTGTTGATTGGTTTTATCTTGTTCGCAGCTTTCTTGAACTTATTCATTGCCTCTGCATCCGCTAAATGGGCAATTGTGGGACCGGTTTTTGTGCCGATGTTTATGTTGCTCGGTTACAGCCCGGCATTCACACAACTGGCTTATCGCATTGGTGACTCCATTACAAATCCGATTACCCCAATGTTTGCCTACTTTGCCATCTTGCTTGCGCTCGCAAAGCGCTATGACAAAAACTTAGGTCTTGGCTCATTGATTTCAATCATGCTACCGTACTCGATCGTTTTTGGAATCGCCTGGATCGTATTCTTTGCGATTTGGTACTTCTTAGGGCTACCATTAGGTCCAGGAGCAGTCATTGAATACCCACTAGGAGGAGAATAATGTTTACATACGAACGTTTAGTGCGGAATTTGGAAGAGGTTCCAAGCTTTCCTGGAATTGATCCACAAGAAATTGCAGAAAAATTAAATGAGTTAATGCAAATAGGGAAGACACCGGAAGGCGGGATGCACCGCTTTCCGTATACAGAAACAGAGACACAAGCTAAAGCTGTCTTTGTGCGCTGGATGCAAGAGTTGAAACTGCAAGTGCGAGAAGACGCTATTGGTAATCTATACGGGCTTTATAAAGGGCAGGACCCAACACTCCCTGTAGTCATGACCGGATCGCATATAGACAGCGTTCCAAATGGAGGTGCATTTGATGGGCCTCTTGGCTGCATCAGCAGTCTGCTCGCAATTAAAGCGATGCAACAGCGAGGGGTTCAACCGAAGCGTGGTATTGAAGTCGTCGTATTTGTCGACGAGGAAGGGGCTCGCTTCCGGAATGGAATCTTTGGAAGTCGCGTTCTGATGGGAGAAGTCAGTCATCAAGACTTGCTGCGCTTCTCAGATGACGATGGGGTTGCTCTTGTTGATGCAATGCAACAAGCCGGCTTTACTGCAGAAGATGTACAGAAACATACACGTCGCCCTGAAGAGATCCATGCCTTTTTAGAACTTCATATCGAGCAAGGCGTGAAACTTGAAGCGACAAGCACAGACATTGGGGTTGTCGAAGGCATTGCTGGTCCCGCTTGGTTGACAGCGACATATAAAGGGAATACGGACCACGCCGGAAACACGCCGATGGATGCGCGGAAAGATACAGTTCCAGCAGCTGCAGAACTTATTTTGGCTGTTGAGAAATTCCCGCGTGAAATCAACAACACATCAGTTGCGACTGTTGGAAAACTACATGTGCACCCAAATGGTTCAAATGTAATTGCGGGTGAGACACAAGTGACTGTGGATGTTCGTGATATTTATGAAGAGCCACGTGCAGAACTACTTGCTCGCATTCAAGAAGCTGCTTATGAGATTGCAGAGAGACGCGGCCTGACGGTAGAAGTTGAACAAGATGTTCAGATTCCACCTGTCTTGGTGCCAGAGGAAATTCAACAAGTTATTCGAGATGCTGCCACGACATGTGGGCTTTCTACGATGCCGCTTGTGAGTGGTGCAGGACACGATGCGATGATTATGGGGAAATACGTACCATCTGGTATGGTGTTTGTACCAAGCCATAATGGGAAAAGTCATTCTCCAGACGAGTGGACAGAGCTCTCGGATTGCGTAAAAGGTGTCGCGGTCATGGCAGAAGCACTTTTAGCGCTCGCAGATTGAGGAAAAGAATTATTAGTAGGATTTATAGAAAAAGTTGAGTGGCTTGTAGAGGTGGACTCCAGTGGGATCAAAGTTGGAACGTGAGATCATCTTAGATGTGGCGTTCGCAACTCAAATTCGTTGAGGCATAAACAACGCACCCACGGAAAGAAGCCCTGAAACGGAACTCAATACAAAAAAATCAGTATCTCCTCTCGATTTAATCAAGAGAAGATACTGATTTTATTTTTTTAGTCTCGTTCATTTCGAAATTTACAGGGCTGCTTTCGCTTTCCGTCTCCAGTTAATAGATAACAGTAATGTAGCAAGCAACACTACGAGACCTAACATAAACGGATACTTCATATCGATATCAAACAGTGTACCTGCTAATAACGGTCCTAGGATATTCCCGATACTCATGTAGGAATTGTTGAGACCCATAGCCAGTCCTTGTTCTTTTCCGGCCATTTTTGAAATCATCGTTGTTAGCACTGGACGAAGCAAGGATGTCGCTAAGAACACAAGTAAAGTGATGCCGAAGAACATGGCATAACTTGATGCGATAAGAGATAAGAAGAAGCCTAGCGCTGCAACAGATAAGAAGACGATTAGTAGAACAGGCTCTCCAAAGCGTCGCACTAAGTAATCTACTACGAATAATTGAATGATGACACTGACACCGCCAGTAGCAGTAATCATCCAGGCAATTTCTTGAGCAGTTGCCCCGAAGGCTGCATCCACGTAAAGGCCTAGCACTGTCTCATATGCAATTAATCCAAAGCTCATAACCATGATGATAATGAGTGGAATGAAGTAAGGTTTTCTAGGTGATTGTAAAACATCGTCCAATAGGGAAGATTGTGGACGTGTCATCACATCGCCTTCTGGCTGGCTTTCTTGTAATGTGAAATACGAGATCACAACAGCAGCTAAACCAACGATTGCCGACACCAATAGCGGTGTCTTTGTACCATATTCAGCTAAGAATCCACCGATACCTGGTCCCACAACAATACCTAGTGACATCGAAGCGGAAATGAAGCTATTTCCTTTGGCACGTTGGTCCATCGTTGTGATATCAGCCACGTAGGCAAATATGGCTGGAATACAGAACGCGGCGCCGACTCCGCCGATGAAGCGAGAAATGTACACGAATAAAATACTTGGCGCAAGGTAAAACAGTAACATGGAAAAGCCAAGTCCGAATAACCCAAGGATTATCATTTTGCGGCGACCGTATTGATCCGTCCAACGTCCACCTAGTGGAGAAAAGATCAATTGTGCGCCAGCGAATAGGGCAATGATCATACCTGCGGCAGTTCCGCCTTCTCCTAGTTCACGGAGGTATTCTGGTAAGATCGGAAGTATCAAACCAAAGCTTCCGACAGCAATGAACATGTTCAACATTAAAATAGCTAATTTCTTTTTTTGATCTTTTGTCATATGTATTCTCACTTTCTTTTCAGTACTCACCTATTATACGGATTGGAAAATAAAATAGCGAACTGAAACGCTTCGTTTTACGAAAAAAGAATGTTGGCAGAATTCCAAAAGAGGGCTAGTATTAAAGCGAGGGAGGGAGACCGATGTCATACTTTGCATTGTTGTTTTTTCAGATTATCGTCCCCATCCTTATCTTGCTTGGGATAGGTGCGCTACTACAAATCAAATTTGCGTTTCGCGTGAAGGCTTTGTCACAGCTCGTGACCTACTGTTTTATGCCAGCCGCCGTATTTATAAATTTGTATGAAACGGTCATTTCTTTGCCTATATTGACGCAGGTAATTGGCTTCGTTTTACTGTTTATTGCTTCGCAGATGATCCTTGGCTCCCTTGGTGCACGTCTGCTTAAACTTCCACGTTCAGAAGCCGCCGTGTTTAAAAACAGCATCGTTCTTATCAATTCTGGAAATTATGGCTTGCCGGTTGCCCAGCTATTGTTTGTAGCCAATCCAGTTGGTGTGGCGATTCAAGTCATCATGGTTATTTTGCAAAATATCACTACCTATACATATGGACTTTATAATTTAATTTCTACCACTAAATCAGGGATGGCGATTGTTAAAGAAGTACTCAAAATGCCAATTGTTCTGGCGCTTGTTTTAGGAGCCTTGATGAATTTTTTGCACTTGCCAATTCCGGCACCCATTCGTATCCCGCTAGACTATATTGCCGATGGTTTTGTGGCCGTAGCACTCATCACATTAGGTGCGCAATTATCGACAATTGAAGTAAAATCTTTGATCAATAAAACTGTTGTGCTGAGCAGTTTTTTCCGTCTACTAATGGGTCCAGTTGTTGCATTTGGACTCATCTTAGCATTAGGACTTGAGGGAGTGATTGCCCAATCTTTACTGATTGCCAGTGCCTTTCCGACTTCAAGAAACAGTGCGAGTTTAGCACTTGAATACGATGTGGATGCCAATACGGCTGCTCAAACTGTCTTGTTCTCAACCGTCGTCAGTGCATTGACAGTCACTGTCGTCATTTATGTTTCAACAATTTTGTTTCGTTAGGACGTGTAAGAATTGGCTGAAGAATCAACACCTAAAATTATCTTTCCTCTTTTTATTTCTATTGTCGCCATTTCGTTTGCTGCCATCTTTGTAAAATGGTCAGATGCGCCGGCGACTATTCTTAGTATGTATCGCATGCTTTTAGCTACTTTATTTCTTTTGCCGATTGTCTGGATCCGTCGTGTAGAGTTTCAACATGTGACGACCCGTGAGTGGCGATTGCTAGCGTTTTCCGGCATGTTTTTGGCTCTTCACTTTGCCCTTTGGTTCGGCTCATTAAAGTTAACAACTGTTGCAAGCTCGACCATCATTCTTGCACTTCAACCAATTGTCTCCTTGATTGGTGGGTTCATCGTCTTTCGAGAACGAACGACGCGTGCCGCTTTAGTGACAATGGGTATTGCCGTGATTGGTGCCGTGATGATTGGGTGGGGCGACTTTGGACTGAGTAGTGCCGCTATTCTGGGAGATATTTTATCTTTCTTGAGTGTCATTGCTGTAGTCGGCTATTTGCTAATTGGTCAGAGTGCTGTCAAGAAGGTCTCTCATTGGATCTATAGCTTTTCGGTCTTCGGTTTTGCTGCCATTGCACTTGTTCTCTATAATTTGGTGGCAGGTGTCTCATTTACCGGTTATTCCGGACAAGAGTGGGGCATATTTGTCTTGCTTGCTGTAGTCCCGACCATCTCCCATATGATTAATAACTGGTTACTGAAATATGTAAACGCCACGACCATTTCGATGAGTATTCTAGGGGAGCCGGTTGGTGCTACATTGCTTGCTGTTTGGCTACTGGGAGAGCGTTTATCAGGCTGGCAACTGGTAGGCGGTGTTTTAGTGTTAGCAGGCGTATTTTTATTCTTGCTCCAGCAGATGAAACGAAAGCCGAAACTAGCAGTACAACCCTCTTCGGAATAGAAACAGAAAGCGTTTAAGAAAGTAATGGACATACATAAAAGTGTGTCCTTTTTTTATGGGCGAAATGTTTCATATTTAGTTTTAAAGTTGATGAATATAGGGTGAGGGGGTATAATATGAAATTAGTAAAGGAGGTCATTTAAATGAAAAAATGGCTAATAAGTTTTACCGCTGTCTTGTTTGTACTTTCAGGATGTTCTTCTAATGAATCACATGAGGGTCATTCTTCCGAAGAGATGGATCATGCAGGTCATGGAAGCAGTGACGGTATGTTGCCTGAAGGCTTAAAAGATGCAGAAAATCCTAAGTTTCCGGTTGACTCTGACATCACAATTGCCCACGGGCATATGGATGGGATGGAAGGTGCGGTAGGGAAAGTCGTGGGTGCATATGATACGACAGCTTATATCGTGACTTACGAATCTGTAGAATCAGGAGAAGTAGTGGAAGACCATAAATGGGTCATTCACGAAGAGCTTGTCGAAGCGGATCAAGAAGAGTTCTCTGCTGGAGATGAGGTCACTTTAGACGCTGACCATTTAGAAGGAATGAAAGGTGCGACAGCTACTATTGATGAAGCACGAGAAACAGTCGTTTACATGATAGACTATACGACAACAGATGGCGACGAGATTACCAATCACAAGTGGGTTACGGAAGACGAATTAAGTTTGAATGAATAGAACTAAAGAGACCACCGGCACATGGAAAATGTGTGCGGTGGTTTATTGTTGTCTGAAAATTCTTGACAATGAAATGGCTAATAGATTATGATGGCGGTAATTTGATGGGGGAGAAAACTATGGTTTCTTCAAAAGATGTCGCAAAGTATGCAGGTGTATCGCAAACCACCGTCTCGCGTGTTCTTAATACACCTGAATCGGTGAAGGAAAAAACGCGACAAAAAGTTTTAAGTGCCATTGAAGCACTCAATTATCATCCCAATGCAATTGCAAGATCCCTTGTCAGCAATTCTACAAAATCAATCGCATTGGTTTCTGGACCTTTGCACAACCCATTTTTTGCGGATTCCGTCACAGCTATTGTTCAATTTGCTCGACAACGTGGGTATCAAGTGGCAGTTCATTTTGAAGACTTCGGCAGCAATGTGCGAGTCTTTGAGGGCTTAGCGCAGTCCAAAGTGGATGGCATGATCTTGTCATCCATTTATAGAGATGACCCAGTCCATGCAAAACTTTCTCGATTCGGCGTCCCCTTTGTGTATTTTAACCGAAAGCCGCATGAAGAGAGTCATTATATAGAGATCGACAATGAGCAAGGTGGTCGACTCGGGGGCGAGCATTTGCTAGCACTGGGGCACAGAAACATTGCCTGGATAGGTGGGCCGCTTACCATGAGTACATTTGCCGGTCGCTTCAAAGGTTTTCAACAAGTCATGAAGGAAAATGGTTACGTACTCAATGAACAATGGGTATTTGAAACCGATACGAGCGTTGAAGCAATTCGTGAAACTATAACTGGCTTATTTAAAAAACCGGACAAACCTAGTGCCTTATTCGCTGCAACCGATTCCATTGCGATCTATGCACTAGACGTTTTGCAAGAGCTTGGCTACCGCATACCCGAAGACATCAGTGTGATGGGAATCGATAATGTGACTTGGAGTCGACATGCTTCATTTAATCTAACAACAGTCTCTACAAGAGCTACAAAAAATATAGGGGAGCTTGGCATTGAGGCGTTATTTCAATTGATGGAAAAGCCGCAAACAACATGGATTCAAAAAACACTCCCTGTACAATTGATTGAGCGCGGGACAACAGCAGCTTTTAAAAAGGACGATTAGTAATGAAACCGTTTTTGGCTTAAATGAATACGTAACCATTTTAGGAGGTGAGGCTATCGGGCACTATCCATTGAATCCGTTTGTTGCTTCTTTCACGAGATAAAAAGGAGGAAATCAGAATGGCACATATTATTCAACCGCAAAAAAAGTTATATGTAATGGACAACGGCCGGATGCGCATGGACAAGAACTGGATGATTGCGATGCACAACCCGGCAACGATTACGAATCCCACTGCACCGACTGAATTTGTTGAATTCCCTGTCTACACCGTACTGATTGATCACCCCGAAGGAAAAATTTTATTTGATACCGCTTGTAACCCAAACTCGATGGGACCCGAAGGACGCTGGGGCCAAGCGACGCAACAAATGTTTCCAATTGATATGCCCGAGGCCTGCTATTTACACAATCGTTTAGGAGAACTTGGTGTGCATCCAAAAGATATTAAATACGTAGTTGCTTCCCATTTACATCTAGACCATGCTGGCTGTCTGGAACTATTCACAAACGCGCAAATAATTGTCCATGAAGATGAATTTAACGGCACACTTCAAACCTATGCCCGCAATCAAAAGGAAGGCGCTTATGTATGGGGTGATATCGATGCTTGGATCAAAAACAATCTTCAGTGGAACACCATTAAACGCTCAGAAGATCGATTGCAGTTACTTCCGGGAGTGGAGGTCTTAAACTTCGGAAGTGGTCATGCTTGGGGAATGTTAGGTCTACGTATTGATATGCCAGAAACGGGAGGAATCATCTTAGCATCTGATGCCATTTACACCGCAGAGAGCTTTGGTCCACCTGTTAAACCACCAGGAATCCTTTATGATTCTGTCGGCTATACCGCGACGGTAGAACGGATTCGAAAGCTCGCGAAAGAGACCAATTCACAAGTCTGGTTTGGGCACGATGCAAACCAGTTTGCCAACTTTAGAAAATCCACAGAGGGTTATTACGAGTAAGGAGAGATTGGATGAAGTATTCGCAATTAGTATTTGCACCACTTAGCTTCACAGGATGGGGTGCACTTGATGAACTCGTTCCACAAGTTGAGAAGTTCGATCCTAAACGAATCTTGGTCATAACAGATCCCATGTTGGAGAAACTCGGTCTTACAGCGCGCGCAACAGAGCCACTTCGAGAAAAAGGGTGGGAAGTAGAGGTTTCGACAGATGTTGAGCCTGAGCCACCACTTGCGCTAGGCGAACGACTAGTTAAGTTCACCCGGGAAGGCAACTTTGACTTAGTCATTGGATTTGGAGGCGGCAGTGCACTTGATTTAGCAAAACTTGCTGCTGTTCTTGCGAAAAATGAGGGAAATGTTGCCGACTACTTAAATTTGACAGCGACTCGTTCAATTACTGAGAAAGGCCTGCCTAAAATTTTGATTCCAACAACAGCTGGAACCGGTTCAGAGGTCACGAACATTTCTGTGTTGTCTCTTGATTCTTCCAAAGACGTGATTGCTCATGAAGCCTTGATTGCTGACGTTGCAATTGTTGATCCAGCACTGACAGTCACAGTTCCACCGCGTGTCACAGCAGCCACTGGTGTCGATGCGCTAACACACGCTATTGAAGCGTATGTATCTGTCAATGCTTCTCCCACGTCAGATGCACTAGCTCTTCACGCTATTCGTTTAATGAGTCGTGCGATTCGTACAGCAGTACATGACGGGGAGAACAAAGAGGCACGTACGGCGATGAGCCACGGCAGTTACATCGCGGGTCTAGCATTCTTTAATGCAGGAGTAGCCGGAGTTCATGCATTAGCTTATCCGCTTGGTGGACAGTTTCATATTCCACATGGAGAATCAAATGCTGTCTTGCTTCCCTACGTTATGAATTACATCCGAAAATCCACAGAGCGTCGAATGCGGGATATTTTCGAAGCATTAGGTGGCAATGCCGCACTTATGAGTGACGAAGAAGCATCCTATGCCTGTGTGGATGAGCTCGTTCGCCTTGTAAAAGATGTAGGAATTCCGCACACTTTGCAGGAGTTTGATATTCCGGAGTCTGCCATAGAATCCCTTACGAAAGATGGCGTAAAACAGAAGCGAATTCTCGCCAGAAGTCCACTTCCACTTCATGAGGAGGATATCCGTAACGTTTACCGGGCTGCCTACAGTGGTAAACTTACAGAACGAACATAAAAAAGGAGTGGAACGATGAACTATTCACTAATTATAAATGGACAAGAGACAGGTCAAGACTTAGAACAGCAAGAAGTGACTAATCCAGCAACTGGTGAAGTCGTTGGTACTGTTCCTAAAGGCGGTAAAAAGGAAGCTCGCCAAGCAACAGATGCAGCTTTTGAAGCTTTCAAAACATGGTCGAAGCTATCTGCTTATGAACGTACTGAAAAGTTAGCAGAATGGGCCAGATTAATGGATGAACATACAGATGAAATCGGTGAACTTATGACTCGAGAACAAGGGAAGCCGCTTGCAGAAGCAAAGGGTGAAATTACTTATGCAAATGGCTTCTTTAAATGGTATGCCGAAGAAGGGAAGCGTGTTTATGGTGAAACGATTCCTGCCACGACTGCTAATAAACGTATCTTCGTGCAAAAGCAGCCGGTCGGAGTCGTAGCCGTTATCACGCCTTGGAACTTCCCAGCAGCGATGATCACACGTAAAGTGGGTCCAGCCATTGCAAGTGGTTGTACAGTTGTCATCAAACCTGCAAACCTAACGCCGCTTACGGCAATCCGCATGGTGCAACTCGCAAAAGAAGCAGGCATTCCGGACGGTGTCGTCAACGTAGTTACTGGTGATTCTAAAGCCATCGGGGAAGAGTGGATGCAAGATATGCGCGTGCGTAAATTGACGTTCACGGGTTCAACAGAGGTTGGTAAAGAGCTTATGAAAGGTGCTGCCGAGACAGTTAAAAAAGTGTCACTTGAATTAGGCGGCCATGCTCCATCAATCGTTATGGATGACGCAAACTTTGATAAGGCAGTCGAACACGTGATGGCAGCGAAGTATCGCAATGCTGGACAGACATGTGTCTGTATCAACCGCGTCTACGTCCATGAGAAAATTGCCGACAAATTCGCAGAAGCGCTTGCTGAGAAATCGAAGCAGTTGAAGGTCGGAAATGGACTAGAAGAAGGCGTAAAAGTCGGTCCTCTAATTAATGAAGAGGCTGTTGAAAAAGTGAAAAAACATGTTCAAGATGCAAAAGACAAGGGAGCAAAAGTATTGACTGGCGGCGAGAACAAAGAAGGTCTTTTCTATGAGCCGACAGTTCTTATGAATGCGACAGACGATATGCTTTGTATGAATGAAGAAACATTTGGTCCACTTCTTCCAATCACAACGTTTAAAGATGTGGATGAGGCAATCGAGCGCGCGAACGATACAGATTTCGGACTCGCTGCGTATGTGTACACATCTTCAATCAACACAGGAATCTATATCGCTGAAAACTTGGAGTATGGAATCGTTGGATTAAATGACGGAAGTCCATCTTCTCCTCAAGCTCCATTTGGTGGGTTTAAACAAAGTGGTATCGGCCGCGAAGGTGGTCACTATGGTATGGACGAGTTCCTGGAAATTAAATATATTTCACTAGATCTGGCGGAATAACTTTGACACAGCACCTGCGCCCGTGATACGTTCAGACTACATGAACGGAAGGGGATGACAGAATGTCAGAGCAACCGAAAAAAATGTCTTTGAAAGAGGCTGTCGCAGCACAGCTAGAAGCAAAGAAAAACAAGCAACAACAAGGCCAATCAAACCATGCGGGAGATGCTAGCGGAAAAAAAATGCAATCTCAACAAGCTGGTAAAAAAGTAAGTACGACTCGTCGTAAAATGGGCAGCTAATTGCCACGGACCACAACCTCTTTATAGGTTGTGGTATTTTTGTGGGGAATTATCATGGTGATTAGTTTTCATAACATCAGCAATGTAAGAGTGGCGAGTTTTAACGTCAGAATGGAAGCCACTAACGTCATAATCGGCGCACTCAATGTGATAATCACCAGACTAAAGTATTATTTAGCAACTACTTTTGATACTCAAGTACTTGCTAGAAAGGGCTTAAACACTCAAAAGGGTTCAGGCTAGTTTTCACACTTCTTTTTTTAGGGTAAACCTTATCAAAGACGATAGAAAAGGAGCGAATTACGATGCCATTTGATTATGACTTAGATTTTGAAGAAATCGATTTCCGCAAACAACCTGAATTGTACAGAGTGGGTCGAGGAGAGCAAGGCGTCCTACTTGTAGAACCCTATAAGTCCGAGATCTTGCCCCACTGGCGGTTCAAAACGCCAGACATCGCCAAAAAGTCAGCCGAAGAAATCATGAAACTATTTGAAGACTATAGAAAGAAGGATGACTTTGTTGGTATGGACATGGCCCGCAAGTTTATCCAGATGGGCCACACACGAGCGAGGCGCTATGCGAATTACAAAGGTGGACGGAAATATAACGAGGATGGATCCATCAAAGAACGACAAATCAATGACGAGAAAGCTGAATCAGCAGCGATTTTTAAAGAGTACTGGAACAAATTGCGGGAAGATGAAGATTATCTGAAGAGGAAGAAGAAGCATCAGAAGGAATTTGGTTGAATTTTAGATGTGCAGAACGTCGCTCTAGAAACTCCGAGGAAATCCGGCGTGACCGTGAAGGCTCTTTTCAGCCTTTGCGGGTGCGACGGATTCCGCAGTGTGTTTCTGGCGTTCGGAACTTGATTTCACATCTAACGCAATCAAGTTGCAGGCGTTAGAAATACATTCGAAAATCAATCGCACACACAGAGGCAAGAGCGCCTCTATGCGCACGCTTGATTCCCGAAGCATTTCTGGGCGAACGCCTTCCACATCTAACGCAATCGAGTTGCAGGCATTAGAAATACATTCGAAAATCAATCGCACACACAGAGGCAAGAGCGCCTCTATGCGCACGCTTGATTCCCAAAGCATTTCTGGGCGAACGCCTTCCACATCTAACGCAATCGAGTTCCAGGCGTTAGAAATACATTCGAAAATCAATCGCACACACAGAGGCAAGAGCGCCTCTATGCGCACGCTTGATTCCCGAAGCATTTCTGGGCGAACGCCTTCCACATCTAACGCAATCGAGTTGCAGGCGTTAGAAATACATTCGAAAATCAATCGCACACACAGAGGCAAGAGCGCCTCTATGCGCACGCTTGATTCCCGAAGCATTTCTGGGCGAACGCCTTCCACATCTAACGCAATCGAGTTCCAGGCGTTAGAAATACATTCGAAAATCAATCGCACACACAGAGGCAAGAGCGCCTCTATGCGCACGCTTGATTCCCGAAGCATTTCTGGGCGAACGCCTTCCACATCTAACGCAATCGAGTTCCAGGCGTTAGAAATACATTCGAAAATCAATCGCACACACAGAGGCAAGAGCGCCTCTATGCGCACGCTTGATTCCCGAAGCATTTCTGGGCGAACGCCTTCCACATCTAACGCAATCGAGTTCCAGGCGTTAGAAATACATTCGAAAATCAATCGCACACACAGAGGCAAGAGCGCCTCTATGCGCACGCTTGATTCCCGAAGCATTTCTGGGCGAACGCCTTCCACATCTAACTTTTCTCAACTAGAATACTGGAGCTCTTTGTTACGCTCTTTGAAAACATCATTATGCGAAGAAACCATCGCCACTTTCTCAGCAGTTGGTTCAATGTAAAGTTTGGCCCGGTTCACCGCATTCGCAGCATCATGGAAGCAGCCAGCAATCAGATTCACTTTACTGCTATGGATCAAGATATCGCCTGCCGCAAAGATTCCTGGAACCGAAGTCTCACTTGAATCCGAACCAATCACTCGTGAATACTCATCCAGTTCAAAATCGAATGAGCTGTGCTTTAGAAGTTCCGCATCGATTTCATAGCCATGGTTGATGATCACTTCATCGACCGGTAGCAAGGAAATTTCACCAGTCATTTCATCTTTCACTTCCACGCCATCAATCGCATGGTCTTCACCATCCGCAACCAACTTACAGATTGTCGTATTGAATAAGCACCTAGCACCACAGCTCATTAATTGATCAATTTGCGCCTCATGAGCACCGGTGAAGGCTTCTTTGCGGTAAACAACTGTCACAGAAGCTGCTAGAGGAGCCAGCTCATTGGCCCAATCGATTGCTGCGTTTCCGCCACCTGAAATCACGACATGACGGTCTTTAAACTGACCAAGAGATTTCACTACATAATGAAGGTTAGAAACTTCAAAACGGTCGGCTCCTTCAATTGCTAACTTCTGAGGTTTTAAAATCCCACTTCCAAGAGCCAGAATCACTGTCTTGGAGTAATGCTTCTCACCAGAATCGGTATGTAAAACAAAGGTCTCATCTTCCAAGCGCTCCAAATGCGTCACCTTAGTACCGAGACAAATGGTCGGATCAAACGTCTTTGCTTGTGTGATTAGTTGCTCGATCAGTTTTGCAGCAGGGAGGGGAGGCTGTCCACCGACATCCCACACCATCTTTTCCATATAGACATTTAATTTTCCGCCAAGAACTTCCTGAGCGTCCAAAAGTTTTGTTTTCATTCCGCGCAGACCGCTATAAAAAGTGGAGTACAAGCCGGCTGGTCCTGCTCCAATTATGGTTATATCGAATAGCTCTCTCATCCTCATTCGCCCCATTCTATTTGAGAAAAGTTATCATTTATCAGTTGACATCTCGATTGTAGCGTATTAAAGTAAGTTTGTAAATGAAATTGAGAATCCTTATCAACGGGAGTGTGACCAGTGGTTCGATTGCATACACAAGACCTTCAAATCAAATACGGCGACCGAACGATAGTTGAGAAGCTCTCTGTCGAAATACCAGATGAAAAAGTTACCGTAATTATCGGCTCAAACGGCTGTGGAAAATCAACCGTGCTGAAAGCTATGACACGAATCATCCCCCATCAGCAGGGAGCGGTAGTATTAGACGGAGAATTGATCGCTAAAGAAGATACGAAATCTCTTGCACGTAAGATTGCCGTCTTGCCACAGACTCCTGATAGTGCGGGTGCTTTGACTGTTAAGGAACTCGTCTCCTATGGACGATTCCCCCATCAATCGCGTTTCGGAAAACTTACCAAACGTGATTTTGAAGTGATTGATTGGGCGCTTAACGTCACAGGGACAAAATTCTTTGAAACGCACCCAGTCGATTCTCTATCAGGAGGGCAACGTCAACGCGTCTGGATTGCTATGGCGCTAGCGCAAGAGACAGATATGATTTTCCTTGATGAGCCAACGACGTATCTCGATATGGCCCATCAATTAGAAATTCTTGAACTGCTTCAAAAGCTGAACCAAGAAGAAAAACGCACGATTGTCATGGTCCTTCATGACCTCAATCATGCGGCGCGCTTTGCAGATTACATCATCGGTATGAAATTTGGCCAGATTAAGACAGCTGGTTCTGCTGAAGAGGTCATTCGCAAAGACGTGTTACGGGAACTGTTTAATATCGACGCCGAAATCGGTACAGATCCACGCACACAAAAACCAATTTGTATCACCTATAACTTAATCAGAGGAGACAACTAACATGAAAAGAATCTATGCATTTTTACTTGTATTAGCAACTGTTCTCGTACTAGCAGCTTGCGGCAATTCAGCTACAGAGACAGAATCAGGGGCAGAAGAGGCTACAGAAGAATCTGGAACGATTACTTACGAATCAGAGAACGGCCCAATAGAAGTGCCTGCAAATCCACAACGCGTCATCTCACTTGCTTCATTTGCAGGAAACATAATGGCGCTTGATGTCCCACTAGTTGGTGTGGACTCATGGGCTAAAGATAATCCAAACTTCCAAGAGCAACTGGCGGACGTTGAAGTTGTGACAGATGAAGATTTGGAGAAAATTATTGAACTTGATCCAGACTTGATCATTGGACTTTCTGACATGAAAAATGCGGATAAACTCAGCGAAATCGCACCAGTTGTAACGTATACATACGGACAAGTGGATTATTTGACGCAGCATATCGAGATTGGAAAATTGTTAAACAAAGAACAAGAAGCACAAACATGGGTAGATGATTTTAATGCTCGTGCAAAAGAAATTGGTGAGCAAATCAAGACTGAAATTGGCGAAGATACTACAGTATCTGTAATTGAAAGTTTCGACAAGCAATTATATGTATTTGGCGACAACTGGGGTCGTGGTACGGAAATTCTGTATCAAGCAATGGGCCTAGGGATGACGGATAAAGTAAAAGAAATGGCGCTTAGCGATGGCTACTATGCCTTATCTTCTGAGGTTCTTCCGGAGTACGCGGCAGACTATATCGTCTGGAGTCGCAGTGCAGAGGCAGATAATTCGTTTGCAGAGACAGAAACATTTAAAAATATTCCAGCTGTGAAAGAAGGACGTGTCATCGAAGTTGATTCGAAAGCATTCTATTTCAATGACCCGATCACATTAGATTTCCAACTTGCTACATTTGAAGACGGATTTTTAGGAGAATAATATGTGGAAGTGGAAGCTACAAAACTACCCGTTTCGTTATAAGATGATTACTAGCTTACTTGTATTGGCAGCAGTTTTTGTGCTGGCGATTGTGGTAGGGGCAGCGAACACTTCCTTCAAAGACGTTTTAGCAGCGTTCGGCATCGGTGAATTAACGAGTGCCGCGGTTGTTCTTCAAGAAATACGAATACCACGCGAAGTAGCCGCAGCCCTCGTTGGCGCGGCTCTTGGTGTTTCTGGTGCCATTATTCAAGGGATGACACGGAATCCACTTGCTGACCCGGGCCTCTTAGGGTTAACGGCTGGTGCCAATGCAGCCCTAGCGGTGGGTCTAGCAGTATTCCCATCACTCCCGTATCTTGGCGTTATGGTAGCGTGTTTCATTGGAGCAGCTATAGGGGCTGGTCTTGTCTTTGGCGTAAGTTCGCTGCACCCAGAAGGGTTTTCAACAATTCGTATCGTGCTTGCAGGAGCGGCGATTTCAGCGTTCCTTTATGCGATTGCAGAAGGTGTAGGTATTTACTTTAAACTGTCCCAGCAAGTGTCGATGTGGACAGCAGGTGGGATGATTGGGACAACTTGGACCCAAGTTGGGATCATGGTGCCTTTTGTGGTTGTAGGGGGAATCGTGGCCATACTATACGCGCGTCATTTAACCATTCTTAGTTTGAGTGAAGAAGTAGCGGTAGGTCTTGGTCAAAAAACATTTCACGTGAAAATCATCATGTTTGTTCTTGTTGTGATGTTAACAGGAGCAGCAGTCGCACTCGTAGGCAATTTAGCTTTCTTTGGTTTGATGGTCCCTCACCTCGTAAGACCATTTGTAGGGACGGATTATCGATTTGTGTTGCCGATGTCACTTGTCGTAGGTGCCATTTTCATGTTGTTTGCAGATACTGTGGCCCGAACCATCAATGCACCCTATGAAACGCCAGTAGCGTCAGTAGTCGCTATTTTAGGGTTGCCGTTCTTCCTGTTCTTAGTTCGTAAAGGCGGAGGTGCATTCCGATGATGAATTCCAAAGCACGTAAACGTCAGAAGCTTTACCTAGGCGGATTTTCTCTAGCGATTTTAACGACTATACTTGTAAGTCTGGGTCTTGGAGACGCAGCAGTTTCTTATGACCGAATAGGAGCCGTAATCACAGGGAATGGGACGTTTAAAGAGCAGTTTGTGTTTTTCGATATCCGCTTACCTCGAATTTTAGTGACACTGTTAGCTGGGATGGCCTTAGCCTTATCAGGAGCACTATTACAAGGTATTACTCGAAATGATCTGGCAGATCCAGGAATCATCGGGATTAATTCAGGTGCAGGGGTGGCAGTCGCGATTTATTTCTTGTTTTTCCCGCTTGAAACTGGTGTATTTGTTTATGCACTGCCGGTCATTGCATTTTTAGGTGCATTTCTTACAGCCGCCGCCATTTACTTTTTCTCTTATGATCGCATACTAGGTGTACAACCTATACGCCTGGTATTGGTGGGTGTTGGTTTTTCGATGGCGTTATCAGGATTAATGGTATTACTCATTTCTTCTGCTGATAGAGAGAAGGTCGATTTCATTGCCCGCTGGTTGGCTGGGGACATCTGGGGAACAGATTGGCCATTTATTTTTGCGTTGTTGCCATGGCTTGTTGTCCTCGTTCCAATTGCTTTGCTGAAAGCTAATCGGTTAAATATCATGGGATTGGGCGAACCTGTAGCGATTGGGTTAGGATTGCCAATCGAGCGAGAGCGAATGACGCTGAGTGTCATAGCTGTTGCACTTGCAGCATCAGCAGTGTCGGTGACAGGTGGTATCTCATTTGTAGGACTGATGGCGCCACATATGGCGCGTCAACTTGTAGGTCCGCGGCATCAGCTGTTCCTGCCAATTAGCCTATTGATCGGTGGGTTGTTCTTGTTAGTTGCGGATACTATCGGTCGAACTGTGCTTGAAAGTGGCAACGTTCCTGCAGGTGTAATCGTTGCGCTGATTGGGGCGCCGTACTTTTTATACTTATTAATGGCAAAAAGGTAGGGAACATGTGAGAATAAGACAATAGATAGAATTCGGCAATTGAGGGTACTTTTCATTTACTTTTGGTGAAATATTTGATAAGATGCCGATAGTTGTCTGTCGTCAGACATCTTCAAGGGGTGAACCATGTAAGTAAGCGTTTTCGTGATCTTACACACTAAAAGAAAAGAAGGTGCACATGTTGAATATTCTCTGGGGTCTTGCAGGTATTGTTGTCGTCCTTGGAATTGCATTTTTACTCTCTTCGGCAAAGACGTCGATTAAGCCACGTACCATTTTAGGTGGATTAGCGATTCAAATTCTTTTTGCATTTATCGTATTAGAATGGGAATTTGGTCGCCGAGCGTTGTTAGGGTTAACTAATGCTGTTCAAAATATGATTAGCTACGCAAACGAAGGAATTGCCTTCGTGTTTGGCCCTCTTGGAGATCCAGTAGACGGTGTCGGTTTCGTCTTTGCTTTCCAAGTGCTTGTGATTATTATTTTCTTCTCTTCTTTAATCTCAGTATTGTATTACTTAGGTATTATGCAGCTGATCATCAAGTTTATTGGTGGGGCGTTGTCGTGGTTGCTCGGTACGAGTAAAGCAGAGTCGGTTTCAGCTGCTGCTAATATTTTCGTTGGACAAACGGAAGCGCCGCTTGTTGTACGTCCGTTTTTAGCGAAGATGACACGGTCTGAGTTATTTGCAGTTATGACAGGTGGTCTTGCTTCAGTTGCAGGTTCTGTACTAGTCGGATACGCCTTGTTAGGAGTACCGCTTGAGTATCTTTTAGCGGCGAGCTTCATGGCAGCACCAGCAGGTTTGATCATGGCGAAAATGATGATTCCTGAAACAGAGGAAGTAGATGATACTAACTTCGAAATGGAGAAAGATACAAACTCGGTCAACGTCATTGATGCGGCTGCGAACGGAGCAAGTGATGGTTTACGTCTTGCTTTAAACGTAGGAGCTATGTTAATTGCTTTTATCGCATTGATCGCATTAATCAATGGCCTTCTAGGTGGCACAATTGGTGGTATCAACTGGGTTTTCAATTATGTGAATCTGGGTGTTGAACTTCCGATTTTGACATTAGAAAGAATCCTAGGGTGGATCTTTGCGCCACTAGCATTTGTTATCGGTGTTCCATGGGCTGAGGCTGTACAAGCAGGTTCATACATCGGTCAAAAACTTGTATTAAACGAATTCGTTGCTTACTCAGCGTTTGCACCGGATATTGCAAGCTTGTCTCCTAAAACAGTTCTTGTTGTCAGCTTTGCACTTTGTGGATTTGCTAACTTAAGCTCGATGGCAATCTTGCTAGGTGGTCTAGGAGCTCTTGCACCTAGCCGTCGACCAGACATTGCTCGTTTAGGTATTCGTGCTGTTGCAGCGGGTACACTCGCTTCATTATTGAGTGCGTCAATTGCGGGGATGTTCTTCTAAATTAGATGCGGAAGGCGCTCGTCCAGAAATGCTTCGGGAATCTAACGTGCCCTATGAGGCGCTCTATGCCTCATAGGGTGCGGCTGATTTTCGAACGTATTTTTAACGCCTGCAACTCGATTCCATTCGGAGTCGAAACTTCACACAACATAAAAAAGCAGTAGGGACGCATCCCTACTGCCTTTTCTATATCGTTTCTTACTCTTCAATAAGTCCTTTTTCAATCAAGAAGTCACGAGCCACATCTTCAGCACGATCGCCATCAATGTCTACACGAGCGTTCATAGCAATCATTTCTTCTTCTGAAATCGCTCCAGCAAGACCACTCATTAATTCTTCAAGGTCAGGGAATTGCTCAAGCGTTTCCATACGAACAAGTGGAGCTGCATCGTATTTCGGGAAGAAGCCCATATCATCCTCAGTTGATTGAAGGTTGAAGCGTTCAATTCGGCCGTCTGTTGTGAAGGCAGGAATAACGTCTACATCACCGTTGCGCAAAGCTTCATACATGATGTTAGCATCTAAACTTTCAGTTGATGAAAATTCAAAACCATACGTAGAAGCTAAATCATCATAACCGTCACCTTGGCGCTCATAGAAAGAGTGAGGCGCTCCGAAAACTAGGTCTTCAGATTTTGAAAGTTCCGCAAGGTCGCTGTACGTAGCTGCAGTAATACCGCTCTCTTCTGTAAAGGCAAGAGTGTAAGTATTTTCAAAGCCAAGTGGCTCAAGCCATGTCACGTTAAACTCTTCTTCATAGCCTTCTTTTACTCGGTTGAACACATCTTCTGCACTTTCGCCAACTTCAGAATCAAGACCCAATACATCTTTCAAACCTGTTCCTGTGTATTCCACATAAATATCAATGTCACCGTTATCAATAGCAGGTGTTAAAATAGCAACTTCACCAAGACCTTCTTGGTACGTAATATCATACTCTGAATTAGCTTCTAAATATTGTCCGATCAGCTGAGGTAAAATGAATTGCTCTGTCCAAGGTTTCCCTCCGACGATAATTTCATTGTCCCCGTCGCCACCCGCAGAATCATTCCCACAACCCGCTAAAATTAATGCTGCCGATCCTGTAACTGCTAAAAATCCTTTTTTCCATGATGCGTTCATATTCATTACCTCCTAATTATCGTTTCATGCCTTTTGGGGTACTACGCTTTTCCACCCATTTTAATGCGAAGTCGAAAAATAAAGCTATAAATGCAACAGGGAGAGCCCCTGCAAGTACCAATGAATTATTGTAAGATTGCAGACCCCGGTAAATCACATCACCTAATCCACCTGCTCCCACGAATGTTCCGAGAGTGGCAATACCAACTGTCAAGACAGTCGCTGTACGGATACCAGCCATAATGAATGGTAAAGCAAGAGGGAGTTGGATGCGCCATAAAATATCACCTTTTGTCATACCCATTCCTGTACCCGCCTCAATTATGGAGGAGTCGATACCGGTAATGCCGGTATATGTATTCCGGACGATAGGTAACAAAGCATAAATTATCAGGGCGATCAGAGCGGTGTTCGCGCCAATACCAATCACTGGAACGAGAAATCCAAATAACGCCAAGCTAGGTATAGTTTGAAACACTGCAGTAACACCGATAATTGGTTCTGCTAAACGTTGATAACGTGCCACTATGATGCCTAGTGGAAGGGCTATCAAGAGACCAATGAAGAGTGCCACAAACGACAAATACATATGTTGTACAAATGAATCCCAAATAAGGTCACTACGGGATTGTACGGTTTCCCAAAATTCAATTACTGCCGTCATACACCCACCTCCTGATTAGTTGCGGTTTGAAGAAGGGCGAAATGATCGATAAAGCCAACGAGTTCATTGCCGTTAGCGACCATTAAATGACTGACTTGGTGCTTTTCAAATTGGAGGATAGCGTCCCGAACAGATGCCGTATTGCTAATGCGGAATGAGTTGATGGCAGGGTCAAGCTCTTTTTGATAAGTTAAGTCTAAGGCATGCAATGGAAGGTCGAGCCATGAGCGATTGCGCTGAAGGCGTTCTAAACCGATGAACTGTGTGACGAATTCATTAGCTGGTGCTTGAATAATTTCATTGGGAGTACCCATTTGCTCAATCTTACCATCTTTCATTAAAATAATATGGTCAGCTACTTTTAGCGCCTCATCCATATCGTGCGTGACAAAAACAATCGTCTTTTGAATCTTTTTGTGAAGCGAGATGAGTTCGTCTTGCAGCTGTTCGCGACTAATGGGATCCAAGGCACTAAACGGTTCATCCATCAAAAGAATGGATGGATCTGCCGCTAGAGCACGGACAAAGCCGATTCGTTGTTGCTGACCACCTGACAATTCAAGTGGATAGCGTTCTAGATAGGTGTCAGGCTCTAATCCAACAAGAGACATCAACTCACGAATGCGGGCATTAGTTTTGTCTTTCGGCCATTTTTTTAATTGCGGTACTAGGCTCGCATTTTTTTCAATGGTCATGTGTGGAAATAAACCGATACGCTGAATGACATATCCGATATCGCGTCGAAGTTCCACCTCAGGTATACTAGAGATAGGCTTGTTATGTATAGAAATGGTTCCTGATGAGGGTTTTTCCAATTGGTTGATACATTTCATCAACGTAGTTTTGCCACAGCCACTGGGACCAATGACTACAGTTAAACTACCTTCAGGTATAGTGACGGAAATCGAATCGAGGGCTTTTGTTCCATCAAGAAAAGTTTTTGATACGTCCTTCAACTCAATCATGTGCTAGCTCCTTTCAAAATCTAAATAGGGAAATAGTACTTTTATACCCGTTTTAGCTTCACTTTAAACGATAGTAGAGGAGATTTTTAAATGCGAAATTACGGACCGCGTCATGTGTTCATGGCACTTGCCATTTGTTTATTATTATTTTCACCAATAATCTGGTTAATCACACCTATTATTGTCACCGAAACCGCTTATTATGTTCGAAATGGATTATTTACATATGTCTATCCGGCCAGTTATCAAATCTATGGGGTGGCAGTAGCTGCACTCGTCGCGGCACCTCTTTTACTTTGGTTGGCTAACGTGAAAAAATGGACAGTCGTGACCGCTGTTTTGTTACTCGCTGCATCTGGCTATTGTTTTTACGGGGCCGCATTAGGGTATTTTCAAGTGACGGAAGAGGAAATTGTGTATCGTTCACCTTTCCAAACGGAGCTTCAGACGTATGAATGGACAGATGTAGAAGAAGTGATTTATCACACGCGTCCACCAGAAGCAGAGGACCCGTCTTGGTACACATTCCGCTTTACAGATGGACAATCGACAGAAATCAACGAAACTCGTCTAGTCACGCAAGCGCAAGGGAAATTAAATTCAATGATTCGTGGTCAACGCATTCCTCTTACTTACGATGAACTTGAAAACTAATCATGGAGGCGATTCAGTAAAATGAAAATCCTACAAAAGACAGAAGGTAAAATTTACTCGTTTTCACCAGAACATGATCCCATTTATAGAGCTAAGGACGGCGAAAGCCTTACTATTGAAACATTTGACTGCTTCACGGATCAAATTAAATCTGAAAAACAGCCTCTAGCTGACCTGGATTGGGATAAAATCAATCCAGCCACTGGTCCGATTTATGTCGAGGGAGCAGAGCCTGGAGACGCATTGAAGGTGACCATACTGGCTATCGAGACAGACGTTTTAGGCGTCATGATGGTAGGCCCGGGTCTAGGGACTCTTGGTGAACAAGTAGAAGATATGAAAGTAAAAGTCATGCATGTGCGTCACGGCAGGGTACTATTCAATCAACTCAGTCTACCTGTTCGAAAAATGATTGGCGTTATTGGTGTAGCACCAGCTGCTGGAGAAGTGAATTGTGGAACGCCTGGGCCACATGGTGGCAATATGGATAATAAAATGGTGGCTGAAGGGGCAACGCTGTATTTCCCGGTTCAAACGCCAGGAGCTTTGTTCGCGCTAGGCGATTTACATGCAGCAATGGGGGACGGCGAGGTATCTGTCTCAGGTGTTGAGGTAGCAGGCTCTGTAACGGTGAAACTGGAAGTCATTAAAGGCATGAGATTAGAACAACCAATCCTTGAGAATGGTCGTTACTTTACACAAATTGCTTCGGCAGAGACGCTTGATGAAGCAGCAAAGATTGCCACTGATTTATTGGTGAATCGAATAGCGACTTACACGAATCTAAAGTTTGAAGATGCCCTGATGCTGATGAGTGCAGTTGGAAATGTTGAAATCTGTCAAATGGTGGATCCGTTGATGACGGTGCGGGCAGTGTTCCCAAAATCCATTTTAGATCAGCTAGAAACGACTTTGTTGCCATAAATGCAAAGTCTTAAGAAATGTTAATAGAATGAAAGCTTAAATAATGATGTTGGAGACAAAATGTAGCAATAGACCACAATTAGTTAGGAAGTTGAGTGGAGTGTAGGGGCTGACTCCAGTGGGATCAAAAGTCGGAATGTGAGACCCCGCAGGAGCCTGCGACGAGGAGGCTCACAGCGCGCCCACGGAATGCAGCCCCGGAACGGAACTTAACATGCACAAACAAAATCAGCAAGTTCTCTGGAATTAACCTTAGAGAGCTTGCTGATTTTAAGTTTGTGCCAACTTCAATTGTGTTTACTTAATGACGATCGAGTACCAACCGCCTTCTTTGACGATTGGTTTCAAGCTAATAACTTTACGACCAATTGCAGCGGCCAATACTTCTACATCTTCAGCGGTTGGTAGACGGTGAAGATTGTCGTGGACGGATAGGAAGTTATTGAAGGCAGCCGAGAACTCTTGTCCATGTTCTGACAGATAAAGTGGCGTGATCAATGAAATACCACCGTCTTTATCGAGAAGACTTTCAATGTCTTTCATAAGCTCCATACGCTCTACAGGAGAGAAATAATGAAGAAGGTTGTGCATCATGATGCAGCTAAAAGTCTTGCCTTCGTTATCCCATTCACGTAGATCTTGTTGTTCAATGCGAACATTGCTTAAATCTTTCGTATTGCGCTTAGCATCTTCGACTACAGCTTTGTTTAAATCGATGCCAACAAATTCTTTATGTGGAAATTCTTCTGCTAGACGACGAATATACCCTGCGTTTCCGCATCCGATATCCAAGATCGTTTCGCAGCTAATCTCAGATACAACTTTCTTAACAGAGCGATAGCTGATTTGTTCAATAAATGAAGACGTAGTAGCGACAGCTGTCCCGTGTTCGTCTCCATCAAATGTTCTGCGTGGCGTTTCCCCTTTAAGTACAGGTGCATAATCCATTAGCGAGGGAATATGTAGTTCCATTAATTCAACAAGTAAATCTCCAATGGCTACATCGCTTGATTTTGAGAAATACTGCTTCATTTGTGTGCTTGGATAAATTTTTTCGCCTTTTTTCTTAAGGTGTCCCAGGATTAAACCGGTTTCTACCCAGTTCTCTAGAAGTTCACGATCTTTTACGCCGGCCCCAACAGTACCAGTATGTTGCAATTCATCAAAGAAATTCATGCGGTAACCAATATAGGCGTGCCATGTAGGTAAAAAACCTTCGTTTTGTTTCATCCATTTTCGAGCTTCCCAAACGCGTTTCCATTGTCTAACCATACCGTCCACTCCTCGCTTTATTAGAAAACGACCTAGGGATCTAGGTCGTTTCAGAAAGACAGAAGCAGACAGCGGTTTAGTTCTGTGCTTCTATCTCATTTGTTAAGTTTTCAAGTTCTTCAATAAGTTCACCAATATAGGCAATTGTGTCGCGAAGTGGTTTTTCTGTTGTAATATCTACACCAGCCATTTTAGCAAGTTCAGCAGGTTTCTTCGTGCCGCCTGCTTGTAGAACTTTTAACCACTCATCAACAGCAGGTTGACCTTCTTCTAAAATACGTTTTGAAACTTGAGTGGAAATTGTCAGTCCTGCACTATACGTATATGGATAAAGACCCATGTAATAGTGTGGTTGACGCATCCATGTCAGTTCAGCGCCTTCTGTCACATCGACAGCATCGCCCCAGAACTGTTCAAGAGTTTCACGTTTCAGTTTGTTTAATGTGCCTGCATTTACATTATTCCCTGAATCCACTAGTTCATAAACCTTTCTTTGGTAATCTGCTTCTAATAAATGTGTGACGAAATTGTGATAATACGTACGAGCTACGATTGATGAAATCACCCAGCGCTTAAACTGTGGATCGTTCGATGTACCTAGCAAGTGGTTGGCCATCAGCATCTCATTCATTGTAGAAGGAGCTTCAATGAAGTACAGTGATGGGCGAGAGTTAAACGTGTTTTGATGTTTATGCGCATTATAGAAATGACCTGCATGACCAAGTTCGTGTGCAAGTACAAAAACTTCGTTCATTTTGCTTGACCATGAAATCAAGATGTATGGATGATAGCCATAAGGACTTGAACAGAAAGCACCTGTTGATTTGCCTTTGTTATTAGCAAAATCAGTCCAGCGCTCATCGAACGAACGGTTCACCATATCGATGTAATCTTCGCCCATAATGCCAAGTGCATCTTGCATGTATTTACGAGATTCTTCAATTGTTACTTCTGGCTCGTAGCTTGGATCAAGTGAAATCTTTAAATCGGCAAATGTCATTTTATCTAAACCATGTGCACGTTGTAGAAGTTTTGCATACTTGCGCATATGTGGCGCTAATTCGTTCATGATTAAATCGATTTGACGGTCGTACAGGGTACGGTCCACTTCTTGATTGAACAATAAGTAATCAAATACGCTGTCATAGCCGCGAAGGTCTGCCATCGTTTTTTCACGTTGGATGTGCATATCGTAAGTTTTAGCAGTTGTGTGTTGATACTGACGAAGTTTTTCAGAAAACGCAGTAAAAGCAGCTCGACGAACTTCTGTGTTGTTCTCTGTTTCTAATTCATTTTCAAATGCTACATAACTCAATCCGTGCTGTTCACCATTTGCTTCAAAATCAGCAAAATTCATATCGACCATTTTTGTCGTATTGTAAAGTTCATAGGGCCCGTCAAAAACGGTAGACAGGGCAGCCAAAGTCTTTTCTACTTCTGGATGCAGTTGATGTGGTTTCGCACGAAGCAGTTCCTCTAAATAATGGCTATAATCGTCTGATTTATTCTTAGCTTCTGTAAGAGTATCTTCTGAAAGAACAAGAAGTTCACTTTCTAAGAACGCCATTTGGCTTCCAAGCTGTGCAGAGATAGAACCAAATTTGCTTGCACGCATCTGCGCCTCTACGTTCGTTTGATCCACACTTAAAGCAAGGCTTGCATATGTACCAATAGGAATAATTTTTTTGTAGATCGCTTCATAAGCAGCTACGGCATTGACGACGTCATCTGCTGAAGAAAGAGACCCTTTGTACGTACTTTCAAATTGTTTTACGCTTTCTTTAAGGTCAGAAATGGCAGCCTCGTAGTCAGCCTCAGTAGAAAATAAATGTGTCAGATCCCACGTTTGTTCAACAGGAACCTCTTTGCGGTTTGGTAAGCTCATAATTTCTCTCCTAACTATTACGGATTTCGAATCAATTACAAGTATACCGATTAATCAGAAAAATAGAAAGTGTCAGGCAAGGAAATTGCGTTCTGTTCCGGAATTTCTTACTGTAGAAAGAAAAGGAGGGGACCTCGATGAAGCAAGTTGTGATTGTTGGTTCGGGAATTGGTGGGTTAACTGCAGGAGCCTTATTGGCAAAAGAGGGACACCAAGTGACAGTTTTAGAAGCCATGACCGAGCTTGCCGGTTGTGCTGGTAAATACCAACGGCACCCGTATTTATTTGCGGCTGGAGCAACACTTGGAATGGCTTTAGAGCCTGGTGGTATTCATGACCGCATCTTTCGCCATCTAGACATTTCAATTCCAGCAGAGCGTCTTAATCCTGTTATGGACTTGCACCATTCAAAATTTACAATACCTTATTCACAAGACCGAGAGACTTTTGTCAACACACTAGCTAGCCAATTTCCTACATATAAACAAGAAATCAAAGCTTTTTATAACGAAGTATTTGATATAGCAAAGCGCACTCGTACCTTAATGGAGCCCTTACCCGTCATGCCGCCACAACAACTTCAAGATGTCTCAGCTATAGTAAAAGCTCTTCGGCCTCATCATGTAAAGCTTATGCCTATACTGCTTCAACCGTTAGAGTCCTTGTTACATAAGCATAAACTCGATACGCTCAAAGAGTTTCGACATGTACTAGACGGTATTTTGATTGACAGTATGCAGACTACTTCTCGGCATGCTTCCACATTGTTTTCCTGCATTGCTCTGGATATCTATCACCAAGGAGCTTTTTATGTGGAAGGTGGTTTGTATCGTTTTGGAGAAGCGCTCGCCTCTTCTGTCCGCTCAGCAGGCGGGGTCATCAAAAAACCTAGAACGGTCACGAAAATACGACGTAAGGGAGGTGGCTGGTTGGTGGAGGATCATAGAGGGAATCACTACGAGGCAGATGCTGTGGTGTTCAATGGAGATCCAAGACAATTAGCTAACTTGCTGGAATCGGACCAGTGGAAGCAACTGCCTAAAACGTTACGAGACATGCCGAAAAAGGAGACATGGGGGACGTATTCTCTGTACATCGCTATTGATTCGAAGAAGCTTCAAGAACCTTTACAGCCCTTCCAACAAATTTCTCACGGAACGAACGGAGAGATGGATGAAGGATGGCATTTCTTTGTATCAGCATCTAAACCAGAGGACCGCTTACGAGCACCAGAAGGGTATCAGACGATTACTATCTCCACGCATACAGACCTCATCCATTGGGATTCAAAAGAGAAGTATGATGCGTACAGAGAAGTCGTGAAGCAACGCATCCTACATGCAGTAGAAGGACAACACCCCGGTTTTCTAGCGGCAATTGAATTTATTGAGGACGGGGCACCAAGAGGGTGGGAAAATTATACGATGCGAACGAACGGATTTGTTGGCGGGTTTGCGCAAACACCTTGGCATGCCTTATTCGGAGCAACCTCTCACCGGTCTGGGCTGCCTGGACTGTATTTATGTGGCGATCACATTTTCCCAGGGGGTGGGACGATCGGAGTGACGACAAGTGGCTTACATGCTGCTCGTTCCATTGCCAAGAAGCCTTTTATTTAGTAGGTACCTGTGCACCGAAAAATTCAACACAATTTGCATAAATGGAGGCCCACCCCAGTAAAGCATGGGATGGGCCTGTATTTTTATGAAATTGTAGTTCATAATCTGAATAGTTTCGTGCACAGGTACCTAAAAGGGAAAAAAAGGGATTACGGACGTAAATTCATCCAACTTCCTACGTGGTGCACGGAAACACCAGCAAACGATGAATAGCCATTAAATGCAGTATTCACATCTACAAGAGCACGCTCCATCGCTTGTTCGCCTTCTTCATGAAAACTGATGAACGGATGCTCCTTGGACTCCATTGTTTCGACACCTACACGTACTTGTTTGCCATACTGTTGTCCCCATTGCATTTCTTTTGTTGAGATGTCAATAATGGCTTGAGAAGTATCCCGATAAGACATTAAAGCTACACCATCAGTTGAACGAATGGTCCATTCTGCAAGATTCCCTTTACCATAAGCGGGATTGTTGTAATTGATTTCATCAAACCAGAAAGGGATGTCTGCTTCAAATGGAAGCTTTTGAACTTTTGCATAAGCCGCAAGCTCAGTGATAACATTTTGGAAACCTCGAATTGTAGCTGCTCGTTTAGTGTCCCATTCCGCAAGACCATAGGGCTCGATGTCTACATGGATACCATCAAACTTAGCTGTAGCCGGTGCATTTGTTTGGTAATTGGCAAGCCAATTTTTAAATTTGTTTTTTGCCTTAGCTCCAGTCGAATTGCCCCAATTCGGAGCGCCATCGAGTGCATATACCTTTATGTTCAATTTATGAGCTCCAGTAAGAAAGGCATGATATTTAGCGCGTGGGATATCTGCATCAATTTGGACGAATACGATTGAAATTTGCTTCTGTTGCAAAAATGTCAAAGTAGATTGTGGAGAATCATAAAACATCCATGGATTCCATAACCATGTAGCTCGATCTGGCGTTTGCGCCATGGTGTGAGTGCCCCCCATAAGTAATAAGAATAACAACACACTACAAATAATTTTTTTCATTGTGATCCCCTCCAAAGATGAATTTCACCAATCATCCTTGAAGGATGTCGGCAACCTGACTACCGTACATACACAGTATGCTTAGGCTCATGGCTTTGCGTCCTTGTCTTTCGAACAAGTTTGCCTTTATCAACAGTTATAGTGTCAGTATAAAACAGAAAATTGAGATTGCTAGAGGTGGAACTTCATATTTTTTGAAGAATTACTGGATAAAATCACGAGCTTACTAGGGGGAAAGGTCGAATTCACACTAAAAAAACCTACGCAAATGCGTAGGTTCTGGGGATTTTGACTAAGGATTACTCAGAATCTTCCTCGTCGTCCGTGTCATCCACATTATCTTCAGCTTCGTCTACTTCTTGTTCTACTTCTTCACCTGCATCATTTACATCTTCTTCAACTTCTTGTTCTGTGCCATCGTCGATATTGTCTTGATCGACACCGTCTCCACAAGCTGCTAATAGACCTACTGATAAGAATGCTGCTGCTCCAACTTTAAACCATTTTTGACCTGCTGCTAATTTTTCCATTTGTAATTCCTCCTCAACAAATTAACTTCAATTTAATAAGTAAAGGCTACTGCCATAACTTGTACTTGATAGAAAAATACCCAGCCTAATCGCGAAACAAACCAACCTATAAAAAAATAGGGCAAAACACACATGAAATTCAAACAAGAGGTCTGACATCATACGATAAAATAGTGTATACTAAATAAGGTTTACTGATAAAAACACTAATCATACACATTTAGAAAGTAGGATATATATGACAAAACCAACAAAACAACAAGGTCTTCTGTTGTTTATATTAGGTATTATCTTTCTGTCACTGACTCTTCGATCGCCACTAACAGCAGTTGGACCAGTCACTGAATTCATTCAAAATAACTTAATGATGTCAACAACACTTGTGGGTCTATTAACCACTATTCCGTTACTTGCCTTTGCGGTAGTTTCTCCCTTTGCACCAAAGGTAGCTAGACAAATCGGTACGGAAGCAACGCTATTATGGTCAATTGTATTATTGATCGCAGGTATTGCACTGCGTTCAGGTGGCTCGATTACATTATTAATCTTTGGAACAGCCATCATTGGTGTGGCCATTGCTTTTGGTAATGTATTGCTACCTTCTATTATTAAAGACCGTTTTCCACTACATGTCGGACTGTTAACTGCTGTTTTTTCAGTAGTGATGAACTTGTCAGCTGCACTTGGAGCAGGTATTGCCTACCCAGTAGCCGCTGAAACATCATTTGGTTGGCAGGGTGCCTTAGGCATTTGGGCTTTTCTTGGAGTACTTGCGGTTGTCATCTGGCTTCCTCAGTTAAAGCATCGTAAAACAGAACCTGTAGATGCGGCAGCTGAAATCGTGGACAATCCATCGATCCTTAAATCGCCTGTTACATGGAGTGTAACTCTGATGATGGCACTTCAGTCTTTAATTTTCTATACGACAGCTGCATGGCTTCCTGCTATGTTGATTGAAAAGGGAATGAATCCAGATTCAGCGGGTTATATGTTGTCATTCATGCAGTTTGCACAATTACCAATGACCTTCATTGCCCCAATCCTAGCTTCCAAAATGGTGAATCAACGACCACTCGTCTGGTTCTTCAGTATTTTATATATTATTGGATTTACGGGACTTCTTCTAGATTCGCAAGGTGCTTTAATTGTACTTTGGATGATCTTGATTGGATTTGCAGGAGGTACGTCATTTGCGCTAACGATGATGATGTTCACTCTACGTACAAAAACTGGAATGGAAGCAGCAGAACTTTCGGGTGTTGCTCAGTCCATCGGTTATTTGCTTGCGGCGGCAGGCCCTGTATTATTCGCATTTGTGAATGAGTCTACTGGTAGCTGGTATGTACCAACTATCCTGTTTATTATCACATGTGTACTGTTACTAATTGTGGCTCTTCATGCAGCTGGTAATCGTTTTGTAAGAAATTAATCAAGTAAATAAAAACTCTGATTCGGATGAAAATCCAAATCAGAGTTTTTTTTAGTCACGATTATTCTTTTCAATATGCTCTTGAATCTCTTTGAATCGTTGAATTTCTTTCTTTGAGATAGGTATAGGTTCCTTCTTCAACAATTTGTACATCGCTACTATTAATAGAAGTAGAATAACGGTGAACGGAAGTGCCGAAATGAGAGACGCAGTTTGAAGGGCACCTAAGCCACCAGCGAATAACAAGATACCGGCTATTAGCGCCATTAATACACCCCACACGAGCTTGAGTGAAGTGGCAGGGTTCAAACTGCCCTTACTAGTCATACTTGCTAGAATAAACGTAGCAGAATCTGCTGACGTTACTAAGAACGTGAAAATCAACAGGATAGCAAGTAGTGAAGTAATGGTGCTGAACGGCAATTGATTAAACGTTTCAAACAGAGCCAGTGTTAGATCAGCATTTACTGCCTCGGCGATTCCTGCATTTTCATTTAGATCTTTGTATAGTGCAGTACCACCAAAAATAGCTATCCAAATCATGGCTATCGTTGGAGGAATAACCATAACCCCAGCAATGAACTCGCGAATAGTTCGTCCTCGAGATACACGCGCAACAAACGCACCTACAAAAGGAGACCAGGCAATTGCCCATGCCCAATAGAAGATTGTCCAGTCTTTAACCCAGACACCTTGCTGATAAGGTTGAAGGCGCAAGCTATATTGAACAAAATTACTGATATAATCACCAAGTGCCAACACAAACGTTTCTAAAATGAAAACAGTAGGACCTGTTACAAAAACAAAAAGGGAAAGAAGAATCGCAAGTGACAAATTCAAATTGCTTAAATATTTGATTCCCTTAGAGAGGCCTGTAGAAGCAGAGAACATGTAAGCTACAAACATGACGGCTATTAGGATAATCTGCACCCAAAAAGCGTTTGGTACATTAAATACTGCATTCAATCCACCATTCATTTGTAAAATACCTAAACCGATTGACGTAGCAAGTCCCATGACGGTAGCTACAACAGCTAGGACATCAATTGTTCCTTTTACAGCGGGTTTTGTTCCTGTAACGGGTTCTAATGCGGTAGACACAAGACCATTTTGTTTTTTACGGAATTGCAAGAAGCCAATTACTAATCCTACCATAGCAAAGACGGACCATTGACTGATACCCCAATGGAAGAATGAATAAGCCATTGCAAGACGTGCACCAGGTTCTGTCTGAGCTTCAGTGGTAGCAAATGGACTTGTAAAGTAGTGGCTCATTGGTTCGGCAACTCCCCAAAAGACAAGACCTGCTCCAAAACCAGCAGAAAATAGCATCCCAATCCACGTGAAGAAATTGAATTCTGGTCGTTCGTGCTCGCCACCTAATCGTATTTTTCCATATTTACTAAAAGCCAAGAAAATGAGAAAAGCGATAATGATAAAAACGGCTAATAAATAAAACCAACCAAAATTCACCGTTGTAAATCCAAATAAAGCACCTGCCACTTGTTCAAACTGTTCAGGTAAGATGGCCCCGATTACTACAAAAAAGCCGATGATACTCGCCGAGATAACAAATACTTTGTTTTTCCACATAGACGCACTCAATATACATCTCCTCCTCTTTCATTTTATTATGTCTTTATACCCATACCTGTCGCCAATAATGGTCAAACAAAAAAACACTAGCCGATTCGGCATAGTGTTTTTGATTGTGAGTAGTAGACAGTTGCAACCTTACCATAAACAAGTTTTTGATTCAAATGGACATTATCTTTTTTTATAAAAGCTTCTTAAGAAAACGATCCCAAAAATTGCAGAAGTACTAGCTAACCAGGCATGTTGGAAGAAAACACCCATGAAAAAGGCTATGAGTGAAATGGCCCCCATTACTGCATGGACGGCTCGATCCAAAAATACATGTTGAACGCGAACTTTTTCGATTGTAGTAACTTCCACTAGTTTTCGTAGACGAGCTGGTTCGTCTAATAGAGAATAGACTTTCTGAAGAGGAATAGCTCCTTTTTGCAACCAGGAAAGTAGACGATCCTGTTGGTCAGCTTGCTCATTACCGAGGGCTTTTTCACGCGTCCAAGTCAAAATACGCGGTTTTCCTAATTCAAGAAGATCCACATTTGGATCTAATGCATGAAGAACCCCCACAAATGTTGTTAAGGCACGACCGAAAAAGGCAAATTCGGCAGGTAGTTGTACAGGTTGGGTACGGACGATATGACGTATATCTGTAAGTAAACGCTCGACAACATAACTGTCCATCTTTGCAAGCTCATTAGTTTCATAGGCAAGAATCATGCGACGAATCGTATCGGCGAGTAGAGGTCGGTCTGCGTTAGGTAACAAGAAATTCAACTCTTCTAAAGCATCTAAGATTTGGTCGTCATTTTCAAACAGAACCCCTTGAATAGCTTTAGTTATAGAACGTGTCTGTGCGGGTGTAATCGACCCTACCATTCCAAAATCAAGAAGCACGATCGTACCATCTTCTTGAATCATCATGTTTCCTGCATGGGGGTCAGCATGAAATTCACCACTACGCAGCACTTGCTCCATGAACAATAAAAATAATCGTTCGGTTACTTCTGAAGGGTCGATATTGTGTTTTTCCATAAACGAAAGATTAGTGATACGAGTTCCTTCAATCCATTCCATTACTAGGACGCGTCGCGTGGAATAGTCCTCATAATAAATAGGGAAACAAATACCTACTAAATCATTAAACCGTTGATGGAACGATCGACCATGTCGAAGTTCCTGTAGAAAATCTAGTTCAGGAAGTAGTGTGCTTTCCATCTCTCGGTAAAGGAGATCAAAATCAATCTGTTTCGTGAATGTCGTGAAGCGTTTCGCTAACCAGATAACGACTCGCATTGCTTTAAAATCATAGCGAATAATTTGTTCGATGCCAGGGCGTTGGATTTTTATAGCTACATCTCGTCCATCGAGCAGAGTGGCTTTATAGACTTCACCGATAGAGGCAGATGCAATAGATTCATTGGAAATCGTCTTCACATATTGAGAAATGGGTCCATTCCATTCTTCTACTAAAACGTTCATCGCTAAATCTCGCTCTACTGCAGGCACTCGATCTGTCATTCCTTCGAGTTCTTCAATAAAGGCTTGGGGGAGGACGTCTGCTCGAGCTGATAAAAATTGCCCAACCTTGATCATTAACCCACCAAGATAAAGCGCGGTTTCCTTGTATTCTATTGCTTGTTTGACAATCAACCGTTCCCATTTTGCTTGAATAGTAGGGGTGAAGCGGCCACGGTATTTGCGTTGAAAGAAATACACTTGTAAAAAGAATTTGATAGACATCCAGACGATTCGATACATCCGGTACCAGGCTACATTTTTCACTCGACATCGCTCCTTGTAGCTCTCATTATAGAGGGCTTGAGACCAAGAGTCCAAGAACTCACATAAAAAACAGGCAGGCCGCAATGCGAGCCTGCCTGTGTGTATCTACTATTCTTTACGGTGATCTTCTGGTGAATCTGAGTAAGGGTGAAGATCATTTGTTTCTGGAAGGTTAAATCCAGTGTCATGAGGAACATCTTGTGCAAGAGTATCATCAGCATGTGCTGCTGAGCCGTGCATGAAGCGCTCTTCTTGTTGAGCTGCTTTCACATCATCTTTAGCATTTTGTTTTAATTCTTCTTTTTTCTGTTCGTAATTTTCTTTGTCTACTTCTGCATCGTCAATTGATTTCTCCATACGGTCTAAGTAACGAGAAGCGTGCTCGCGACCACCAAGTCCAAAGGCTAAACCAAAGGCTAATGCAACTCCACCTAAGATTAAGATGAACGCAGACTGGATAATGCCAGGTGCGATACCTAATTGGCTAAGCGCCATGAAGAAGGCAAATCCTAGAATCGCATATTTTGCTACTAAGCGTAAGAAGTGAGGAGACCCTGAAGAATCTTTCATCAGGCTACCTACTAATTTCTCTGCAAGATTAGCTAACCAGAACCCTACAGCAAGGATAACAAGAGCTGCTACTACCATAGGCAAGTATGCAAATACTGCGCTACCTAGAGAAACCATGAACTCCAAGTTAACCAGTTGCAGTGCTTCCATAACAAACAACAAGACGATTAACACTTGGGCTAGCGTACCAATAATAGAGGCTAGGTCAAAATTCTTTGCATTTGAAGAATTAAGGCCCATTTTAGTAGCTAAGTTGTTGATACCAAAACCATTCAATAGATTCACAACAAAATCTTTAACGAATTTGGCTACGTAAATACCAACGATGACCAGGATAATGGCAACGATGATTTGTGGGATCATACTCATAATATCATTCAACATTGCAATGGCAGGAGTAGAAATGCCTTCTAAATCAAGGATTTCAAGAGCAGTGATTGTGATTGGGATTAAAATCAATACAAATGCAATCAATCCTGCAATCTTAGAAAGGCTAGTGTTTGATGTTGTTGAAGTGTTTTTAAGATTTAACTTATCTGTAAAACGATCAACACCAACTGAGTGAAGGAACTTCTCCACCAAGTTACGTACTAACTTAGCGATGAAATAGCCAATCGCAAAGACGATAGCAGCTGATACTAACTTAGGAATAAAGTTAATGAAGCTAGAAAGCATATCTTCGAATGGACCACTTAGGCCATCAATACCTAGAGCGTTTAATACAGCTGGTAAGAACAATAAGAAAATCAAGTAGTAAGCAATATTTGCTAACGTATCTGTCCACTTAGTTTTCTGCTCACCAGAAGCAGTCATTCCTGTCTTTTGGCCAAATTTATCAAAGTCTACTTTATTGCCAAGTAACTGAATCCCTTTTTTTACCAGAGTAGCAAGCACCCAAGCAACTAATAGGATTAAACCAGCTTTTAGAATATTTAAGAACGCACTAGTTAAAGTGTCATACATGTTCGCGAAAGGTGCTGCGAATGTATCTAAGTTCATAATATTAAAGAAGAGTACGAATGCGAGTAATAATAAGATGAAGAATACAACTTTACTAATAACCTTTTCTACAGACCACTTTGACTTGGTGTTACCCAAGCGTTCGTTCACATTTAATCTGCGAAGACCTTTGTAAACCAATTTCTCCACAAACTTTGCAACGATAAAACCAATTAATAAGACCAGTAATGCAAGTAGTAGATCTGGTAAAAAAGAAAGCATGTCACGCACATAGTACTCATTGAACAATAAAATCTCCTCCTCATGTTTTGTTTATATATAGGTAAAGCTGCTTTGCCAAGCTATTAAACTATACCCATCAATGTTAGACGTAAACCATCTAAACCATAAGTATCAAATTTATGGAAAGATGTTTAACAACAAGCTTTATTGGAAAAACTGAGGATGTACCTGAAACGGAAACTAACAACTACTTAAAAGGGAGCTGGACAATTATGATGGACAACATTCAAAACAAAGTGCAAAACGAGATGGAAAATGTATCACCTGAAAAGAAAGATCGTATCCTACAAGACTTTGAGCAATTCAAATCTTATTTAGGCGACAAAGTAGCATTAGGAGAAAAAATGGGATTAGGTGAAGAGCAATTAGCAAAAACAGCTGAGGTTGTTGCAGGCTACCTTTCGAAAAAAGAACAACCACGTAATGCCGAGGAGAATCTTCTTCAAGAATTGTGGCGCTCTGGAGATAAAGAGCAGCAACATGCTTTAGCACACATGCTTGTAAACATGGTACGTAAATAAGGAGGGGAACTTCTATGAATCACGAGCCAAAGAAAGATCAAACGCAAGAGAAGCAAGATATCAAAGGTCGTATTATGGATAACCCAGAGGTCATGAAAACAGACCAAGAAAGTATCTATGATATGCATGATGATATGAAAACTGTTGATAGCATTCCAATGGAAGAATTGAATCAAAAAGTGAAAGACGAGAAAAATCATACTCATACCAAAGATTCGTCTTCTAGTGAAGAACGCTTTCCAGATTGATAAAAGAGCCTACCGAATAGCAATTCGGCAGGCTCTTTTTTCATTTATTTTGAGGATTTTTCAATGGCAGCTAGCGCTTGAAGCACAGAACCAAATGTATGGAAGTCAGAGAAATCAATATTACCCTGAACAATAGCCATTGTGATATTTGGGCGCATCCCCGTGAAATACAAATTGATACCCAGTAGTTGCAATACATTGTGTAACGTGAAAATGTGTTGAGCAATCTCTGAATCAATCGTTAAAATACCTGAGAAATCAATAATGAGATGATCGACTTCCATTTTAGGGATTTTCGGAATGACATAATTTAAAATGTAAGTCATACGATCGTAATCAACAATTCCAATTAAAGGAAGAATCGCCACTCCTTCTTGTACAGGGACAATAGGAGCGGACAACTCATTAATTAGTTTTTGACGCTCTTTTAACTTTTGAGACTGATGCTTTTCAAATGATTTAATGGATTTCACCATAGCAACATCTAACAAGTAGTTGAAGCGATTCATGATTCGCACAATCTGAGTAGAACCAACCTCTAGATCAAGTGCTACTTGTGAAATGTGTTTTGAATAAATAAGACGATTCTGAGCGAATGGTTCGATAGATTGAGAAAATTGCTCCATGTTTTGTGAGTTGTTTTCTCCTTGCTTATCAGCCCAGTCACTTAATTCTTGCGCAGCTTCTTCATCAGTTGAGGGGAACGAGCGGGCCATCATTCGCAAGAATTCAGTATTTTGTTTTCGAGCAAGTTTTAGTTGCTCCTCTGAAATTTCAAAGGTTACATTCTTCAAAGCGTCTTCGACAATCTTATCAATTAGCACTTCGGCATTTTCTTGTAAGTATTCGCTTACTCGCACAATCTGATCCATAGATGCCTCCTGTTATAGTAGGAAATCAATGGCAGATGCCAATGATTCTTCAGTAATGTCATAGTGTGATTGGTTCCATTTAGATAAACGGTGCATAACCAAAATGGCTTGTGGAGACTGGTGTTGCACATGCAGATCATCAGCTATTTCTAATGAAAGAGGACGATTTTCGATGACCTTCACATAATATACAGGATAGTTTGTTTGAAAACTCTGTACTTGTCGGTGTGCAAATGCAGATACTGGACAAGTGGTGCTGTGTTTAAAAAGGAAGAAAGGTTGATCTTGTGAATGCTCAAGCAATTCTTTCCATTGTTCGTGAGAGGTGATTTCAAGTAATTCAGCCATTTTCTTCATCCCTTCTGTTTACTGTCTTTTTTCAGTTTAACATAAATTGATTCAGGGAAAGATAGTTTTAAATGCATTCATGAAAGGAAGTTGACAAGATGAAAAAATCTTTCAAACTTACGGGAGCAACATTTGCTTTAGGAACTTTAGTTTTAGCAGGGTGCAATGAAACACAGGATAACACAGTGGAATCACAACCAGCTGAATCGTCACCAGTAGAAAATAGTGAACAAGTTACTCCAAATGATTATGGGTTTACTAGCTTTGATTTAAACATTGATACACCAGATGAAAATGACGTGATTGATATTGATTATGAAACTGGCCGTTCTGGAACGGAAATTGAGTACCGAAACAAAATGGAAGATTTTAATTTAGGTGGGGACGAGGCTGGCACCGAGTTAGATCCAATCTTTGCTCAATTTGAATTGACGCCAAGTACAACTAAGGAAGAAGCGATTGCATTAATTACAGAAGCTTTTGGAGTGAGTGACTATAAAGAATTTGAATTAGAAGTTGAATTCGAAGATGGTACGGAAGTGAATTGGGAAGATCGCAAATAAAAAAAGCCCAAGGGCTTTTTTTATTTGCCGAACAATCCATCTAAAATGCCTTTTCCAGGCTGTCCTTGATGACGCATTGATTCAGGTGTTTCTTGTCCAATCGTATTTGAATCATTTTTTTGACCACGAAGTGGTGTATTAGTAAAAGATTCAAACTGCTTAGATAGCTTGTCTCGTGATTCCTTATTTCGCATTAAATAAGCTGCGCCTAGACCTAATGCTGCTAAAAGTGCTTTATTGTTTTTTCCTGCCATTGTTTACTCTCTCCTTTAAATAAGTAATTTTTGTTATGCCTTCTAGTTTCCCTTGCTAAGTTAAGAGTAAACATCACAATTTGATGACAAAAATGACATTTTCAAGCAAAGGTTTAGTGTTTCTCAATCAGAGGAATAGCTAGTTAACACATAAATTCAAAATTACTAGAATTAGAGGAGGAAGTTAAAGATGGAAAATCATCGTAATGTAGAAGTAGCTTGGACACAGGAAGAGTTAAATCAAAAGATTGAGTCACTACGTTCACAGGGATATAATGAATCAGATATTCATGTCGTCACGAAAGATCCAGATCGTTTCCAAGTTCACGCGACAGAAACAAAAGTAGATACGCATGAAACAGGAACATTCTGGGATCGTTTTAAATCTTTCTTTACAGGAGAAGATGCTACGACTGAAAGCTTGAGTAAATTAAATCTTGAGCAACACGATCAAGAGCGTTACTCAGCAGATTTAACGAACGGTGGTGCTATTCTTTATGTAGAAGACCACTTGCGCTCAGACGAGTACAATACGTTCGGTGAAACGGGCAACTCATATGAGTCTTACTCTGGAGAAACAGCAGCTGGAACGGTTGGCACAGAATTCGTCAATAAACGTTTCACAGACAATGAACCAATTCTTGGCGAGCATACTCCTGAAGAAAATCGTCAATTATTTAAAAATGAAGCCCAAGCCTATTCAGAAGAAAGTGTTGTAGAAAATGACGCTTTTAACATCGAACCACGTATGACAGAAGAGCAAAAAACTGAGCATGCTAGTTTCGAACAGGCTACGCCACGTGCTGAGTCAACGGAATCAACGTTTGAAACAACAGAACCACGTTTCGAATCAACGGAATCAACGTTTGAAACGAATCAACCTAAAGGCTATGAAGAGAGTCAGGCTTATGGCGCTGAATCTCCTGGAGCAGACCCAAATCTTGGACCAGCAGCGTTTGGTAATTTAGAGCCTGCTAGCGAAGATGAAGGACGCGAGCCGTCAGCAATCGAAGACAACTTAGCCAATCACGAGCACGAAGAACGTGTAGAAGAACTGGAAAACCGTCGTTCTGAAAACAATATGCAAGATCGTAGTAAATATTAATAAATCAACAACCCGCTCATTTAGTTGAGTGGGTTTTTTTAGTGGACAAATAATACCTATTAGGGTATTTTGGTTAAGAGGTGAATAGAATGAAAAGATTGATTGCAGTAGTAAGTTTAATGAGTGTGTTTTTACTGGCTGCTTGTAGTGATGAGGCGATTTATGAAACCATTGAGATTAGTGAGGTTCAAACTCTTCAACAACAAGGGGAGTTAGTGGTCGATGTCCGAGAAGTGAGTGAATATGAGAGTGGTCATATACCAGGCGCAATGAATAAACCATTGTCTGAAATTCAGTCTGGTGATTTTACAAGCTTGGATCCGTCGCAAAACTATGTAATTGTTTGTCAAACAGGTAACCGTTCTCAGCAGGCTAGTGACTTATTAGTGAAAGAAGGATTTCAAGTTACTAATGTAAAGCAGGGAATGTCGAGTTGGACAGGTGACGTTGAATAAAGATATTATTCGAAATGGAGCTAAATATACACAAAAGAGATTAGAACAAAAATAAATCAGTAAGTTCTCTAGGAATTCTAAAGAATTTGCTGATTTTTCGTGTATATTGAGTTCCATTACGGGGCTGCGATCCGTGGGCGCGCTGTGAGCCTCCTCGTCGCAGGCTCCTGCGGGGTCTCACATTCCGACTTTTGATCCCACTGGAGTCAACCCCTACACTCCACTCAACCTTCTAACTAGTGAGTTCTTATTACTATATTTTGTCCCAGTCTCTACTCAGTTTTAAAAATCAAATACAATTTTCCCATCAACTAATTTCAAGTGGGCAGAAAAGGATTTCCCTTGCTTAGAGGTAAATCCTTTTAATTTTCCGGTATGCTTTTTAGTGCACAACGTTTCAATCACTGAAGAAGACAGTTTTTTACTGGCCACGCGCAGTGGGAACGTTTGTGAACATCCTTCTTTATAACGAGAACAACCGTAAAAACTTTTCTTCAAGACCATAGTTCCTTGTTTACAAGTAGGGCAACTAATCGCTCCAGTCGCTGCTTCTTCATCGGGTAAGGCAGCAAACTGTTTGGTTTCGAGATTGGCGGGCACGGTTTCAAGTGTTTGTTTGATAAAAGCCTCAATTTGAGTTAAAAATTGTGCTTCATTTCCTTCGCCACGGCCAATTTTTTGAAGGTAATTTTCCCATTTAGCGGTCATTGTGGGACTAGCAAGCAAAGTTCCTTCTACAGATTGACAGAGAATTTTTCCTTTTTCTGTTATCAGTACTTCATTTTTCGTCACTTCAATATACGCCTGTTTTTTTAATGTTTCAATAATCCCACTTCGCGTAGCTTCTGTCCCTAACCCTTCCACTTCTTTCAGTAGAGCGGCTTCTCCCTCATCCTCGACAAATTTACCGCAAGTTTTCATCACTTGAATCAGTTGTCCCTCGGTATAAAGTTTCGGGGGCTTAGTCACACCTTCTGCTATAGCTAGAGTGGAATTAACCTCTTGTCCTTGTTGGACGGCGGGCAACCACTCTTCTTTTTCTTTTTGAGGGAATAGCTGTTTCCAACCAAGATCTAATGGAACAGTTCCTTTAGTGAAAAATGAAAGATTGGAGACATTCGTTGTTATCGTTGTCTCTCTATAGATATAGGCAGTATGAAACATACCCAGGGTTGTGCGAACGATTTCTTCATAAATGTTTTTCTCGAGTCCATTTAAACTACCTTCTTTAGGAATCTTGCGAGTGGGAACAATGGCATAATGCTCTTGTACCTTGGTTGCATCGACAAATCGTTTAGAAGGTGCCGTCTGCAAAGGGAATGAACAATTAATAAAGTTCTGCAAGTCCTGGGCAATTTCTTTAATATAGTGAAATTCGGAAGGTGTAATGTGACGTGTATCAGTACGGGGGTACGTGATCACTTTTTTTTCATACAGATTTTGAGCAGCTTTTAACACAGCGGAAGGACTGGCTTTCCACTTCTTATTAGCCGTCAGCTGCAGACTTGAGAGAGAGTGAAGTGCTGGAGGTAGTATTCGCTTCTCTTTCTCCGTAACTTCTCCCACCGTGCCAGGTGTTGTAAGGTTCTCTGATAAACCATTTTCTTGAAGAAGTTGTTCAACGGTCGTCCGCTCTTTCTCTTTCACCTTAGCTTTTCCTTTGTACGTGGCAGTGCCCGTATCAAATAAACCTTCGAGTTCGAAGAAGACTTCTGGTTTGAAGTTTTCTATTTCAAGTGCCCGTTGGTAAATGAGAAATAGGGTGGGGGATTGGACACGCCCAATGGAAAATACAGTCTTTACGCCTTTTTTCTTGAGTAAAATCGTATAAATCCGTGAGGCGTTCATCCCCACAAGCCAGTCGCTTTTTTGACGTGTACGTGCTTCTTCAAAAAGTCTCAGATCTCGGTCATTAGTTTGGAGTGTTGAAAAACCCTTCCTGACCTCAGAAGTTTCAAGAGAATTGATCCATAGACGTTTAACCGTTTTTGAGCGAATTCCTGACAACGTCAAAATAGAATAAAAAATATTAGAGCCTTCACGATCGATGTCACAGGCATTGATTAGAAAAGTAGCATCTTTCATTAACTTTCTAACAATACTATATTGTTCATATTTTCCACGAGCTACTTTGTACTCGAATGTCTCAGGAAGAATAGGAAGGGAGTTCAATGTCCAACGTGTCCATTTGGAATCGTATTCTTTAGGTTCGCGCAATTCAACTAAGTGGCCGATCGCCCAAGTTAAATAAGCACCTTGTGGGAATATAGGATCCGGTAAAATTTCATAATAGCCTTTTTGCTTTTTGGATTTAAACGCATCAGAATAGGCTTTTGCTTGGCTTGGTTTTTCTGCCACAATCACTGGTTTCATGTAGAGGTATCCTTTCGAAGAGAAATTAGTAGGGGATAGGGGGAACGTATGTTCATAAGTATAAGGTGTTTAGAAGCAGATAGCAAAAGAAAACTGCCTACGATAAGGTAGGCAGTTTCACAGTCGGGCAAAAGCCCCTTTATTTATTTACGATGAGAACCAGTTTCCCTTGATCTAGCTCTTCTTCTGCGGCTTCCGCTTCTGCTTCAGTTAATCCTGCAGCATGCATGTCGCTACGAAGCTGGTCTCCTCGTTTACTAAACGCATTTTTCATAGATTCAAAAAATCCTTTTTCGCTGACTCCGACTTTTTCAGTATCGAGAACGTCTGAGATATGACCTTCACGGTTTTTCGAGTGTGCAAACAGATAGATATCATCTCTTGAATATCCTTGTGCTTCTAGTTCTTCAACCTTTTGCTTTGCTTGTACTGAGTTTTCTACAGTATATTTCATAGCCATTTGTGAATCCCTCCAAGTTTTTATCTGTCATCTATTTCTATTTTACCCGCTACCTGAAAAGCTAAACCAAATAACTTTTAAATAGAGAGTTTTCAGATTACACTGAAATTAGATACAGGATTGGAGAGGAGTTTAACAATGACATTTTCAATAGTGGGTTTTGATGAAAAAACAAAGGAATTAGGTATCGCAGTAGCTTCAAAATTTCTAGGGGTAGGGGCAGTTGTGCCTTTTGCGAAAGCTGGAGTTGGTGCTATAGCTACTCAATCGCTTGCTAATCTTTCCTATGGAGTAGAAGGTCTGGAGCTTTTAGAAAAGGGATTGTCACCTCTTGAAGTCGTCGAGGAGTTAACCAAAAAGGATGACAATGCGGCATGGCGTCAGGTTGGAATTGTCGATGTGACGGGACAGAGTGCTACATATACAGGAGAGGATTGTTACGATTGGGCAGGTGGAGCTGCAGCAAAGAACTATGCGATTCAAGGCAATATTTTGGTGAATCAACAAGTTGTTGAACAAATGGAAGCTACATTTGAACAAACCAATGGGCCATTACCTGAACGTCTTTTAGCAGCGTTACTAGCTGGAGATGCTGCTGGGGGTGACAGCCGAGGTCGTCAATCAGCTGCATTGTTAGTCGTGAAAGAAAATGGGAGCTATGGGGGATACACGGATCGCTACATTGATTTGCGCATTGATGACCACCATGATCCTGTTCAAGAACTCAGTCGTCTATTGAAATTACGTCATTTGTATTTTGAAAAGGCTGATCAAGCAGACGTAATGACATTGACAGAAAGTCAACAAAGTCAACTTGCTGAACATCTTCATACATTAGGTTACTTAGAACACTCTACTGCTACAGCTGAGGAGATCCATGTAGGACTTGATCGCTATCATCATACAGAGAATTTTGAAGAACGTCAGCAACCGTCCGGCCAAATCGATCGAAAAGTATTTGAATATATAGAAGAACAAGCAAAAGGTTTTACAGCAAAGTGATACGGGGTATAGAAAGGCATTGCAGACATATAGGGCTGTAGCTAGAAAGGATGAATAAAATGAAACCACTTATTGGTATATCAGCAGAAATGTCACAAAATCAAGATCATTTCTGGTTACCATTTGTATATGTAGAAACTGTCCTTAAATATGGTGGCTTGCCGCTTATGATCCCAGTAATGGGGGATGAAAATTTAGATGAACTATCCCTACGTTTAGATGGCTTGTTTATTACAGGAGGAGAAGATATCGATCCTTCTTATTATGGGGAAAACCCACACCTAAAGCTCGGAAAAATTGCTCCTGAAATCGATCAGATGGAATCGGAGCTTGTGAAACGTATGCTAGAGCTTGATAAACCTTATATCGGCGTTTGTCGAGGACTTCATATGTTGAATATCGTTCAAGGTGGAAGTATGTATCAAGATATGCACGCTCAGCGTGAAGAAGAGTCTTATTTGCATCTTCAAAAAGGACCACGTACGTATCGTTCACATGACGTCGAACTTGATCTTGATTCTAAAATCGGAAAAATTCTTGGCGAAGAAAAATTTCGCGTGAACTCTTTCCATCATCAGTCTTGTAATAAGATAGGCCGAGATTTAAAAGTGGTCGCTCGTGCGACTGATGGCAATATTGAAGCTATGGAAAGTAAGACACATGAGTTCGCATTCGGTTTCCAGTGGCATCCTGAAGAGTTTGCGATGGCTGGGGACGAAACTTCTGGAAAAATCTTCGATGCCTTTATTAAACAGGCAGTCAAGCGTCGAAAAGAAATTGATGATACGAAGAAACGAGACCGTCAATAATATTATGATGAAAGACACTCTTTTACTAGAGTGTCTTTTTTTGTGATTCAACAGAAAGTGATATTCATGTAATTATAGTGTGTGAAAAATTATTTTTAATAGGTATAAAGGTTTTTTAAATTTCAAAAAAAATAAACTTATTTTAAAAAAAAGAGAAAAATAGTTCTTTATAATCAAAAATGCATCTAGTCAAATCGGAAGAAAGGTGCTAATATTCCATTAATAGTATTCAGAAATTTCAGATATTTAGAGAGGAGGAAAGGAAATGAAAGTATTAATCACGGGTGGTTATGGTTTTATTGGATCACATCTTGCAGAACGCTTTTATAAGGAAGGGCATAAAATTACGGTTTTAGATAATTTATCTACTGGACGTGAAGGAAGACTGAAAATAAAACATAAATCGATTCTAGCGAATTGTGAAGATGAAAAGAATGAAACCTACTTCCGTTCGTATGGTTTTGATTTAGTCATTCATTGCGCTGCCCAAACTAGCGTGTCTCTATCTGTCGCACACCCAACGCAAGATGCTGAAGCAAATATCGTAGGGTTAGTGAACATGTTGAATCTTGCTGCAAAGTATAATGTGAAGAAATTTGTATTTTTTTCATCCGCAGCTGTCTATGGAGATGGTCATGCTTTGCCTATTAAAGAAGATGCTTCTCCTGAACCGACCTCACCCTATGGCATTAGCAAAATGGTGGGAGAGACTTACTGTACAAAATGGTCGAGCTTACATGGGCTTGAGACGCTTGTTTTTAGACTCTCGAATGTATACGGATCGGGACAAAATTCGTCGCATGAGAGTGGTGTTATTGCAAAGTTTACTGCAGCCAGTATTAAAAATAAATCCATTACAGTGTATGGGGATGGTGAGCAGACAAGAGATTACATTCACGTTGGTGATGTTGTGGAAGCGGTATACCGTTCTGTAATCAGTCAACTATCTGGAATCTATAATATATCTACAAACAAGCAAATTTCTTTAGATTCTGTCATTCGTACAATTGAAACGATTCAGCCATTTAAACAAGTTCGATATGAATCTATGAAACTAGGGGACATCCTACATTCACAGTTAGACAATACACAAATAAAACAAAAGATTGATTGGTCCCCTAGGTATTCTATACAAGACGGCATAATTGACACATGGAAACGTGAATATGAGCAGGTCGATAACCTACAGCAAGATTCTTCTAAACCTACTTCCATCCCTGCTAGGAGAGAGCCTACTTTTATAATGCGACTAGTTGAAAATGGCGTACTTTTTGCTTTATTTTTAGCAGTTATCTTTCTCCTTCCTTCAAATCTAATTCCTGTTGATATGTGGTTAGTCTACATCCTTTTTGCTGGATTATTATTCGGTAAATACCAAGCGATGATTGCATCTGCTCTCGCAGTAAGTATTTTATCCTTCCAACAAGTTCAAAACGGTAGGGAGTTTGCATCACTCATTGCTGACAACTCTTTACTTGTCACCTTCACCCTCTATTTGGTGATTGGTTTTGTTGTTGGTTATATCGTCGATCGTCGAAAAATTGAATTGGCATTTGCTCAAGAAGAAAAGGAAATCACGGATGAAAAGCTTGTATTCATGTCATCCATTTATGAAGACACACGCGAAATTAAAGATGAATTGCAAACCCAAATTTTGTATTCGGAAGACAGTTTGGGGAAAATCTATCAAGCTGTTCATAAACTAGATTATTTAGAACCAGAAGAAGTTTTTTCACAAGCAATCGAAACATTGGAATCACTTCTCCACCACAACCAATTTGGTATCTACAGTGTAAGTGCGGAAGGGGACTACTTACGATTAGTAGCTCGCTCAACGAAATCAGGTTTTTCCCTTCCACCATCTATGCAAACACGGAACACGGTGTTTGAACGTTCCCTAAAAGATCAAGCCACTGTTTTTAATACAGATTTTCAAGAGAATATGCCGACATTTGCTGCACCGATTGTTGCCGATGGGTTAGTCATTGGAATGGTTGCGGGCTATGATGTTCCATTTGAACGTCTGTCACTTTATTACAAAAACACCATTGATATTTCCCTACGTTTAATTAGTGAAGCGTTGCTTCGGGCGTATCAACATGTGGATGAAGTACGCATGGAACGATATGTGGGAGAGACGCACGTGTTAAAGCCTGCGTATTATGCCAAGGTGCTTGCTTCGAAAGAAAAATCGCATGAGAAGCATCAACTGCCTTTTACGCGGCTTCACTTAATCGGAGAGCTAACAGACCGACAACTTCGACAAGTTGAATTGTTGCTCCGTACTCATGATTTTATTGGACAAATTTCAACTGGAGAATTGGAATGTTTGCTCTCTAATACAACACCTGCTCAAGCGGAAGTGGTGCGTGATCGTTTGAGAAGTTACTCGATACAGACAGAGCATGTCTCAAAGGTGGTGTAGACGATGTGGATTTGGATTACTTACTATCTCATGGTTTTTATGTATTTCATCTTCCTACTAGTAACAAAGAGACCGTCTGCGGTTCTCCAGTTCCTATTGTTAGTCAGTGTCCCGTTTGTTGGAATTTTGTTAGTCATTGCTCTTCTTTGGAAAAGTGATCGGGTCACTAGTTTACCTGAATGGCTTATTCGGCGCCAACAGCTCCCGGAAGCAGATTGGTTGATTCCAGACAAAGAAAAAGAAAAAAATGTTGTCCCGTTTTCGGATGCCCTTTATCTTAATTCAAGTGTATTAAGAAGACAACTCCTGATAGACATGTTGAAAAAACAACAACGCGTTCGCCGAGACGTTTTGCGACAAGCTTTAGAGAACGATGATACGGAAACAGCACATTATGCTGCGGTTGCTATTCAGAAAAGTAAAAGTGAATCGACAAAAAAGTTAAACAATTTAGAAAAAATGAGTGTTGAAAATCCACAAGACATCGTGACACTTTATGAATTGAAGAACGAATTAGTAGATGCCATTCACCTCGAGTTTTTAGATGCTCTGACTGAACAGCAGCTTCGTCAGCGTCATTTAGAAGTGCTGAGTCAAATTCAAGCGATTGACCCGACACGAGATATAGAAATTTATAAAGACATCGTAGGAGAGTTGGAACGTTCAAACGCACCGGCAGAAGCTTTTGAAAAAATAGCGAACCAACTACGCACAAATTTCGAACCTTCAGAGGAAGTATTATTGCTTCTTATGAAAATAGCTTACTTGACTAAAGATAAAACTACTTTACAAGAGACTGTGGCAACGATTCGGTCAGCGGCGTTTCAATTATCTCCAACTGGCCTCCAGCAATTACGCTTTTGGATGCAAGGATGATGACATATGAAGCCTATATTTGATATTGGAAGAGGACTTTATGTGATGAGTGCTTTATTAATTCTCATAACAAGCTTCCTCGTCTTAGTAAAATCTCCACTATTCTTTCAAGTGGCAGCGTTTCAATCAGAAGAGCGAGAGGTCAAGACCCAACTGGTTCAACTATCTTCATCTCCGGCTACACTGGTGGTAATCGATGATGGAAATCCGGCGGAGAAGGGGTCTGTAGACTACATTCAAAAGCGAATGACTGAGATGAAAGTTCATTATGATGTTCAAGATCTTCAAGACTACATCGTGGGTAAACATGTAAAAACCATTGTTCTTGCAACAGAAGATTGGCAAGAGGTAAAAAGTGAAGAACTTATAAATTTTGTTGAAGATGGTGGGAACTTAGTGGTTGCTATGCGTCCATCTCCTAAGACCACTATCCAGAGTATTTATCAACAGCTTGGCATTATTGAGTATGGCAGTTTTAAAGAGGTAGAAGGGTTTAAACTGCTAGCCCCATTCTTCATGCTTGATGAAGATACGATTATTCAAGAGCAAGAATTTAATCAATCTATGTTAGCTGTTCGAATTCATGATAATGCAGTGAAAAGGGCAGTTAGTCTAGATGGAAACCCACTTTTATGGACCATTGATCTGGGGGAAGGCAAGGTGTTATTTTTTAATGGCATTTTGACATCAGATGAAACATTCGGTCCTTTCTTCACCTGGATGATGAGTCATACGACAGCTCAACTGTATCCAGTTATTTACGGGGGAGTGGCGCTACTTGACGGCTTCCCATTCCCTACGCAGACGACTCGAACAGTGCATGGGAAATCGGAGAAAAATTATTACCGTCAAGATTGGTGGTTATCCATGCAAAGTCTAGAGGCTCGTTTTGACCTCAATCTAACGGCAGCTGCACTTTATCCTTCAGATCTTGGGGAAGAGACGCTCTTTAAAGATGAACTTGAATTGTATGCTCGAGAAATTGTGCTTTTAGGCGGTGAAGTTGCGCTCAAAGTAGATGAAAACCTGCAAGTTGAACAAGGATTGGTGCAAAAAATTCTAGGAGACTATCAGCTAGAGACGCAACTTCTTCCTTCAGATCAATTGGCAGGTCCATTGGCACAGTTCAGTTTACAGCAAGGGAATCTACCAGTAGTACCAGGCGACCTTGAGCGGTGGACTTCAATTCGCAAGGTCATAGATTATGGCTACCAAGATGTGAGTTTTTCACCGTATTCTTTAAATGGAACGGATCGAGATGAATCGATGTGGCGCAACTGGCAAGAGTATTTAAAAGGTCTAGAAGAACTGTACGCTGTTCCATACTATCCAGCGCGTGAAGTAAGTGCACTATATACACATTGGCAAGAAAACGATGTACGAGTTGAGATTGATCGAAATGTACTTACTGTGTCAATGTCTATTTTTACAGATGCTACCTACTTCCATTACTATTCTGACAAGGCAATTCGTTCATCAACAAATTGTGAAGTACAGAAAATCGGCGAGAATCTTTATCTTGTTCAAGCACTAGACTCTGAGTTTACGATTGAAACGGAGTGATGGTAATGAAAATATGTGTATTTGTAGAGGGCGCTTATCCACGGACGACTGGCGGTGTTTCAAGTTGGCTTCAATATTTAATGGAGCAAATGTCGCAACATGACTTTATTGTATACTCCATCTCTCCAAGACAGAGAGAAGGGCTTGCAGTGAAATATCCACCGCCTAAGAACTTAAGAGAATTGCGGGAAATTTATTTAGAAGGGTACTTAGATGTCGAACCAAAACATAACAAACGCTATAATCTGTCACCCTCTGAAAAGAATGCGATCTATCAACTGATTGCAGGGGAAGAGACAGATTGGGACAGTTTGTTCAACCTATTTCAAAAAAAGCGTATTGATTCAATCCCTGATTTTTTAGTCAGCAAAGATTTTTATGACGTCGTATATGAATTGTGTGCAACTCGATTCCCTTATGTTCCTTTCACAGATATGTTTTGGTCTTTGCGTTCTATGTTGTTGCCGCTGTTCATCACAATGGACCAAGACATTCCAGAAGCAGATGTTTATCATGCCGTTTCAACAGGTTATGCAGGTATTTTGGGAAGCCTTGCAAAACATAAATTCAAAAAGCCTCTTATTTTGACAGAACACGGAATTTATACACGAGAGAGAGAAGAGGAAATTATCAAAGCAAAATGGATTCAAGGTTACTTTAAGGATATCTGGATTCAGTATTTTTATAACCTTTCATCCTGCACGTATCAGTATGCCGATAAGGTGACATCACTATTTGAAAAAAATAGAAGAATTCAATTAGATTTAGGGTGTCCAGCCGATAAAACGATGGTCATTGGTAATGGTGTTGATGTCGCAAGGTTTGCTGCAGTTCTTCGTGAGAAGAGACCTGGCTATCATATTGGTGCGGTTGTACGAATTGTTCCCATTAAAGATATAAAGACCATGTTACAAAGCTTTTCTCGTATTCAATCTGTCATACCCGATGCCCACTTTTATTTGATTGGTCCTAACGATGAAGATCAAGAATACTACAACGAGTGTGTGGCGTTAGCAGAAGCGTTAAATATTAAGAACTTAACCTATACAGGCAATGTCGATATTCGTAACTACTTGAGTTTCATAGATATCTTAGTGTTATCAAGTATAAGTGAAGGACAACCTCTTGTGATATTGGAAGCTTTTGCAGCTGGAATCCCAGTTGTCTCAACGGATGTAGGAGCTTGTAGGGAGATGATTGAAGGGCCGCATGATGAATTTGGTGTGGCAGGAGCTGTTGTTCCACTGATGCACTATCAAGAGATGGCCACGCAATGCATTAGAATCTTACAGACTCCACAAATTGCATTGGAATACGGAGAGTCAGGTAGAGAAAGAGTTTCTACTTATTACCAACTTGACCAGATGATTCAGAACTACAATACACTCTATTTGTCGCAGGAGGTGAAAAAAGATGGCAGGGATCGGATTTCAACTGAAAGAACTGTATGATCAATCCAACTTTCTAGGACAATTACGCGCTATGAGCTTTTCAGCCATTGTGGCTACGGGCCCGATGTTCTTAACAATTTTACTCATCACCGTAGTTCGAGAATGGCTACTAGTTATTGGAACACCTCTTTCAGAAGTGTTACTGTTCATGGCTACCACGCAGTACGCGTTCATCTTTTCTCAACTGTTGACCGGTGGTTTTTTATTTTTAATTGCTAGGTATGTAGCGGACCAAACGTTTTTGGAACAAGAAACGAAAGTATTATCTTCCTTATATGGGTTACTCGCCATCACGTTTTTTATTGGTTTCATCAGCACAATTGTCTTTTACTGGGGCTCTCCCTTAAGTTTTGCCTACAAGTTTCTTTCTTACTTGTTCTTCGTAGAACTAATTGGAATCTGGATTTTATCGATGTATGTTTCGGCGTTGAAAGACTACAAACGAATCATTATCAGTTACGGTATTGGCATTGCCATTAGCTTCATACTGAGCTGGTTATTCATCCAAGTGTTTGGCTGGGCGACTTCATTTGCCATGATGGTCAGTATCGTCAGTGGATTTGGTTTAGTGTATGCCCTGTTATTCCGCTACGTAAAACTTTATTTTCAAGTCGATGATAAAAACTACTTTGATTTTTTACGCTACCTAGAAAGATATCCAGCTCTTTTTGCCATAGGGTTTTTCTACTATCTAGGTCTTTACGGACACAGTTTTATTGTTTGGCAAGGAGAGTATCAAGTGATTGTGGCAGAAACGTTTAGCATCGCTCCTTTCTATGATGTGCCAATTTTTTATGCCTATTTAAGTGTCTTACCTGCACTTGTCTTGTTCATGGTTACTATTGAAACAAAATTTTATGTAACATACAAAAAATATTACAGTCGTATTTTAAATGGTTCGTCGTTGTCTGAGATTGAAAATGCTAAACGAGAAATGTTTCGAGTTTTACGGTTAGAACTTCTGTTTCTAGCACAGATTCAACTACTAGTCATTCTTACGGCAGTATTTTTAGGATTGACACTCTTACCATCTATTGGGGTGACACAAGGTCAACTTGATATTTTCATCTATGCTGCTATCGGCAGTTGGTTCATTGGGATTCTAATCAATGTATTTATGCTCATGTTGTATTTTGATGATCGAAGCTCTGCGCTTAAAGTCATTCTTCTCTTTGCAGGTGTGACAATGCTGGTCACAGTCCTATCAACATTTACTTGGATTCCACTAGGTGTGAATCTATTTGTTGGCGGAGCAGTGGGAATGGTAGCTTCATTAATTCTTATGAAGTCCGGATTGAATGAAATTGATTATTCAACATTTTGTACACAACCGATTGTTGCAAAACAACAATCTACATGGATTGAAAAATACGTCGTTCGTCATGACTGAGAAATAGGAGGCGGGGGAAATGAGTTGGATTCGCATAGTTGGGATTGTGTTCGCGTTTGTAGGGGTCATCACTCTTCTAATCGGCCTTCAAGGCTATTATTCCATGCAAGAACTCACAAATGAAGAACCCGTCTCCGTAGTTTTGACGGCAGCAGCAGAGAAAGAGGAAGATTCTCGATTAGTGGAGAATAAAACAATTTACGATAAAGTAGAATTCGACAAAGTAGAACATGTGTACATCACGATTTTCAACCAAGAAGAAGTGTCAGAGAATGATTTAACCTTTAAAGAATTAGACGAATCTTACAAAGAGTTTACTAATTTAGAAGGAGGGCCTGACTTACAAATCCTGTTTCAAACTGGTAATGGGGAAGGACCTATAGAAAACGGGTTTTCAAAAGGGATTGATAAGACGAATGCGGCTATTGAATTAAGAGGAAGATCTAGTCGGCTAGAATCGCAAAAGTCTTATAAAATTCGTTTGAAAGATTCTGCTGGACTTTGGTATGGGCAGAGCGTTTTAAATCTAAACAAGCATAAAGATGATCGAACACGTGTCCGAAATAAGTTAGCATTCGATTACTTTACGCGGTTGCCTGACATTATCAGTTTACGCACCAACTTCGTTGAACTACATGTTAAAGACCAGACGCAAGATCTTAGTAATGACGAGTTTGAGAGCTATGGTCTCTATACACATGTTGAACAATTGAATGAAGAAGCTTTGGCTTCTCGAGGACTAAATACAGGTGGCCAGCTCTACAAAGTTGAGAACTTTGAATTTTTACGCTATCCAGATGCTCTCAAGCTGGCTGATGATCCATCCTACGATAAAGAAGCATTTGAACGAGTGCTCCGAATTAATGGCAGTGAAGACCATACGCCGCTTCTAGAGTTGTTAGACGCTATCAATGATCCGAATGCTAATTTTGATGAAGTATTTGAGAAGTATTTTGACAAAGATAACTATCTAACTTTTTTAGCACTTAATCTACTTTTTGGAAATTATGACACTATGTCAACAAACTACTATCTCTACCATCCGCTCAATCAGCCGAAGTGGTATTTGATACCATGGGACTTTGATAAAGCATTAGGGCGGGATTTAGAGCGCACGGACAAGATGCCGATGTGGCAAGAAGGTATTGCTCGTTACTGGGGAACAGCCCTTCATAGACGCTTTTTAAGAAACAGTAAAAATGTAGAAGATCTGCGCGCTAAATTAGAAGAACTTGGAGGCACAATTACTCCAGAACAGACAACAAAGCTTCTAGACGCCTACTACCCAATCGCGAAGAAATACATTGAGCAGCGTCCAGATATTCGTCACTTAGATATGGAAGTAGACCAATTTGATAGCTATTATACGAACTTGTACTCTGTCATCGATGTGTATAAAGAGCGAACACTCAAATCGTTTGACTATCCTATGCCTATCTTTTTAAATTACGAACGCGAAGGAGAGGAAGAGGTGTTTAAGTGGGATGCTTCATTTGATCTTCAAAATGAGCAACTCACCTATTTGGTTCAACTTAGTTCAACACCAGACATGACTGACTTGATTGTAGATGAAGTGAACACTGAATTTGAACTAAGAATTCCTCGGTTAGAAAAAGGTCGGTATTATGTTCGTGTAACAATCACGGATGATTCAGGTAATGAACAAATTCCTTTTGATTATACGGTAGCTTCAAACGGGGTTCGGTATTGGGGAGTTAAAGAGATTATTGTGAAGTAGGGGGGCCATTGTATGAAAACATTTCGCCATGAGTACAAATACTACATCCATACACGTGATTATGATGTAGTGCGTCATCGATTAAAAACCGTCTTACCAAGTGACGAGCATAGTATAAATGACGAGGGGTACTTGATACGAAGCCTCTACTTCGATAACTTATTTGATTCAGACTTGTATCAAAAACATAATGGAATCTTCCGGCGGAAAAAGTTCAGAATTCGTATCTACAATCATTCAGACGAGGTTATCAAGTTAGAACGTAAGAGTAGGCAGGGGGAATATATTTTAAAAACTTCCCTCTCGATATCCCGTGCAGAATACGAGCTTATCCGCGCACAAGAATATGAATTTTTGAAAGAAAGAGATGACGATTTGGCTAACGAGTTTTATGTGTTTTTGCAAGGGGAGTTCATGAGGCCTCGCGTTATTGTGGATTATGTTCGAGAAGCGTATAAATCTTCAATCAGTAATGTGCGTATTACTTTTGATAAAGAGTTAAGTTTCGTCACCAACTCAATGGACATTTTCGATAAAGATGCCATTACAGAAGAAGTCATCGACTACCCAAAAATGATTCTTGAAGTCAAATATGATCATTTCTTACCAGAATATATACGGCAAATGATTCAATTAGACGCTCATCAAAGGTCTGCGATCTCTAAATATGTTCTTTGCCGAATGGCGTCGATTCAGTATCACGGGTTTTAGGGGGAAGGGATATGACGGGTACAGACGCAACAAACCAACAAACGACGTTTACAGATATCTTGCGTGATAGTTTTATTGAAGACTTTGCAATGGACTCTTTATCTATTATTGATATTTTACTTAGTTTAACCGTAGCATTTGGAGTTGGATTATTCATATACTTCATCTACAAAATAACATATAAAGGTGTTCTTTACAGTCCAACATTTAACGGAACATTACTTATGATGTCTATGATCACTTGTTTAATTATTATGACCATCAGCACGAATATTGTTTTATCTCTAGGTATGGTAGGAGCACTAAGTATTGTTCGTTTTCGTACAGCAATCAAAGATCCTCTTGATATAGTATTTATGTTTTGGGCAATCGCCTCGGGCATTTCAAGTGGCGCAGGACTCTATTTTTTAACCTTAATAGGCGCTTTAGTTATTGGTGCAATTATTGTAGTTATGGCGCGCCGAAAACATACGGATACGATGTACTTATTGGTTATCCATTACACGGACGAAGCAAATGATGAGGTGAAGCGTGTCTTACAAAAGATACAGTATGAGCTGAAATCAAAAATTGTACGTAAAGGAGCGATTGAGCTTACTGCCGAGATTCGCTTGAAAATAGACAATACGAGTTTTCTGAACGAACTTGTAGACACGCCTGGTGTTCGCGATGCATCTCTTGTAAAATATAACGGAGATTACGCGGTGTAGCAGGAATTGAAAAAGCTGAGACAAAGACTAAAACAAACTGTTATCTTGAGTGGAGTCAAGAGCAGGTAATGTTCTAGCAATGTCTCAGCTTTTTAATGTATAGAATTATTCTTTGCGGAATGTAGGGAAACCTAGGTTTAGGCTTACTTGCTCTGAAGGGTCTGATCGTACTTCTGTGAACAATCTAACTTTACCACTAGTATGATAACGATGAAGTTTTAACATCCAATTCCGAGCCCAAGAACTTTCTTCGAAATTAGAGCTATCAAAATTTTCCCATAGCACACCTGAGACATAGGGCTCTCCTTTAGCCTGAAGAGTTTCAAAGCCGCGGTTTTGAAAAATGATTAACCCCTGGTCGCTGACATCCTTTAAGATGGTTTCATACGCTAGTAGATAAGATTTATGCTCTTCTGTATCATGGAAATAGTAGTAAAGGTCATCAACTGTATCAAAAAAAACACCGTCAACTTGCTTCTCTCTTCGTTCAATTTCAATCTTAGTCAACAAAAGTTGTTGGTAATGAGATTGCCGAATATCCATTAAGTAAGTATCCCATTCTTTGATATAAATTCTTTCCCCGTCTTGTTCCACAAAGTCATTTGATTTCACTTGCGAGGTCATAGTCGTATTCCAATTTTCAAGTTGCATGAGGCTGGTGTAAGCAAAGATGAGAGTTCCTGCATCTTGAATTTCCTTGATTTGTTCTCGGGTAAATGCGTGTACAGCTATGATGGCGACATCGACTTCTTTTAGTCGTGAGATGGTCTGTTCGGTCGGATTATCATAAAAAATCATGAACGATGTGGCAGAGTTTAAAGGGTTTGATACCATATACTGCATCCACGCTCCAATTCCACTAAAAGTTAAGAATACGCCTAGTAGTATCGCCTTTTTCATAGCTCTGCCTCCTCAAAATTCAGTCTTTTGAATGAGAGTATATGGAAAGCATTTCACTACCTAATCTAGTATGATAAAAGAGAACAAACATTAGAAAGAAGGAAGTGATCCGTATGGACGCTGTAACGCAATTTAAGCAAGCGATGGGGAATTATCCGACAGGTGTCACGGTTGTAACTGCTCAAGACACTGATGGAAACCCTATAGGTATGACAGTCAACTCGTTTGCATCGGTTTCAATCGACCCTTTACTTATTTTATGGTCTATCGATAAAAATGCATTTTATTTCGATGCGTTTACTAAAGCCACATCTTTTAACGTCAACATTCTGGCGGCAGATCAAGGCGATCTATGCATGTTGTTTGCAAGTCGCGTGGAGGATCGTTTTGGAAAATGTGAGTGGCACCCAGGTGAAAATGGATTGGCTGTTCTAAAAGGAACAGCTTCTCAATTAGAGTGCACAGTTTACAAAACGGTGGACGCCGGTGACCACATGATTTTAATCGGGGAAGTCACGTCTATCCACAATGAAGAAAAAGAACCACTTTTGTATCACAAACGCTTATTTGGAAAAATTCCAGATGCTTTTTATCAACAATCGTAATGCTTACCGTCACTTACCAGTGGCGGTTTTTTTATGCGCTTAATTTATTCTTTTTCCATTTGCGCTTCTGCCATGAATAAAGTAAGTAAATGATAAAGGCTGTGATGGCCACTCCGAAGAGAGAAAATTGCTCAGTCGATGCTTCTAAAATCCCTTCTGACACAAGAGCCAACAAGAAAAAGAAGATGAAATTTCCGAGTGCTGTTGCTGTAATGAACGGTAAGAAACGGACGTGACTCAAACCAGCTGCTAGATTAACTAGACTGGTAGGGATGAAGGGAATAATACGAGCTTGAAAGACATAGAGAAAACTATTTGCTTCAATAGACCGCGTGACCGATTTAGGTATTTTTCGTACAACTAAGTCATCCACTAAATACCGAACTGCATAAAAAACGACAGCTGAAGACACTACGCTCGCGAACCAGCTCCATAGAAACCCAATCGTTAAGCCATAGACCAGTACATTCATGGAGATGACGAGTAGCAGAGGGAAGATTGTTAAGGTATGTTGAATCAACATTATTAAAAAAGTTAATAGGAGTGTGGCTGCCCAATTTCTTGTGAGGTAGGCCTGAGCGCGATCGACATCTCCTGTGTACAGATAGCGGAATAAATCAAAATGAAGATAGAGTAAAAATGCTATTAATAAACCAACAGGTAATACGACCATCCATTTCTTCATGAAGCCCTCACCTCTCTAGTCCCTTTATCATAGCATTATTCCCTTCTATTGAACATTTTAGAACGAGCCCTCTTTTGATTTAAAATACAAATAAATGGAATAAAAGGATATACGAGTATCAAACAATCTACTATACTGAAGAAAATCAATTCTGGGGGATAGAGGAATGAAGAAGTTTTGGATTGTACTCGTCATACTAGTGGGGCTTCGCTGGTTGTCAATCGGTGTGTATGAGGCGAAAGCAGTGGATGAGCCAGTGGTAGTGGCCAGTCAAATGAACATGGAACTTAATTCGGTTTTTGTCTCGTACATTACGAATACACTTGAACCTGCGGATGTGGAACGAGTTGAGATTGAGGGACATAACTTTGCACCTGGGAACGGAGAAATTTTCTTTTTTGAAGAGATGCCACAAGTCAATGCGCAACTTGAAGTAGAGTATCCGTATCACGCAATCTATTCTGCAACCATTCAATTGCCACACGATGGCTATTATGAGTTTATAGAGAATGCTGAAACCCTCACTATCCACTTTAGAGATGGGTCGAGTCAGGTGTTTCCTCTTCAAGTGCTGCAAAAGCTCCCGACAAACGACGTTCTTATTTCTCAATCTTGGATTGGCAGTAATGAAACACAGACAGAGTCCTATAGGGCACAGGATGATTTTCTTTTAACTGATATCATTCCAGATGAGCGTATTGAAATTTTAAGTATTCACGTAAACAACAAAGAATTAAACGTTCCATTGACCGAGCCGATTTCAATTAGTAGAGGAGATTCATTTGTTGTTGTGAAATCCGATTCACCCGCACTATTTTTGGGGGAGTGGGGAACCGTTAAATTAGAGATTAAAGAAGAATTTCGAGAACCAAGTGAACTATTCTTAGTGTCAACGTTTAACAGCAGACCTTCCGAAGAATGGATCCAAGCGCAAGTGCAGGAGGCGAAGAAAAAATGAACTTTCACAAGCGTGTCTTATTAGGAAGCCTAGTAGTTGTCTTCGATTTCAATATCGACAGGATCGATGTGTTACCAGATGTTCTAGGCTTTTTCTTAATCGCTACGGCGTTTGATTCAGTTAAAACCAGAGAAGCACTAATAGGGAAAACCATTTCACTGGTCCTTGCTATAATTTCATTCATTCTGTTATTTACTCGACTGCAACCAATAGGTTTTCCGGTCCTTTATAGTTTATATCCCGTTCTGGTTGAAAGTATAGTTGGAGCATTGATTATTCTACAGCTTGCATATGTTTTTATTGTGTCCACGCAACGGCTTCCGGAACTTGGTACAGGCATTCCCAAAGTATTTTTAGGAGCACAACTTTTTATTTACGCTGCAACTGGTCTCACTCCTCATTTTACAACTAGTGATGCTGGTAGTTGGGTGATAGGCTTACTTGTGATATCTATCATTTGTTATATTTACTATTTCGGATTTTTATGGAAGAGAAAATCGTTTGAAAGAGAGACGAGTGAGCTTCCCATGAAAACTCTTGTTCAGTTTCCTCAATGAAAACTTGAAAAATTTAGAAGGAACTCTGCTCATCATGTCGAATAGTATCTGTAAGCGCTTTCACATGAAGAGCTTTTCGCAATGACAACTAGAAAAGAGGGATTGAATGAAATTAACACATTTTATCAACGGAGAATGGGTAGAATCAGAATCCACTAAAGAAGTACTGAATCCCGCAACAGGTGAAGTTTTATCTCACGTGCCAATGGGTGATGCTGAATTAGTGGCAAAGGCTGTGGAAGGAGCCAAAGTAGCTCAGAAACAGTGGGCCAAAGTCCCTGCACCTAAACGTGCTCAATATCTTTATGCAATTGGCCGTTTGATGGAAGAGAGGAAAGAGCATCTTTCACAAGTCCTGACAAAAGAGATGGGTAAAGTCATCGAAGAAGGTCGTGGCGAGGTCCAAGAAGGCATCGACATGGCTTACTATATGGCGGGTGAAGGAAGACGTCTCTTTGGAGAAACGACGCCTTCTGAACTTGCTGATAAATTCGCGATGAGTGTTCGAGCGCCAATTGGCGTCGTCGGACTTATTACGCCTTGGAATTTCCCCGTAGCTATTGCGACATGGAAGTCATTCCCGGCAATTGTTGCAGGAAACACATTCCTTTGGAAACCAGCAACAGAAACACCCATGATGGCTTATGAAATGGCAAAAATCTTTGAAGAAGTCGGCCTTCCAAACGGTGTAGCTAACGTCGTATTCGGCTCTGGATCGGAAGTGGGGACAGCGATGATTGAACATCCAGATGTGAAAGTCATTTCCTTCACGGGGTCTACTGAAACAGGAAGCAAAGTGGCAGAACTGGGTGGCAAACACTTGAAAAAAGTATCACTTGAAATGGGTGGTAAAAATGCCGTGATAGTTATGGAAGATGCTAATTTAGATTTAGCAGTTGACGGTATCCTTTGGAGTGCATTTGGAACAGCCGGTCAAAGGTGTACGGCATGTAGTCGAGTGATTGCGCATAAAGATGTGAAGAAGGAATTGGAAACACGTTTACTGGAGAAAATGAAACACTTAACGATTGGTGATGGCACAGACGAATCTGTGAAAATTGGACCCGTGATTAATGCAGCTGCCTTAGAGAAAATTCATGGTTACGTGGAAATCGGGAAGCAAGACGGGGCAACTCTACTGGCAGGCGGCGAAATCTTAAAAGACGACAAGCTAGCTGACGGTAACTATTACGCACCTACTCTATTCACAGATGTTCCGTGGGACTCTCGTATCGCACAAGAAGAAATTTTTGGCCCAGTCGTGTCCATCATTGAAGTAGCTTCTTTAGATGAAGCTATTGAAGTCAACAATAGTGTGAAATTCGGCTTGTCGAGCTCTATTTTCTCACAAGATGTGAACACGATTTTCAAAGCACAACGTGATTTGGATACGGGAATTGTTTACGTCAATGCAGGGACGACAGGAGCAGAAATTCACCTACCTTTCGGAGGCACAAAGGGAACGGGGAACGGCCACCGCGATTCAGGAGTCGCAGCTCTAGATGTCTACACCGAATGGAAAAGTATTTACGTGGACTTTAGTGGGAAATTACAACGCGCTCAAATTGATACAAACTAGATGTGGAGCCGACTGTTCAGAAATTGTGCGGAATGACAGCGTGGACCGTGAAGCGCTTTTTGCTTCATGGGCCGCGATGGCATTTTGCGGGATTTCTAGGAGGCGCAACTCGATTTCGTTAGATGTGGAGAACGCCACTCGATAGAAGGGGTAAAAGTTTTAGGGGAGAGAGAAAACAAAGGGGGATTCACATATGATCGTTGGAGTATTAGGTGCTGGTTTGATGGGGAAAGAAGCAGCAACCGATTTAGTGAAGAGCGCAAACGTTGAAAAGGTCATCCTTGGAGATTTAGATGTTGGTCAGACAGAGATGTTTGCTCAAAAATTGCAAAATCCAAAACTTGAAGTGCGCCATTTAGACGCAGCCGATGAAGAGTCGATGAAATCCTTGATGCGCGACTGTGATGTCGTGGTCAATGCATTATTCTACTCGTTCAACCAACGTGTGGCAGAGTTTGCTATCGAACTGGGTGTCCATTCTGTCGATTTAGGTGGTCACATTGGTGGGGCAACTGACTATATTTTAAAATTAGACGAAAAAGCAAAGTCTGCTGGTGTTACACTCATTCCGGATCTAGGGGTGGCTCCTGGAATGATCAATATTTTAGCAGGACATGGTGCTAAAAAGCTGGATAAAGTAGCGAGTATCAAATTGTACGTTGGCGGAATTCCTGTTGAACCTGAAGGAATCTTTAAATACAATCTCGTATTCTCGTTAGATGGAGTATTTGATCACTATACGGATAAATCTCACGTCATCCGGCATGGCGAGCTTCAAGAAGTAGACTCTCTATCTGAGATTGAACCGATTCAATTCGATGGATTTGAAGAACTAGAAGCTTTCCATACGGCAGGCGGGACCTCAACACTTGGACATACGTTTGCAGGCATTGATACCTTGGAGTACAAGACGATTCGGTATAAAGGGCATGCGGAGAAGTTCAAGCTGTTAGTTGATCTTGGTCTGACGAATAAAGAGACCATGGTGAACGCGGGTGGACACGTAGTATCTGCTCGAGATGTATTACGTGAGGTATTGACGCCTAAACTTAGATTAGGTGATAAGAAAGATGCTGTTTTATTGCGCGTACTAGTAGAAGGCTTTGAAGGCGAGACAGAGAAAAGTTACATGTATGAGCTGGTGACTACTAAAGATGAATTATCTGGAACGACGGCGATGGCAAGAGCCACTGCTAATACAATTTCTGTCGTCGCTCAAATGATTGGAAATGGAACGATTACTTCTCATGGTGTATTTCCGCCAGAAACGATTGTCCCAGGCGATCTTTACATGAAAGAGATGGCTGCTCGTGGAGTCGAAATCAAAGAATATGTAAAATCAGAGCAACTTTAAAGCAAGGGCCTGCAATCGACATTGATTGCAGGTTTTTGTATATTTCCCGGGAAATAGGTCGAAAAATAAATCCATTTTTCATTGTAACTTTCTTCCTCTTACTGAGTCTAATGGAGTAGAAACTGATGAGAAAAGAGGGGAAGACGATGACTAAGTGGAAGATGCCCATGCTAGCTACGCTTTTGGTCGGGTTGCTAATTGGTGGATTTTATTTTTCTGGTTTTATGAAAGGGGAAACTGTTAAAGCCTACCCTGAAATGACTGTTGTGAATGAAGAGGTGCAACTGCGCGACTATTTTGAGCGTGTTCGTAAATCACAAAAAAATAACTATGGTCTCTTGGCAACTGAAGGCAGCGAAGCAGAAGAATCTGCCTCAAGTGATTCGGCAGGTAGTGAATCAGGCACAAAAAGCGCCGATGTTTCTACGACAAACAATCAAGTGGAAGGTGTCGATGAAGCAGATTCTGTGAAATTGAATGAAGACTACATTTATTTAGTGTCAGAACAAGATGTGGTGATCTTTGATATCCGAAATCCCGATCAAATGGAAGAAGCGGGGAAAATTACATTTGGCAATTCACGTTATCCGTCACAACTTTTCTTGACGGAAGATTACTTAGTTGTTTTAAATCAAAATTATATGTATGACGGAGGGCCTCTACAAAAGACTGCAGAAGGCAAGAAATGGGCACCGTATGATGGGATGACGCTTGCGAGTATCTACACATTGGAAGATCCTACGAATCCAAAGCTTGTTAGGGAAGTAGGGGCGGAGGGACACCTCGGACACGCAAGGATGACAAATAACACGATTTATTTTACTTCTAGTCTTTATAGCCGTATGTGGGCATTAGAAGAAGACGATGATGTAGAGCTACGACCATTCACTTATGATTCCGAAGCAAGTGAAGATCCGGAAGTGATGGATTATGAAAACATCACGATATTACCGGATACTCTAGAAGGCGGCTACACCTTGATTTCTGCCATTTCTCTAAATGACTTGTCAGAGAATCAGCTATCTACAGAAGGATATCTCGGTAGTGGTGAGCAATTTTATATGTCCTTGGAGTCCCTTTATTTAACTACAACCGTCTATACAGCAGAAGATGAAGAAGAATCTTCTGAGGATTCTAGCGCAGACATGGATACTCGCATGTGGAACCCAGGTGTGCGGGATACAGATATTTATAAATTTGATTTTGAAGGAACAACTGTAGAGTTCATCGCTTCGCATCGTGTTGAGGGCCATCTCCTCAATCAATTTTCAATGGACGAATACGACAATCATTTCCGTGTAGTGACAACGGAAGGAGACGCGTGGGATGAATCTCAACCATCTGAAAATCACCTATTCATTTTAGATGAGCAAATGAAGCGTGTAGGTGAAATTAAAGGTCTGGCTAAGACAGAACGCATTTATTCTGCTAGATTCATGGGTGACAAAGCATACATGGTGACATTTAAAGAAACCGATCCACTTTTTGTATTCGATCTATCTGATCCGACGGCACCTGCGGTATTAGGTGAACTCAAAATTCCGGGCTTCAGCAACTACCTGCACCCGATTGGTGAAAATCATCTACTGGGAGTTGGGTATGATACAGAGATGATTAAATTCCCTGGCTCAAAAGAGCCTAGCTTGGTCACTGGAGGTATGAAACTATCATTGTTCGACGTCAGTGATTTTTCAAACCCAAAAGAGCAAGATGTTGAAATTATTGGTGGCCAAGGCACCTATTCACCTGTTCAATACGATCACAAAGCTATGATGATTCATGCAGGGAAGGGTTATTACGGATTTCCTGTAACAATTTACGATGGTAAGCCAGGTGAATCTATGAACTTTGAAGGCGATGGGGCCCATGTCTATTCTGTAACGCCTGAAGAGGGTATTCAACTAAAAGCGGCTCTAATGAATGAGCGAGTAGAAGGGCAGCAGTATGAAGAGTGGAATCATTCTATACAACGACTTGTGTATGTAGATAACACGCTCTATACTCTGGCTAATCAACGAATTCAAAGTTATGATTTCACTACCTTCACTAAAAAAAGTACTCTTGATTATTAACGTTAAAAATGGGCAATCACATAAATCAGTAGGTTCTCTGGGTTTCCTGAGAGTCTACTGATTTTGTGTGTATTGAGTTCCGTTCCGTGGACGCTTTGTGTTTACAACTCGATGGTATCAAGTTGCGAACGTCAGAAAGACGCTCCAAAATCATTCGCACCAACCGAAGCCAAGAGCGCCTCACTTGGCACGCCTGATTTTCTCGGACTTTCTAGCGTGACGTTCTCCACATCTAAATATAATCAAGTTGCGAACGTCAGAAAGACGCTCCAAAATCATTCGCACCAACCGAAGCCAAGAGCGCCTCACTTGGCACGCCTGATTTCCTCGGACTTTCTTGAGTGACGTTCTCCACATCTAAGAATAATCAAGTTGCGAACGTCAGAAAGACGCTCCAAAATCAGTCGCACCAACCGAAGCCAAGAGCGCCTCACTTGGCACGCCTGATTTTCTCGGACTTTCTAGCGTGACGTTCTCCACATCTAAATATAATCAAGTTGCGAACGTCAGAAAGACGCTCCAAAATCATTCGCACCAACCGAAGCCAAGAGCGCCTCACTTGGCACGCCTGATTTTCTCGGACTTTCTAGCGTGACGTTCTCCACATCTAAATATAATCAAGTTGCGAACGTCAGAAAGACGCTCCAAAATCATTCGCACCAACCGAAGCCAAGAGCGCCTCACTTGGCACGCCTGATTTTCTCGGACTTTCTAGCGTGACGTTCTCCACATCTAAATATAATCAAGTTGCGAACGTCAGAAAGACGCTCCAAAATCATTCGCACCAACCGAGGCCAAGAGCGCCTCACTTGGCACGCCTGATTTTCTCGGACTTTCTAGCGTGACGTTCTCCACATCTAAATATAATCAAGTTGCGAACGTCAGAAAGACGCTCCAAAATCAGTCGCACCAACCGAGGCCAAGAGCGCCTCACTTGGCACGCCTGATTTTCTCGGACTTTCTAGAGTGACGTTCTCCACATCTAAGAGGCCACAGCCATTTTTTTATGAGATTTTATTGGAGTGGTAAGAGAATTCAAGCTACCCATTGTCATAACGGTCATTCATTCGTTAGACTGAAGAGAGAATAGAAAGGAGGCATGACATGTCGAATTACGAAATCACTGTAGAGTGCTGCTTGCTCGCTGGACGCTTGATGATTGAAGGTGGGGCAGAGACGTATCGTGCAGAGGATACGATGGAGCGAATGGCGCGGTCTCAGCATCTCATCGGCTCGCAAAGCTTCGTCATGCCAACAGGCATCATGTTCAGTGCAAACAACAGTGCACCGACACGTTTAATGCGCATCAACTCACGCGTAACAGATTTAGAAAAAGTGGCTATGGTGAACTCGATATCGAGACGTCTTGTGAATCAAGAGTTAACAATCGAAGCAGCCTACGACGAACTCAGAAAAATTGAAACGGAACATAAGACATTTCCTTTTTGGTTGCAGATTCTTGCATCTGGTGTGACATCTGGGGCCTTCCTTTTACTACTCGGCTTTGATAGTGTGAACCTTCCGGCTGCTATGTTGATTGGTGCGCTTGGTTATGTCATTGCCACGCTGCTAGAATTAAAGACTCGCGTAAAATTCTTTGCTGAATTTTTTGCAGCACTTGTCATCGGGATCGCCGCTTATTTTGCCGTTTATTTTGGGTTTGGTAACAATTTAGATAGTCTGATTATTGGATCAGTCATTCCATTGGTCCCTGGTTTACTAATAACCAACGCAGTACGGGACTTGATGGCAGGGCATTTTGTTTCCGGTTTATCAAAAGGAGCCGAGGCGTTTCTCACGGCCTTCGCCATTGGGGCAGGCGTGGCACTCGTCTTGTCATTTTAAGGAGGAGCTATGGATTATATTATACAAGCCTTATTGAGCTTTATTGCAGCTGTAGCATTTGGCGTGTTGTTCAATGCTCCTCGCCGGATGTTGATTCATTGCGGGATCGTTGGAACGGTTGGGTGGCTCGTATTTTCAATTACACGCAGTCAAACAGATGACCAAGTCGTCGCAACATTTTTAGGAGCTTTTACTATTGCGTTATTGTCACACGTTTTTGCACGTCGTCGTAAGATGCCGATGATTCTCTTTAGTGTATCGGGCATCATTGTACTCGTTCCAGGATCTTCTGCGTATAATGCGATGCGTCATGTCGTAGAACAAGATTATTTAATGGCCATTGAATTAGGTACTAGAGCTTTATTAATTTCAGGAGCCATTGCTATGGGCCTTGTATTTGCAGAGATCATCATGCAAATTTATTTGAAAATATACTACAAGCTCGTCAAAAAGAAGAAAACAGAGGCGCTCGTCGATTTAGAGGATACGCGCCAGTTGTAAAGAAAAGAGGCTGGGACAAAACCTAGACTCTAATTGAAAAACGCGCACGGCAGAAAATTCTGCTGTGCGCGCGTTTTTGTGTACAAAAATAAGGACAACTTCTGATAGAATTGAGTCACCACAACAAAATCCAAATCGAAAGAAGTGTCCTTATGTTTAAAAATTATAACATGAATCAACTAGTGTTACCTCTAGATATCGAGATGAAGTTATCAAAAGATGATATCGCCTTCTCTATCGACCGTCTGGTCGAGACTATCCCCGATGAAGCCTTCCACGAATTTCGACGTGACAATGGTTGTCCAGCTTATCACCCAAAGATGATGTTGAAGATCATTCTCTGTGCATACACCCAATCCACATTCTCCGGTCGCAAGATCGAAGACCTGACAAAGGACAGCCTAAGAATCATGTGGCTTGCCCAAGGACACCAACCCAGTTATCGTACGATCAACCGTTTCCGTGTACAACCCGCAATGAACGCACTCATCAAAGAATGTTTCATCCAGTTCCGCAATCGTCTTGTGGCAGAAGACCTGATCGATCAAGATGCGATCTTCATTGATGGGACCAAGATCGAGGCGGACGCAAACAAGTTCACATTCGTCTGGAAACGAGCCGTAGAAAAATATCTGACAAGCCTGACTGAGAAATCCAAGCAGATGTATGAAGAACTTTTCAAAGCCAACATCATGCCTGCTCTAGAGGTCGAGGAAGGTCTCACGGCTGAACAGATGTCCTTGATGGCGGACAAGCTCGAAGAGCATGTCCACGAGAAGACGGCGCAGATCGAGTCCACCGAAGACGTGGCTAAACGAAAGAAGATACGATCAGAACGAAAAGAACCAAAGAAGCTACTAAAACTGATCAAGGACATGCTTGTCCGAAAACATCGTTATGAGATCGACCTGGGGATCATGGGTGAGCGAAACAGTTATTCCAAGACTGACAAGGATGCCACGTTCATGCGGATGAAAGATGATTATATGAGGAACGGTCAATTGAAACCTGGCTACAACTTACAGATCGCAACAGAAAATCAATATACTCTGGCTTATGCAGTATTCCCAAATCCAAGTGACTCGAAGACGATGGTTCCTTTCCTAGACAAAATTGAAGATGATTTCTTCGAACTTCCTGAACATATCGTGGCGGATGCGGGTTATGGCAGCGAGCCGAACTATAACGACATCCTAGTGAAACGCCAAAAGACACCACTCATCACTTATGGTCAGTATCTTCGAGAACAGAAGAAGGCCTATAAAAACAACCCATTCCAGACAGCGAATTGGACCTATGACGAAACAACGGATTCCTATGAATGCCCTAACTCTAAACGTCTTAACTTCTCCCATTTGAGCGTACGCAGAGACAAGACTGGTTTCGAACGCCAGTTTAAAGTATATCGAGCGGAAGACTGTGGCGGTTGTCCATTCCGATCACAGTGTACAAAGGCACACGAGGGAACCAATCGCACGATGTCTGTGAATGTCACCTGGGAAGAACAAAAAGAATATGTGAGAACCAAGCTTTCAGAAGAAAAGACCGGGTCTATCTATCGCCGTCGCAAGACGGACGTGGAACCAGTTTTTGGATTCTTGAAAGCTAATTTGGGTTTCACTCGTGCCTCCGTTCGCACTCGACCAAAGGTCGAGAACGATATCGGATTGGCACTTATGGCGGTGAACTTGAGAAAATATGCGGCCAGAGTGTAGAAACTCTGGCCGCATACTAGAAAAACCCATAAAAAATGACCATCAATCAATCTCGATGGTCATTTTTTATATTATCGGCTATGTTTTGTCCCAGCCTCTTATTGAAAATAGGCACTTAGTTCGGAAACTTTTAGTGGCTTAGAGATATGGAAGCCCTGCAACCCATCACAACCCATGGCTTGTAACTGCTTCGCTTGTTGCTCCGTTTCAATACCTTCAGCCAATACGCGAATTTGTAGGGAGTGACCAAGAGAAACCATCCCTTTGATTAAACGCATCACTTTATCATTCTGCGTCATGGCCTGAATAAATACGCGATCAATTTTCAAGCTTTCAATCGGTAACAACTGCAAGTAACGCAATGAGGCATAGCCTGATCCAAAGTCGTCCAATACAAAGCGCACACCTTCGCGGTTTAATGCATGCATTTGTTCGATAATGGTCTTCTCTGCTTCTGCCTCTAACGCGAATTTCTCAGTGATTTCGATTTGAAGACGATTTGCCGGACAACCGGTTTGTTGCAGAATTTTAATGACTGTACGCGCCATATTTTTATCATGGAATTCGCGGACAGATAGATTGACGTTCACTTTGATGTCGTAACCTTGTCGGTGCCAATCGGCTGCTTGGAGACAGCTTTTCTCTAAGACGAATGTTCCAATGTCATTAATGAGACCTGTCTGTTCAGCTATAGGGATCAGCTCTTCTGGAGACACTTGGCCCAAGACGTCGCTTTCCCAACGTACCAAGGCTTCAAAGCTAGTGACGCGTTTACTTGCTGTATCAATAATCGGCAAGTAGACCACTTCAAGGTGTTGTTGATCCAGTGCAATTAGAAGTTCTTTTTCAATCTCTACACGACGCGACAACTTCGAGTGAGCATCCTTAGGAAGTGTGGTAATCAGATTTCCACCTTGCTGTTTCACACGCTGTAAAGAGTTGTGAGCAGCTTCAACGATATGGTGTAATGTTTTTTGGTCGTCTGGGTAACGAGTCATACTTCCACTCACAGAGAGCGCAACCGATTTTGCTTCTATATAAACAGGGTTTGCCTTTAAAAAGTCACTGAAGCCTTGGATATACCAATCACTGAGTGGTGTGATCAGCGCAAACTCATTGCGTCCCATACGGCCAATCTCAGAATCGGGAAAATACTTTTTCAAGAGTTGGGTGAATTCATGCAAGAGAGTCTCTTCATGTTGCTCATTCATTAACTCTTTCAATGTGTAAAATTTATCGATCGAAAGAAGTACATAGGTGAACTCTACTTTTTGCGTAAGTTGTTCCTTCATGATTTCTTCCATCTTGTAACGACTTAACAGGCCTGTTTCAAGATCGACGTACGCGGCTTCTTCTAACTTCGTCTGCATTGTCTTTTTGTCGGTAATCTCTTCTTCAATGATATAACTATGTTGTACTGTATCGTCTTCATCACAAATTGGAATGGCTAGAATCTGCACCCAATACGAAAGACCTGATTTTGTACACTTTTCAAGTGAGCCTTGCCAAACACTTCCACGCTCTAAATGTTGAAGAATCTGATGGCCCTTATGGCGAGAAGACTCTTCATCAGGTAATAGTTGCCATATCGATTTACCGATAACGCGTTTAGGTGTCCATTCACTTCGTTCTAAAAATTTTGAATTAGTTGAGAGGATAATACCGTTAGCATCTATAACATAGAACATAAAGCCTTCTTTTAATCCAGCTTTTACCTGTTCCCACTCGGTTGGGATATCCTTGATCTCAAGGGATTGCTGTAAATGATCGAGCGTATAGTTAGTTTGAGCCATTATCAGTACTCCTTTACACTTCGTTTTTATCAGTATAATTCATTATTACCAATTCGTCATTACAAATCTTGGCATTCTGTTACAAAAGTTCTATATAATCGAAAGTGTACTCTTATCAAAAGTGAGGAGATATGTTTATGAAGTCCAATCGTTGGAAAGGTATTGTACTTATTTTAACTGGAGCTATGTTATGGGGAGCAAGTGGACCAATGATGGAATGGTTGCTCGAACACTTTCCCATAACAGTTTCGTTCTTTTTAACTGTGCGTCTCCTCCTAGCAGGTGCATTTGTACTTATTGTGTTGCGCTTGAAAAAACAGCCTGTATTTCAAATTTGGAAAGACACGGCTTGGCGCTGGGGATTACTGATCTTTGGTATATTCGGAATGCTCGCTGTGCAGTATACGTTTGTAACGGCTATTGCTGTCAGTAATGCGACGGTGGCCACCTTACTGCAATTTATGGGACCCGTTTACATCATCTTGTTTATTTCTTGGAGACGGCGACAGCTCCCACCGATGTATCAAGTCATCGGTATGATTGGGACGCTTGGAGGGCTCGTTTTATTACTGACTAACGGGAATTTTGCACAACTTGCTATTTCTGGTGAAGCTCTCGCATGGGGGATTGCAGTCGGAATCGCGTTTGCCTTTTATACGGTGTATCCAGCCCGTCTGATGCAAGAGTGGGGCGTGCTCCTCATTGTCGGATGGGGAATGGTGATAGGTGGAGTCGTTGTTGGTGTAACGACCAGAGTCTGGTCAACAGGCCAGTGGGAACAACTACTAAACCCAACTGTACTTGTGATGACCTTTGCTATCATACTTGTGGGAACTTTAGCCTTTATTCTCTTCCTATCTAGTATGAGATTTATTACAGCAGTTGAAACAAGTATTTTATCGAGTATGGAACCACTAACAGCTATGGTGATATCGTTCTTTTGGTTCAGTCAAGTGTTCGGTTCTCTGCAATATGTGGGAATGGTGATTATGTTGCTCTTTATCACTTGGCTGACGATTGCCGGTGAAAAACAATCAGAACATTGAGACTTGTTTTTCGACGTCCCTATGTCATAATAAGAGAAGTGATTAATTCGTATTACGAAGAATATTGAGGTGTGTCATGAGAACCGTTCTCTCCTATTTAAAACCCTACAAGGGTCTAGTTATTCTTGCGTTATTTTTAATGTTTTTGGAGCTAGCTGTTGAGCTTGCCCAGCCGCTTTTAATTGCTAAAATAATTGATGATGGTATTTTAGCAAATGATCCTCAGGTGATTATAAACCTCGGTATATGGATGGTCGTCATTTCATTTATTGCCTTTTTCGGAGCTATCACCAACACAGTGATTGCTTCTCACATCGTACAAAGCTATGGCTATGACATCCGCATGGCACTTTTCCGGAAGGTGCAGGACTTTACAATGACGGCATTTCTGCGATTTCCAAATGCCAGCTTGATTACCCGGCTGACGACAGATGTTACCATGACGCAAAACGTTATCTTCATGGGGTTACGCATCATGTTGCGTGCTCCACTTATTGTTATCGGAAGTATCATAATGGCGTTTATCGTCAATCCTTCGCTGGCCGTGTACCTCGTGATCGGATTCCCATTCCTCCTCATCTTCATGTACTGGATGAGTGTCAAAGGGATGAAGATGTTCACACGTGTCCAACAAGCATTAGATCGCCTCAATCGTCAAATTCAAGAAAACCTTCAAGCAGTTCGCTTGATTAAAGCTTATTTACGTGGCCGTTATGAGTCGGAGAGGTTTAGTGGCGTCGCGGGAGAATTGCGCTCTGTCAACATCACCGCGTTCCGTATTATGGAATTTATTTTACCTGTGTTATTACTCGTGATGAATATCAGTTTGCTAGCTGTACTTTGGTTTGGAGCAGATCTAGTCAACACAGGTCAAGCGCCTCTGGGTGACCTGGTCGCCATCGTCAACTATGTGATGCGTATGACGGGTGCTTTCTCGATGTTTGCGTTCATTATCATTTTCTTCTCCCGTGCAAAAGCATCAAGTGAGCGTATGGAAGAAGTACTCCTTGTGGATGAAGAGCTTGAAGTAGGTCTAGGTTCTGGGAAGTCCCCACGACGTGCATTCGGAGAAATTGAATTTGAAAATGTTTCTTTCCGTTATCCGAACACCAAGGAATGGGTCCTGCAAGACGTTTCATTTACACTGGCTTCTGGTCAGAAGCTGGCAGTGATGGGGGCGACAGGGGCAGGGAAGTCCACGCTGTTCAACCTGATCCCTCGTTTCTTTGAGGTGACCCGTGGGACGATCCGTATAGACGGACTGGCTGTTGAGCAGTGGCCATTACGTGAATTGCGTGAAACAATCGGCTATGTGCCGCAACAATCCATTTTGTTTACAGGCAGTATTGAAGAAAACCTTGGTTGGGGAGATACCGAAGCCGAGCAAGAATGGCTCGTGAACGCTGCCCGTAAAGCGCAGATTCATTCTTCTATAGAAGAATTCCCGAATCAATACCAGACACGTGTGGGTCAAAAAGGCGTCAATTTGTCAGGTGGTCAAAAGCAGCGACTGTCGATTGCGCGAGCGATTGTGCGTCGACCGGAAATCCTCTTGTTAGACGACAGTACAAGTGCTCTTGACGTCAACACGGAAAATGCCTTGTGGCAAGCACTAGATGAAGAGTCTGCAACTATGCTGGTCATCACGCAAAAAATTCGGACGGCACGTGGTGCTGACGCCATCCTTCTCTTGAATGAAGGGAAAGTGGCAGGCTTTGGTTCTCACGATGAATTAATGCAGACTTCAGAATTGTATAGGGCCATTGCCCAGTCTCAACAGGAAGGGGGCGATGAACATGAGCTTCTTTCGTAAACCGTTTGGCTATGAGCCCATTTTAACTAAAGAGGATATTAACGGAACCTCTGAAAAGAAAGTGGACAAAGCTTCGGACTGGAAATCAGTGTTGTACCGGATTTGGCAGTTTGTTGATGAACAACGCTTCTTATTGATTGTTGTTTTGATCCTAGTATTGATTTCATCGGTTTTAGCTCTTGCAGGCCCTTATTTAGTAGGTAGAATTATAGATGACTATATTACAAATCGTGATCTAACAGGGTTGTCTGTCATTATCATCTGGCTAGCTGTCATTTATGTAGGTTGGTCTGTAAGTTTGTATTTGCAAAACTTTTGGATGATTGGAATTGCGCAACAAACGATTTACCGTTTGCGCACAACCCTGATTAGTCATTTGCAAAAACTGCCGGTGTCCTTCTTTGATCGACGCCAGCACGGGGAATTGATGTCCCGTGTAACGAATGATATTGAAAACGTCAGTCAGACATTGAATACATCATTTATTCAAGTGTTCTCCAGTATTCTGACACTGGTAGGGACAACGGTCGTCATGCTATTACTGAGCCCTCTTATGACAGTCATAACGTTAACAATCGTGCCAGTCATGTTTGTGGCGATACGCTGGATTACAAAGCGCACGTCAAAACTTTTTAAAGAACAACAAAAAGCAGTCGGTGAACTGAACGGGATGATTGAAGAAACAATTTCCGGTCAGCGTATTGTCAAAGCGTTCTCCCAAGAAGAGCGTATGATGCATGAGTTTTCAACGAAAAGTATGCGCCTTCGAAATACAGGGTTTTGGGCACTGACCTACTCAGGATTTATCCCAAAAGTAATGAACTTATTGAATAACTTGAGCTTTACAATGGTAGCAGCCATTGGAGGAATATTGGCATTTTATGATCAGATTACGATTGGTGAAATTGTCATCTTTACAGAGTATGCCCGCCAGTTTACGCGTCCTTTGAATGACCTTTCTAACCAGTTCAATACGGTCCTTTCGGCTATTGCTGGAGCAGAACGTGTGTTTAAAATTATTGATGAAGAGCCAGAGGAAGATACGGGTCGCAAAGAAAATGCAGTGACTTTGAAGGGGCATGTGGCATTGCAAGATGTCGTTTTCCGTTACAACAAGGAAGAACCGCACCCAATCATTGATCATGTTTCATTTGAAGTACGACCTGGTCAGACAGCAGCGTTAGTTGGAGCAACAGGTGCTGGAAAGACAACAATCATGCAATTGCTGGCGCGTTTTTATGAGACAGATGCGGGAGAGATTCGAATCGATGGTATTCGTATTCAAGACATTCCGCGAGAGACATTGCGCAGTCAGATGGCCTTTGTGCTACAAGATCCATTCCTATTTGAGATGTCCGTGATGGAAAATATTCGTTACGGAAAATTGAATGCAACGGATGAAGAAGTGATGGACGCTGCTAAGCAAGCCAATGCTCATGATTTCATTATGAAGTTATCTGACGGTTACCAGACGGTACTGAATGCGGATGGTGGCGAGATTTCACAAGGACAGAAACAGTTGTTGTCTATTGCGCGAGCACTTGTTGCCGATCCAGCCGTCTTGTTACTTGATGAAGCAACATCTAGTATAGATACCGTGACAGAGATGAAAATTCAAGATGCATTGGAACGTCTAATGGAAGGGCGCACAAGTTTTGTTATCGCCCATAGATTGAATACCGTGCGACAAGCTGATATGATTTTTGTAATGGAACAAGGACGTCTCGTCGAGGGAGGTCCACAAAAGAAGCTACTTGAACAGAAGGGGCGCTATTATCAAATGCTCATGTCTGGAAAGGAAGAAAACGAATGACAGAAGATTTAGTAGTCGTGTCGACACCTGTTGACCAGGAAACATGGCAAGAAATCAGTGAACTCGTTGCCGCTGCTTCATCTCAGGACAGCATCAGCTACGCATCGATTTTAGGTGTAGAAAACTTGAAAGACCCACATTTTTACGGCTTTTGTCTACTGGCTTATAGCCAAGAAACAGATGAGTTATTAGGCTTTGCTTCGGCGATTGACCCGATCAATACTCGGGACTATGAATGGAGTATCATGGTTCATCCAGAACGTCGAAGTAAAGAACTTGGTGTGCGGATGTATGGACGACTCAGTGAAGAATTTGAGAAACGCAATTTCCATTCTCAAACGGCCATGAATCCTTCCAACAGCCCCCAATCTGCGGCTTTTCTAAAAAAACTTGGGTATGAATATGCTTATTCAGAGCGCACGATGAAAGCACTCGCAAAACCAGTAGAATTAGATGCAGGGTTAGAAATAAGAATCTATGAAGGGGCGACAGATCGAGAGGATTTGAAAGCCATCATTGAAAACGCATTTGGTGATTCTTCTGATGAAGTGGAAGCACTGATTGAATTCACAACTCATGCACCGAATCGCCAATTCTTCTTGGCGCATTCCGGCGATGATGCCGTGGGTGCTATGACCATCGTCCGTGAAAGTGAACGCGTTTGGGTGACAGCACTTGCTGTACATTCCATGGCTCGTGGACAAGGCGTGGCTAGCAATCTTCTGCGGTATGCGCAACAATACGCACATAATGAAGGCATGAAGACGGTCTATCTCGATGTGGAGACGGACAATGAGACGGCGTTGTCGATTTATGAGCGTGTTGGTTTTCAGACCGTGAACCATACTAAGTATTGGAAGAAGTAGATGTGGAAGGCGTTCGTCCAGAAATGCTTCGGGAACCAAGCGTGCGCGTAGAGGCGCTTATTGCCTCTATGCGTGCGATTGGTTTTCGAATGTATTTCTAACGCCTGGAACTCGATTGAAGTAGATGTGGAAAACGCCACTCTAGAAATTTCGCGAAAATCAGGCGGGCCAATTGAGGCGCTCTTTGCCTCGGTTGGGGCGAATGATTTTTGCGAGGATTTCTGGCGTTTGGAACTCGATTGCAGTAGATGTGGAAGGCGTAACTCGATTTCGCTATATAGATTTCCCGAGAGTTAAAAGCTCTCGGGATTTTTTGACTACAAATAAGGTGGGGAAACAATGAAAATTTTTGCACACAGAGGTTGTTCGGGCGCTTACCCAGAGAACACGTTAGCAGCATTCCGAGCGGCAAGTGAATTGCCAATTGAAGGGATTGAACTGGACGTTCACTTAACGAAAGACGGTGAGCTCGTTGTCATCCACGATGAACTTGTTGACCGGACAACTGATGGGACAGGCTTTGTAAAGGACATGACAATCGATCAGCTGCGTCTACTGGATGCAGGGAGTTGGAAGGGGTCGCGATTTGAGGGCGAACGTATACCATTTCTTTCTGAAGTTCTGGAGCTTTTTACTGAAACCCAGCATATCCTGAACATTGAATTGAAGTCGGATATTTTTCCTTATCCGGGCATGGCAGACAAGGTCATGGCGCTTGTTCAATTCATGGAGCTGGAAGAGCGGGCCATTCTTTCCTCATTTGATCATGAAGTAGTGCGTTATCTTTCCAGTGAATATCCACATATCCAAACAGGCTGTCTGACGATGGAAGTGATGGTCGATTTTCCGGACTACTTGAAGAAACTGTCTGCATCTGCTGCCCACGTCTTGTTTCCAACAGCTCTTCGTCAAATGGGACAAGAGCTTAAGGCTGCGGGAATTCCGATACGTGCCTTTACTGTGAATGATGAATCCTACGCAGATCTTCTTGCACAAGCAGGAGTGGAAGCTATTTTTACGGACTACCCAGAACGTTTTATTCAACAAAAATCAGTATCTTCTCTGGAATAAATACTAGAGAAGATACTGATTTTGTAGTTGTACCTATCGAAATTAATCGTTGTACCAAAGCGTTGCAAGTGTGCCTTGGCCTGCGTGAACTGCCAGCACTGTGCTAATATCATCCACGATGATTTCACTGTTTGGCGCAACAGTGCGAAGGGAAGCAGCAAACTCATTGGCTTCTTCTGCGCAATTACCGTGCATTAAATAAATCTTCTTAATAGTGTGCTTCTCAGAAGAGGCAGCCACTTTATCAAGAAGCGCTTGTTTAGCCTTCTTCATCGACCGTACTTTTTCACCTTCATTTAACTTACCATTTGGAGCAATGTGGATGATAGGCTTGATCTTTAAGAGATTGCCTAAATAAAACTGTGCACTACTTAAGCGACCACCACGGTAAAGTTGATCAAGACTTCCAATTAAGATGTAGTTTTCAAAATCTTTTACTCTCGCACGAAGTGCATCGGCGATTTCTTCAGCTGTGTGACCTTGTTCTTGTAAGCCAATGCCGTGTTCGAGTAGTCCTGTTATACCTGCTGAAAGCGAATGTGAATCCACTAAATGGACGTCTACTTCAGCGATTTCTGCGCCACTTTTAGAAGAAGCAAAGGTACCGCTCAGTTCATTGGATAAGTGAACGGCGATAATTTCATCGTACGATTCTTTCAACTCTTCATACAGCTTTGCAAACTCACCAGCTGGAGGTTGTGATGTTTTAGCTTTTTCCTTATCTTTAGCTAAGCGATCGTAAACTTCCGATTTTGAAATGGTCACACCGTCTTGAAAAATTTCATTATCAAAATGAATCGTCAATGGCACAATATGAACATCTGGATGGTTTCTTAATTTCTCTGAAGGAAAAACACTGCTATCTGTAACCCATGCAATTTTTGTCATTGTAACTGGACACTTCCTTTAATAGTATTCTATGAATAATAAGTATACCATGAGAAGTGGGTCTATAAATCAAAAATTCAATTTATTTAGAGTGCCACCATGCTTCGTCCAAGGACTCTTTTGTATCAAATCGATGGCGCCATAGGATAATGATGACGAGCAATAAAAATAGGAAGCCGAATATAACATTTTCAAAAAATAGAGCTACTGCATAGGCAGGAAAAGCAAGATTCATGGAAAGTGTAGCGCTTTTTGTTAAGGCAAGTCCAATCAACATCACGGCGATGACAGCTAAGAAGGAAATAGGGTGAAATGCTAAAGCCACTCCTATAAAGGTAGCGATTCCTTTACCGCCTCGCCCCTTTAACCAAATGGGGAAGAGGTGACCGAGTGTTACCGCGATAGCCCCTATGGCAACTGAAACCAGTGAGAGATTGAGCTGGTGGCCAAGCCAGACGATGAGTGCGCCTTTCCCAGCGTCGCCTAAAAATGTCACAATGAATGCATCTTTGCCGAGCACTGTACCTGCATTGCGTGCTCCGAGATTGCCACTTTCATGGTCTCTCAAGTCGACGCCTTTCCATTTGCCTACGAACCATGCGGTCAGCACTGTACCAATTAAATAGCTGAGTAGCCAATAGCCTAACTGAATCATAGAAAGTCTCCCTCGAAGGTATTATTATTCAGTGTACCATGTGGCTATCGAGCTTTGGAATTTGATACAATAAGATGGAGAAGGAGTGATGCAAGATGAACGTACGTGAAGCTATTGAAACAAGACGATCAATTAAAAAATTTAACGGACAAGCAGTATCGAAAGAACAAATGAAAGAAATAGTAGAGGCAGGAACTTGGGCTCCTAACCATGGAACTCGTGAACCTTGGCGATTAGTAGGTGCTGTCGGAGAATCTATGGATCGTATGCTAGAAGCCATCAAAGAGGTAGCCGTACCGAAGTGGCGTGACATGAGCGAAGACGAGCTGAACAGTGCTTTAACTAAATTTATGCAACCCGGCGCTGTTTTATTTATAGTAGTGCCAGAAGATGCACGTCAGAAAGAACGCATGGAAGACTTTGGTGCAGCGAGTGCTATGATTCAAAACATGCAATTAGCAGCTTGGGAAATGGGCATCGGGTCTTGCTGGAAAACACCACCTTTTATAGACAATCCGAAATTCCGCTCAACACTTGGCGTGAAGCCTGGTGAGCGCATTATTAGTATGCTGCAGTTTGGGTATTTTGATGAAGCGCCTAAAGCTAAGCCACGTAAACCGGCTGAAGATATTTTAGAATTTTTCGAGTAAGTAATTGAAAAAAGCCGAATTCGTTGTCTAGACGAGTTCGGCTTTTTTGCAATTAGATTTAAATTGTTTATTTCTTAAGCTCTTCAAGCGTAAATTTAGCCATCTGCTCATAATAATTCCCGATGACGCGCAACCCTTTATCGAAATTCTCTAAATGGAAATGCTCATTCGGTGCATGGAAGTTTTCTGTTGATAAGCCAAAGCCCATTAACACGACCGGCAATCCTAAAATTTCATCGAATGCCGCCACGATTGGAATAGAGCCTCCGCCACGTACATAAGCAGTAGGTACGTTATAAACGGCTTCATAGCTAGCTCCAGCAGTCTGGATAGCTGGATGATCATATGGCGTAATGAAAGGCTTCCCTTTATCAAACTCAGAGACAGTTACTTCAACGCCTTCAGGTTTGTTGGCTTCAACATGCGCTTTCAGTTTCGCAACAATTTCATCAGGATCTTGGTCAGGCACTAGTCGGCATGTGATTTTTGCGCCAGCTTCGTTTGGTAAGACTGTCTTGATTCCTTCGCCTGAGAACCCTCCGAATACGCCGTTGATTTCAAGGGTTGGACGAGCCCATACACGCTCTAAATGTGTGAAGCCCTTTTCTCCGAAGAGAGCAGGCACTTGCAACTCCTCTTTAAGAGCCTCTTCGTCAAAGTCTAAAGCTGCATAAGCTTGACGCTCGTCTTCTTCAAGAGGACGCACGTTGTCATAAAATCCTTCTACTTGAATCGTTCCTTCTTTATCGCGGAAAGAGGCAAGTAGTTCAACGATAGCATGTAGAGCGTTTTGGACGCCCCCTCCGTAAAGACCAGAGTGTAGATCGCCTTTTGCGCCTTTAATATTTACTTGAATACCAGCAAGCCCACGTAAGCCATAACAAACAGCAGGTTGGCCAGGACCTTGCATGCCTGTATCAGAGATCACAATCACATCTGCTGAAAGAGCCTCTTTATTTTCTTCGACGTAAGCATCTAAGTTAGGACTACCAATTTCTTCTTCGCCTTCAATCAAAAATTTAATGTTGATAGGAAGCTCCCCAGTTTGTTGGAGTAGCGCCTCTACGGCTTTAACGTGCATATAGACCTGGCCCTTATCATCACTTGCGCCACGTGCAAAAATTTTCTCATCGCGAATCGTTGCTTCAAATGGAGCAGTTTCCCATAGGTGAAGGGGATCAACAGGTTGAACATCGTAGTGACCATACATCAAGATGGTCGGCTTACCTGGTGCATGCAGCCAATCGCCATATACGACAGGATGACCAGCCGTAGCATCGATCTTAACGTTCTCAAGACCTGCTTTTGTCATTGCTTGAGCCAACCAATCGGCTCCTTTTTGCATATCTTCTTTATGTTCCGATAAAGAAGAAATGCTAGCGATTGCTAAAAATTCTTTCAGTTCGGCTAAGTGCTTTTCACGGTGTTGTGCGAAGTAGTGATCAAGTTCAGTTGAATGCATAGTATCCCTCTTTCTTGAAATAAGAATCTACGATTAAGTATAGCAAACTTTCAGAAAAGGAGAGCTTGAAATGCAAGATAGGGTTGAATTATGGTATGATGGCTCTATCGAAAATTTTGAGCGTTACTATACTAGGGGGAACAATACACCAATGGAATTTGTCTATTTAGGCATCTGTTTAGTCCTGTCGTTTTTCTTTTCCGGCAGTGAAACTGCGTTAACCGCAGTCAATAGGATGAAGGTCCAGCTGAGAGCGGAGCAAGGGGACCGCGCGTCTCAAAAATTATTAATGCTTCTATCAAAGCCGGACCGGATGATCACAACAATCTTGATCGGGAACAACATCGTAAATATTACGATGCCGACAATCTTAACGATCATCGCGTTAACTTATGGTTGGGACATTGCTATCGCAACAGCTGTTCTAACTGTAATGATTATTATCTTTGGTGAAGTATTGCCAAAAACGATTGCTGTTACTTTCTCAGACCGAATCGCTTATCTTGTATCACCTATCATAGGAGCGCTCGTTCAAGTGTTGCGTCCCATCACTTTCATATTAGGCCAGTTAACGAATATCTTTATTCGTATCTTGTCAAAAGGTGCTGTGAAGGAAGCAACGATGACTAAAGAAGAACTTCGCTCAATGGTTGATATTGCCTCGACAGAAGGTACATTCAGAGAAGAAGAATCTGAGCGGTTAAAAGGGGTGCTCGACTTCCCTCACAAGGACGTGGAAGATGTTTTAGAGACGCACCGGACAGAAATCGTGGGTATACCAACAACGGCTTCTTTTGAAGAAGTTCGTTCCATCATATTAGATAATCGTTACACGCGTTTTCCTGTCTATGAAGATAGCATGGATGAAATCATTGGGATGTTCTACACGAAGCGTTTCATTGAATGGACGATGAACCCAGAGCGCGCTCTTGAAGAGTTCGTTGACTTAGAGCCCTTGTTCGTCGTGAAGTCATTAAGTGTAGAAAAAGTATACAAACAAATGCTTGCTAAGAAAAAGCATATGGCTATCGTGTTGGATGAGTACGGCGGAACGCTTGGTATTGTCACACACGAAGATATTATCGAAGAAATGATTGGCCAAGAAATCGAGGATGAGACAGATGAAGATGAACAACCGCTTGTGTATGAACATACAGCAGACCGTCTTATCTGTGCCGCACGATTTGAGATCGAAGACTTTAACAACTTAATGGAAATGTCTATTGAAACTGAAAATGAAACAATTGGTGGCTTCATCATGGAATTGCTTGGGCATGTACCAGATGAAGGGGAAAAGGTTGTTTTTGAGAACTTGCATTTTGAAGTGAACGAGATGGACCGAAACCGAATTGTGAAATTGACGGTAACAAAATTAACAGATCAAACCGAATCTACTGAAGAAGACCTGGTTCGCGCCTAGCGCGTGCCAGGTTTTTTTAAATTACATAAGTGTAATGAAGATGAAAGAAGACTCGATGGTTCGTAAGGAAGGAGTTTGAGAAGATAAGGGTACGAAGAAACGAACCGGAGGGGAACAATCATGACCAAGATTGAAACCGTATATGAACAACACAATCGCTCAATTTATTATCTGTGCTTAAAGCTTACAAAAAACCAAGCAGAAGCTGAAGACCTCATGCAAGATGTTTGGATGAAAGTTGTACGCTATGAATCGTATTTAGAAAATGTGGATCATGTAAAAGCGTGGTTGACGACTATTACAATGAACACGTTCCGTGATAAATACCGTAAAGACGTTCGCCGCAGCAAACATGTAGTGATTCAACCCGATCAGTTAGACGTATCCATCTTGGATTTGATTGCAGCCGATACATTACCTATTGAAGATCAATTAGCGAAAGCAGATGTAAGTGAATTGATCCAAAAGAAACTTGGTGAGCTGGATACAATCTATAGCAAAACAGTCTTTTACTTTTACGTGAAGCAGTTGTCGCTTGTTGAAATTGCCGAGATGATGAAAGTATCTATTGGTACGGTTAAATCTCGTCTGTTCCGAGCGAAGCAGCGTTTACGTGAGCTTATCTTAAATGACGCAGAATCTGCGGAAATGTTGCTTGCTTAATTAGATGTAATATTTTTCCTTTTAGGTACCTGTGCACTGCACAATTCAGTTTATTCACTACAATTCCATAAATATGAAGGAGCAACCTTGATGCATCAAGGTTGCTCCTTCATTTATGCAAATTGTGTTGAATAGTGCGGTGCACAGGTACCTTAAAAAAATCCCGAGACGATGAGGTCTCGGGATTTTTTGCGATTTATTCTGAACGTTCTTCTACAAACTCTTCACCTGTCGAGAACCATTCTTCAACATTCCACACTTTTGTAACAAGGCCTTCATAGAAGTCTGGTTCATGTGAAACCAGCACGATGGTACCTTTATATTCTTGCATAGCACGTTTTAATTCTGCTTTTGCTTGAACATCCAAGTGATTGGTTGGCTCATCGAACAACATCCAGTTACTTTCATCAAGCATCAGTTTACATAGTCGAACCTTCGCTTGCTCACCACCACTTAAGCTAGAAAGAGGGCGTGAGATATGGTCGTTTTTCAGGCCTGTGCGGGCAAGAGCTGCACGGACTTGGTTTTGATCCATACTTGGGAACGTTCCCCAAACATCATCGATTGGCGTCATATTGCCTGCTTTGACTTCTTGTTCAAAGTACGCAGGAATCAAAAAGTCACCTCGACTCAATTTGCCATCCAAAGATGGCACTTTACCAAGCATCGTTTTAAGAAGTGTCGATTTCCCGACGCCATTCATTCCGACCAAAGCAATCTTCTCACCACGTTCAATTGTGAATGTTAAAGGAGGAAGTAGAGGTTTGTCGTAGCCAATCACTAAATGATCGGCCTCAATAACAAATCGACTTGATCCTCGTGATTCTTTAAAGCTAAACTGCGCTTCTTGCGCTGTTTCTGGACGGTCGATGCGTTCGATACGGTCCAGTTGTTTTTGGCGTGATTTTGCACGGCCGGTTGTTGAGTAACGAGCCTTGTTTTTAGCGATGAATTGTTCGGTTTTTTTAATGTAATCTTGCTGTTTTTCATAAGCGTCGATATGCTGACGTTTGTGTAACTCGGCAAGTTCGATAAATTTCTCGTACGTTGCTGTATAGCGTGTGAGCTTAGAGAATTCCAAGTGGAAGATAACGTCCGTCACGGTATTCATAAATTCAGTATCATGCGAAATTAGCATGAAAGCATGTGGGTAATTTTTTAAATAGTTGGCTAGCCAAGAGACGTGCTCTTCGTCCAAGTAGTTGGTTGGCTCATCGAGAAGCAATACTTTTGGTTTTTCAAGCAATAGCTTAGCAAGAAGTACCTTAGTGCGTTGTCCTCCAGATAGAGCATCTACGCGTTTGTCCAGACCGATTGCGTCCAGTCCAAGTCCCCGTGCCACTTCTTCGATTTTCATATCAAGTGTATAAAAATCACCAGCATCTAAAGCATCTTGGATTTCTGACATCTCATCCAAAAGGGTTTCAAGTTCCTCAGGAGAAGCCTCAGCCATCTGCATGCCGATGTCATTCATCTTAGCTTCCTTTTCATAAAGCGGCAGATACGCATCGCGAAGTGTATCCATCATGGAGCGTCCTGGCTGTAAGCGAGTGTGTTGATCTAAATAGCCATAATGAGTGCCAGGAAGCCATTCTACGCGTCCTGCATCGTGTACAAGTTCACCTGTGATGATTGACATCATGGTGGATTTTCCGACGCCGTTAGCACCGACTAGCCCGACGTGTTCGCCTTCGACTAAACGGAACGATACGTCTTTGAAAAGTGTGCGATCTCCAAAGGAGTGTCCTAAATTATCTACTGTTAATAAGCCCATTGTTATTCCTCGATCCCTACTATATAAATTTAAATAAATATTAGTATGTTTATTTCTGATCAAACGCCTTCCGCATCTTAACGCAATCGAGCTCCAGGCGTTAGAAATACACTCAAAAATCAGTCGCACCCATAGAGGCAGAGAGAGCCTCTATGGGCACGCCAGATTCCATCGGCATTTCTGATCAAACGCCTTCCGCATCTTAACGCAATCGAGCTCCAGGCGTTAGAAATACACTCAAAAATCAGTCGCACCCATAGAGGCAGAGAGAGCCTCTATGGGCACGCCAGATTCCATCGGCATTTCTGATCAAACGCCTTCCGCATCTTAACGCAATCGAGCTCCAGGCGTTAGAAATACACTCAAAAATCAGTCGCACCCATAGAGGCAGAGAGAGCCTCTATGGGCACGCCAGATTCCATCGGCATTTCTGATCAAACGCCTTCCGCATCTTAACGCAAAAGACGCCCGCTAATTATAACTTAGCGAGCGCTGCGTTCAATTCCTGTAACTGGACTTCCATCGCTGCTAGGCGCAGTTCTGCTTTTTCGAGCATCGCCGGATGTCCGGTTGACTCGAGCTTTTCCATGTCGCCTTGAAGGCGTACATAATCCATCTTCAGTTCAGCGATTTGTTGTTCAAGCTCATGCTTCGTCATCTGATTACTTCCTTTACGTGACAAACTATCGTCTAGTTTACCACAGGTCGTATCAAGATGTGAATTCTCGTAATTCAGCTAAAGCCTTCAACTCCTGTATAATAGCTGCTGGATTTAAGGTTTCTGCTAGTGCTTCAAGTTGTTTTTTCTTCTTCAGCAGCAAGCCTTCATGTAACACGACTTCCATAATGGCGTTTTGTAGAGCGGACTGCTTCACTTTTCGACCAAGGCCAAGATGAGTGAACGCAGGAATCTCATCGCCAAAACGATAGCTGACTTCTCGTTTTGATTCGGCTAACAGCACGGCAGGTGTCGCAGTCTGCACGCAGAGGTAAGGCATATGGGCACTCGAGGTGATAGCAAGATCGGCACGTTCTAAATAAGGAAGATAGTCTGCGGTCTCGATGAGCTGCAAATGCTTCCGTTGTAATATGAATGACTGCAGGGTAAAGCGGTCGTGCTGATAAGACGGGTGGATCACGACGTCCACTTCGAGCGGAACATGAAGCTGCGTGAGATGACGCAACACACGGTGGGTAAGATTGTCAGGATCTTTTTCTGGAAACAGTATGACTATGCGTTTAGTTTTGCTGATCTGTGGTGGAGAAGGGGTGTAGGAGATCGGAATATAGGCATCGAGACCTTTCCGTACATCCATGGGCAAGTAGTCGGCTTCTTCCGTATATAAAGTTTGCAGTTGATAGTCGGCGACTAAAGCCCCATCACCCGAATCGTCGATAACGGCTACACGACTTCCCAGCTGGTGCATGAAGCGTATATCTTCTGGCGTAGAGCGACCTGCATCACGAATTGTCAGGTTTGGTTGATAAGCAGCTAGTAGATTGTAGAGCTCAGGTTGGGTTGTATAAAGTGTGGCATCGACGTCAGGGTGTTTTTGCTTCATAAAGAGTTGAACGGCTTGTGGCCAGGTGTTTTGGAATTCACGCGCACGACGAAGGGCATATCCAGCCATTTCTGTAGATGGATCTAGTAAATAGGCAATTTTTATAGCGTTCATCCTCCTTTTTCCTCTATACTTCACTCTATGAAGAAATTTAAAAACTATGCGAAAGGAGAGTGAGGATCTTGGATTCTTTACTAGTTGTATTAATGGTCATTATCTTTTTAGGTATTTTCTCGCAGTGGATTGCCTGGCGTTTTCGCATGCCGGCGATTGTTATCATGTCGATTGTGGGTTTACTAGTGGGCCCTGTGTTTGGACTTATCAATCCGGAAGCAAGTCTTGGTGACTTGTTCAATCCACTGATTTCACTCGCAGTCGCTATTATTTTGTTTGAAGGAAGTTTGAACCTAGACTTCCGAGAAGTACGAACATTTAGCAAACCGTTGACCCGAATTGTTACACTCGGAGCATTTATTGCGTGGATTGCTGGCTCACTTGCAGCTCATTTCCTCGCTGGGTTGTCACTAGAAGTGGCTTTTATAATTGGAGGACTGTTTATAGTCACAGGCCCAACAGTTATTTTGCCGCTTCTGCGACAGGCGAAATTAAAGGCACGACCAGCTGCTATCTTGAAATGGGAAGGCATTGTCGTGGATCCATTTGGAGCGCTCCTTGCCGTTTTCGCCTATGAATTTATCAAATTCGCTGGAGGCACCATTACTCTGGAAGCCTTTTTGTTATTCTTTGGAGCGTCTATATTTGCAACGCTACTGGGGATTGGGGCAGGCTGGGGACAAGGGAAGATGATGGAGCGAGGGATGGTGCCCGAGTATTTAAAGGCGCCAATGCTATTTGCTGTCGTGCTTCTTGTGTTCGTCGGTTCAGATATAATCATGCATGAGACAGGGTTGTTAGCTGTAACAGCTATGGGTATTATGATGGCAAACATGCACATCGCATCCATCAACGATATTCGCCATTTTAAAGAAAACATTTCAGTCTTATTGATTTCAACAATTTTTGTAATGCTGACGGCATCCCTACAACGAGAAACGCTACTAGCTATCTTTGACTGGGGAATCTTATTATTTGTAGCGGCTATGCTATTTGTTGTTCGCCCTTTATCGATTTGGCTAGCAACGATTGGAACAGATCTTCATTGGAAGGAAAAAACGCTCATTGGGTGGATTGCACCAAGAGGAATTGTGGCGTTGACGGTATCGGGTTATTTTGCGGGGGTTCTTACGGAAAATGGCTATGAAGATGCCGATATTCTAACAGCGTTAACATTTGCGTTAGTATTTTCCACTGTTGTTTTTCATGGTTTTTCAATTGGCTGGTTGGCGAAAAAGCTTGACCTCGCAGCTTCGGATCGACCAGGAGTGTTGATTGTGGGAGGAAATGAGTTTAGTGCCAAACTGGGTGAGTCGTTGAAAAACGATGGGGTAGAAACACTGATTGTAGATAATACGTGGGAGCACCTTCGCTTTGCAAGAAAATTGGATGTACCTACGTATCGTGGGGATATTTTGTCGGAGCAGACCGAATACACTCTAGACTTTGCCCCTTATCCCGTGATGATTGCAGCCACAGAGACAGATGCTTATAACGCACTCATCACCTCCAACTTTGTTCCTGAAATCGGTCGGGAAATGTTGTTCCAAACGGCTCCTTATCGTGCGGATAAAGAAGATTATCATCCTTCTCTAGGGGGCATCGTCTTGTTCGATGAGAGCGCTGATATTACTACTTTGGCAAATCGTATTGCACGTGGACATATTATTCGCAAAACAACTCTGACAGAGAAGTTCTCAGAAGAAGAATACTTGGCGACCCGTCCTGAAGAAAGTTTGATCCTCTACATCAAACGAGAAGATGGAGCAGTGCTGTTTTGGGCACCTAAGCGAAAGCTTACTTTAAAAACAGGAGACACCATCGTTTCTCTAGCGCCACCGGTCAAGGAAATGGAAAAAGCGCATAGAAAAGTGGAGCAGGCTCGTTCGGAAACGACATAAACATCAGGCGTGCCTATGAAATGGAACTCATTGTAAGAGATCGGGAAATAATATGGTAATAGAACTCTATTGGTTAGAAAGTTGAGTGGAGTGTAGGGGCTGACTCCAGTGGGATCAAAAGTCGGAACGTGAGACCCCGCAGGAGCTTGCGACGAGGAGGCTCACGGCGCGCCCACGGAACGCAGCCCCGGAACGGAACTCAATATACACAAAAAATCAGCAAGTTCTCTGGAATGCACCCTAGAGAACTTGCTGATTTCATTTTGTCTGAACCTCTTATTTTTTCAACTATTTATCGAACTTTAAACCTTTTAACGCTTCCGCCAAAGCATTGTTGACAGGCTCATCTTGTTGTTGTTCTTTCATGAATTTCTGGACACTGCGCTTATCGGCTTTGCCCGTGCCTTGTTGCTTACGACGTGCTTCGAATGCAGATAACTTTTCACGGTGTCCGCACTTACACACGAAAATCTGTCCATCGCCTTCGCCACGCAGTTCAAGTTTCTTTTTACACTGTGGACAGCGAGCGTTTGTCACACGGGAGACGTTTTTGCGATGCCCACACTCACGGTCTTGGCAGACAAGCATCTTGCCTTTCTTCCCATTGACTTCAAGCATTGGTTTCCCGCAATCCGGACAAGTTTTAGAAGAGACATTGTCATGCTTGAACTTGGCATCACTAGACTTGATTTCTTGGACAATCTTAACTGTATACTTCTTCATTTCTGTAATAAAAACATCTTTTTTCTTTTTGCCTGTCGCTATAGCTTCTAGTTGAGTTTCCCATTCAGCAGTCATCTCTGGAGAACGAAGGTCTGAAGGGACCAGGTCTAGAAGTTGCTTGCCTTTAGACGTCACGTGCAGATCTTTTCCGCGTTTCTCAATTAAGAAAGAGTTGAACAACTTTTCAATGATATCTGCGCGAGTGGCTACTGTTCCCAGTCCACCAGTTTTCTTTAAGGTTTCCGCTAATTGTTTGGACGAATCTTCTAAGTAACCAGATGGATTTTCCATGGCACTTAATAAAGTTGCCTCTGTAAAACGTGCAGGAGGCTTTGTTTGTCCAGACGTTTGGCGCACGTAATCAATTGTGAGTTTCTGACCCTTTTCGAGTTTTGGTAGACGTTGTTCCGCTACATCCTCGTCATCCTCATCTTGCAAATGCATCACTTCATGCCAGCCTTCTTGAAGAACTGTCTTTCCTTTAGCGACGAACTCTTCTGGGCCCACTTTTGTGACAACTGTTAATTGCTCAAATTCATGAGCTGGAAGTAAGACAGCTAAGAAGCGTTTAACGACAAGGTCATAGATTTTTCGTTCTTTATCATTCATAGCACTCAGATTGACCGTTTCTTCAGTTGGGATAATGGCGTGATGATCCGATACTTTGGCATCGTTTACAAATGAACTTGAGGCTTTAATTGGTTTAGTTAAAATCTTATTGGCCACCGAACGGTAATCGCTAACGGCACAAGCTTTCAAGCGTTCAGAAAGTGTCGGCACGATATCGCTAGACAGGTAGCGTGAATCTGTTCTTGGGTACGTCAATACTTTGTGCTGCTCATAAAGCTTTTGCATGGTGCTCAGGGTTTCCTTGGCGGAGAAGCCATAGCGCTTGTTGGCATCTCGTTGAAGTTCTGTTAAGTCATAAAGAGCAGGAGAATACGTTTTCTTTTTCTTCACATCAAGTGAGGAAATGATGGCTTCTTTCGATTCTGCAGCATCCACGAGCTGTGTGATTTTAGCTGCATCAAATGATCGGCTTGCTCCAGATTTCGCGTCACGCCAAGTCAGGGTCAAGCCCTCTTTTGTCATAGCTTGTATGCCGTAATACGTTTTTGGAGTAAACTTTTTAATCTCTTCTTCTCGAGCGGCAATAATAGCGACAGTCGGTGTCTGTACCCGCCCGGCTGAAAGTTGTGCATTAAAGCGTGTAGTAAGGGCACGTGTTGCATTCAGGCCCACATACCAGTCTGCTTCAGAACGAGCGACTGCGGCGTGGAAAAGATTTTCGTATTTTTGACCAGGTTGGAGCTTGGCAAAACCATCTTTGATGGCTTTGTCGGTGACAGAAGAAATCCATAAACGTTGAGTCGGCTTTTTTCCGTTGACCTTCGCAAATATCCACCGTGCAACGAGCTCACCTTCACGCCCGGCATCGGTTGCGATGATCCAGCCATCAACGTCTTTTCGTTCTAGTTGAGATTTGACTGCGTAAAATTGCTTGCTGGATTGACGAATGACCGTCAATTTCAATTTTTCCGGCATCATAGGGAGGTCTTCTAAATTCCACGACTTGTATTTGGTGTCATAGGTCTCAGGGTCTGCAAGTGTGACCAAATGGCCGAGCGCCCACGTGACGATATACTTGTCACCTTCTAAAAAGCCGTTTCCTTTTTTCGTGCACTTTAGGACACGCGCGATGTCACGGGCAACAGATGGTTTTTCTGCTAAAACTACTTTTTTCATACGGTAATCTCTCCTTCATGTGTCCCTATCTTACCATATCAGAGGCTTGACCTCATGTCGTATACTTAGAGGAGTGAGTGAGAAAGAAGGGGTATGTGTGAAAAAGAATTACGTCGTGCGCTGGAGTGTCTATATAATTGGCCTCTTGTTGATGGCGCTAGGTATAACACTGACGATTAAAGGGAATTATTTAGGAATCGGACCGTGGGAGGTGTTGCACGTCGCGTTGTTCCAATTGTTAGGGTTGACGATTGGCACATGGTCGATACTTGTGGGGTTCCTGCTCATCTTGATTGTCGGCTTCATTGAAAAACGGTTCCCGCTTCTCGGGACATGGCTGAACATCTTGCTGATCGGCGCATTCATTGATGTCTACAACTGGTTGCTTCCTGATCCAGAGTCTATCGTGGTACAAACGGTGGTATTTGTTATCGGAATTATTGTGATGGGTATTGGAGCTGGTACATACGTCGCTGCACGTGTCGGAGCTGGTCCTCGCGACTCGATTATGATGATGCTTGTCGAAAAGACAGGGGCCAAGGTGAAGACGGTCAGGACCTCTATGGAGATGGGTGTTGCCTTTCTAGGATGGCTACTTGGCGGGCCTCTTGGAGTGGGGACACTGTTGATTGCTTTTGGACTGGGTCAACTTGTCCACTACACGTTGCCGGCTGTTGAAAAGCTCATCGAGAAGCTTTCTGGAGAAGACTTCGATGTGAAGGTAAAGGCAAAACCGAGCATTAAATGATACACTACTAGTGAATCGTTTAATTCCAGTCAGGAAAGGAAGAAAAACATGTCAAAATCACTTGATACCTTTTTAGAGAAAAATTTAAATGAACTAAAAGAGCAAGGTCTTTACAACGAGATCGATCCGGTTGAAGGTCCTAACGGCGCCATCATCACAATCGGCGGAAAAGAATTAATCAACTTGTCCTCTAACAACTACTTAGGGCTTGCGACAAACGATGAGTTAAAACGCATCGCAAAAGAAGCGACAGATAAATACGGCGTAGGAGCAGGTGCTGTTCGTACAATCAACGGAACACTTGACCTTCACGTGAAGCTAGAAGAGAAGCTGGCTGAGTTCAAAGGCACAGAAGCAGCCATCTCTTATCAATCTGGTTTTAACTGCAACATGGCCGCTATCTCGGGTGTGATGGACAAAAACGATGCGATTTTATCGGATCAATTGAACCACGCTTCCATCATCGATGGTTGCCGTCTGTCTCGCGCGAAAATCATTGCTTACAATCACAACGATATGGACGATCTTCGTGCAAAAGCAAAGGCTGCGAAAGAGTCAGGTCTTTACAACAAAATCATGGTTATCACAGATGGCGTGTTCTCAATGGACGGCGATCTTGCAAAACTTCCTGAAATCGTGGAAATCGCACGCGAATTCGACCTTATCACTTATGTGGATGACGCACACGGATCAGGCGTTATGGGTAAAGGAAAAGGGACTGTGAAGCATTTCGGTCTTGAAAAAGAGATCGACTTCCAAATCGGGACGTTATCAAAAGCAATCGGTGTCGTCGGTGGTTACGTAGCCGGTTCAAAACAACTGATTGACTGGTTGAAAGTACGCTCACGTCCATTCTTGTTCTCTACAGCTCTTCCACCAGGGGACGTTGCAGCCATCACAGCAGCTATTCAAATGCTAATTGACTCGACTGAACTTCATGACAAGCTGTGGGACAATGGGAACTACTTGAAAGCGGGCCTTGAAAAACTTGGCTTTGACATCGGTCACTCAGAAACACCAATCACTCCAACCATCATTGGAGACGAGAAGCTGACTCAACAATTCTCGAAACGTTTGGCTGAAGAAGGCGTGTATGCAAAATCAATCGTCTTCCCAACTGTTCCAAAAGGTACTGGCCGCGTGCGCAATATGCCAACAGCTGCTCACACGAAACAAATGCTCGACGACGCTTTGGTAATTTACGAGAAGGTCGGCAAAGAGCTTGGCGTGATTAACTAAATACGTATTTGAAACCCTGCGCTTGGAGAGATGTATCTCTCAGGCGCGGGGTTTTTGTGCTTATGAGATAGAGGGGGGAGTGGAATTAGTTTTCATAAAACGACTGAGTGGATAAACCCCAAGCGACCCAAGCCCTTGCTAGAAACATCTTGAGAAATATTAGGGTTTAGGCTCTAAATTAGTTTCCATAATATCAGCAACGTCATAATGGCGACAGCTAACGTCATAAAGGAGCGAGTTAATGTACTAATGGAAGCCGCTAACGTCACAATCAGCCAAGTTAATGTACTAATCAACTTGGTAGTGTGCTAAAGTCAATGCGTTCGTCACATCTTAGTATTGTATCTCTGAAAAGAACATATTATAATAGCTAGTGTAAAAACATACGTATATCAACGTCTTATACTACTATAATGTACTTTCCAAAAATACAACTGTAAATGAGGAGCGAAAACCATGAAGAAAATCATGATTACCGGAGCCCTTGGTCAAATCGGCTCAGAGCTTATCACCAAGCTTCGCAAAGAGTATGGCACCGACAATGTACTTGCTACAGACATTCGTCGAATTGAGAGCCCAATCGTGGAAGAAGGGCCTTTTGAAATTTTAGATGTAACGAACGCAGAAGAAATGCACCGCATTGCGAAGGACTTTGGTGCGGACACAATGATGCATATGGCGGCACTTCTTTCGGCTACAGCTGAAGCGAAACCATTGCTTGCTTGGAACATCAACATGGGTGGCCTTGTCAATGCACTTGAAGTGGCTCGTGAAGAGGGCATGCAATTCTTCACGCCAAGTTCTATCGGCGCATTCGGTCCTTCGACACCTAAAGTGAATACACCACAAGACACTTTGCAACGTCCAACAACTATGTACGGCGTCAATAAAGTATCCGGGGAACTTCTTTGTGATTACTACTTCCAAAAGTTCGGTGTGGATACACGCGGCGTTCGTTTCCCAGGGTTGATTTCGTATGCGACTTTGCCAGGTGGCGGGACAACAGACTACGCAGTAGACATTTACTATAAAGCGTTAGAGGAAGGGACTTACACTTCTTACATCGACAAAGGCACATTCATGGACATGATGTATATGCCAGATGCCCTGCAAGCAATCGTTGATCTGATGGAAGCTGACCCTACTAAATTGCTGCACCGGAATGCGTTCAACGTAACGGCGATGAGCTTTGATCCGGAAATGTTGGCAGCTTCGATTCGCAAGGAACTTCCAGACTTTACATTGAACTACGAAGTAGACCCGGTTCGCCAAGCGATTGCGAATAGCTGGCCTGATTCTATTGATGCAACGGCAGCTCGTGACGAATGGGGCTTTAAAGCGCAGTTCGACCTAGATGCGATGACACGCGACATGCTTAAGCAACTACGTGCAAAACAACAACTCGTTTAACTAAAAAAGGGGCTCCTCATTTTTGAGGAGCCTCTTTGTGTTAGAACAAAATATGAGCAACGACAGCGATGATCGGGAAAGCAATCAACGTACGCAGTAAGAAAATAACTAGTAAGTCTTTAAAGTTAACTGGAATCTTCGAGCCAAGTAATAGCCCACCGACTTCAGACATGTAGATTAACTGAGTAACCGACATAGTAGCAATGAAGAAACGAGTCATTTCTGATTCGATACTCGCTCCTAAAATTGCCGGTAAGAACATATCTGCAAATCCAACAACGATCGTTGCAGCAGCTTCAGAAGCCTCTGGAAGTCCAGCAAGCATCAACAGCGGTTCAAAAGGTTTTCCTAAAATCGTAAAGATAGGTGTGAATTCAGCGAGCATTAGGGCAGTAGTACCAAAAGCTAGTACGACTGGTGCCACGCCGATATACATATCCGCTACGGTTTTCAATCCGTCTTTAAAGAACTTTGAGACAGAACGGTTAGCGTCCGCTTTTTTCAAAGCGTTCTCAAGACCATAAGAAACGACCGAATGATGAGCAGGAAGCTCCTCACGAGTCAAGTCAAGCGGTGTGTCATCTTTATACGTCTCGGGTTTCCCACGAAGTGGGTAAATGCGAGGCATAATCAGGGCAAGAACAATTCCTGCAAAAACGACGGTTGCATAGAACGGTAAGAAGTAAGAGCCTAAACCGACTTCTTCAATAACGACGATACTGAATGTGATTGACACGACAGAGAAAGTCGTTCCGATGATAGCCGCTTCTTTCTTCGTGTAGAAACCTTCTTCGTATTGGCGTGCCGTCAATAATACACCAATTGTTCCATCACCTACCCAAGAAGTGACAGCATCGACTGCTGAACGCCCCGGAAGTCCGAATAAAGGACGCATCACTTTAACCAGTAGCGCTCCAAAGAATTCAAGTAAACCGAAGTTCAAGAGCAGTGGTAATAAAAGACCTGCAAAGAGGAAGATGGTGAATAGGAATGACACCAATCCTTCATTAGGTTCTAATAATAGTCCACCTGTGTATTCGTTCCAAACAGGCTCAGGGCCGATTTGGAAAATGATCATAATGGCATAAACAAGGGCGACAAGACGCACGACTAGCCAAAACGGCGTGACTTTGAATAGACCCGATGCAAATGAATCATCCTTAGGGCGAGCCATGAAAAGCAGTGAACCGATTGCTGCAATCGCAACAGTGGCAAGTGCAATCCATTGAATGAATGGGGCTAACCAACCAGAGAGCACATTAGCAAACGAAGCGATAGGCACGCGCATCGTGTCTCCATCTGGAAGTGGAATCATGAATAATACTACACCCACGATGGAAGGAATTAAAAACAGTAACCATGTGGAAAGAGAAAATTTCTTTTTCATAGGGAGTCTCCTTTATGTAATTAACTACGGCGAAACCGTGAACTTATCATACGAAAAGCGCTTACACTTGTCGATGTAAGATTTTGTAAAGCAGGCGAAAAAACGCTTGTTTTGAAGGTGATTTAGCCAGTTTAGCGATTTAAGTTAGTAAAATAGAACTATTTTGTTTATTCGCTCTATTCAATTTATATACAGCCTTCGCAGAATAATTTGCATAATGTTGTATGAATATTCGAAAATTATGCATAAAGTATTTGGCAATACAAGTCACTCTAAATTAATCAGAAAAAATAAAAAGAAGAGGCTGGGACAAAACATAATAATAGAGCTCATTAGTTAGAAAGTTGAGTGGAGTGTAGGGGTTGACTCCAGTGGGATCAAAAGTCGGAATGTGAGACCCCTCTTAGATGTGGAGAACGTCACGCTAGAAAGTCCGAGAAAATCAGGCGTGCCAAGTGAGGCGCTCTTGGCCTCGGTTGGTGCGACTGCTTTTGGAGCGTCTTTCTGACGTTCGCAACTCGATTCTATTGAGTTATAAACACAGCGCGCCCGCGGAACGCAGCCCCGGAACGGAACTCGAAATACATGAAAAATCAGCAAATTCTCTGGAATTCAACCTAGAGAACTTGCTGATTTATTTTGTCCCAACCGCATCCAATTAGTTATTGATAACGACTTGTTTCAACATCATAGAGGTAAAAGCGTTCAAAATGCAGCCAGTTTTCAGCTTCTGGCTCACCTTCTGCAAGACGCTTCTCCATTTCTTCCAGCATCCAAGCTGTTTGAGAAATGTGGGCTCTCATGGCGCCCATTTTGTTGTCACGAGCATCGGTAATGTCATGAATCACATCTGGCTCACCTAAATCGTCTTTCGTGTCATTCGAAAAAGCGACGGCATAAATCGTCGGACGTTGTTCTTTTGGAAGGCGATACACAGCACGTGAAACAGCGCGAGCAGTTGCTTCGTGATCAGGGTGTACGGAATAATCGGGATAGAATGTGATGATAAGAGATGGCTTCACGTCATCAATCAAGTCTTGAACCAGAGTAATCATTTTTGTGTCATCTTCAAATTCAAGCGTCTTGTCACGAAGACCCATCATCCGTAGATCTTGCAAGCCCATAGCATCAGCAGACGCCTGCAGCTCTTTTTTACGGATTTGTGGCAACGATTCGCGTGTCGCAAAAGGCGGGTTTCCTAAGTTACGGCCCATTTCGCCAAGTGTTAAGCATGCATACGTGACCGGTATGCCTTGTTTGATATAGGTAGAGATGGTGCCAGAGACACCAAATGCTTCGTCATCTGGATGAGGAAAGATGACGAGAACAGCTTCTTCATGCGGTAAAGTCATAACAGTTCCTCCTTAGTAAGCAAAAGGCGTGCGGCTGATCTGAAGAGCGACCGCAAGCTTTCCGCTATAATCATGGCCGGCTAGCAAAAGGCGGTCGTGATCATCGATTTCAAAATGTGTGATTCCTTGCGCGTAAACCCAACCATTCGGCAACTTCAGACCTACTCGGTGAGGGGCATCGCCTACAACTTTTGCCAACTCATAACGCAGTTGAACATTTCGGATGAAGGCACCCGCATTAAACACTTCTTGATTGAAGTGGTTCGCATAGGCACCGTTTGTAGTTTCTAAATGGATGAAGACGTCCTCGCCCGCAAAGCGGTCAAGGTGTTGTTGCAATATTTCGATCTGAACAGTCTCCATTGTGAACCTCCTCCGTATGGGATAGAAAAAGCCTGCGAGGGGCAGGCTCTCCGTAAAAACTAGATTTGTGATGTTGTGACTGTTGGAGCGCCGTGAATGCTCTTTGCACCATGGAGAACAGGTCCCACATAGTCATTTAGCTTCCAGCCATTTTTAATAGCGGCTGAAACAAATTCTTTTGCTTCAAATACAGCATCTTCAACCGTCATACCATTTGCTAAGTTCGCTGTGATGGAAGCTGCAAACGTACAGCCAGCACCGTGGTTATAAGTTGTTGGTGTTTTTTCTGTTTCTAAAAGAGTGAACGTGTCACCGTTGTAGAACAAGTCGACTGCTTTTTCATGCTTTAATTGTTTGCCGCCCTTAATGATGACATTTTGAGCGCCCAACTCGTGAATCTTCTCAGCAGCCGCTTTCATGTCTTCAATTGTTTTTAATGCGCCAAGGCCAGAAAGTTGACCCGCTTCAAACAAGTTGGGTGTAACAACTTTTGCGTGTGGCAATAAATGTTCAATCATAGCGTCAACAGTACCAGGGTTCAATACTTCGTCCTCGCCTTTACAAACCATAACAGGATCGATAACTACGTTTGCAACGCCAGCCTCTTGAATCGCCTTACCAGCAATTTCAATAATTTCTTCTGTGCTGAGCATTCCCGTCTTGATAGCATCTACACCAGTAGATAGAGCCGTTTTAATTTGAGATTTCAGTACATCTGTTGGTAAGGAGTAAACACCATGGCTCCAGCCATTATCAGGATCCATCGTAACCACTACTGTTAAAGCAGTCATACCGTATGTTCCGTGCTCTTGGAAGGCTTTCAAGTCCGCTTGAATTCCTGCGCCACCTGATGTATCAGAACCTGCAATTGTAAGAGTTTTCTTGATTGACATGTTAATTCCCCCATTTTCCACGGCGGAAGGGCAAACCGTTCCGCTCTGAATTCTATGTTTTATTGTAGCAGACTCTCGCTAGATTTCCATTATGGAAGCTTAGGTGCTCGGTAAACATTCCAAGCCACGCTAGCGATACTGATGCCTAGCGCGAAAAGTACGCCAGACGTCACAAAACTTCTCCCAAACGCAGACAATATTGCCAGCACGAAAATACCTATAATAAGCAGACAAACAAACAGTGCAGTGAATAGAAGCCCTAATTGCTTGGCTTTTTCCGGCACATGATCTTCTGTCGCAGCTGCTTTTTCAATCTCTCGAAGCTTTTCACGAAATCGTAAATCTGACATAAATTCACCTCTGAAGTCATCCTATCACGCGTCTCCGATTGCTACTAGTAGATTCTTTCTGTTACAGTTGTAAGAAACTGTCGAAAGAGGGAACCAAATGACGAACAACAAGCGGATGAAAGAACTTGAAAAGGAATTGGAACAGTTAAAGAGAGAAGAAGCAGCTACTTATGTAGAGTCACCAGGAAGGGCTCGAAGTGTCGGCAAACCTTTTAAACTTACGAAGTGGATTCCTCTTTTAATAGGAATTGTAGTCATACTGCTAGCTATAAATTTTGTACGAACGTTTGAGTTTGGCTCGTTAATTGGATCAGTTTCAAGTGAAAGTAAAAGTGCTTTTGTTGAACGTTTGCAAGAAAATGAAGAATTAGTAACAGCAGAGGGTTATTTGAAAACGGTTATTCAAAAAGAAGATTTTAAAACATTACCTTTTGATTTAAAGATTCCAGGTACAACACGTCAAATTTTAATTATCTTCCCGGGACAAGTTCAAGCAGGAATTGATTTGTCAGCTATCTCTGAACAAGATATTGAGTTAGATGAAGAAACTAAAACAGCTCGATTTACTATTCCAAAGCCAGTGATTTTAGGGGAGCCAACACTTTTCATGGATCGAGTTCAAGTGTTCTCTAATACAGGTCTGCTAGCAGAGGGATTAGATGCTGCGGAGTCGTTTGAAATTGCAGCTGAGGCGCAGGAATTAATGAAGGAGGAAGCTGCTTCAAGTGGATTATTGGCTTTAGCCGAAACAAACGCCGAAAAAGTCTTACAAGATATGTTCCAACTAGTTGAGTACGACGTGACAATCGAATTCGAGGAGTGACAGTCGCATGAAATGGAAAGAAGCCTTAGCAGATGAATGGGAAGCACCGTATTTCATTCTATTAAAAGAACGCTTGGAAGAAGAGTACAAGACGAAAACCATTTTTCCGGCTTGGGATGAAGTATTGAATGCATTGAAATACACGGCTTATGAAGATGTTCGTGTAGTGATACTGGGGCAAGATCCTTATCATGGACCAGGGCAAGCGCATGGACTTAGTTTTTCTGTACAGCCTGGCACTCCGCTTCCTCCGTCTCTTCGCAACATGTACAAAGAGTTGCAGGCAGATTTGGGGTGCGCTCGGAATACCGGAGATTTACGAAGCTGGGCAGCACAAGGCGTATTGCTTTTAAACACAGTCCTGACAGTGGAACAAGGAAATGCCCATTCCCACAAAGGCTGGGGCTGGGAAAATTTCACCGATGCTATCATTCGTGCAGTGTCTGCTAAAGAAGAACCGGTCATTTTCGTGCTGTGGGGACGACCTGCTCAAACGAAAAAAGCACTGATCGATACGGACAAACATATAATCCTAGAATCCGTCCACCCCAGTCCACTGAGTGCCTCTCGAGGATTTTTTGGAAGCAAACCTTACTCACAAATTAATCAACAACTCGAAGAATGGGGCAAGCCAGCCATTGATTTTTGCCGATGACTGCGGTAGCATGATACCGGAAAAGGAGTCAAACGACATGATTAGTTATCAACAAGTAGCAGCACAACTACAAACTTACACACAGCGGTTACAGGTCGCTACGACAGATGCAGAAAGACGTGAATGCTTTGCGGCTATTCGAGCTCTTTGTGACATTGGCTTAGCAACCGCAGCGAACACCATGCCCGCACCATCACCCGTGACGTATGCGGAAGCATCGCCTGCTTCTTCACCGGTAGCGCCTCCAAGCGTCCCGCTCAGTGGAGAACGATTTAAAGAAGACGATGCGAACGGCGATTCACTATTTGATTTTTAATAGAAAGAAGGAATGGATTGTGAAGTTATTTTTAATTGCAGGGGCCATCAATGGGTTCTTAGCAGTAGCACTTGGTGCATTTGGAGCACATGCCTTAAAAGAACGACTTAGCGAACGCTATTTGGCCATCTGGGAGACAGCGGTTCAATACCAGATGTTTCATGCGCTTGCACTAATTGCGATTGCCATTCTTATGCATCCGAACTTGTTCGGAGCAAGCGGTGCTTTAAACGGTGCCGGTTATGCCATCTTGATCGGCATCATCATTTTCTCAGGAAGCTTGTTCGCACTAGCTTTAAGTGGGGTAGGTATTTTAGGCGCTATCACCCCAATTGGTGGCGTGGCGTTCCTCGTTGGCTGGGTTTTATTAATCGTAGCCGTCGTCAAATCTGCTATATAGGTAACTAAAAAAATCCGATTCTGCCTGTGCAGAACCGGATTTTTTGTATTATACCGTAAAGAAAGCTTTGCGCTTGTCGGTATCTAAGTAAGTTCCTACGAAGAATGAACCGAATTCGCCGTAACGCGCACTAACTTCATCAAAACGCATTTCATAAACGAGCTTTTTGAATTGAAGCACATCATCCGCAAATAATGTAACGCCCCATTCAAAATCGTCAAAACCGATAGAACCTGAAATAATCTGTTTCACTTTGCCCGCATACCCGCGACCAATCATTCCGTGGCTACGCATCATCGTTTTACGATCTTCCATTGAAAGCATGTACCAGTTGTCTTCCCCTTGACGGCGCTTGTCCATCGGGTAGAAACAAACATACTGTGTACGTGGTAGCTCTGGGTAGAGACGCGCACGAACATGTGGGTTTTGGTAAGGATCTTCTGTCGATTCTCCAGCTAAGTAGTTGGATAGCTCCACTACAGAGACGTAAGAATAGGCAGGAACTGTGAATTCAGCGATTGCCAATTTATTGAAACGATTCTCCAGTGAATTGAGTTCATCCATTGTTGGACGTAACGTCATCAACATAAAATCAGCTTTTTGCCCAACCACTGTATAAAAGGCATGTGCGCCTTCTTTTGCGTCATCCACTTGTTGCATCTCTTCTAGGTAAGCAAGAAACTCGTCAACAGCGGCTTGGCGCTCTTCGGCTGCAAGTTGTTTCCATGAAGACCAATCCATCGTGCGGAAATCATGTAACACATACCAGCCATCTAATGTAATTGCTGCTTCGTTCATATCTAAACACTCCTTTAACTCTAGTCAACAATCCAAGTTTACCATATGTGAGACTAAGCTATCTATCGCAACGATAACAAGGCATGACAAACTGTGGCAAAATCATGTATTCTTGCTATAGAAGAGTGGGGAGGAATTGACATGACGCATTTTATTGACCAAGTGAAAGAGACTTTACGTTCACATAAGCAATCAATCGTTCTTCCAGAGGGAACGGATCCGCGTATTCAGGAGGCGGCGATTCGTCTGCAGCAGGAAGGCATTATCACGCCGATAGTTATCGGTGACGTGCCGGAATTAGAAGCGCAGGGTGTACGAGTGATTAATCCAGAAACATACGAAGCACTAGATGAGTTAGTTGAAGCCTTTGTAGAACGCCGAAAAGGGAAAACGACAGAGCAACAAGCTCGTGAACTTTTACAACAGGTCAACTATTTCGGAACATTGCTAGTTTACACTGGTAAAGCTCACGGTCTTGTTAGTGGAGCAGCCCATACAACTGCAGATACGGTGAGACCGGCACTGCAAATTATTAAAACGAAACCAGGCATCAAAAAAACAAGCGGTGCTTTCATTATGGTGAAAGACGAAACACGTTATGTCTTTGCAGATTGTGCCATTACGATTGCTCCAGATAGTGAAGATCTAGCAGAAATCGCAGTCGAAAGTGCGAAAACAGCGACTTCATTCGGCATCGATCCTAAAGTTGCGTTATTGTCCTTCTCGACGAAGGGTTCAGCCGTATCTCCTGAAACCGAAAAAGTGGCAGCGGCACTCCAGCTTGTGAAGGAGAAAAACCCTACACTGGCTGTCGATGGAGAGCTGCAGTTTGATGCAAGCCTTGTGCCCTCCATTGCATCGAAAAAAGCCCCAGATTCTATAGTGGCAGGTCAGGCGAATGTCTTTGTCTTTCCATCTCTAGAAGCTGGAAACATCGGGTACAAAATCGCGGAGCGTTTAGGAGGTTTCGAAGCAATCGGTCCAATACTTCAAGGGTTGAACCAACCGGTCAATGATTTGTCTCGTGGCTGTTCAGCTGAAGACGTATACAAACTTAGTTACTTAACAGCAGCCCAAAGTTTACACTAGAACAAAGGAAAAGAAAGAAGTTGTCCAATGAAACTATTACAACGCCCGTTATGGCGATTTTGGGATGAGTCGCTGAGCGCACAATCCCGTTCCGCTTTAGAATCATTTGCAGCAGATGACACCCTCTGCCATGCAGTAGGCCAAAACTTGTCACCTCCCACACTAAGAACCTGGGTGCATCGGCAAACCGTGGTGCTCGGCATTCAAGACCATCGTTTACCTTATCTGGAGGACGGTATGGAGTATTTGCGTACGCAAGGTTTTTCGCCAATCGTCCGAAATTCTGGTGGACTAGCTGTCGTATTAGATGAAGAGGTCTTAAATATTTCCCTCGTGTTTTCGGAAAATGGCGAAGCTATCGATATCCCAGCAGGCTATGAGGCGATGGTCGACTTTGTAAAGCTCTTACTTCCAGAAGTGGAAGAGAAAATTGAAGCTTACGAAATCGTAGGTTCCTATTGTCCTGGGGATTATGATTTAAGCATTGGCGGCAAAAAGTTCGCGGGTATCTCACAGCGCCGGATTAGACAGGGGATCGCCGTGCAAATCTATTTGTGTGTAGGAGGAAGCGGCAGCGACCGTGCAGAATTGGTTCGGGAGTTTTATGACCGCGCCTTGCAAGGGGAGCCGACCAAGTTCAGCTATCCAGAAATCAAGCCAGACGTTATGGCATCCTTAGTGGAGCTAACAGGACTTCCGCTCACCGTACAAGATTTGGTCATTCGTTGCTACCAAGTGATTCAGGAAGTAGCTGACAATGTTCGGATTCAATCGCTCGCCCAAGAAGAAATGGAGTTATACACGTCGTATTTAACGCGTGTTGTGGAGAGAAATCAGAAGATGTTGACGAAAGTATAAAGAAAGGGCAGCCGCGGCTGCCCTTTTTTGGTAGATTTTTTTTAGGTACCTGTGCATCAAACAATTCAACACAATTTGCATAAACGAAGGAGTAATACTGAAACGATAAGATTCTTTGTTCATTTTTATTCAATTGTAGTGAATAGTCAGAGTAGTTTAGCGCACAGGTACCAAAAAGGGGTTTTCTGGAAACGCTTGATTCCCGAAGCATTTCTGGGCGAACGCCTTCCACATCTAACGCAATCAAGTTCCAGGCGTTAGAAATACATTCGAAAATCAATCGCACACACAGAGGCAAAGGCGCCTCTATGCGCACGCTTGATTCCCGAAGCATTTCTGGGCGAACGCCTTCCACATCTAACGCAATCAAGTTCCAGGCGTTAGAAATACATTCGAAAATCAATCGCACACACAGAGGCAAAGGCGCCTCTATGCGCACGCTTGATTCCCGAAGCATTTCTGGGCGAACGCCTTCCACATCTAACGCAATCAAGTTCCAGGCGTTAGAAATACATTCGAAAATCAATCGCACACACAGAGGCAAAGGCGCCTCTATGCGCACGCTTGATTCCCGAAGCATTTCTGGGCGAACGCCTTCCACATCTAACGCAATCAAGTTCCAGGCGTTAGAAATACATTCGAAAATCAATCGCACACACAGAGGCAAAGGCGCCTCTATGCGCACGCTTGATTCCCGAAGCATTTCTGGGCGAACGCCTTCCACATCTAGTACTAAATCTGCTCAAATCTTACGAGGTTCCCGTTGGCTTCCATCTGAAATTGTGTACGGTCAGGGAGTTCTTGACCGAGAGCTACCAATTGGCGAGCGCGGTCCATCATGACCATGAACTCTTCTCGTTCCTGTCGCAGCAAGCGGTTTTCGTGCTCGGCGAGTTGTAGACGTTGTTCAAGGTCATCTGCTCGTTTTGTTGTCAATTGGTGCAGTTGCTCGACGCGAGAATTTGAGCCTTCACTGCGCTGTAGGCGAGCCAGGTAGGCAATCACAATATCAAGAGACAACGAGCTCAGTGGAAACGATCGGTGATCTTCTTCGCCTCCAGGTGTTAATACGCGCAGGTTTGCTGCTCGAGAAGCTTTTCCTAGTAGTTTCAGCTTTTCCTTTCGAGCCTCTTTCGCTTCCGCTACTTGCTCATCAAATTCATGGCGCACTACGGCATTCCACCGAAAGCCACAAGCCGCGGCCGTCCGTTTCATTTTGTTGCCGGCTTCCTCAAACGCGTTCAACTGAGTACTGCCTTCTCGTATGTGACGGAGTACAATGTCCGCTAACAAAAGATCGGCTTCCTCTTGCCAAGCATCTTGACGTGGTTTACTCATTCTTTTCCCTCTTTTCTCTTGTGTTCTAGTATCTAGCATAGGCAGATTTCAAGACTTTTATTCACAGAAATTTCGCTTGCTAGAAAACAATTTCATAAGCTACAATGACAACGAGTTAAACACTACGATAAAAAGGTTGTGGAGCTAATGGCAAACCATTTTCGTGTTTGCAACGAATGTGATGCCGTTGATGTCAAAACATTGCTTCCGAGACTTAAAGCTCTCGACCCCGAAGCTGAAATAGAAGTAAAAGAATGCCAGTCCTACTGTGGACCTGGTCGGAAGAAGACGTTCACATTCGTCAACAATCGTCCGGTTGCTGCTTTATCGGAAGAAGAACTAATGGAGAAAGTGGTCGCGAAGCTGGAGTCACAAGGAATGTTGCCAAACACCTAACAGTCTGTTGGAGAAGTTTCCATAGGCTGTTTTTATTTTTAAAGGAATTCTGAGTCTTATTCACGAATTAGTAGGGTATAGAAGAGCAGTCCGGAAGTCCCTTTTCATTCAAACGGAACTTCCTTATACTGAGAGAACAGCATAGAAAGACGGTGAACACATGACGCCATATGCCACACAAAAACTAGCAGAAGAAAAAGTGTTTAAAGACCCTGTCCACAGGTACATACATGTCCGCGACCAAGTGATTTGGGACGTCATCGGAGCAAAAGAATTCCAGCGTCTGCGCCGTATTCGTCAGCTCGGCACGACCTATCTTGTGTTTCACGGGGCCGAACATAGCAGGTTCAGCCACTCTTTAGGTGTCTATGAGATTGTTCGTCGTATCACCGATATCAGTTTTGAAGGTCGCCCAGAGTGGGACGATTCGGAACGCCTCGTCGTATTATGTGCTGCGTTGCTTCATGACTTAGGACATGGCCCTTTCTCGCATGCCTTTGAGAATGTCTTTTCACTAGATCATGAAAACTTCACGCAAGCCATTCTCCTTGGAAACACAGAAGTGAACGAAATTCTATCTCGTGTCAGTGAGGATTTCCCACAAAAAGTGGCCGATGTCATCGCCAAGACCTATCCGAACAAACAAGTCGTCAGTCTGATTTCCAGCCAGATTGATGCAGACCGAATGGATTATTTGCAACGCGATGCGTACTTCACAGGAGTGAGCTACGGCCACTTTGATATGGAACGCATTTTACGTGTCATGCGACCGCGTGAAGACCAAGTCGTCATCAAATCTAGTGGGATGCATGCCGTCGAGGATTACATCATGAGCCGTTACCAGATGTACTGGCAAGTCTATTTTCATCCGGTCTCAAGAAGTGCCGAAGTCATTTTGACAAAAGCATTGCATCGCGCCAAAAAATTGCATCAAGAAGGCTATGAGTTTACACATGAACCTACTCATTTCAAAAGCTTTTTCGATGCCACATTCACATTAGAAGACTACATCGCACTCGATGAAAGTGTTCTTCTGACGTATTTCCAATTGTGGACGAAAGAGCAAGACACCATCTTAGCTGACCTGTGCTCTCGTTTCATGTACCGCAAGTTATTTCAGTACATTGAATTTGACCCTGCAAAAGATTTCATGAAAATGAGGGAGCTCGAATCCCTTTTCCGCGAAGCCGGTATAGACCCTGATTATTACTTGGTGTTTGATTCATCATCAGATCTACCTTATGATTTCTACCGACCAGGTGAAGAAGGAGAACGCATTCCCATTCACTTGTTAATGCCATCAGGAGAGATCAAAGAGTTGTCCCGCCAATCAGAAATTGTGGAGGCTGTCTCGGGCAAGAGACGCTCCGATCATAAATTGTATTTTCCGGAAGAACGGCTGTTAGGGGATTCTCCTGCACATCGCCGTATCCGAGACGTATTAGGAATAAAGGAGGTGTAACCATGCTACGTGACCATGCCAGCATTGTGCGCTTTATCTCACAGGCACAAGGGATCACCGGCCGAAAAAAGCTTCAAAAGATGATGTATATCGCCAAGAAGCTCGGCTACCCCGTGAACGAAAAATATGAATTCCACATGTACGGCCCTTATTCGGAAGAATTGACGGCGCGTATCGAGGAACTGTGCACGATGGGTTTTTTATCGGAGCAAAAAGAGGACAAAGGCGCTTACACCCAGTACGCTTACACTACGACGGATGAGAGCACTGCATTTATGGAGCTCAGCCCACCGCTTGATTCTGCTTTCTCGACTTGCATTGAAGAGATGAAAGAAAAATCATCACGCTTCTTAGAACTTGTTGCGACGCTGTTCTATTTCGATGATTTAGAAAAACCAGCTCAAGTCGAAAAGGTACATATTGTGAAGGGGAAATTGAACTTTACGGACACGGAGTTCGAAGAAGCCTTTGCTTTTATCGAGGATTTGAAGAAGAATAACTGTTAGGTTTAGATGTGGAAGGCGTTTGTCCAGAAATGCTTCGGGAATCAAGCGTGCGCATAGAGGCGTTTTGTGCCTCTATGTGTGCGATTGATTTTGGAATGTATTTCTAACGCCTGGAACTCGATTGTGCTTAGATGTGGAAGGCGTTTGTGATTAGATGTGGAGAACACCATTCAAAAAGAAAAAGACAGCAACTTCTCTTATTCTAGAGAAATGCTGTCTTTCATTTTGGAATTTTACTGATCAGATAGACGTTTTCCAGCAACGGCATAGTGGCTCTTCGGCATTTCTTCGATGAACACGACAACCTTTTCAGCTGGTGCATCGACAGTCTCAGTGACGGCTGCAGTTACGCGCTCGACTAGAGCTTTTTTCTGTTCGTCAGTACGACCTTCCAACATTTTCACGGTAACGTATGGCATATTTCTTCCTCCTTTTGCACAATGTTCTGTATACTAATAGCTATCTTACCATATAGGAAGGAGCGAGGCGATATGTCAGAACAGCAAAAACCAAAACAAAAAATCGGATTTACTATTATAAAGAACGACCCGACAGACGGCCACAAAGGATACGGCATTGGTTCACTGTCACTTGAAAATGTTTCTCCCGTAATTGTAGACGTGGAAGAAGGAGTAGCCCGCATTGAAGTTGGTGCCATGCATGCTCGCAGCGACACAGAGCGAGGTATCAAATTCACCACAAACCGTGAAGATTCAGCTGGAGGCAAACCGCACTGGCTTGTTTGGGTCACAATTGACCAGATGCCGGAAGGTCCCTATTACGCGGGAATGGCTTCGTGCGAAATGGTCATTAATCGTGAGAAGCGTCGCGGCTACAAGCTGCTTGCTGATCACGTAAACCGTATGGATAAATCGATGAAGCGCAAATTTATGTTGGAAAACTTAGATGAACGCTCGAAAGAGATTCTTCGCGATTTCTTGATTTCTCACGACGAACAAATGTGGGAAAGAAGTCCAGAAGAATTAAAACAAGCACTCGCAAGTTCTGACTAAACTGTGACAATTTCAAATCCGGTTGAATTTCAGGGCTAAAAAAAGTAAAATGAGTTTAAAGCTTACGTAACTGTAATGCTGGGACACGACGCTCTTTTACTAGTTTGCATACCCGTACACACTCGTAAAAGCAGGCGTCACACCTCCAAATGGCCGGAAACCATTTGGGGTTTTTTTTATTATTAGATGTGGAAGGCGTTCGCCCAGAAATGCTTCGGGAATCAAGCGTGCGCATAGAGGCGTCTTTTGCCTCTATGTGTGCGATTGATTTTCGAATGTATTTCTAACGCCTGGAACTCGATTGTGTTTAGATGTGGAAGGCGTTCGCCTAGAAACTCGATCCCGTTAGAACAGTAACTCTCCTAGTTAATACATTAATTTTTTTATTAATACACTACTCTTCTTGATTGATACACTACTTTTTGGGGTTAGTACATTCCTGATATTATGGAAACTAATAGAGTGGATCAAACCAAGTTTTTCTCGAGATAAGGTGGTTGCCATGAAAGCCTATTCGTTTCTAATAACAACTTCAAACCTCTCAAATAAGCGAACCATATCTGTTACTGACTTCAATCAACAGAAACTCTTTGTACTCAAACCAAAGTGGAACTGGTGGAAATCAGTTGCGAATTTTATTCTGCTTTTTAAGCTGTCTAACGCTTACACTTTATACGATGCAACGAATAATGAGATTTTTACTTATTCTGAAACTAGCAAAACTACACGATCTATCACCAATCTTGAAGCAGGAAAAATCACTACTATTGAAATTGAGAGTAGCGGGAGTTATTTTAAAGCCATACTAGGTGATGAAATCATGATTTCCAAAGAACCATCAAAATTAGAAATTAGGAAGCAAGATTCTTTAATTGGCTTATTTCAAGTGGAAGCAGATTATGAAAATTTAAAGGGATCTAGCGAACTGATTGTGTTTACAGAGTTCCAGAAGGCGAAAAACCTAGAGATGGCAATTTTGCTTTATTTCAATGAGGTCTATTACAATCGATAATGCGTTATTGGTATTTCAGTAAGTACCTGTGCATCGCACTATTCATTACAATTTGTATAAATCAAGGAGCAACCTTGATACGACAAGGTTGCTCCTTTATATTTATGAAATTGTAGTGAATAAACTAAATTGTGCTGTGCACAGGTACCTAAAAGGGAATAACTTACAAAATTTCTGAACAGTCGGCTCCACATCTAGTCCAATCGAGTTCCAAACGCCAGAAATCCCCGCAAAAATCATTCGTACCAACCGAGGCAAAGAGCGCCTCACTTGGCACGCCTAATTTCCGCAAAATTTCTAGAGCGGCGTTTTCCACATCTAGAGTAATCGAGTTGCGCCTCCTAGAAATCCCGCAAAATGCCATCGCGGCCCATGAAGCAAAAGCGCTTCACGGTCCACGCTGTCATTCCGCACAATTTCTGAACAGTCGGCTCCACATCTAATCCGTCAACCAGTCAAAAGGGTTAAAAGGCCACTTTTCCACATCCTCATCAAATTCCTTGCCCCGCAGCTCCGTACACGATTTGGTTGGAACATCAGTCTTTGTGACGTAGATGTAGCGTTGGTTAGGGCAGGCATCAGAAGCGAGGCCGCCGGTTTCGATATCGACAAGCACACCTGTGACTCCGCGCGGTACTTCAAAGCTGGTTTGCGCTTTTCCGCTATGCACCGTCTCCATAAAGTCCGCCCAGATTTGCTTCGTGACGTGAGTAGCTTGGGCCGTGTCCACTTGCTTTCCTTCATCAAATCCATTCCATACAGCAGCAGTCAGTAGAGGACTGTAGCCAATAAAATACTGATCAGATAAAGTAGTGCCCGACTTTGCAGCGTATTGGCGCTTTAATTTGGCTGAGATCAAAGAACCTGTTACCGGCGAATAGTCGTTATACACGGAATCGAATACGCCAGTTAACATATGGCTGACTTCGTAGGCATGCGCAGCCGGGATGGCTTGTTTGGGCTTTAGTGCATCTTCCATAGCGTCATAAACAACCTTGCCGTCTCGGTCCTTAATGCGTTTGACGTATTTCGCGTCTTGATACTGCCCGTTATTTCGAATCGTCGTGTAAGCATTCGTCAGTCGAAGCAAGGAGACCTCACTTGTTCCGAGAGCAGAAGCAGGTGTGTTGTGGACTTTCGTATTCAAGTGAAGGGCATCGACTGTTTGCTGGAAGGCGTCGTAGCCAATCTTCTCGAGCGTTTTGACGGCATAAATATTATCGGAAATGGCCAATGCTTGCGCCATGGAAATCGGTTTATCAGCAAACTCACCGTTCACATTTTTAGGGATATAGACTTTTCTTCCGTCATCATAGGAAAACTCGGTTTCTTTAACCTCAAGGAAGGTTAGAGGGTGAAAGCCTTCTGCAAGAGCGGCTGCATAGAGAATCGGTTTGATAGCTGAGCCGGGTTGACGCTTGGCTTGAGTCACACGATTGTAAGGACTCTCGACAAAGTTTCGTCCCCCAACTTGTGCTGTCACAAAGTGACCTGAGGCGTCTTGACTCATGAAACCTACTTGTAAGTCAGAGTCTGGCATCCAACGCGTAATAGCTTGTTCGGCGGCCTGTTGATACTGTGGGTGAAAAGCCGTCTCGATGGTGTAGCCGCCCATCTCCAGCTGCATGCCTTTGTCTTTTAAAATAGCTTGCGCTTCTTTCCGAGCTTCCTCCATATAATAAGGGGCGACGGCGACTTCTTTCTCGTCATCTTTCAAGAAGCTGACAGGAATGGTTTTAGAACGCTCATACATCGTATCAGGCAACTTGCCGATTCGGTGCATTTCAGAAAGCACAACATTCTTCCGTTCCGCAGCTCTTTCAGGATGGAGAAACGGGGAATAGAGACTAGGTCCTTTTGGAATAGCGGCAAGCTGTGCGGCCTCTTCAACCGTCAACTCACCGGCGCTCTTGCCGTAATACGTTTGGCTCGCTGATTCGACGCCATAAGCACCATGTCCAAAATAAACTGTGTTCAAGTAGCCTTCTAAAATGGTGTCTTTGTCATAGGCATCCTCGATCCGGTACGCATAAAGGGCTTCTTTCAATTTTCGGGTCCAGGTCTTTTCGTTCGTCAAATATAAATTGCGCGCATATTGCTGGGTAATGGTGCTCGCGCCTTGCACTTTTTTCCGTGCTTTCACGTCAGCAAGCAACGCCCCAGCAATCCGCGTGTAATCAAAACCGCTATGCTCATAAAACTCTTGATCTTCAATGGCTAGAAACGCCATCGGTAGGTAAGGAGACATGTCGTCGAGTGCCATCCACTTGCGGCGCTCTTCACTATAGCGCGTAGCGACTGGTGTCCCGAGAGTGTCGGTATACGTATTCGCCGAAGGTACGGCTAAAATGGGTGGGCCGAGCAGTTGTGTATAAAACCACAACACGCTATATCCGCCAAGACCTATACCTAAAGTGAAAAGGATGGCAAGCAATCCTCGTCGAAACCAGGACTTTTGTTTCTTTCTACGGCGTAGCTGCGCACGTTTCATGGACGTTTCACTCCCTTTCCTCTAGTATGGAAAGGGAACACGCAGATTAAACGGAAAACAGTTGCACTTTTTGAAAAAACCTGTATAGTTTGTCTGTATTTTATTTTTTTAAGTTCGGAAGGAGATAGATAAATGAGCGGGAATTGGTATACAGAAAAGCAGACTGAAAACTTTGGGATTACGATGAAAATAAATAAAACGTTACACGTTGAACAGACGGAGTGGCAGTTCTTAGAGATGGCAAAAACAGCTGAGTGGGGCAACATGTTGTTCCTAGATGGCATGGTCATGACGTCTCAAAAAGACGAGTTTGTCTATCACGAGATGGTAGCACACGTGCCCCTTTTCACACACCCGAATCCAGAAAACGTACTAGTTGTCGGAGGCGGTGACGGAGGCGTTATCCGTGAAGTGATGAAGCATCCGAAAGTAAAGAAAGCAACGTTAGTTGATATAGATGGAAAAGTAATTGAATACTCGAAAAAATACTTACCTGAAATTGCAGGAGAGCTCGACAATCCACGGGTAGAAGTAATCGTTGGTGATGGCTTCATGCACATTGCAAAATCAGAAAATGAATACGACGTAATCATGGTCGATTCTACAGAGCCTATGGGACCAGCAGTAGATCTTTTCACAAAAGGTTTCTATGCAGGCATTCACAAGGCATTGAAAGAAGACGGCTTGTTCGTAGCACAATCTGATAACCCATGGTTCAAAGCTGACTTGATCAAACAAGTACAAAGCGATGTGAAGGAAATCTTCCCAATCACAAAGCTTTACACAGCGAACATTCCGACGTACCCTTCAGGTCTATGGTGCTTCACAATTGGTTCGAAAAAGCATGATCCACTGACAGTTCCAGCAGAGCAATTCCACGAAATCGAGACGAAGTACTACACGAAAGAGCTTCACTCAGCAGCTTTCGTCTTGCCAAAATTCGTGAAAGACCTTGCAGGTGAATAACATGAGATTTGATGAAGCTTACAGCGGCAACGTGTTTATTAAAAGCAAGCAAGATTACAAGAGTGCGCAAGCCGTTATTTATGGAATGCCGATGGACTGGACAGTAAGCTACCGTCCAGGTTCTCGCTTCGGCCCACAACGTATCCGTGAAGTATCGATCGGCTTGGAAGAGTATAGCCCTTACCTTGATCGTGATTTGGACGAGGTGAATTATTTTGACGCAGGCGATATTCCGCTTCCTTTTGGCAATGCTGAAAAGAGTTTGGAGTTAATCGGCGGTTTTATTCGTCAGTTGCTGCAAGATGGAAAAATTCCAATAGGAATGGGCGGGGAGCACTTAGTGTCTTGGCCAGTCATGAAAGAAGTGGCTGCCGTTCACAAAGACCTTGCAATCATTCACATGGATGCTCACACAGATCTTCGCGTGGAGTATGAGGGAGAACCTCTTTCGCACTCGACACCCATTCGTAAAATCGCTGAACACATCGGACCGCACAACGTCTATTCATTCGGAATTCGTTCTGGAATGAAAGAAGAGTTCGAGTGGGCAAAAGCAAATGGGATGGAAATTGCGAAGTTCGAAGTTCTTGAACCTTTGAAAAAAGTCCTGCCGAAACTTGAAGGACGTCCGGTTTACGTAACGATTGATATCGATGTCTTAGACCCAGCGCATGCTCCAGGAACAGGAACAGTAGACTGCGGTGGAATCACGAGCCGCGAGCTTCTAACATCGATTCATGCGATTGCGAATTCAGGCGTCAACGTCGTTGGCTTTGACTTAGTAGAAGTCGCACCGATCTATGACTCATCCGAACAAACAGCCAACACAGCTTCAAAATTAATTCGTGAAATGTTATTAGGTTGGGTGAAATAAGGGATTTGGGTTTTATTCCCTTTTAGGTACCTGTGCGCAACACAATTCTGATTATGAACGACAATTGCATAAAGATGAAGGAGCAACCGCCTAACAGCGCGGTTGCTCCTTCTTTTATGCAAATTGTAGTGAATAGTGTTGCGCACAGGTACATCAAAGAAGTGCGTGAAAAAAGTCCCTGAAAACTATCTATCCAATTCCCTACCCAAGGAAGTATAATGAAGCAAATACAAAAACGGGGGCGGGAACATGGTACTAGATTTATTTGTGAACTTTTGCATTCTCTTTACTTTCGCATTGGTCATGTTCTGGTTCACACGCCTGCAAAAACAATCAAAAGTGCCTCTGCTTCTGAAACGCCCAGGGTATTCTATCGGTGTCCTAGCTGGGATATTTGGAATCGTCCTAATGTTAAAGTCCATTCATGTCGGGCCTACCATCATTATTGATGGACGCATGGCGCTTCTAGCGTTATCGGGTTTATTTGGAGGCCCGATAGCCCCCGTGATTTCAGGAATCATGATGGGTTCTGCTCGAATCGTGCTTAATGACGTGACGCTTCACTCCATCGTCGCGGGTGCCAATACGATGCTTGTTGGCATCGTCATCGGGATCATTGCCTTACGCATTCCAATCACCTTTAAGAATGCATGGAAGTACTTTGCGTATACGACTATTCAAACGATGATTGTCATCGGCTATTTATCAGCCATGGGGGAATTTGTAGCAGGACGCGGCTTGGTATTTGCGGTGTACTCGATTTTATCGTTCCTGGTTGTGTATGTCATTCTGAAGAAAATGAATGATCTGTCGCAGGAAATCGACAGGATGGAGCACTTCTCAGAAACCGACTACTTAACAGGTCTGGCCAACAACCGGAAGTTTCAGGAGCTCTTCACAACATGGACAGAGTCAAAGCCTACATTTTATTTAGCTGTTTTAGATATCGATTACTTTAAACGCATTAATGATGCTTACGGCCATCCTATCGGAGACGTCGTGTTGATTGAACTGGCCCGGCGCTTGGAACGCACGAGTGAAGAGTTCGGTGGAAAAGTCGCACGCATCGGTGGGGAAGAATTTGCGGTGTTGATACCTGTTGCTACAGCAAGAGAAGCGAAAGCTTATGCAGAAAAACTACGTCAAGCGATTGAAGCGTTGCCGTTTATCACGGACGACCGGACGGCCATTCCAGTGACCATTAGTGCAGGAGTCGCAAACTATCCACAAGACGCAAAAATTATGGCGGAACTTTATACAAAAGCCGATAACGAGCTCTATAAAGCAAAAGAACAGGGCAGAAATCGAGTGTCCATTGCGCAACTAAAGGAAAATCCCGTATACTAAGAAGGTTATAGAGAAAACCATCCAATGAAAAGAGGGCTTGAGATGACCGAACAGGCAGGAGTTCCGATTCAGCTGAAGATTATGTCAACCTTCAAACATCCCGGCAGTAAAATGACCCAGGAATACCAACGTGCTAACGGCTCTATGTACTTTAAAGACCAAAAGAGATTTCTGCGCTTTGAAGAACGGACTGAAGAAGTCACCCAGACGCTCGTAAAATTTGAAGGGTCAGGAGGCTATATTCGGCGACGCGGTATTGCCGATATGCGAATTGAATTCGAACTAGGGCAAAAGACAAAAGGACACTACACGATGCATGGCCACACGATGCCACTCGAAGTGTATACCAGTAGAATCATCCATACACTGGGGCATGATCGCATCGAATATTCTTTATTCCAAGACGACCAAAAAATGGGCGATTACACAATCGACTATCACTATACGGAGGTAACTGAATGAACGCTGTAGAACAACTTCAACAATCCATTAAAGACACTTTGCTTAAAGCTGTCGAAGCAACAGGTTTAGCAGGAGAGCACACTGTCGATATCCACCTAGAAGCGCCACGTGACAAAGCAAATGGTGATTTTGCCACGAACGTTGCCATGCAATTGACGAAAATCGCAAAACAAAATCCACGTGCTATTGCTGAACAAATCCTCGAAAAATTAGAAACAGAAGGTACATCAATCGAGTCTGTAGAGATTGCAGGTCCTGGTTTCTTGAACATCCGCACAAAAAAAGACTACTTACAGCAAGTCGTGAACATGGCATTCACAGCAGGCTCTGCTTTCGGACGTTCTGATACGGGCGCAGGTGAAAAAGTGCAAGTCGAGTTCGTTTCGGCAAACCCAACTGGAGATTTACACTTAGGCCACGCACGCGGAGCTTCTGTTGGAGATTCTCTGTGCAATGTGTTAGATTTTGCAGGCTACGATGTCAGCCGTGAATATTACATCAATGACGCCGGGAACCAAATTCATAACCTAGCACTATCACTTGAAGCACGCTACTTCCAAGCGCTAGGACAAGAACGTGACATGCCAGAAGACGGGTATCACGGTCAAGACATTCAAGATATGGCAGCACAACTTGCCTCAACCGATGGCGATAAGTACGCCAACCTTACTGACGAAGAACGTTTCGAATTCTTCCGAAGCTATGGACTACAAAAAGAACTTGAAAAATTACAGACAGACCTTGCTGATTTCCGCGTACATTTTGACGTGTGGTTCTCAGAAACTTCTCTTTATCAAAATGGGAAGATTGATGTGGCACTGGATAAACTGCGTGCAAACGGCCATATCTATGAAGAAGATGGAGCAACTTGGTTCCGCTCAACAACGTTTGGCGATGACAAAGACCGCGTGCTGATTAAGCAAGGCGGCAGTTACACGTATTTAACGCCAGACCTTGCGTACCACGAAGACAAGATCAATCGTGGTTTTGAAAAACTCATCAACATTTGGGGAGCTGACCACCATGGTTATATTCCACGTATGAAAGCAGCGATTCAAGCACTGGGCTATGATCGCGACACGCTTGAAGTCAGCGTCATCCAAATGGTTCAGCTGTATAAAGACGGCGAGAAGATGAAGATGAGCAAACGTACGGGGAAAGCCGTAACGATGCGTGAATTAGTAGAAGAAGTGGGTCTAGACGCTGTACGTTATTTCTTCGGTATGCGTTCAGGCGATGCTCATATGGACTTTGACCTGGACTTAGCTGTTTCGCAGTCCAACGAAAACCCAGTGTACTATGCACAATATGCGCATGCCCGCATTTGCTCGATTTTGCGTTCTGCGGAAGAGCAGTCTCTACCGGCTTCAGTTGAAAACTTACATCTACTGAGCGATGAAAAAGAAGTAGATTTAATGAAAAAGATTGGTGACTTCCCACAAGTCGTGGCAGACGCTGCAAAACTACGTTCTCCACACCGTGTGGCAACATACATCCAAGATTTAGCTGCTCAGTTCCACAGTTTCTACAATGCTAACAAAGTATTGGACTTAGAAGCGAAAGAATTGTCGGCGGCACGCCTAGCCTTGATTTCGGCAGCGCGTCAGACGATTAAAAATGCCCTGAAATTATTAGGGGTTTCCGCGCCAGAAAAAATGTAGTACTCTATAGTTAATACAACAAGGTGCTCAAGTAACGGATTGCTTGAGGTAAAAGGGAAGCTGGTGAAAGTCCAGCACGGTCCCGCCACTGTAAACGACTTCGGTCGTAAGTCAGGAAACCTGCCTTGTTGAATGCGCCGTGAACCTACGAGGATGGGTTGGTGTAAGTCACCTTTGCCCATGCGTCTTTGCATGCAATTTTAGCCGACTTATACCTATTTTTACCCGTCTTCCTGTAGTGGAAGGCGGGTTTTTTACATACACAGAAATGGGGAAAAACGATGAAAAAATGGATGGGTTCACTTTTAGCAGCAACATTGGTACTAACAGCCTGCACTGAGCAGCAAGAAACAGCACCACAAGAAACGGCACCACAAGAATCACAACAACAAGCTGAGACAGAAGAAGTCGCGTTTCCATTGACTGTCACAGACGCAGTCGGCAATGAAGTGACACTCGAAGAGGCGCCAGATGCTATTATCTCGATGATTCCAAGTAATACAGAAATCCTCTTTGCATTAGGATTTGAAGAAGAAGTTGTGGGAGTTACAGATTATGACAACTACCCAGAAGCGGCAGCTACGAAAGAAAAAATCGGTGCGTTCGAATTTAATATTGAAAAGATGACAGCACTGCAACCAGATTTGATCTTAGCTCATGAATCTAGCTGGTCAACAGCAGAAGCTGGGCTGCAGCCTTTGCAAGATGCAGGTGTGCCAATCTTTGTCGTAGGCAATGCGATGAGTTTTGACGAGACGTATGAAACGATTGAAGCTATTGGAGAAGTCACAGGTGCTTCAGAACAAGCGACGACAATTGTAGAAGACATGCAAGCACAAGTCGATGCAATCGCAACAAAACTTGAAGATGTTGAACAGCAAAAAACCGTGTTCATCGAATCATCAGGTGATCCGGAAATCTATACAGCTGGCCAAGGAACACTTATGCAAGAACTATTGGACCGAATCAACGCTGAAAACGTTGTCGCAGATCAAGAAGGCTGGCTGATGATGAACTCAGAAGAAATCGTGTCACGCAATCCTGATGTCATTTTATTAACATATAACTATATTGAAAACGCGGTGGACGCTGTGAAAACACGTCCAGGCTTTGACCAAATCACAGCAGTTCAGCAAGATGCTGTCATCCAAGTCAATGAAGACATCACGACTCGTCCGGGACCCCGTCTTGCGCTTGCTTTAGAAGAGCTTGCAAAAGCTGTTTATCCGGAAGTTATGAATGACTAAACGCCCATTCGGGTGGATTGTATCCGTTTTGCTGTTACTCGCCTCTATCTGGCTAGGTATCTCAATTGGTGCCGTCAGTATTCCGTTAGATACGCTGTGGGGAGGGAGTGAGGATGCAACTGCCACCACCATCGTCTGGAACATTCGTATGCCTCGCGTCTTCTTAGCAGCGCTTGTAGGTGCAGCTCTAGCAGTTGCAGGTGCAGCATTTCAAGCTTTACTCAAGAACCCTCTTGCAGATCCCTACACACTGGGGGTCTCGTCGGGAGCGTCAGTCGGAGCTGTGGCGACCATCTTCTTTGGCCTTTCTTTACCGGTCATTGGGATGTACACATTGCCTCTACTTAGCATGGTGGGGGCCATTACGACGCTAGTACTTGTTATCTCATTCGCACGCATGATTGATCGCTCACTTCGCATGGAAACCATTATTCTAACAGGGATTATTGCAAGTTCGTTTTTCGGCGCCATGATATCTTTGATGATTGCCCTGACAGGGGAAGAACTGCGTCAGATTATCGGTTGGTTACTGGGGAGTGTGGCGCTTCGGACGTGGACCCATGTTCAAATGATTGTGCCATTTGTCGCCATTGCAGGCATATGGTTACTCGTTCGAGTACGTGATTTAAATGCCTTACAATTAGGCGAAGACCGCGCACATCACTTGGGTGTCAACGTGTCACGGGTAAAAAAGGAAGTGTTGATCGCAGGCTCGATGCTGACTGGTGCAGCAGTAGCTGTTTCTGGAACGATTGGTTTTGTCGGACTTGTTGTGCCCCACATGGTACGTCAGTTGTTTGGCGCTGACAACCGTCACGTCTTGCCACTTAGCATGATCAATGGTGCGACTCTGCTCATTTTATGTGACCTTGTCGCCCGCACAATCATTGAGCCAACAGAGTTGCCGATTGGGGTCATGACAGCATTCATCGGGGCACCTGTCTTTGCGTGGATTTTCTTCCGTCAACGTCGAAAGGGTGTGAAGTAGATGTTACGAGTCGAACACATGACAGGAGGCTATTCGCACCCGGTTGTAAAGGATGTATCGTTTACAGTTAAACCAGGACAGATTTTAGGGATTCTTGGACCGAATGGGAGCGGTAAATCAACGCTGTTAAAATTGGTCAGTGGCCTTTTAACTGCTTCCGCTGGGGAAGTCTATATTGATGACAGGGCCATGAGTAACTATAAATCTAAAGAATTAGCTCGCAAGATGGCCGTACTTCCACAATTACCTCCGCAAAGCTTTGGCATGACTGTGAAAGAAGCTGTTTCGTTAGGACGTTATCCGCATCAACAAGGCTTGTTTTCAAGTTGGAAAACAGAGGATGAAGAAGCGGTTATGCAAGCCATGCAAATTACGCAAGTCATCCCGTTTGCACAACAAGAAATCACCACACTTTCTGGTGGGGAACAGCAGCGCGTGTTTGTTGCACAAGCCCTAGCGCAACAAGCCGACTTATTGCTTCTTGATGAGCCGACGAATCATCTAGATATTGCGCATCAAAAGCAGTTATTGGATACATTAAAAAGTCATGTGCAGACGCATCAGACAGCTGTCGTCAGTGTCTTTCATGATATCAACTTAGCTTCCCTTTATTGCGACCATCTGCTCCTACTAGAAAAAGGGCGTGTTTCTGCCTACGGAGAACCTCATGAAGTCGTGGAAAAAGCGACTCTTGAAAGTGTTTATGAGACGCGGCTTGATGTGGCGGCGCACCCAGTCGAACCAAAGCCCCAAATGACCCTCTTGCCACATGACACAAAGGATACGATTTTCCATGTCACAGCGAAAGACATCTCAGTGCTAGACGATGCTGTAGTGCTACATAATGAACGACCAATGCGCGTCGTCTCATCGGCTGTTCTCAATCCAGGATTCGGATGGTACCGGACCATTGTTAACCGACAAGTCTCCCCAACCTACAACGTCAACAATGTTGAGGAGGAGGTAAAGCAATTCGCTCGAGAACGAAGTTGGATTCCTACGGAAACTGTTATGCAATTAACGGCCGTTAATGTAAAAGGTGCAGTGATTCAGGAGTACACCGCCTCCTTTGGCAGTATCGTTATCCTGGTCACGGCAGGTATCGGGAACGCACTTGACGTGTCACGGGCACATGAAGTGCAGTCTCTACCAGCGATTGGTACAATCAATACATGGATCCTCGTCAATGGGAATTTGTCGGACGAAGCCTTTATTGAAGCCATGATGACAGCGACTGAAGCCAAAACAAAAGCACTTGCAGAAGAACAAGTTCTCGACAAGCGTACACAGACGCTTGCAACAGGAACGCCAACAGACAGTCTAGTCGTTGCTGCCACCCAGCAAGGAGCGGATCTTCCCTACGGAGGACCTGTAACTGAGCTCGGAAAATTGATTGGAAAAGGTGTCGTTGAATGTACACGCCAAGCGATTCGCTACTACAGACAGTCACAAGGGGAGGACTAACACATGAAAATTTACACGAAAACAGGGGATAAAGGACAAACAAGTCTGATCGGCGCGCGCGCTGATAAAGATGACCTGCGCATAGAAACTTACGGAACCATCGATGAAGCCAACTCTTTCATCGGAAAAGCCGTCACTGAGTTAGACCCGTCGATTTTTAAAGATATCCTACAAGACCTCGAAGCTATCCAGCATGAACTGTTTGATTGTGGAGGCGATCTGGCAGTAGTGACAAAAACGCGTCATTACAAACTAACAGATGAACCTATTGCAGTTTTAGAAACACGAATTGATGTACTGATGGAAGAAGGTCCCGCTTTAGAACGCTTCATTTTACCAGGTGGAACTCCAGCGGCTGCCACGCTTCACATTGCCCGCACTGTCGCTCGTCGAGCAGAGCGCCAGATGGTGAGCTTGATGAAAGAGCAAGACGATGTGCCAGTCATTGTTCAAAAGTATTTAAACCGCTTGTCCGACTATTTGTTCGCAGCAGCCCGTGTCGTCAACGCGCGTTCAAATGTTCGCGATGTGGAATACATTCGCGGTGCGAAAGTGTTTCACACTGAAAAAGAATAGAGCTATGTGATTCTCCCGTTCAGCAAATGCTGGATGGGGGATTTTTTTTTTATTAATAATCCTGCTGCTAGAACGCTATTTCCAAAGGAAGATTAGTGAAATTAATCTACGTGGAATTTGAAATCCCTCCACCCAGAACACCATTTCCAAGGGGAGTTTCTACGAGCCTCCCCACGTCAGCCGAAAGAACAGCACTTTCGGCTGAGGTGCCTGTCCCAGGAACTATTCAGAAATTGATGACTATTCATGGTTTATGCAAGAAAAACCTTCAATCCTACGTTAAGTGTTGAATAAATATAAATTGTATTGGAATATTTTGTGGGACAGGCACTATTTGGAAGTACATCCCAAATAGAAAATTCGCCCCAAACAAACACCAATCCCTAAACCTCACCAAAAAAGCTTGACTGAACGCTCATTCATTTTTATACTAAAACTAATACTTTCTTTCTTCGAATAGCGTTGTTATGCTTACAAGTAAGATCGAATTTCATCCTAGAGGGGGAGAAGAAATTGAGTCCGTTACTAATCGCAAACTGGGTTCTATTCATCGCTGTAACTGGCTATGCCATTTACTTGTTCGCGTACTTGCTCAAAACCCGTTATCAATTTATTCAACTCGGTAAAAAAGTAGAGTTTGAAGACAACGTAAAAGAGCGTTTGCGCAAGATTTGGGTGTATGTATTTGGACAGAAAAAATTATTGAAGGATAAGAAAAGTGGAACAATCCACGTCATGTTCTTCTACGGATTTTTACTTGTACAACTAGGGGCAATTGATTTTATTTGGAAAGGTTTGAAACCGGATTCACACTTGCCACTAGGGCCTTTGTATCCTGCGTTTACCTTCTTTACTGAAATCGTAACACTCGTTATTTTAGTAGCAGTCGTCTGGGCATTCTATCGCCGCTATGTAGAAAAGTTAACACGCTTAAAACGTGGATGGAAGAGTGGTTTAGTCCTAATCTTTATCGGAGGCCTAATGGTTTCGGTATTGATCGGAAACGGAATGAACTTAATCTGGCACGACCATACGGGGACATGGACAGAGCCAGTAGCCTCAGCAATCGGTGCTGCGTTCAGCTTTATTGGACCAACTGCAGCCGCAGTGATTTTCTATATCATGTGGTGGGCGCATCTACTATTCCTATTAACATTCTTAGTCTATGTACCACAATCCAAGCACTTCCACTTAATCACAGGGCCAGCAAACGTCTATTACCACCGTTTAGACAACGTGGGCCGTCTACGTCCAATCAATTTTGATATAGAAGAAGACGAAGAGAATCCGGAAGCAGAAGAAGAAATGCCATCATTTGGTGTTGGTCGCATCCAAGACTTTACACAGGCACAGATGATTGACTTCTACGCATGTGTAGAGTGTGGTCGCTGTACAAATATGTGTCCAGCTTCGGGAACAGGCAAGATGCTCTCACCAATGGACTTGATCACTAAACTTCGTGATCACCTGACATTTACAGGTGCAGTCGAGACACAACAAAAACCATGGGTACCAGCAATGGCGTTCAGCGGCACAAAAGGCAATCAGCTAGCTTTGGCTGCTGGAGCAGAGGGCGCCATCATCGGCGATATTTACAGCCCTTCACTAATTGGTGATGTAATTACGGAAGAAGAAATCTGGGCTTGTACGACTTGTCGTAACTGTGAAGACCAATGTCCAGTTATGAACGAACACGTTGACAAAATCATCGACCTTCGTCGTTACCTTGTTATGACAGAAGGCCGCATGGACAAGGATGCCCAACGCGCGATGACGAACATCGAAAAGCAAGGAAATCCTTGGGGCTTGAACCGTAAAGAGAAAGAAAACTGGCGCGATGCTCGTCCAGATATCGCTATTCCGACAGTAAAAGAAGCAGACAAATCAGGCGAAGGCTTTGAGTACTTGTTCTGGGTCGGTGCGATGGGCTCGTTTGATAGTCGCTCTCAAAAAATAGCGTTGTCATTTGCGAACTTAATGAATGAAGCGGGCGTTAAATTCGCCATTCTTGGAAATAAAGAAAAGAACTCAGGAGACACACCACGTCGTCTCGGAAATGAATTCTTGTTCCAAGAGCTTGCACAAGCCAACATTAAAGAATTCGAAAAAGCAGGCGTCACGAAGATCGTTACGATTGATCCTCATGCCTACAATATTTTCAAAAATGAATACAGTGATTTCGGCTGGTCTGGAGAAGTTCTTCACCACACAGAAATGCTGTATGACTTAGTGAATCAAGGCCGTTTGAAACCAACTCACGCTGTCAACGAAACAATTACTTTCCATGATTCCTGTTATTTAGGGCGTTACAACGATGTCTATGATCCGCCACGTGAAATTCTAAAATCGATTCCAGGCGTCAAGCTTGTCGAGATGGAACGTAACCGTGAATCAGGTATGTGTTGTGGAGCCGGTGGAGGTATGATGTGGATGGAAGAGCATGTAGGAAATCGTGTGAACGTAGCGCGCACAGAACAAGCGCTTGCCGTGAATCCTTCCGTCATCTCATCTGGATGTCCATACTGCTTAACGATGCTTTCAGATGGTACGAAGGCAAAAGAAGTCGAAGAAACGGTTGGTACGTACGATGTGGCAGAGCTTTTAGAGCTTGCTGTGTTTGGAGAAATGCAACCGCCTGCGACTGAAGAAGAAGTTGAGCCGGTGCTGCACTAAGTATTGCAATTGATCAGATAATTCGTTAAACTGAACGTAACTAGAGGGAGTGTTGTATGCACTCCCTTTTTACGGAAGATAACTGAGCGAGCGCTCGATAGCCTATATTTTTTTTCTTCTTATGTAAGCGATTTCAAACTACTAAACACAAGGGAGACTCTACAATGACAAAAACAGTTATCCTAGCAGGAGCACGTACAGCATTTGGCAAATTCGGTGGAGCACTAAGTTCACTTTCGGCATCAGATCTAGGTGGCCATGCTATTGCGGCAGCACTTCAACGTGCAAACGTTCAACCCGAGCAAGTAGACGAAGTAATTATGGGAACTGTTCTGCAAGCGGGACAAGGTCAGATTCCTTCACGTCAAGCAGCTTCAAAGGCAGGTATTCCATGGAGTGTGAAAACGGAAACGATTAACAAAGTCTGTGCATCTGGTATGCGCAGCATCTCATTAGGTGACCAGCTTATTCGTTTGGGAGAAGAGCACATCATCGTGGCCGGCGGCATGGAGTCCATGTCCAACGCACCGTATTACTTGCCGAAAGCAAGAGAAGGCTTCCGCATGGGAAATGCGCAAGTTATAGATGGTATGGTGTATGACGGTTTATCCTGTGCATTCCATCCAAAAAATGTTCACATGGGTACTTACGGCAACTCAACAGCAGAGAAATTTACAATCAGTCGTGAAGAGCAAGACAAATGGGCAGCGCGCTCACACGACCTTGCATTAAAAGCTATCCAAGCGGGTCGTTTTGAAGAAGAGATTACACCAATTGAGATTCCTCAACGAAAAGGCGAGCCAGTCACTGTTGCTACAGACGAAGCTCCACGACAAGGCACTACGGCAGAAGTACTTGCAAACTTAAAGCCGGCATTCGGAAAAGACGGGACAATCACAGCGGGCAACGCACCAGGTGTCAATGACGGTGCCTGTGCAGTCGTGTTGGCTTCTGAACAAAAAGCACAAGAGCTTGGCATCACACCACTGGGATATATTGTGGGGCATGCTGAAGTTGGAGTGGCACCAGAAGAGTTCCCACAAACACCAGGACTTGTGATCAACACACTTCTTGAAAAATACAACAAATCAATCGATGACATCGACTTGATTGAAATTAATGAAGCTTTTGCAGCGGTTGCACTTGTCAGCAATCAAATTGCAGGGCTAGATGCAGACAAAGTAAACGTCAACGGTGGCGCAGTAGCTCTTGGGCATCCAATCGGGGCATCGGGTGCACGCGTCGTCTACACACTTGCAGTAGAACTTCAAAAACGAGGCGGAGGACTTGGAATCGCAGCGATCTGTTCAGGCGGCGGTCAAGGGGATGCCATTTTAGTAGAAGTACCTAAACACTAAACCGAAGAGAGGCGGATAAAAACATGGCAATTCAAAAAGTACTCGTCATTGGCGCAGGTCAGATGGGATCAGGAATCGCACAAGTATGTGCACAAGCAGGTTTTGACGTGAAGTTAAATGATCGTGCAGCAGAATTTTTCGAGCATGGCTTAGCAGGGATTACGAAAAACTTGGCTCGTGACGTGGAAAAAGGACGCAAGACAGAAGAAGAAAAAACAGCCATCCTTGGACGCATCACTAAATCTTTAGACATCAACGACGCACATGACGTTGACATCGTGATAGAAGCAGCCGTTGAAAACATGGAGATCAAGCAACAAATCTTCAAACAGTTAGATGAAATCACACCAAAACACGCCATCTTAGCAACCAATACATCCTCTCTTCCGATTACAGAGATTGCAGCTGCTACGAATAGACCAGAGCAAGTGATTGGGATGCATTTTATGAACCCAGTACCTGTGATGAAATTGGTAGAAATCATTCGTGGACTTGCTACTTCAAATGAAGTGTACACAGAAATTGAAGAGATGACGAAAAAATTAAACAAAGTGCCTGTTGAAGTGACCGACTTCCCAGGATTCGTTTCCAACCGTATCTTGATGCCAATGATTAACGAAGCCATCTATACGTTGTATGAAGGGGTAGCTACGAAAGAAGCGATCGATGACGTGATGAAGCTTGGAATGAACCACCCGATGGGACCTCTGCAACTGGCAGACTTTATCGGTCTTGATACTTGTCTCTACATCATGGAAATACTGCACGACGGTTTCGGCGACAGCAAATACCGCCCATGTCCATTACTTCGCAAATATGTGAAGGCGGGCTGGCTCGGCAAGAAATCTGGTCGAGGATTCTACGTCTACGAATAAGGAGCGCTTGCTATGGAATTACGATTTACAGAAGAACAAAATATGATGCGTAACATGGTACGCGAATTTGCGAAAGAAAAAATCGCGCCATTTGTTGAAAATATGGAAGCTGGTGAGTTTCCACGTGACATCTTGAAAGAGATGGGCGAACTGGGTCTTATGGGCATCACGATTCCGGAACAATACGGCGGCGCAGAAATGGATTTCATGAGTTACATCATTGCTATCCATGAACTGTCTAAAGTGTCTGCAACAGTTGGTGTCATCTTGTCTGTCCACACTTCTGTTGGAACAAATCCCATTCTTTACTTTGGAACAGAAGAACAAAAACAAAAATACGTACCAAAGCTTGCAAGCGGTAAATACCTAGGAGCGTTCTGTCTAACAGAACCAGCTGCTGGTAGTGACGCGGGCTCATTGAAAACACGTGCTGTGAAAAAAGACGATCACTATGTACTGAACGGCTCGAAAGTGTTCATTACAAATGGTGGAGAGGCAGATGTCTACATCGTATTTGCCAATTCAGATGCTGAAAAAGGCTCTCGTGGAATTTCGGCATTTATTGTGGAAAAAGACACTCCGGGCTTTATCGTAGGAAAAGATGAACACAAAATGGGTCTTCATGGCTCTCGAACAGTCGAGCTAACGTTCGAAGACATGCGTGTTCCTTCAGAAAACTTACTTGGCAATGAAGGCGAAGGCTTTAAAATTGCCATGGCCAACCTGGATGTCGGGCGTATTGGAATTGCGGCACAAGCACTGGGGATTGCAGAAGCAGCACTTGATGAAGCTGTGGCTTATTCAAAAGAGCGCAAACAATTTGGCAAACCGATTGTCGCTAATCAAGGGATCGGCTTCAAGCTTGCTGACATGGCAACAGCGGTCGAAGCTTCTCGTTTACTAGTGTACAATGCGGCGAACTTGCGTCAACTAGGGAAACCATGTGGGCAAGAAGCCTCGATGGCTAAACTCTTTGCTTCTAAAACAGCCGTAGACGTTGCAATCGACGCTGTCCAAGTATTTGGTGGCTATGGCTACACAGAAGAATATCCCGTGGAGCGCTTGTTCCGCGATTCGAAAATTACAGAAATTTACGAAGGGACGTCTGAAATTCAGCGCCTCGTAATTAGCAAACATCTTACAAACTAAAAAAGGCGGGAACTAAAAATGAACTTTCAACTATCTGAAGAACATGAAATGATTCGCAAAATGGTACGTGACTTTGCAGAGAAAGAAGTAGCACCAACAGCAGCAGAGCGTGACGAGAACGAAAGCTTTGACCGTGCCCTATTCGATAAAATGGCGGAACTGGGTTTAACAGGTATTCCATGGCCAGAAGAGTACGGTGGAATCGGTTCAGATTACTTAGCATACGTAATCGCAGTAGAAGAACTATCACGTGTTTGTGCTTCAACAGGCGTAACACTTTCTGCACATACCTCTTTAGCTGGATGGCCAGTATTCAAGTTCGGTACAGAAGAGCAAAAACAAAAATTCCTTCGTCCAATGGCAGAAGGCTCACAAATCGGAGCGTATTGCCTAACGGAGCCGAACTCTGGTTCGGATGCTGGTGGGATGAAAACAACTGCTAAATTAGATGGCGATGACTACGTGATCAACGGTTCGAAAATCTTCATCACCAATGGCGGAATTGCAGACATTTACATCGTGTTCGCAGTAACCGATCCAGAATCAAAACACAAAGGGACTTCTGCATTCATCGTTGAGGCTAGCACACCAGGCTTCTCCGTAGGAAAGAAAGAAAAGAAACTAGGCATTCGTTCTTCACCCACAACAGAAGTTATTTTCGACAATTGCCGCGTTCCAAAAGAAAACTTGCTTGGCGAAGAAGGCCAAGGTTTCATCATCGCTATGAAAACACTTGATGGCGGACGTAACGGGATTGCCGCGCAAGCTGTGGGGATTGCACAAGGTGCTCTCGACGCTTCTGTGAACTACGCAAAAGAACGTGTACAATTTGGAAAGCCAATCTCGGCTAACCAAGGAATTTCTTTCAAATTGGCAGATATGGCGACAGCTACTGAAGCTTCCCGTCTATTGACGTACCAAGCAGCTTGGCTCGAGTCGAATAACTTACCATACGGTCAAGCATCAGCAATGGCGAAATTAATGGCTGGCGACACGGCTATGAAAGTTTCAACAGAAGCTGTTCAAGTCTTCGGCGGTTACGGCTACACGAAAGACTACCCGGTTGAACGTTTCATGCGTGATGCGAAAATTACACAAATCTATGAAGGTACGCAAGAGATCCAACGTCTCGTGATCTCGCGTAACCTGACAAAATAAATGACAGAGGGCAAGCACCTAGTCAAAACGTCTGTTAAAGACGAACAGTTGATTACAAAGCGCCGTCGACAAATGATTGGTGCGGGCGTCAAGCTCTTCAAAGAGAAGGGCTTTCACCGCACCACCACGCGTGAAATTGCCAAAGAAGCCGGATTTAGCATAGGCACGCTCTATGAATACATTCGCACGAAGGAAGACGTACTCTACCTTGTCTGTGACAGCATTTATGATGAAGTATTTGAACGGATTGAATCCGTTGGAGCCAAAAATGGCACATTGGATGAACTTGTTTCGGCGATTCGCTATTACTATAGCGTCATCAATGACATGCAAGATGAGTTCGTTGTCATGTATCAAGAGACAAAGTCGCTTCCAAAAGAAGCTCTTTCTTACGTGCTCCAAAAAGAAGAAGAGATGACCGCGATTTTCCGTGGGATTCTTCAGAGTTGTGTGAAGTCAGGGGCACTGTCACTAAACGAGCGAGAGATCGATTTATACGCACACTCCATTTTTACACAAGGCCAGATGTGGGCGTATCGCCGCTGGGCATTGCATAAAACGTATTCTATCGACGAATTTACAGACTTACAGGTAGCGTTTATCCTGCGGGGTCTGGGAGCAAAAGCAAAGGGGGAACTGTAAGTGGTACAAGTGGCACAAGTAGAAGTTTACCGTCCGACCAATCCTGTCCGTTTTGTCACGGCCTCAAGTTTGTTTGATGGTCATGATGCATCGATTAACATCATGCGCCGCATTCTACAAGCAAGTGGCGTAGAAGTGATTCATTTAGGACATAACCGTTCGGTCGAAGAAGTCGTCAATGCAGCTATCCAAGAGGATGCGCAAGGAATTGCGATTTCGTCTTACCAGGGTGGACACGTTGAGTATTTCAAATATATGAAGGACCTGCTTGCTGAAAAAGGCGCACCGCATATCCGTATATACGGCGGTGGTGGCGGGGTTATCCTACCAAAAGAAATCAAGGAACTGCACGCTTACGGAATCAGTGGCATCTTCTCACCTGAGGATGGGCGCAAGCTCGGTCTCCAAGGGATGATCAACCGCATGATTGAAGAGTGTGACGAAGCGACGCCAGCAGAAGGTGCGCTAGCTCAGTTAGAAAAGGTCACTGTCGAAACGCCGGAGACACTGGCACGTCTTATCACAATCGCAGAAGAAGCTACTCTCACAGGGTCTGATGAAGCGAAACAATTGATTGAAGCTGCACAAGGCAAGTCTAAAGGTACGCCAGTTCTTGGTATCACAGGTACAGGTGGCGCTGGGAAAAGCTCGTTGACAGATGAATTGATTCGTCGCTTCTTATCCGAGCTTCCTGACAAGCGCGTAGCCATTCTATCGATTGATCCGACAAAGCAAAAAACGGGAGGCGCGTTACTAGGAGATCGTATTCGTATGAATGCCATCTTTAACAAGCGTGTGTTTATGCGTTCTTTAGCCACTCGTGGTTCTCGAACAGAACTGTCTGGTGCTATTAAAGATGTACTCGATGTTGTAAAAGCAGCAGGCTATGATTTAATTATTGTAGAAACGAGTGGAATTGGCCAAGGAGACGCAGAAATCACGACAATTTCTGACCTTTCTATGTACGTGATGACGAGTGAATTTGGGGCACCTTCGCAACTTGAAAAAATCGATATGATCGATTTCGCAGATCTGATTGTGATCAACAAGTTTGAGCGTAAGGGCTCTGAAGATGCGCTACGTCAAGTACAGAAGCAGTACCAGCGCAGTCGTGAACTATGGCATGATAATTTAGATAAGATGCCTGTTTACGGAACAATCGCAAGTCAGTTCAATGACAAAGGGACGAATTCTTTGTTTGCTGCATTGCTGGCTACGATTAATGAAAAAACAGGTTCAGAGTGGGCGACTTCGTACGAAGAATTTGCTAAAACACAAAAACAGAACGTTATTATTCCAAACGACCGCCGCTATTACTTACGTGAGTTGACGGACACGGTGCGCGGATACCACGCTAAGTCGCAGCAACAGGTGGACTTTGCACGTCGTTTGTTCCAGTTAGAAGGAGCTCTTACGGCAGTTCAAGAAGCAGGTGGGGAAGAAGCCTTTACTAATTCACTTGAATCCTTGATAGAAGGCGTAAAAAATGAGCTTTCTGCAGAATCTAAGCGCATTTTGGAGAACTGGGAAGCCTTGAAAGAAGCTTACTCAGGAGACGAGTTTGTCACAAAAGTACGGGATAAAGAAATCCGTACAATTCTTCGTACAGAGAGCTTATCTGGACTAAAAATTCCAAAAGTAGCGTTACCTAAATTTAAAGATTATGGTGAAATCTTACGCTGGACATACGCTGAAAACGTTCCAGGTTCATTCCCTTATACAGCGGGTGTGTTCCCGTTCAAACGTGAAGGAGAAGACCCGAAACGTCAATTCGCGGGTGAAGGAACTCCAGAACGTACGAATCGCCGCTTCCACTATCTATCAAAAGACGATACAGCTAAGCGTTTATCCACGGCATTTGATTCCGTGACTTTATACGGGGAAGACCCGGATCACCGACCAGACATTTACGGAAAAGTCGGAGAATCTGGCGTTAGCATCTGTACATTAGAAGACATGAAAAAACTGTATGACGGGTTTGATCTTTGTGCACCATCGACGTCTGTTTCGATGACAATCAATGGCCCAGCTCCTATCATTCTAGCGATGTTTATGAATACAGCCATTGATCAACAAGTTAAGAAGCGGGAAGAGGAACTCGGACGAACACTGACAGTTGAAGAATTCACAGAGGTTCGTGAAGCTACTCTTCAAGTGGTTCGTGGGACAGTTCAAGCAGATATTTTGAAAGAAGACCAAGGTCAAAATACATGTATCTTCTCGACTGAGTTTGCACTTCGCATGATGGGCGATATTCAGCAGTACTTCATCGACCACAAAGTACGCAACTATTACTCTGTATCGATTTCGGGCTACCATATTGCAGAAGCGGGTGCGAACCCAATTTCTCAGTTGGCGTTCACGTTATCAAATGGCTTTACGTATGTTGAATACTATTTAAGTCGAGGCATGAACATCGATGATTTTGCACCAAATCTATCGTTCTTCTTCTCAAACGGTTTAGATCCTGAATACACTGTAATCGGACGCGTAGCTCGTCGCATCTGGGCAGTCGCGATGCGCGAGAAATATGGTGCTAACGAACGTTCACAAAAACTGAAGTACCATGTCCAAACATCAGGACGCAGCTTGCATGCGCAGGAAATCGACTTCAACGATATCCGCACGACGCTTCAAGCATTGATGGCACTGCAAGACAACTGTAACTCTCTTCACACTAATGCCTATGACGAGGCAATCACGACTCCGACAGAAGAATCTGTGCGCCGCGCGATGGCCATTCAAATGATCATCACCAAAGAGCACGGTCTGTCGAAAAATGAAAATCCACTTCAAGGAGCTTTCGTGGTTGAAGAACTGACGGACCTTGTTGAAGAAATGGTGTTACAAGAATTCGATCGCATGAATGACCGCGGAGGAGTACTTGGTGCTATGGAAACACAGTACCAGCGCGGAAAGATTCAAGAAGAGTCGATGCATTACGAAATGAAGAAACACACTGGCGAATTGCCGATTATTGGTGTTAACACGTACCTCAACCCGAACCCGGCTACTGAGGACGACATCGACAACATGGAAATCGCACGTGCATCGAAAGATGAAAAAGAAACACAAATCAGTAATCTGCTTACGTTCCAAGCTACGCATGCTGATAAAACAGAGGCTGCACTCAGTCGTCTAAAAGACGTCGCCAAAACAGGTGGCAATATCTTCGAAGAGCTGATGACCACTGTTAAAGTTGCTAGCCTTGGGCAAATCACCCATGCTTTGTATGAAGTGGGCGGGCAGTACCGACGGAATATGTAACTTTTAGATGTGGAAGGCGTTCTAACGCCTGCAACTTGATTTCGTTGAGATGGAAGTTCTTCCCTTTTAGGTACCTGTGCACCAAACAACTTAGATTATTCACTACAATTCTATAAATATGAAGGAGCAACCTTGGTACGCCAGGGTTGCTCCTTCATTTATGCACATTGTAGTGAATAGTGTGGTGCACAGGTACTATTAAAGGCAGGGACCCCTTAAAGGTCTTGCGTACGCTCTGTCAAAATAGTACGATAATTCTATCAGACCAAGGAGGCCACTCATGAAACAACTCATCATTTGGATCGTCATACTTGCACTACTTTTCACGACCGCCTTTGTCTACAATGAACAAATCGGCTCCATTCCACTGCTCATTCTTGCCTTATTTTTATTCGCAATTTGGCTTTATCTGTTGAAATCGAAAAAAAGAACAAAGAGATAGTGGCATTATTTCCGTAGAATGGGTACAATGAAAGGTATGCAAACGGACAAAGAAAGGACGTTGACCGAATGAATTTTCGTGAGATGACGAAAGAGCAATTACAAGAAGAATCGCTAATCAACTTAGCCTTCACTCTATTAACCGACCGTCGCGAGGCTTTGGAGTTACAAGATCTTTTCCAAGCAATCCAAGACGTTTCAGGATATACAGACGCAGAAATGGAACAAAGAAAGCTACAGTTTTACACAGACATGAACATCGATGGTCGCTTCTTAGCAACATCTGAATACCAGTGGGGCCTTCGTGAATGGTACCCGGTAGACACGATTGAAGAAGAATCAGCGCCAACTGTAAAAGTCCGTAAAAAGAAAGCCAAAGTGGCGGATGAAGACGACATCATCGAAGACGAAGATGAACTTCTTTACGATGAAGACGAAGAACTAGAAGAATTAATCGAAGACGATGAAGATGACGACGAAGAAGATGTCGTGTTACTTCCAGTGGACGAGGACATCGACCCAGACCTGATCGAAGACGAAGACGAAGACGACGACGAAGAAGAATTTGATTTAGTCGACGACGAAGAGGACGATGAGGAAGACGAAGAAGATGAAGAAGACGCTAAGATCTAATTTCATTCTTGACTTCAACTCTGAATCGCTATAAGATTTAACTGGGCTCTCAAAAAAGAGACAACATCCAATGTGCATAATGCGCTCCCTCTGCAAAGCAGCAGGAGGGCGCTTTTTTGTTTTTATAAGTAGCCACGGTTATGGCAATTTCAAATGCAGGAGGAACTACACATGACAAAGTATATTTTCGTAACAGGTGGCGTTGTATCATCACTTGGCAAAGGGATCACAGCCGCATCACTTGGCCGTCTTCTTAAAAATCGGGGGTTGAGCATCACCATCCAAAAATTTGACCCATACATCAACATCGATCCAGGCACTATGAGTCCGTATCAACATGGGGAAGTTTTCGTAACAGACGATGGTGCTGAAACAGATCTAGACCTTGGGCACTATGAGCGCTTCATTGATATCAACTTAAATAAATACTCAAACATCACAACAGGTAAGGTCTACTCATCGGTTCTTCGCAAAGAACGTCGTGGAGACTACAATGGTGGAACGGTTCAAGTCATTCCACACATCACAAACGAAATTAAAGAGCGTCTTTATTTAGCTGCTCGTGAAACACATGCCGATATCGTCATTACAGAAATCGGAGGAACTGTAGGAGACATCGAGTCACTGCCATTCCTAGAATCTATTCGTCAAATGAAGCGTGACGTGGGTAGCGACAACGTGATGTACATTCACGTGACATTGCTGCCGTACATCAGCGCAGCGGGCGAAATGAAAACAAAACCAACGCAACACTCCGTAAAAGAATTACGGTCACTTGGTATCCAACCAAACGTTATCGTCGTTCGTTCAGAAGCGCCGGTACCTCAGGAAATGAAAGACAAAATCGCTTTGTTCTGTGACATCAAACCGGAAGAAGTTATCGAAGCGTTAGATGCAGAATCGTTGTATGAAATTCCGCTTCACTTGCAAGAACAGCATTTAGATCAAATCGTTCTGGACCACTTCAAACTAGTAAACAAAGAGGCGGACATGAGTGATTGGAAAGATCTTGTATCACTTGTAAAAGGACTATCCAATAAAGTCAAAATCGGTCTAGTCGGGAAATATGTAGAATTACCAGATGCGTATATTTCTGTAGTGGAAGCCTTGAAACATGCAGGTTACACATTCGATTCAGACATTGAAGTCAAGTGGATCAATGCTGAGCGCGTCAATGCAGACAATGTCCAAGAGTTGCTTTCAGATGTGGACGGAATCCTTGTACCAGGTGGTTTCGGAGACCGTGGAGTCGAAGGGAAAATCTTGGCTACTCAGTTTGCACGCGAAAACAAAGTGCCGTTCCTTGGCATTTGCTTAGGAATGCAGCTTGCGACAGTAGAGTTCGCACGCTCAATCCTTCATTTAGAAGGCGCGCATTCAACAGAATTAAATCCAGAAACTAAACACGCAATCATCGACTTGCTGCCAGAGCAAAAAGATGTAGAAGACTTAGGTGGTACGCTGCGCCTTGGGTTGTATCCATGTAAATTAACTCCAGGGTCAAAAGCGCGTGAAGCTTATGGGGAAGATCTTGTGTACGAACGCCATCGTCACCGTTACGAATTCAATAATGAATTCCGTGAACTGTTTGAAAAAGAAGGATTTGTATTCTCAGGAACTAGCCCAGATGGTCGCCTTGTCGAAATCATCGAGCTTCCAAATCATCCATTCTTCTTAGCTTCCCAGTTCCACCCGGAATTTGTGTCACGCCCAACGCGTCCACAGCCATTGTTCCGTGAATTTGTCAGAGCGTCTGTTGACAAGCGGGATGCAAACTAATAAGTCACATACTAAAAAACCGGATTCGCGATCATGCGAACCCGGTTTTTTGTGGTTTGAAGTAACGGCGTTTCCTGGCTTCCAAGATTTCAAGTCAATTGAGCGATTTTAAAGGTGCCTGTCCCATAAACAATTCAATAATTGATGATTATTCATGGTTTATGCAAAAAAAACCCGCAACAATACGTTGGATATTGAATAACTATGAATTGTGTTGGAATAGTTTTTGGGACAGGCACCATTTGGAAGTGCATCCCAATTAGAATGTTACCTTAACTCGTCCTCACCAGACGTCATTTCCCGAACAGCCATCAGAACAGCCTCATAAACAAACAAGGCAGCTAACGCATAAGGCAACACAACGCGTTCGCCCGTATCAGTAGGCAACAAACCTTTAGTGAAACCAAGAGCGACATACGTGTAGGCGAGTTCACTCAAGGCATTCTCCGCATTTGCTTTTTCAGGAGCCGTGACGCTAAACGGTATAAAAGTTTCATTCAACTGTGTTGCAAGAGCAACGGCTTCCGCCTGGTCAGCTTGTGGCGTCAAAATCCAAACCCGATCAGCTGACGTCACAGTTGACTCAGGCGTCCATTCAACCAGACGAGGGAATAAGCCGGAAGCCTCGGCATTTGTATAAACTGCTTTCATTTCACCAAAAGCGGCGAAAAAAATACGGCCTTCGCCAACAGCAGCTTGGGCCAGAAGACGTGCAGTTTCTTCAATCGCTTCTTCCTGACCTGTCGCAATGCGCTGCAAGAGACCAGAGACTTGTGTTGTTAACATTTTCATAAGTTCTTTCACCTCAGGTCACAGTATACAGAAGGAAGGCTTTTCGTCGCAACTGCTGCCTAGCTATTCGGGTACTTCGTCATATTTTGTCGAAAAATTGTATTAGGAAACTTATTGAAATCTCTTCCTGTTAAGAGCATAATTGTTAACAGGGGAAAATTAATCTGAATACTAAAGGAGATGGGACCGTTGACGCATTTGCTGATTGTTGATGATCAAATGGGTATTCGTATGTTGCTTCAAGAAGTGTTCGAACAATCGGGGTATACCGTAACAGTGGCTGCAAATGGACCAGAAGCACTTGAAAAATTTGAATCTAACACGGTAGATGGGGTATTACTGGACATGAAAATTCCAGGGATGAACGGGATCGAAATCCTAAAACGCATGAAACAGCAGCAACCAGACATACCTGTCATGATGATGACAGCTTATGGCGAGCTGAATTTAATCGAAGAAGCCAAGAAATTAGGGGCATCTCATTACTTTATAAAGCCATTTGATATCTTTGAGGTACGCAGTGCGGTTATTGAACAATTAAAAGCTTCTTAGAGCAAAAAGGGCAGGTGTGGAAAACCACGCCTTTTTTTGATACACTGAAGGATAGATAGCAGATCAACCAAATTCACGGCTATCACCATTTAGAGGAGGTCCATTCATGGCATTAGAATCAATGAAAGATATGCTTGAAAAAGGCAAACGCGAGGGCTATGCAGTTGGGCAATTTAACATTAACAACCTTGAATATACACAAGCAATTCTGCAAGCAGCAGAAGAAGAAAAATCTCCAGTCATCCTAGGTGTATCTGAAGGTGCAGCACGCTACATGGGCGGCTTTAATACCGTGGTACATATGGTCAAAGGTTTAATGACTGATTTCGGTACTACAGTTCCAGTCGCAATTCACTTGGACCATGGTTCTAGCTTCGAAAAATGTAAAGAAGCAATCGATGCAGGCTTCACGTCTGTTATGATCGATGCATCTCACCACCCATTCGAAGAAAACGTAGAAACGACTTCAAAAGTTGTAGAATATGCACATGCTAACGGTGTATCAGTTGAAGCTGAGCTTGGTACTGTCGGCGGGCAAGAAGACGATATCATTGCTGATGGCGTCATCTATGCAGACCCTAAAGAATGCCAAGAATTAGTTCAACGTACGAACATTGATTTCTTAGCACCAGCACTTGGTTCTGTACACGGTCCATACAAAGGGGAACCAAATCTTGGTTTCGCTGAAATGGAAGAAATCTCAAAACTTGCGGACCTACCACTTGTACTTCATGGTGGAACAGGGATCCCAACAAAAGACATTAAACGTGCCATCTCATTAGGGACAGCAAAAATTAATGTCAACACTGAAAACCAAATCGCGGGGACAAAAGCTGTTCGTGATTTCTTAAATTCCGATGCAGAACAATATGACCCACGCAAATATTTAACACCAATGCGCGACGCAATCAAAGCGTCAGTTAAAGGCAAAATGCGCGAGTTTGGAAGCGCAGGCCAAGCGTAATATTGTATCAACGGGAGAAGCGTTTATTGCTTCTCCCATTTCACTAATTGGAGGAACTACACAATGAAATTTTTTATCGATACTGCAAATTTTGACGAAATTAAAGAAGCCCACTCATGGGGAATTATTGATGGCGTAACAACAAATCCATCACTTGTAGCAAAAGAAAACATCTCGTTCCACGACCGCTTACGTGAAATTACAGCTCTAGTGGACGGTTCTGTTTCTGCAGAAGTTATTGCATTAGACGCCGAAGGCATGATCAAAGAAGGTCGTGAGTTAGCGGCGATCGCACCTAACATCACAGTGAAACTTCCGATGACACCTGAAGGCTTAAAAGCATGTTCAGTGTTCCGCGCGGAAGGTATTAAAACAAACGTCACGCTTGTTTTTAGTGCCAATCAAGCATTATTAGCAGCACGTGCTGGCGCGACTTATGTATCGCCATTCCTTGGACGTTTGGATGATATCGGTCATGATGGAATGGAACTGATTGCAAAGATTGCAGATATCTTTACAATCCATGATATCGACACACAAATCATTGCTGCGTCTATTCGTCACCCGCAACACATTACAGATGCTGCTTTAAATGGTGCCCACATCTCTACGACACCATTCAAAGTGCTGCAACAACTCTTCAATCACCCACTGACTGACAAAGGGATTGAAGCATTTTTGAACGACTGGAACAACCGTCAAGCGAAGTAGGTGCTCATATGGATGTATATAAAATCAATGGCGGCAATCGCTTAAAAGGGACCATCAAAGTCAGTGGTGCAAAGAACAGTGCGGTGGCACTAATCCCCGCAACCCTTTTAGCCGATTCCCCAGTAACTATAGAAGGTCTACCTGAAATTGCGGATGTTTATATCTTAAAAGAAATTTTAGAAGAATTAGGAGCTACCGTCACATTTGAAAATGGTGTGATGGTCGTGGATCCAACTAACATCCAGGACATGGCGTTACCGAATGGTAACATTAAAAAATTACGGGCCTCTTACTATTTAATGGGAGCGATGCTTGGCAAGTTTGGCCACGCAGCAATCGGTCTTCCGGGAGGCTGTCACTTAGGACCTCGTCCAATCGACCAGCACATAAAAGGTTTTGAGGCGCTTGGTGCAAAAGTGACAAATGAACACGGAGCTATCTATTTGCGTACAGAACAACTGGAAGGTACCAAAGTGTATCTGGATGTTGTCAGCGTAGGTGCTACCATCAATATCATGCTAGCAGCTGTGCGTGCCAAAGGCCGTACAATTATTGAGAATGCCGCAAAAGAACCTGAAATCATTGATGTGGCTACTCTTCTTTCTAATATGGGTGCCAACATTAAAGGGGCAGGAACCAACATCATTCGTATTGAAGGTGTCGATGCGTTGCATGGCACGAACCACACCATCATTCCAGATCGTATCGAAGCAGGTACATTTATGATCATGGCGGCACTTATTGGTGACGGTATACTTATTGAAAATGTCATTCCTCTTCACTTAGAGGCACTAATAGCCAAGCTGCAAGAGATGGGTGTTGTGATTGAAGAGCGAGACGATTCATTGTTCATTCCACGTGTAGAGCATTTGAAGAGTGTCGATGTGAAGACGCTGGTCTACCCAGGCTTTGCCACGGATCTTCAGCAGCCGTTCACAGTGTTGATGACGCAAGCTGATGGAACATCGGTTATTACCGATACGATTTATTCGGCTCGTTTCAAACAGATTGATGAATTGCGCCGTATGAACGGAGAGGGTCGCGTCGAAGGCAGCACAGCCATCATTAAAGGGCCTACTGCGTTAGAAGCAGCAAGTGTTCGAGCAAGTGATTTACGTGCAGGAGCAGCGCTTGTGTTGGCTGGTCTTATCGCAAAAGGGGAAACAGAAGTTCACGACATTTATCACATTGAGCGTGGCTACGGGAACCTGATTGAAAAGCTAACCGCACTGGGTGCCGATATTCGACGAGTGACGCTTGAACATGTCGAAATTAGCAATGCAGACAGCTCTTTGTAATGGTACAATAAGACAGGTTTAGAAAACGCTTGGCAGGAGGAGAAACGATGGAACGAAGTTTATCAATGGAATTAGTACGTGTAACTGAGGCGGCAGCGATTGCGTCTGCACGCTGGATGGGACGCGGGTTGAAGATGGAAGCAGATGATGCGGCTACAACCGCAATGCGTTCTGTATTCGACACAATTCCTATGGAAGGTGTCGTCGTAATCGGTGAAGGTGAGATGGACGAAGCGCCGATGCTGTATATCGGTGAAAAGTTAGGCCTAGGGATTGGCGGACCACAAGTTGATGTGGCTGTTGACCCACTTGAAGGGACCAACATCGTCGCGTCAGGCGGCTGGAATGCGCTTGCTGTTCTAGCAATTGCTGACCGTGGCAACCTACTCCATGCACCGGACATGTACATGGACAAACTAGCGGTAGGTCCAGAAGCTGTCGGCATGGTCGATATTGATGCACCTGTCATCGATAACTTAAAGGCCGTTGCTCGTGCCAAAAATAAAGATATTCAAGACGTTGTGGCGACGATTTTAAACCGCCCACGTCATCAACAGATCATCGACGAAATTCGTGCTTCAGGTGCCCGCATCAAGCTTATCAATGACGGAGACGTGGCAGGTGCCATTAACACGGCGTTTGATGAGACGGGTGTCGACATTTTGTTCGGCATGGGTGGAGCACCAGAAGGCGTTATCGCAGCTGTTGGATTAAAGTGTCTCGGAGGAGAAATCCAAGGACGTCTTGTTCCTCATGAAGAAGGCGAACTCGAGCGCTGCATTAAAATGGGTCTAGACGTGAACAAAGTTCTTCGCATGGAAGATCTTGTTCGTGGCGATGACGCCATCTTTACAGCAACAGGTGTAACAGACGGAGAACTTCTTCGTGGCGTTCAGTTCAAAGGTGGCTATGCAGCAACTCATACGTTGGTTATGCGTGCTAAGTCAGGAACTGTTCGGTTTGTTGAAGGCCGTCACAGCTTGAAAAAGAAACCAAATCTCGTCTTGTAAGAAATAGAAGCTCCGCACAGGGATAGCCTTGTGCGGGTCTTTCTATCTTGCTAGGAACTCCCTACAGAATTACTACCAAGACCCCTTCACGTTCAATCTATCTTCCAATGAAAAGTGATCCCAAAAGTAAAAAATAACTAAGAGTGTGGTGCCAAAATGACCCAGCATACATTAAATGAACTGGAAAATATGACGTTAAAAGAACTTTACGAGTTGGCGAAAAGATATAAAATCGCTTCGTACAGCAAATTAACGAAAAAAGAATTGATTATCTCCATCTTGAAATCTCGTGCAGAACAAGAAGGCTTTTTCTTCATGGAAGGCGTACTTGAGATCATTTCTTCAGAAGGCTTTGGTTTCTTGCGTCCTATCAACTATTCGCCAAGTTCTGAGGATATCTATATTTCAGCTTCCCAAATCCGTCGTTTTGACTTACGGAACGGAGACAAAGTAACCGGGAAAGTGCGTCCTCCCAAAGAAAGCGAACGCTATTATGGCTTGTTACATGTAGAGCTTGTCAATGGGGAAGACCCAGAGACTGCTAAAGAGCGCGTTCATTTCCCAGCATTGACACCTTTATATCCGGATCGCCAATTAAAGTTAGAAACCACACCAGAACGTTTGTCTACTCGTATCATGGATCTAGTTGCACCGGTCGGCTTTGGTCAACGTGGCTTGATTGTGGCTCCGCCAAAAGCAGGGAAGACGATGCTGCTTAAAGAAGTGGCCAATGCCATCACGACCAATCATCCAGAAGCAGAACTGATTGTTCTTTTGATCGATGAGCGTCCTGAAGAGGTAACGGACATTGAACGTTCTGTAAAAGCAGACGTTGTCAGTTCAACGTTCGATGAAGTACCTGAGAACCATGTGAAAGTAGCAGAGCTTGTCTTAGAGCGAGCGATGCGTCTTGTAGAACACAAACGTGACGTCATCATCTTAATGGATTCCATCACACGACTGGCTCGTGCGTATAACTTAGTCATTCCACCAAGTGGCCGTACTTTGTCGGGTGGTATCGACCCAGCAGCCTTTCACCGTCCTAAGCGATTCTTCGGAGCCGCTCGGAATATTGAAGAAGGGGGCAGCTTGACGATTCTGGCAACAGCCTTAGTGGATACCGGTTCTCGTATGGATGAAGTCATTTATGAAGAATTCAAAGGAACAGGAAACTTGGAGCTTCACTTAGATCGCCAATTAGCGGAGCGTCGTATCTTCCCGGCACTGGATATTCGCCGTTCAGGTACACGAAAAGAAGAGTTGCTGATTCAAAAAGCGCAGCTGGATAAGCTATGGGCTATCCGCAAGACATTCTCAGATTCTCATGACTTTACTGAGCGTTTCATGCGTAAGCTGAAGCAGACGAAAAACAACGATGCGTTCTTTCAACAATTAGCAGATGAGATGAAGGCGCATAAAGCCAATAAAGCATCGCTTTAAGACAATTTTTTTCAAATCAATGTCTTGAAATGCATGACAAAACATGCTATTCTATACGTTGTAAGTTTAATTATTTCTGTTACATATGTGGCTGACTCAATCGGGCCATGTAAGGTATCAGTTTTTCATAACCAACTCTGTTCCAGATGGTTCAGGGCGAGAGGAGAGAAATTAGATGAAATCAGGAATTCATCCAGACTACAAAGAAGCAACAGTAACTTGTTCATGTGGTAACTCATTCAAAACAGGTTCTGTAAAAGAAAACATCAACGTCGAGTTCTGCAGCGAGTGTCACCCATTCTACACAGGACGTCAGAAATTCGCAGCAGCGGATGGTCGTGTTGATCGCTTCAACAAAAAATACGGTCTTAAAGAAGAGCAACAAAACTAAGAACCTAAATACCTGTGGGGCATTTGCCTTGCAGGTATTTTTTAAATTTAGATGTGGAAGGCGTTTGCCCAGAAATGCTTCGGGAATCAAGCGTGCGCATAGAGGCGCTCTTGCCTCTGTGTGTGCGATTGATTTTCGAATGTATTTCTAACGCCTGGAACTTGATTGCGTTAGATGTGGAAGGCGTTCGTCGCGATTCCAATTATTCCCTCTAGGGTACCTGTGCACCGCACAATTCACTACAATTTTATAATTATTCACTCAAGGCATTCGTAGCGCTCAATAGATTGTATACTCTTGCAATTGTGGTGAATAAACAGAATTGTATGGTGCACAGGTACCGCTTAAAAACAACCTAAAAAAGGGGTCCCAACATGGCACAACTATTTTTCAAACACGGCGCAATGAACAGTGGGAAATCCATTGAGATTCTCAAAGTCGCGCACAATTATGAAGAGCAAAACAAACAGGTCATCATCTTTACACCAGCGATTGACACACGTGACGAAGTGGGAACAGTCGCAAGTCGCATTGGACTCAAACGCCAAGCAATCCCTGTCTATGATGAGACGAATCTATTCGACTATGTGAAAAACCAGAACGAACGAATCTACTGTATACTCATCGACGAGGTGCAGTTCATTTCTAAAGAACAAGTTCAACAACTGACCCAAATTGTAGACGAACTTAATATTCCGGTAATGGGATTTGGTCTGAAAAATGACTTCATGAACGAATTGTTTGAAGGTAGCCGCTATATGTTGACCTATGCCGACAAGATTGAAGAAATGAAAACCATCTGCTGGTTCTGCCATCGCAAAGCGACGATGAACCTTCGCGTAGATGAAAACAAAAAGCCAGTGCGAACTGGCGCTCAAATCGTCATTGGTGGCAATGACAGCTACTATCCGGTCTGCCGGAAGTGTCATGCTAACCCACCACTTTAACTAAATGTGAAACTCGATTCCAGTAGATGTGAAAATCCGCTCATTGTGAAAATGAGCGGTCGTTCTTTGACTGAAACGGTGGTTTATTAAGACGTAAGCCACATTTATTAGGACGAAACACGAATTTATTCGACATAAATCAGTTTTAATGAGACCAAGTCGTTTTATGGAAACTATTTCAACCCTGCACCACACGTAATGAAACCCAAACCCTAAATTACCCAAACCCTAAATTACCCAAACCCTAAATTACCCAAACCCTTAAAAAAAACCCAAACCCCAGGAGGTGTCCTCATGTTTGATCGCTTACAAGCCGTAGAAGATCGCTACGACAAATTGAACGAAATGCTTTCCGATCCAGATATCGTCAACGATACCAACAAGCTTCGTACGTATTCTAAAGAACAATCTGACCTACAAGAAACAGTCGACGCATACAGAGAATACAAAGCAGCAAACGAACAATTGGCAGAGGCCAAAGGAATGCTGGATGAGAAACTCGATGCTGACATGCGTGAAATGGTCAAAGAAGAAGTCAACGACCTAGAAAAACAAGTTCAACAACTAGAAGATCGTCTGCATGTTCTGCTCATTCCAAAAGATCCGAACGATGACAAAAACGTTATCATGGAGATTCGTGGAGCAGCAGGTGGCGATGAGGCTGCATTATTTGCCGGCAGTTTATTCCGCATGTACAGCCGCTATGCTGAAACCAATGGCTGGAAAATCGAGATTATGGATTCTTCTCCAACAGGTCTTGGTGGCTACAAAGAAGTCGTCTTCATGATTGCTGGAAATGGAGCCTTCTCGAAACTGAAATACGAAAACGGTGCCCACCGTGTACAACGTGTTCCGGAGACGGAATCAGGTGGACGTATCCATACTTCGACAGCGACAGTCGCTTGTCTTCCAGAAGTGGAAGAAGTCGATGTTGAAATTCATGACAAAGATATCCGATTTGATGCGTACGCTTCTTCAGGTGCCGGTGGACAATCCGTTAATACGACGATGTCTGCTGTTCGATTGACGCACATCCCGACCAATACGGTTGTAACGTGTCAGGATGAAAAATCGCAAATTAAAAACAAAGAAAGAGCTATGAAAGTTCTTCGCGCACGTGTTGCCGATAAATACCGTCAAGAAGCGCAAGCTGAATACGATGCAGTCCGTAAATCTGCTGTTGGTACAGGGGACCGTTCAGAGCGTATCCGTACGTACAACTTCCCGCAAAACCGTGTCACTGATCACCGTATCGGGTTAACGATTCAAAAACTCGATCAGATCATGGAAGGTAAACTGGACGAAATAATCGAAGCACTAACGATTGAAGATCAAGCTGAAAAGATGGAGAAGATGAATGAAAGCACCATTTAACAGCGTACAAGAGGCCCTTTTATGGGCTTCTTCTTATTTACAGGAAAATGACCGGGAACCGAGGGCGGCGCGCTTTTATTTACAAGATCTGCTGCACTATACATCTACTGAATTAATGATGAGGCAAACCGACCAAATGACAGACGAATTACGAGAACGCTTCAGTGAGGGAATTTATAAAATTGCCAAAGGCACGCCCTATCAATACGTCAGCGGTAGAGCAGAATTTTATGGACGCGATTTCACAGTCAGTCCAGCCGTGCTTATTCCAAGGCCGGAAACTGAAGAGTTGATCGAACAGCTGATTCGTCGTAAAAAAGAACACTTTGGAGACACCGCCGTTCGACTTGTGGATATCGGTACAGGCACGGGTTGTATTGCCACAACACTAAAGTTAGAAATGCCAGAAATAGTAGTAACTGCTGTGGATATTTCGCCACAAGCACTAGCAGTTGCAACCGCTAATGCTTCTGAACTCGATGCGGAGGTTCGCTTTTTGGAGGGGGACATGACGGCTCCTATTGAACAGCAGACATGGGACATCTTTGTTTCCAACCCTCCGTATATTGCAGCGCTAGAGAAGCAGGAAATGAACGATGTCGTACTCGATCACGAGCCGCACTTAGCCTTGTTTGCTGAAGATGACGGCCTTTACTTTTACAAAAAGATGATCAATAAACTACCACAAATTCTTGCTGAAAAAGCCATCGTCGCTTTTGAAATTGGGCATTTGCAGGGACCTGCGATTCAGCAATTACTTTCTGTTGCTTTGCCTCAGGCACGAGTTGAAGTTGTAAAAGATTTAAATGGACGCGACCGAATGGTTTTTGCAACTTTATGAATAGACTACTAGAAAGTGGGTCATGCTGATTTCAAAGGGAGGAATCGCAATGACTCATTTTCAGCGAACAGTAAAAAGACTGGATGCAGTGGAATATTTACTTTGGATGTTACTACTCGTTATGGGTGTACTACTTCTTTCAGGGCATGGTCAAGAAGAAGAACTTCGTTTTCGCGTGAAAGCAGACAATAATTCTGAACAGGCGCAACTGGACAAAGAGCATCTTGCAAACCAGTTACTGCAGAGCTTTGAATTGCCAACGACTCCAGAGGAAGTACTCTATCCTCCGAAACGAAGTGGGTTTGGTATTAGTCCTCAAGGTGTATATAAGAGTGTAGATGTACAGATTGGCGATGGACGAGGAGACAACTTTTGGTGTATTCTCGTAAAAAATAGTTGTTATGATGAAGAGGATGTTAAACAACCCAAATCATTTTTTGTCATGGTGTGGAAGCGGTGGTTTTCCACAGATGATGGGGATAGTTCTCCACAGGATGGGGATAAAATCAGTTTACAAGAAGGATGACGCGAAATGACAAAATGTGTGCATGTGGATAGGAATGGGGATAACACGAAAAGTTATCAACAGATTGTGGACAACTGGTTGAAGGGAGAGGTAGCCGCCTTCCCGACAGAGACGGTTTATGGACTGGGTGCGGATGCAAGAAATGCGGAAGCTGTCGCTAAAATTTTCCATGCAAAAGGTCGACCGGCTGACAATCCATTGATTGTGCACATCGCTAGAACCCAGCAATTGCAAGGCTTTATCGAATTTGTCCCTGAAAAAGCAAAACTGGCTATGGACATTTTTTGGCCAGGACCACTGACCGCAATCTTACCTCTAAAAAAAGGGACACTTGCACCAAATGTTTCGGCAGAGTTATCCACAGTCGGTGTTCGCATGCCGTCTCATCTCATAGCTCGTGAGCTCCTTCAATTTGCCGGAATACCTATTGCCGCACCAAGCGCAAATAGCAGTGGCAAGCCTAGTCCGACGACCGCTAGTCATGTATTAGAAGATCTAGATGGGCGAATTCCTTACATATTAGATGGCGGTCCTTCGTCAGCCGGTCTAGAATCCACAATTGTCGATTTCACAGTGGAACCACCTGCATTATTACGTCCGGGTTCGATTACAGAAGAGATGCTCACTTCAGTCATTGGGGAAATGACAGGTGCCGGAACTTTAAAAGAACAGCAGGCACCAAAAGCTCCTGGAATGAAATACACCCACTATGCACCAGATGCACCGGTGAGGTTGGCCAACTTAGATGATCCCTCTACAAAAGGCAAATTACGCGATCTTCAAAAACAAGGGAAACGAATAGCGCTCATCGCTACGAATCGTCATCAAGCGTTGCCTCATGATGAGTTCCTTTCACTTGGTTTGACGGATGATTTACAAGTGGTCAGTAGTCAACTATTTGCTGCATTACGCGCCTGCAATAAGCTGAATGTGGACATTATCGTGGCCGAGGCTTATCCAAAAGAAGGTCTAGGACATGCACTGATGAACCGCTTAGAGAAAGCAGCCGGTGGAGCTTGGTTATAAGATTAGCAATGAGTTTAAAGGTATAATGTAGTATAGGGAAAACCAATTACTGAAAGGGGAAGGTCAGCGATGAACATCCTTTTTGTATGCACGGGAAATACGTGTCGCAGTCCAATGGCAGCTGCTATTTGGAAACAAGTCGAAGGTGTTGAAATAAAATCAGCAGGCGTTTACGCAAGTAGGGGAGCAGACATGTCTTACCATGCGCAACGTGCACTCGAAGAAAAGGGTATCGACACCCAACACGCTTCGCAACCGGTCACTCGTGAACTGCTAGAATGGGCACATCTTGTTCTGACGATGACAAACTCTCACAAACAAGCGCTTGTTCAAGCTTTTCCAGATACGAGGAGCAAAGTTTATACATATGCAGAATATGCAACCCCTGAGAATCCATTTGATATCGCTGATCCTTATGGCGGTTCGTTACAAGACTATCAATTCACGCTCTATCAACTACAAGAACTTCAACAAAAAATACTCGTAAGACTAGCAAATGCCACCGACTGACACAGAGCTGTGTTGATCGGTGTTTTTTTGTAGAGGTTAAAAATTTGTTGAATGTATCGAAGGTCCAGAGATTCCCCTGCACAGCAAGGGTTGACAGAATTTCGCAAGGAGCCCGCTTCCACATCTAGTCTAAATAATGATATGATGAAAAAGAACAAACGATACAGAAAAGAGGGAATACACGTGAACATTGCCATCTCATCCGACCACGGCGGAAACACCCTACGAAAAGAAATTGGAACACTTCTAGAAGAACTCGGCCATCAAGTCACGGACTTTGGACCCCAAACAAAAGACTCTGTCGACTACCCAGACTATGCAAAACCAGTCTGTGAAGGCGTAGCTGCTGGAGAATTTGATTCCGGGATCTTAGTCTGCGGAACAGGAATTGGAATGTCAATTGCTGCTAACAAATACAAAGGTATTCGCTGTGCACTAGTGCACGACGTATTCTCAGCAAAAATGACAAAATGCCACAACAACTCCAACATCTTAGCGATGGGCGAACGTGTTATTGGCGCAGGTCTTGCACGTGAAATCGTTACGACATGGTTAGCCAACGAATTTGAAGGCGGTCGTCACGAAACACGCATTAATAAAATTGCACAAATTGAATCTACCAACTAAACCAGGCACTTCAAAGTGAGGGAGGCGTTTTGATGGAAGCGACGAAACAATGGCAAGAGCAACTGGAACACTTGCTAGAGGAACTCGAACAACTCATTGAAATCAAGCCGGCAACACTCTTTGTCGTCGGTTGCTCCACCTCAGAAGTTATCGGTAAAAAAATAGGAACGGCAGGGGCAACGGAAGTCGCAGAGGCACTTTTTGAGCCCTTAGAAGAATTTGCAAGACGAAAAGGTGTTTATCTTGCATTTCAAGGCTGTGAACATATCAATCGCGCACTTACCATGTGCCGCGAGACGGCTGAAAAGTTTCAGCTGGAAGAAGTGGCGGTCATCCCTGTCCCATCAGCAGGCGGCTCTATGTCAGCCTGTGCATATGAAAAGCTTCATGATCCTGTGGTGGTGGAACATATCCGAGCACATGTAGGTATTGATATTGGACAAACGTTGATAGGGATGCATTTGAAAGAAGTCGCTGTACCCGTTCGAACATCCGTGAAGATGATTGGTGATGCCATCGTCACCACGGCTACCACACGTCCTAAACTCATTGGTGGAAGACGTGCATTTTATGGAAATTAGGAGGAACACATAGTGAAAAACATTCAAGCGCAAGATCAAGCTGTATTTGAAGCAATGGAAAACGAAAAAACGCGTCAGCAGGCAAACATTGAACTGATTGCCTCTGAAAACTTTGTTTCACAAGCCGTAATGGAAGCGCAAGGATCTGTTCTGACCAATAAATATGCAGAAGGGTACCCAGCGAAACGCTACTACGGTGGCTGCGAACACGTCGACGTTGTGGAAAATATTGCGCGTGACCGCTTGAAAGAGCTATTTGGTGCAGAGCATGCGAATGTTCAGCCTCACTCAGGTTCACAGGCAAACATGGCCGTCTACATGACAGCTCTTCAACAAGGTGACACGATTTTAGGAATGAATCTTTCTCATGGAGGACACTTAACACATGGTTCTCCTGTTAACTTCAGTGGTATCCAATACAACTTCGTTGAATACGGTGTCGACAAAGAAAACGAACTAATTGATTATGAAGATGTGCGTCAAAAAGCACTAGAGCATAAGCCAAAAATGATCGTTGCCGGTGCAAGTGCGTATTCACGTACACTTGACTTCGCAAAATTCCGTGAGATTGCAGACGAAGTAGGCGCTTACTTGATGGTGGACATGGCACATATTGCAGGGCTTGTCGCTGCTGGCTTGCATCCAAATCCAGTACCTTATTCGCACTTTGTCACATCAACAACACATAAAACACTTCGCGGACCGCGTGGTGGCTTGATTCTAACAACCGAAGAATGGGCGAAAAAAATCGATAAAACGATTTTCCCAGGTATTCAAGGTGGACCATTGATGCATGTAATCGCTGCAAAAGCAGTAGCATTCGGTGAAGCGTTACAAGATGGTTTCAAAGCTTATCAGCAACAAGTCATTGACAATGCTCAAGCACTAGCTGCAACACTTTTAGAAGAAGGCGTTCGCATCGTTTCAGGTGGCACGGACAACCATGTCTTCCTAATTGATGTAAAAGGTCTTGGTCTGACAGGGAAAGTTGCAGAAAAAGTTTTAGATGAAGCAGGAATCACTGTTAACAAAAATACGATTCCATTCGATCAAGAAAGCCCATTTGTCACATCAGGTATTCGTATTGGAACACCTGCCGTCACATCTCGTGGCTTTAAAGAGGAAGAAATGAAAGAAATCGGCAAGATCATTGCGGATCTTTTGAAAAACCATGAAGATGAGGCTGCCACTGCTTCTGCAAAAGAGCGAGTAAAAGCTCTAACTGACAAATTCCCACTTTATGCATAATAGTTCGATACAATGGGCCACTTCTAAAAAAAATAGAAGTGGCTTTTTGTCGCAATTTTCCGTAAACTGAATTTATACATAAATCCAGACTAAGCACAAGAGGAGTGCGGGTATGAACCAACAAATTGACAGCAAAATGCGTGTTGAATTGCTGCATTGGATCAAGAAAATCGGTAGTCAGTTTGACACAAGCTATATCGTTCGTGATCCCAATCTCCCAGGAAAGCCCATCATTTATGTAAATGAGGCCTTCACCCGGAAAACAGGATTCAGTGCGAAGGATGTCGTCGGCAAAAGTGTATCGATTTTACATGGCAACCAGCAGTTCATCGAAAAAGAACAGCTAATTGATTCTGATTTTATTGCTCTCGGTTCCGTGCGCCGTGAAGTACTAAATTTTTGCAAGGACGGAACGCCTATTTGGTTCGACGTCATTGGCCAAACCTTTAAAGATCCTTATAGAAACGCAGTTTATGAAGTGGCGTTCCAATCAGATATTACCGTACAGAAACAGCAAGAAGCCATCATTGAAATGCAGGCAGAGATTTATGAGGGCATTGAAAAAGGCTATGCAATCAGCTCTTTGCTCCAAGAAATCTGTTACAAAGTAGAACAATTTCTGCCAGAAGGCTCTATGTGTAGTATCATGTATGCTAAAAACGGACAATTGTTTGCTTTAGCTTCGAACTCGCTACCAAAAGAGTACCGCGAGTTAATTCAAGGATTAGAAATTGCGCCAAACGTAGGGACATGCGGTGCAGCGGCGTATCATCAACAAGTCGTCATTACCGAAGATGTGGAGAATTCACCAAATTGGATACCTTACATTGGACAAGGGCCAAATCCATACGGTTTTAAATCTTGTTGGAGCTTTCCAATCGTCAATCATCAACGGGAAACGATTGCTACATTTGGTGTGTACTTTAAAGAAAAATCAAGTCCCTCGAAGATGGAGATGGCCTTTATTCAAAAAATTGTTCCGCTTGTGTTGTTGGCATTCCGCAACGCGGCTTACCAAGAAAAGATCTTGCATCTTGCCTATCGCGACCAAGAGACAGAGCTGCCCAATATGAACTATTTCCACACGGAAGTAAAAGAATTAGATGAGGATGCCAATAACGGGTTTGTGGCAGTCATATCACCATTTAACTACTCTGAAATCGTCGATATGTTTGGCCGAGAGGTTGCTGCTCTTGTTTTAAAAGAGCTGGGGCAACGGTTGAATGGGATTTTAGAAGAATACACGTATGTAATGAGCCGATTTACAAGTACTACTTTGATTTTGGCGGGCAATACAAAACGAGATGATTTTCAAGATATTGTAGAATTACTATTACGCGCAGGGCATTTCCCCATCAAGATTGATCGCATGGAAATTTTCATCCCTCTCCAAATTGGCGTTGTGCCTTATGGAAAGGGAGATGACGTGTATCAACTAATCCGCCAAGCAGATTTGGCTTTATCCGAAGCACGAAAGCGTAATGGGGAACAAGTTTGTTATTACTCGCCAGAAATGGACACTTCTATCAAGAGCAATATGGAACTTCAAAGTGCCATTGAAATAGGCATTCGAGAACAAGAATTTGAAGTGCATCTGCAACCAAAAGTGGACATGGAGAGTGGCCGTATCATCAGCTTTGAAGCATTGGCGCGGTGGAACTCTAGTAAGCTCGGGTTCGTCCCACCGATTGATTTTATTGATGCTACTGAAAAAGCAGGGAAGATTGATCAGCTTGAGCTGATTATCATTCATAAAGTACTTGCTTGGCAGGCGAAGCAAAAAGATGAAGGAAAAAAAGTCTATCAAGTGGCCATTAACATCTCTCCCAACCATTTCTATAAGGCGGGATTCTCTGAAAGTTTGTTAAGACTCTTAAGCGACTATGGTCTTCCACCTGAATCCATCTTGATCGAGCTGACCGAGAGTATTAATTTAGAAGATGTAGAGCAAGCGAAAGTGATTCTCACAGAACTTGCGAAAGCAGGAATCGATTGCTCGATTGACGACTTCGGGATTGGCTATTCCTCGCTTAGTTACTTACATGAACTACCTATTTCGGAAATCAAACTAGACCGCAGCTTCATCTCTCAAATTCACAAAAGCGGTACGAGAGCGGTTGTGCAGACGATCATCGACTTGGCAGACAAGCTGGATATTCGAGCGGTGGCTGAGGGTATTGAGACCTATGAGCAAATGATATTATTGCGTGGGATGAGCTGCTCAGTCGGTCAAGGGTACTATTTCCACAGACCAATGCCCCTCTCCCAAATAGACGAAATAATCAAAACGGAGGAGACCTAGGAAGTCTTCTCTTTTTTTTGCTATAATAGGTCAGAATGAAACGAAGAGGAGTGAACAGGATGTCAAAAGTTTTCGTATTTGATCACCCACTGATTCAACATAAATTAACGTATATCCGCAGTGTTGAAACAGGAACAAAGGAATTTCGCGAGTTAGTCGACGAGGTCGCCACTTTAATGGCCTTTGAAATCACACGAGACATGCCTCTTGTTGAGACGGAAGTGGAAACACCTGTAACTAAAACAAAATCCATGATCCTAGCAGGTAAAAAGATGGGGATCGTCCCAATCCTGCGTGCAGGAATTGGTATGGTCGACGGTATTTTGAAACTGATTCCTGCTGCAAAAGTAGGTCACATTGGTTTGTACCGTGATCCACAGACATTACAGCCTGTTGAATATTACGTGAAGCTACCAGCTGACGTGGAGGAACGCGATTTTATCGTAGTCGATCCAATGCTAGCTACGGGTGGTTCAGCTATCGAAGCAATCAACTCTTTGAAAAAACGCGGCGCAACTAGCATCAAATTCATGTGCTTAATCGCGGCCCCTGAAGGAGTCGAGCTACTTCAACAAGCTCACCCGGACGTGGATGTTTACATCGCGGCACTGGATGAAAAATTAAATGACCACGGCTACATCGTTCCTGGTCTTGGCGATGCTGGTGACCGGTTGTTTGGTACAAAGTAACTTTTAGATGTGGAAGGCGTTCGCCCAGAAATGCTTCGGGAATCAAGCGTGCACATAGAGGCGTTCTTTGCCTCTGTGGGTGCGATTGATTTTGGAATGTATTTCTAACGCCTGCAACTCGATTGTATTTAGATGTGGAAGGCTTTTTAAGGTACCTGTTTTTAAGGTACCTGTGCACGGAACAATTCCAATTATTCACTACAAATGATTACTTATAAAAAAGCCACATTGATTTAAAAGGCTTGTATGTATAATTATAAAATTGTAGTGAATTGTGTAGTGCACAGGTACCCAAAAGGAAAATAAAGGAGATTCATATGAAAAAGTGGAAAGTCATGACCATCTTCGGCACTCGTCCAGAAGCCATCAAAATGGCACCGCTCGTGCTGGAGCTACAAAAACAAGACGACATGGAATCGATTGTTGCTGTTTCGGCACAACACCGTCAAATGCTCGATCAAGTGTTGACGACATTCGGCATCACACCGGACTATGATTTGAACGTGATGAAGGACCGTCAGACGCTGTTTGACATTACGACTAACGTACTCCATGGTCTCAATGATGTCATGCAGCAAGCAAAGCCAGATATCGTTCTCGTCCATGGCGACACATCGACTACTTTTGTCGGAAGCCTGGCAGCATTCTATAATCAAATTGCTATCGGTCACGTGGAGGCAGGTCTTCGAACGGGCAACAAATATTCACCGTACCCGGAAGAGATGAATCGTCAACTAACAGGTGTACTGGCTGACATTCACTTTGCTCCGACTGAAAAATCAGCGGCTAACTTACGAGCGGAAAACAAGCCGGAAGAGTGGATTGTCATTACAGGAAACACAGCTATTGATGCACTCAAAACGACAGTGCGCGAAGAGTACACGCACCCCATTCTAGATACAATCGGCAGTGATCGCATGATTCTACTTACAGCTCACCGTCGTGAAAATTTAGGGGAGCCAATGCGTAACTTCTTCCGTGCCATCAATCGTCTTCTTCAAGCGCACGATGACATTCAAGTCGTTTATCCTGTGCACATGAATCCAGTCGTTAGAGAAATCGCTAATGAAGTACTGGGCAACAACCCACGTGTTCATTTGATCGAACCTTTAGAAGTCATCGATTTCCATAACCTGGCGGCCCGCTCGTTTGTCATTCTGACAGACTCTGGTGGTGTGCAAGAAGAAGCACCATCACTCGGGAAACCCGTTATCGTGTTGCGTGATACGACGGAACGCCCAGAAGGCATCGATGCCGGAACGTTAAAGCTTGCTGGTTTGGATGAAGATCGCATCTTCGAACTAACCAATGAACTATTGACGGATTCAGCAGCCTACGAAGCGATGTCCAAAGCATCCAATCCTTATGGGGACGGAACAGCATCTGCTCAAATCGTAGAGGCGCTTCGCCGTTTCCTAAATAAATAAGAAGAAATCTGCAAGTTGTCCAACGGTGCTCAGGCCCCGTTGGATTTTTTGTTCGACAGACTTGTGAGCAGGGTGGGGAGAGGAATGCCCGCGGAGCTGGATTCAATGCCCGCGGAGCTGGATTCAATGCCCGCGGAGCTGGATTCAATGCCCGCGGAGCTTGGTTCAATGCCCGCGCAATCGTATTCAATGCCCGCGCAATCGCATTCAATGCCCGAGAAAACCCAACAATTAACCCCCAACCAAACATAACAAAACAATTATGTCCGTAATTTGTCGAAGGCTAGTACCTTGTGATGTTTTTCACAGGAGGCAATTGACATGAAATAGGCGCTATTGTATGCTTACAAAGGATAATCATGATAGGGGTTTCATAATGAAATCCGACTGTCAATTCCACTTTCTGCAAGCTAGCGTCTTCATTTGAGAAGCACCCCAGAACCAGCGAAAAATCGTTTCCATTCGAATCTAAATTCAGGAGAATTCCAATGCTCAATTTGTTTCATATCTACAAGCGGCAGAAAAAGTACATACTCTTTTTACTCGCAGCCTGTGTACTCGGTGCAGCGTTTACGCCGTATTCGACCATTTTTGCGGGCATCGGACTCGGAGCAATCTTTGGACTTTACAACTTCTGGATTTTGCAACGTCGGATGTTGAAGTTTGACCGTGCTTTTGATCAAGGAAAAAAGCGCGTCAGTCTCGGTACTGGATTACGCTTTGCTTCAGGAATTGCGGCAGTGGCCATCGCCCTATCGCTACCTGAATATTTCCATTTGATCAGTACGGTAATTGGTTTAATGATACCGTATGTTCTACTGGTCATAGAACAGCTAGTATTTGCGACACGCAAACAAAATGAAGATGCGAAAGAGAGGTGAACTACTAGTGGATCATTTAGCACCAGAATACGAATTTTTAGGGATGACAGGAAACTGGTCAACCTTGATGATGCTTGCCATCACCACATTGATTGTTTTCTTGATTGCGGTCATTTCGACTCGTAACCTAAAACTCAAACCAACGGGTATGCAAAACTTTATGGAGTGGATTATGGACTTCGTAAAAGGCATCATCCGAAGCAACATGGACTGGAAAACAGGTGGAGCGTTTCACATTCTTGGAATCACGCTTCTAATGTTTATATTCGTATCGAATATTCTAGGTCTCCCATTTGCAATTGTTTATGATGGTTATCTATGGTGGAAATCACCAACAGCTGACCCCGTCGTGACAATGACACTTGCGGTAATGATCATCGGAATGACGAATTATTACGGCGTGAAAGCAAAAGGGTTCAAAGGATACATCAGTGACTTTGCAAAGCCGATGCCATTCATGGCGCCGCTTAAAGTAATTGAGGAATTCGCAAATACGTTGACACTCGGTCTACGTCTTTACGGTAACATCTATGCAGGTGAGGTATTACTAGGTTTAATCGCCGGACTTGCCACTGCAAACTTCTTTGGCTTTATCGGAGCAATCGTTCCAGGTATGGCATGGATCGGATTCTCGATTTTCATCGGGGGTATCCAATCATTCATTTTTGTTATGTTAACGATGGTGTATATGGCACATAAAGTGGCAGACGACCATTAATATAAACTGAAGGGGACTTCAGTATAAAAAATAAAACCAACATACTAGGAGGAAAATACACAATGACAGGTTCAGTAGGTTTATTAGCAGCAGCTATCGCAATCGGATTAGGTGCACTTGGTGCAGGTATTGGTAACGGTCTTATCGTTTCAAAAACAGTTGAAGGAATCGCTCGCCAGCCAGAAGCTCGTGGCGCACTTCAAACAGTTATGTTCATCGGGGTTGCATTAGTTGAGGCACTTCCAATCATCGCAGCGGTTATCGCGTTCATCGCATTGAACCAATAATCAATTGAAACTCGAGTGGCGGAGAGTATCCGCCATTTCCTTTATGAAACACAACCACAGAAAACAACAGAGTTTTTGTTTACTCGATAGAAGCAAGAAAACGACGGAATAGCGTTTGAAAGGAGTGAAACAATCGTGTCTTTTGATTACCTTGCACTCGGGGCTGGCGCCACGGGCTTAAATACATGGGATATCCTTGCGACATTGTTCTTCTTCATCTTATTGATGTTGCTATTGAAGAAATTCGCATGGGGTCCATTAATGGGAATCATGAACGAACGTGAGCAGTTAGTAGCGAGTGAAATCGAAGCAGCTGAAAACAGCCGTTTAGAATCACAAAAGTTACTTGACGAGCAACGTGAATTATTAAAACAAGCACGCACGGAAGCATTGGCAATCGTTGAAAACGCGAAGAAACAAGGCGATGTTTCTCGTGAAGAAATCATGACCACTGCACGTGAAGAAGCAACTCGATTAAAAGAGTCTGCTGTCCGTGAAATTGAAACAGAAAAAGCACGCGCGATTGCTGCGGTACGTGAGGAAGTTGTTTCCTTGTCAGTACTTGCTGCATCTAAAGTGCTTGAGAAAGAAGTTACGGAAGAAGATAATCGTGCATTGATCGAGGCAACGATTGCGAAGGCAGGCGAAGCGAAGTGAGCAAATCTGCAGTAGCAAAACGTTATGCCATCGCTTTATTCGAACTGGCACGAGAAAACGATACACTTGTAACGACACGTGATGACCTAAAGGAAATCAAAGCAGCTTGGCAACAAGATGCCGACGTACAAGCGTTATTCGCTTCTCCTAAACTTCCACTAGCGAAAAAGAAAGAATTGATTCGTACAGTATTCGGCTCAGCAAGTCCAGCAGTTGTTAATATGCTTCAGCTACTTGTTGAAAAGAAACGCTTGAACGAATTACCAGCCATTGTTGAAGAATTCAGTGCTTTATCAAATGATGCACAAGGAATTGCAGAAGCAACGGTCTACTCAACACGCGCATTAACGGATGAAGAACGTGCACACATTTCTTCTGCATTTGCACAAGAAGTGGGCAAAGGTTCATTACACATCCATAACGTAATTGACCCATCGTTAATCGGTGGTTTACGCATTCAAATTGGAAACCGCATTTACGACAACACATTAAGTTCTAAACTTACACGCTTGAAACGTAATTTGATCGGTTAATACTATAGAAATATGAGAGGTGACATACATGAGCATCAAAGCTGAAGAAATCAGTGTCTTGATTAAGCAGCAGATTCAAAACTATGAATCTGAAATGAAAGTAAGCGATGTGGGTACAGTTATCCAAGTCGGTGACGGTATCGCTCGTGCTCATGGTCTCGACAACGTCATGGCTGGAGAGCTTCTTGAGTTCTCAACAGGTGTACTTGGTATGGCGCAAAACCTTGAGGAAAACAACGTAGGTATCGTTATCCTTGGACCATACACAGACATCAAAGAAGGCGATGAAGTACGTCGTACAGGCCGTATTATGGAAGTACCAGTAGGAGATGCGCTTATCGGGCGTGTTGTTAACCCACTTGGTATGCCACTAGATGGGCAAGGTCCTATCGCAACAACAAAATCTCGTCCGATCGAAAGCCCAGCACAAGGTGTTATGGCACGTAAATCGGTTCACGAGCCACTTCAAACAGGTATCAAAGCAATCGATGCACTAGTGCCAATCGGTCGTGGACAGCGTGAGTTAATCATCGGTGACCGTCAGACTGGTAAAACATCTGTAGCAATCGATACAATCCTTAACCAAGCTGACCAAAACATGATCTGTATCTATGTTGCTATTGGACAAAAAGAATCTACTGTACGTAACGTAGTAGAAACTTTACGTAAAAAAGGCGCATTAGACTACACAATCGTTGTGACAGCTTCGGCTTCTCAACCATCTCCATTACTATACCTAGCTCCTTATGCTGGTGTAACAATGGCAGAAGAATTCATGTTCCAAGGCAAGCACGTTCTTGTCGTGTACGATGATCTTTCTAAACAAGCTGCGGCTTACCGTGAGCTTTCACTTCTATTAAAACGTCCTCCAGGTCGTGAAGCCTATCCAGGGGATGTATTCTACTTGCACAGCCGTCTACTTGAGCGCGCTGCTAAGTTGAATGAAACACTTGGTGCAGGTTCAATCACTGCATTACCGTTCGTTGAAACACAAGCAGGGGATATCTCAGCTTACATTCCAACAAACGTAATCTCGATTACAGATGGTCAGATTTTCTTACAGTCTGATTTATTCTTCTCTGGTGTACGTCCAGCAATCAACGCGGGTCTTTCTGTATCACGTGTTGGTGGTTCTGCCCAGATCAAAGCTATGAAAAAAGTAGCAGGTACACTTCGTCTTGACTTAGCGGCTTTCCGTGAACTTGAAGCATTCGCTCAGTTCGGTTCAGACTTAGATGCATCTACTCAAGCAAAATTAAACCGTGGTCAACGTACTGTTGAAGTATTGAAGCAAGACTTGAACTCTCCTATCAAAGTAGAGAAGCAAGTTGTCATTCTTTACGCTCTAACACGTGGACTTCTTGACGATGTTGCCTTAACAGACGTTCGTCGTTTCGAAGGCGAACTGCTTAGCTGGTTAGATTCAAACCACACAAACGTTTTAGATCACATTCGTACAACTAAAGATCTTCCTGCAGACGAAGATGTAGTGAACGCAATCAACGAGTTCAAAAAGACATTTGCAGCAAGTGAATAAGTTCGAATAAAAAACGATAAGGTGGTGAAATACCAGTGGCATCATTACGCGATGTAAAAAATCGAATTACGTCTACAAAGAAAACAAGTCAGATCACAAGAGCCATGCAAATGGTTTCGGCTTCGAAATTGAACCGTGCAGAGTCAAACGCGAAAGCGTACGTTCCGTATATGGGGAAAATTCAAGAAGTTGTAGCAGCCATCGCAACAGGCTCAGCTGACGCAAGTCATCCAATGTTGACTTCTCGTCCTGTCCAAAAAACTGCATACCTTGTGATCACGTCTGATCGTGGTCTTGCAGGAGCTTACAATGCGAACGTTTTACGTGCGGTAACAACTGCAATCAACACGCGTCATGCATCTGCAGATGATTATGTCATCTTTGCAATCGGACGCATGGGTCGTGACTTCTTTGTTAAACGCGGAGCAAACGTGATTGAGTCGGAAGTTGGACTTCCTGACCAACCTTCTTTCGCAGACATTAAAGAGATTGCACGCAAAGCTGTTGGTATGTTCACAGACGGTACGTATGACGAATTGTATATGTACTACAACCACTTTGTCAGTGCCATTTCTCAAGAAGTTACAGAGAAAAAGGTACTGCCATTAACGGATATCGCACCTGAAGCAGGAACAGCATCGTATGAATTCGAGCCGTCTCCTGAAGCCATCTTAGAAGTATTGCTTCCGCAGTACGCTGAGAGCTTGATTTTCGGTGCGTTACTCGACGGAAAAGCAAGTGAACATGCTGCACGTATGACAGCAATGAAGAGTGCAACAGACAATGCATCCGATTTAATCAATAGTTTGACATTAGTATATAACCGTGCGCGTCAAGCTGCGATCACGCAAGAAATTACGGAGATCGTCGGCGGAGCGGCAGCATTAGAATAAAGTAAGACAGGAGGGAACAGTAGTGAACAAAGGATATGTTCTACAGGTAATGGGACCGGTTGTTGATGTTAAATTCAGCAACGGCCAGCTACCAGAAATCTACAATGCATTAACTGTAGCAATCGAACGTCCAAATGAAGCGCCTTCTACATTAACACTAGAAGTAGCGTTACACTTAGGGGATGATTCAGTTCGCACAATCGCAATGTCTTCAACGGATGGTTTGAAGCGTGGCGAGGAAGTAACAGACTTGGGTGCAGCTATCTCTGTTCCAGTTGGAAACGCTACTTTAGGTCGCGTATTCAACGTATTAGGAGAAGTTATTGACTTAGGAGAAGAAATCCCGACTTCAGAACGTCGCGATCCAATCCACCGTCTTGCACCAACTTTCGAAAACCTTTCAACAGAAGTTGAAATTCTTGAAACAGGTATCAAAGTAGTTGACCTTCTTGCACCTTACATCAAAGGTGGTAAAATCGGTCTCTTCGGTGGTGCCGGAGTAGGGAAAACGGTTCTTATCCAAGAACTTATCAACAACATTGCTCAAGAGCACGCAGGGATCTCTGTATTCGCTGGTGTTGGTGAGCGTACGCGTGAAGGAAATGACTTATTCCACGAGATGAGCGATTCAGGCGTAATCAAGCAAACAGCAATGGTATTTGGTCAAATGAACGAGCCACCAGGCGCACGTATGCGTGTTGCTTTGTCTGGTTTGACAATGGCTGAGTATTTCCGTGATGAGCAGGGTGCAGACGTACTTCTTTTCATCGACAACATCTTCCGCTTCACGCAAGCAGGTTCAGAGGTATCGGCATTACTAGGTCGTATGCCATCTGCCGTTGGTTACCAGCCAACACTTGCAACGGAAATGGGTCAACTTCAAGAGCGTATCACGTCGACGTCAACAGGTTCTGTAACATCGATCCAAGCGATCTATGTACCAGCCGATGACTACACGGATCCAGCTCCTGCAACAACTTTCGCTCACTTAGATGCAACAACAAACTTAGAGCGTAAACTTTCGGAAATGGGTATTTACCCAGCAGTAGATCCACTTGCTTCTACTTCACGTGCACTTTCTCCTGAAATCGTAGGCGAAGAGCATTACACAGTAGCTCGTCAAGTTCAGGTAACTCTACAGCGCTACCGTGAGCTTCAAGATATCATCGCTATCTTAGGTATGGATGAATTATCTGATGATGATAAACAAACAGTTAACCGTGCTCGTCGTATCCAGTTCTACCTGTCTCAGAACTTCCACGTAGCGGAGCAGTTCACAGGTCAACAAGGTTCATACGTACCGGTTAAAGAAACAGTTCAAGGGTTCAAACAAATCCTTGAAGGCAAATACGACCACCTTCCTGAAGATGCTTTCCGTCTAGTTGGACGCATCGAAGAAGTAATCGAAAAAGCAAAAGCTATGGGTGTAGAAGCCTAATACGAGGGACCAGGAGGAAAGCAAATGCCGACATTAACAGTCAATATTGTCACTCCAGACGGCCCAGTATACGATGCTCAAGTAGATATGGTGATCGCGAAAACGGTCACAGGTGAAGTTGGGATTTTGCCAGGGCATATCCCAATGGTCGCACCTCTTGAAATTGGTGCAGTGAAGCTTAAACGTGATGGCAAAGTCGAGTACGTTGCTATCACGGGCGGCTTTGTTGAAGTTCGCCCTCAGCAGGTGTCAATCTTGACACCTTCTGCAGAGCTTGCTGAATCTATTGACGCTGCTCGTGCGAAAGAAGCACTTCGTCGTGCGGAAGAGCGCTTGCAGAACAAACAAGATAACGTCGATTTCAAGCGTGCGGAACTTGCGTTACAGCGTGCCATGAATCGTATCAACGTTAAAGAGGATAATATGTAAGAACCACTCACCGCACTCCCGTTTGGGGGTGCGGTTTTTTGTTTTGGTGGAAGAGCGTGAGGGACGGAGTTTGAAAGAGCGTGAGAGCTTAAAGGAGGAAGTGTGGAAGAGCGTAAGAGCGTAAAGGAGGAAGTGTGGAAGAGCGTGAGAGCGTAAGAGCGTAAATGAGGAAGTGTAAAGGGCTTGCTAGGAAGGGGCTTGAGGACTTAAGGCTTTTATGTGTAAAGGGCTTACTAGGAAGGGCTTGAGGACTTAAGGCTTTTATGTGTAAAGGGCTTACTAGAAAGGGCTTGAGGACTTAAGGGCTTTGGAGTGTAAAGGGCTTACTAGGAAGAGCTTGAGGTCATAGTTCTAACTCAGCGACGAAAGAGAGCATTAGAGCGACGAATCTCGGACTTAGAGCGAAGCAAACGACTGCTTCAGCGACGAAAGCCGCCTCCACTTGAAATAGAGCGACGAAAGAGAGCGATAGGGCGACGAACCATGAACTTAGAGCGAAGCAAACGACTGCTTCAGCGACGAAAGCCCCCGCCACTCGAAATAGAGCGACGAAAGAGAGCAATAGAGCGACGAACCGCGGACTTAGAGCGAAGCAAACGACTGCTTCAGCGACGAAAGCTCCCGCCATTCGAAATAGAGCGTCGAAAGAGAGCAATAGAGCGACGAACCGTGAACTTAGAGCGAAGCAAACGACTGCTTCAGCGACGAAAGCCCCCGCCACTCGAAATAGAGCGTCGAAAGAGAGCAATAGAGCGAAGCAAACACCTTGATTAGCGGCGCAGACTCGCCATCAAAATTAATAAATTCCTCAACAAATGATTAATCACATACTAATTTTAATTAAATAGAAAAGCTTCTATTCAAATGCATTTACTTGAGCTAAACTTATCAAAAAGGAGGACACTTATGACAGCCTATATCAAAACAAAACCGATTATCCGAGACAAACGAGATCATCTTATTGCTTTAAAACAATTAGCACTTAGAACGCCAGCAGAGAACGTGACAGATAAAGCATTCTTTACAAAACTCTATGCTACTTCTAAAGCTGGATATGATGGAGAAGTGAAAATAGATCGTATTCTCGAGAACATTCCTCTTCCAGCACTCCATTCAATCATTCCTGACTTTCATACACAATCAAAATTTGGATCTTATTTTCAGTTTGATAGTCTAATCATCACCAATAGATATATTCTTCATTTAGAAATTAAAAATATTAGAGGTAATATAGAGTTTCAAGAGAACCCTGCTCATCTTATTCGCACATACGAAGGAGTTCAAGAAAAATTAGATTGCCCGATTCATCAACTCGCAAGAAACAGTAAAGCTTTAGAAATTATTTCAAACAACTTTGAAGTCAAACTCCCGATTTATTCTGCAATCGTATTTAGCCACTCTAACGCGAAAATAGCGTCCTACCCGCAATCAACAAAAATTCTATACAAAAATCAAATTGATTTCTTTATTGAAAAACTTAATTCCCTTCCAGAACTGTGTGAAAAAGGACAGCTTCAAAAGATTATTCGCACGTTCCATGCTTTAAATAAAAACTTTAAGGAATTGCCCCTCAGCAGTCGTTATTCTTTTGACGCAACTAAATTGGCTAAAGGGATGTTTTGTTTAGAGTGCGAAGACCAGCTGCACATTAACAGTAATTCGCGAATTTTTAATTGTACTGTTTGTGGTAATGAACAGCATTCAATAGTGAGTGACACAATTATAAGTATGTTTAGAATTGTAAGTCCTCAATTGAAACGATCGGAAATACAAGAATTCCTAAATTACGGTTGTAAAGATACAATTTTACGAGCACTCAAAAAACTCCAATGCACAAAATCAGGCAGCGGCAAATTAACCAATTATTCTCTACCTAAGTAGCAAAAAATCATGAGCTATTACAATTTTTATAAACCAATTAATGGAACGATCCCCACGTTCCCTCTCAAAAATAAAATCCCAAACACTCTTCTTCAAAACACCCTCAAATGCCAACCCCTTCCTAAAAAACCAATCAACCCCCACAAACTGACAAACCGACACGAATCATATACTAGCTAACTCGTTAGTGAAAAAGTAGAACTAGTTTGATAGACTAAAACTTGTATTATGTAAAAAAATTCACAAGTTGGTCAAGAGCTCTCATCAAATTCTCATGTTCAGCCGATATAATAGGGAGTATGTGAAAGGAGAGAGTGCTGTGTTACTTGCTGACTTAGCGATGCAATCGATTGTTGCCATTGCTGTTCACCTATTTTTTATAGTGATTGCGTTTTATGGCCTTCAAAGTGTGCGCCTTGAACAGGTGTTCAAGAAAGGACACGTATTTCAAGTGCAGATCATGATGATTTTATTGAGTTTAGTCATCGGTACTACTGCAGGAAATTTCTTTTTACAGTTAATGAATTGGTCGTCCCAGCTACAATATTTGTTCTAACTATTACTATAGTTTGACAGCATTTTTAAACTAGCAATTTCCCGGGAAATAATTTGTCGTACCATGTTTAAGTATAACGTGCTAGGGTATCTAGAAAATAGCTGAACATTAGAGAGAGAAAACACATACTATAGTTGCAACTAGACTTGTGGAATTAGGGGATTAAGTTACTTGTCAGACTTTTCGTTTCATAGTATGATGTATCTTGTGTCTTAATACCCTAATTTCAACAATTACTGTATGTGTAACCTATAGATGAAGACCATGTCAATTTTTCGGAGGTAACTAAATTGGATAAAATTATCGTCAAAGGCGGGCGCGCTTTAACAGGAAACGTAAGAGTCGAAGGAGCTAAAAATGCAGTGTTACCAGTACTTGCTGCCGCACTCCTCGCTTCAAAAGGTGTCAACACTATCAATGAAGTACCATCTCTAGCAGATGTAAATACTATCAACCAGGTTCTTCGTAGCCTGAATACAAAAATCGACTACAAACCTGAAAATAAACAGGTGATCATCGATTCGACAGCAACACTAGAAAGCGAAGCGCAATTCGAGTACGTTCGCAAAATGCGTGCATCGATTCTAGTTATGGGGCCAATCTTAGCACGTAACGGTTTTGCTCGCGTGGCATTACCAGGTGGCTGTGCTATCGGAAGCCGACCGATCGATCAACATTTAAAAGGCTTTGAAGCTATGGGAGCAACAATCTCATTTGGACAAGGTTTCGTAGAAGCTCGTACAGAAGGTCGTCTACAAGGGGCAAAAATCTACCTCGACTTCCCAAGTGTTGGAGCAACTGAAAATATTATGACGGCCGCTGCTCTTGCAGAAGGAACAACTGTCATTGAAAATGCAGCTAAAGAACCTGAGATTGTGGATCTTGCTAACTTTATCAACAATATGGGTGGTAAAGTAAAAGGTGCCGGAACAGACGTTATCAAAATTGAAGGTGTTGCTGAACTTACGGGTGCAGAACATTCCATCATTCCTGACCGCATCGAAGCAGGTACGTTCATGGTAGCAGCAGCGATTACACGTGGAGACGTGACAATCGAAAACGCAGTACCTGAGCATATGACAGCACTTATCTCGAAAATGCAAGAAATGGGCGTTGAAATCACTGAATCAGAAGAAGGCTTACGCATTCAAGCAAAAGGTGAACTGAAATCAGTTGATATTAAGACAATGCCTCACCCAGGTTTCCCTACAGATATGCAGTCACAAATGATGGCTCTTATGATGACAGCCCACGGTACGGGTATCATCACGGAAACAGTATTTGAAAATCGCTTCATGCACGTTGAAGAATTCCGCCGCATGAACGGTAACTTAAAAATCGAAGGTCGTTCAGTTATTATGGAAAACCCATCTGATTTACAAGGTGCAGAAGTTGCCGCAACAGATTTACGTGCAGCAGCAGCACTTATCCTAGCAGGACTTGTATCAGAAGGCGTAACCCGTGTAACAGAGCTTGTCCACTTAGATCGTGGATACGTAGATTTCGATAAAAAACTAGCAACATTAGGTGCAGACGTTGAACGAGTTGGTACAGAAACAGTAGAACGTGAAGTACAACCGGTCTAATTCCATACCTATCCCATTCTTATAACATTTCAAACAGCTACCCGGCATAGGGTGGCTGTTTTTTTCATAGGATGCAATATGCCAAAACTTTTGTATGTCCTCTTTATCCTATCCACAATTGCCCTTGTGTATACCTGGCCGTTGCAAAAACAACAAATTGCCAAACCCTGTACACCCGAAATCCATGTGAAAGGAGAAGCACAACCGCTTTCGCTCGATAGCTACCTTCTTGGTGTCCTTGCTGGGGAGATGCCCGCCAACTTTCCGCCTGAAGCACTTCGCGCACAAGCCATGGCAGCCCGTACATATGTCTTGAAATCCACCGCGTTTGGGCAGAACGCCATTGATTCCACAGTAGACGCGCAAGTGTATTTGAATGCACAACAGCGTAATGAGAAATGGGGAGCAGATACCGCCCTATTCGAAACGAAATTACAACAAGCGATTGAATCTACCAACAATCAGTTGATCACTTACGAAGGGGAACCGATAACGGCTATGTTTTTTTCTACTAGTAATGGCTCCACAGAATCGGCTGAAAACTTCAGCGGGAATGCGTACCCGTATTTAATTCCGGTCACAAGTGCGGAGCCTGATCTTCGCCCAGCAGAAAAGCTGCTGACACTGGAGGAGTTTGCATTGACACTCGGGGTTCCAGAAACACAGATTCCTGAGTTGACGATAGTTCGCAATGAAACTGGCCGAGTCCAGCTTGTAAAACTTCCTACGCGTACGTTAACGGGAAGAGAATTTCGTACCTTATTCGAGCTTCCTTCCACAGATTTTACGATTGAATTGACAGCGACTACAATTCAAATCCACTCTTCAGGCTACGGGCATGGGGTGGGAATGAGTCAATACGGCGCCAAAGCGATGGCAGAACAAGGTAAGGTGGCGGAAGAAATCGTAGCTCATTATTATCCGGGAACGCAGTTGGCGGTTATTCCCGGTTGTGAAAAAAAATAATTGCAGCCTCGTTTAAAATAATTGGTACAGGTTCACACTGAAATTGAGGTGATGAACATGAAACCGTCAATGAAAAATTCCTCCTTCATTGAAGCGACAAAAAAGAAATGGTTTTATCCGGTCGTGTACGGAGCGGCCGCCATTGCAATTGCAGGGATGGCTTGGAGTTACGATGTATGGAACACAGACGAGTCCACGCTGCCGGTGACGACTCTCGAGGTGAATGAGGCAGGTGAGACTGTCACATTGAATCCGCCCAAGGCACAAGAGGTTCTCTCTTATCCATACGCGGATGACCTAGCAGAAGAAATGCTCGTTATTCAGCCGTTCTATGACCTAGAAGCGACGGAAGAAGAACGCAGCAAGTCTATCATGGTATTTAACCAAACCTACTCCACAAGTTCAGGTATCACACTTTCCAAGAGCAATGAGCCATTTGAGGTGCGTGCAGCACTTACAGGAACCGTTACAAATATCATCGAGGACGAATTTATGGGTGACGCAGTCGTCATGTCGCATGAAAACGGCATGGAGACCTACTACCGCTCAGTGACCGAGATTACAGTCAAAGTCGGTGATGAAGTCCAACAAGGCGATATGTTGGCGACATCTAGCACTAATCACTGGAATACAACTGCAGGTAATCACTTATTGTTCGAAGTGAAAGAGAATGGTCAATATGTAAATCCAGCTAAATACATTGCATTTTAACCAAGAGTGGCCCTTTGTGGTCGCTCTTTTTGTCGTCTATACACCAAAAATTGTTATACGTTTCGACAAAAACTATGTTAAAATTAAAAGTTGAGATACCTAAAAAACAGAGTAGAGAGATAGTTTGGGAAGGGAGACCCTGACGAGAATGTTTTCAAAAGATATAGGCATTGATTTGGGGACAGCCAATGTGCTAATCCATGTCAAAGGAAAAGGAATCGTTTTAAACGAACCATCCGTGGTAGCACTTGACCGCCAAACGCGCCGGGTCTTAGCTGTGGGGAACGAAGCGCGTCAAATGTTAGGCCGTACCCCTGGAAATATTGTGGCGATCCGTCCTCTAAAAGACGGCGTCATTGCTGATTTTGATGTAACCGAGACCATGCTAAAGCATTTCATCAATAAACTGAACGTGAAAGGTATGTTCAGTAAGCCTCGTATCTTGATTTGCTGTCCGACCAACATCACGAGTGTGGAGCAAAAAGCCATACGTGAAGCGGCAGAAAAATCAGGAGGGAAGAAAGTATTCCTTGAAGAAGAACCAAAAGTAGCTGCAATTGGTGCTGGAATGGACATCTATCAACCTACTGGAAACATGGTAGTGGATATCGGCGGCGGCACAACCGATGTAGCTGTGTTGTCGATGGGTGACATTGTCACTTCAGAATCTATCCGAATTGCGGGAGACGTTTTCGATCAAGACATCTTGCACTATATTAAACGTGAGTATAAATTGTTGATTGGTGAACGTACTGCCGAGAATATCAAAGTAGAAATCGGCACAGTCTATCCTAATGGCCGTCATGAAACGATGGACATTCGAGGCCGTGATATGGTGACGGGACTTCCACGCACGTTGACTATCACTTCAGAAGAAATTGAAGGTGCACTTCGTGAATCAGTGGCCGTGATTGTACAGGCCTGCAAAAATGTATTGGAAAAAACACCACCAGAATTGTCGGCAGACATTATTGATCGAGGCGTGATTATTACAGGTGGCGGCGCATTGCTGCACGGGATTGATCACCTTTTAACAGACGAGCTGAAAGTACCTGTATTCTTGGCCGAGAATCCTATGGATTGCGTCGCTATTGGAACAGGTATGATTCTCGACAATATGGGAAAATCACGAAAACGCTAAGGACCACATAAAGGAGCACGTGTAATGGATGAAGAAAAAGTAGTAACACGCAAACAGGTTAAAGCTGTGCGAGAAAAAACCACTGAGGGACAAGAGAAGATGACAGAACAAAAGCCACAAAAACCGACACGCTGGGTTCAAATTCGCTTAATCCCGATTTGGCTACGTGTTATCCTTGTTCTTCTTCTCATTGCTGGAGCTATCGCTGGTGGCTTAACAGTCGGCTACGCAATTTTAGGTGGCGGTGAAGCAACAGATGCGTTGAAGTGGGAGACCTACCAACATATTCTCGACATCATGAACGGGACGAATGAATAAGGGGGATTTCAAATGTTAACAACAGAACAAATTCAAGCTATCTTGCCACACCGCTACCCATTCTTACTGGTCGATCGTATTTTAGAAATCGAAGAAGGAAAACGGGCAGTTGGTTTAAAAAATGTTTCCATCAATGAGGAATATTTCAATGGCCATTTTCCAGGCTATCCAGTAATGCCAGGTGTATTAATTGTAGAAGCGTTAGCTCAAGTTGGGGCAACAGCTGTCTTACAAATGCCGGAATACAAAGGACGTTTAGCCTTTTTCACGGGAATCGATAATTGCCGTTTCAAACGTCAAGTCAAGCCAGGCGACCAGCTTCGCTTAGAAGTCGAATTGACACGCCTTCGTGGTCAAATTGGTAAAGGTCACGCCATCGCTACTGTAGACGGTGAAATCGCATGTGAAGCAGACATTCTTTTTGCAATTGGCCCTAAAGTAGAAGAATCTAAAAACTAGTATGCACTTCTACATAGTTAGTATGCATCCCATTTCACAATAAGAAATGGAAATGCAGGCAACAATCGTACCGAATAAAGCCTTCTTTCTGAAGCAGACTATCAGCAGTCACCTCAAACTGCGTGATGAGTCGAAACAGAAAGGAGGTTTTTTTATGCGTAAACCACTTGTTGCCGTACTAGCGACTTCTCTACTTCTTGGTGCCTGCGGAACCGATCGAACGATTCCACCAGCCAATGAAACCCCTATGGAAGACGTTCGTGAAGGTGCACAAGAGATGGTTCCTGACGTCACGCCGCCTGAAACTAATGGAGATCGAGACCCCAACAATGATTTGCTACCGGATGAGCGAAACGATGTGTCTCCAACAGATCGTGACAAAAATACAGACACGGACAAAGACATGATGCGAGACCCGAACACGAATGAAGAAGACATCATGGAAGATGACATCGACATGAAGGATCGGGATAACCAGGACGAGTAAACGATTTTTTTGAGGTACCTGTGCACGGAACAATTCACGACAATTGTATAATTATGCTAACGACCTTGAATACTCAAGGTCGTTTTCGCATTTCTATGCAATTGTCGTTCATAATCAGAATAGTTTAGTGCACAGGTACCTCAGAGGGATATTATGGAAAAAGAAAAACGTTCTTCTGACTTAAGACTCGTCTTCTTCGTCTTTCAAGGCAGGTCGTTCTTTCATCGCTTTCTCAAATCGTTGAAGAAGCGCATCGCCTTCAAAGCCATCTTCAATCAACTCCGCTAGTAAGCCCTCTGCGTACTTTCGGCGCGCTTGCTTCAACGTTCCGCGGAATAGGACAGAAATGGAATCGCCAACTTGTTTAACAGAATACGCCATCACTTCAAAAGGGGCTGGTTCGTTTTCTGGGTAGGAAATAACTACTCGCGCCTCAACGATCTCTTGTGTGGCGACTAAATCATCAAAGTAAGTCTTCAACTCTTTGATGGTAAACAGTTCAATTGCCCAAGAGCGTGCTGAATTTTCTTGGTTGATGATGATGCCATCTTCTAAAGGAATCAATTTGGACTCGTGTTGACTAAGGATGGATGTTTCGATGACTTTAAATGTTTTCATAGACGTAAGAACCTCCAACACAGTGAATTTTCACAAGTATAGCACAGCGCAAAACTAATCTAAAAAAATTGACGAACGAACCAAAATACTATTGTGTATGCCAAAATGGCCTCAAAATGAAATTTTCACAGCAACTTAGCAAATTATTGCAGGGAATTTGCTGTGAAAACTCTATTTTCTCGATTTGCCAGCAAAGCTCTTTGTCCCTTATGCTGTGAATACTTTCATACAGAAGGGAGGTGAAAGCTGTGAACAAGGTTGCATTAATCGGTCGATTGACGAAAGATCCAGTCCTCCGCACACTCCATCAGGACGGCAGAGGCGTAACGGGCTTCAGTATGGCCGTTCCCAATGGGTACAAAAAAGATGAAGCCGACTTCGTTACTTGTACCGTTTTTGGAAAACTGGCGGAACTGACCGTCAAGTACTGTGGAAAAGGATCTTTAGTCGGTGTGACAGGTCGACTACATACGCGGTCTTACGACAAAGAAGGCACGCGCGTCTACGTCACCGAGGTCATCGTAGAAGAAATACGATTTTTAGCAACGAAACGCAAGGAAGAACAGCCCGCTGATCAAGTAGAAGTAGCTGAAGACCGCTTTGAATTTCCTACAGAGTTTAAACCAAATACGACTCCAGTCTAATCAAACCACACATCGCCATGTGTAAGTCTTCTCTCAAGCGGACGCCTTTGGTATGGGGATAACAAAGGCGTTCGTGTTTGTTAGGAAAGTGACAAAAGGTCTGTCAGCTCATCATCACTTAATTCAGTGATCCACTGACTTGAATGAATCAGTTCGTCAGATAACGACTGCTTTTGTTCAAGTAGCGCGTCAATCTTTTCTTCAATTGTTCCAATGGTTAAAAATTTATGCACATGCACGAACTGTTGCTGACCAATTCGGTAAGCTCGGTCCGTTGCTTGATTTTCAACTGCCGGATTCCACCAGCGATCGGCATGGATGACATGGGTAGCTGCAGTCAGGTTCAGTCCCGTTCCGCCAGCCTTGAGCGATAATAAGAAAATCGGAAACTCACTAGCCTGGAATGAAGCGACCAAATGATCACGCTGGCCTTTTGGCATACTGCCTGTCAGGAAAGGACTATCAATATCGTATAGTTCACTGAAGCAGTGCTGCAACAAGTGGCCCATCCCGATATACTGTGTGAAAATCAGACACTGCTCTCCACGCGCAGCGATTTCACCTGCAAGCGACACGATACCCGCAAGCTTAGCAGATCGCTGAAGCATGACCTCCGCTTCATCAAACGGTTCTTTTAAATAAAGTGCAGGGTGATTACATAATTGCTTTAACTTGCTCAGCATTTTAAGAACCAACCCTTTTCGTTGAAAGCCGCTGAGATTTCCGAGCTGGCTGACGGACTCTTGAATTAACGATTCATAGAGTGCTGCCTGCTCGGTAGTCAACGCGCAATACTCTTTTTGCTCCAGCTTCTCAGGTAAATTCAACTGAAGATCTGGATCTCGCTTCGTACGACGTAGCAAGAACGGTTGAATTTTCACTCGCAAACGGTCCTTCGCCTGTTCGTCCTCATCTCGTTCAATCGGCGCCATGTAAGTATCTTGGAACGATTTGAACGACCCCAAATACCCTTTATGAATAAAGTCAAAGATCGCCCACAGTTCGGACAAGCGATTTTCGACGGGTGTTCCTGTTAAAGCAATGTGATGCACACCACGTAATTTACGAATCGCACGTGACTGCTTGGTCTGCATATTTTTAATGTTTTGTGCTTCATCCAGTGTCACAGAACTCCAAGCAATTTGCTGAAGTGTCTCGGCATCTTGAGTGGCAATTCCGTAAGTCGTTAGAACAACATCCGCATCCGTCGTGATAACGCCACGATTGGACCCGTAATGAGTGGCAACACGAAGAGAAGGTGCAAACTTTTCAAGCTCTTTCTGCCAGTTCCCGAGAACGGATGTCGGACAGATAATGAGAGACGGCTTCTCAGCATCTTGTTCGTGAACATTCAACAAGTAGGCAATCAACTGAATAGTCTTTCCGAGCCCCATGTCATCAGCAAGAATAGCCCCAAAGGATTCACTGCGCATAAACGCTAGCCAGTTCAATCCCAGCTGCTGGTAAGGTCGAAGCTCTGTCAGCAAGCGAGGGGAAGGCGGTACCTCTGGAAAGGCCTTTTTTTCTTGCAACTGGTTGAGGTACGTCTCTAGAGACTGATGCAACTGGAACTGGATAAGCGGGTCATCTTCATCCTCTTCATCAGCAGCAAGTGTCAACTCGTCTGGCAGCTCTTGGAACAACAGATCCCGTACTGTCCATTCTTCTTCTTCCGAGCGGTCGAGCAACTTGCGAATTTCTTGAATCCACTGCGCATCAATTTGGAACCACTGGTCACCAGAACGAATGAAGGAACGATTTTCTTCCACCATTTGTCGGAATTGGTCTTCACTAATTTCTTGACCACCCAGAGAGAAGTTCCAGTTGAACTGAATGATTTGTTCTAGGCCTGCAGCTGACTTATAGCGACTAGTACTGGCCGATGCGCGGACTTGCATTTTTGATTCTTTGATTTCTTTTAACCAAGCAGGTAGTACCACATCGTAACCGAATGCTTGTAGCTTCGCTAAATCGTGACGAAGGAAGTCACGGACCTGCATATCGTCAAGTCCAATAGAATAGAAAGTCTCTGATTCTTCTTCTAAAAGAGAGACAAACGGGATGATTCCGCGCTGAAACGATGTAACAACGTCTGAGAGATGCTCCCACTTAGCAGGGAGTGCCTGTTCAATAGGAAGCGAGCGTTTTTTTAAGGCAGGAGCCCAGTAACTAGAACTACGTACACCGCGAATGACAGTTTCTAACGTCCATTCATCAGATGAATCATCTGGCTCCATTAAACGAAGCGCTACATGAATGTCTGGGTGCTGTTGGACTTTATGAATAGGCCAACCCCCATTTTTGAAATAGTCCTGTAGACTTACCAAATCATCATATGAAAAAGCAGCTTGTCGCGCTTTCTGAAGAATAGCAGTTTCCACTATAGAAGTAACGGCTTCGTCGTCGCTAGCTGAAACATAGATGCTGTTTACATCAAAACCGACATGTTCCCAAAGGTCTGGCTTGTTCCAAAGCGTTGCTGCCTTTGTGATGGCTTCAAAGTGTTGCACCGATTCCGCATCATGTCCATAGAATTCATAGAGATCTGATGGGTTTGGGAGCAGGTCAATCGCGTCTAGGGAAGATAACACAAACTTTCCTTTTTGATCTTCAATGGGAAGACCGAAAAAACTGTCTCGGTGCTTGCCATATAGGGAAGTTTTTAATCGTTCGGTACTGCCAGGGCTTGATACAGCAAAGCCCCCATCAAGTTTTTCCACATAGAGTGGGATAGAAAATAGTTTCACAGTGCCAGATTTCCTTTCTCCATTTCCTGCTGAAACGCCCGCAAGCGACGGAATTTTTCGCGGATTTCCTGAACGTAGTGGTTCCAATAAACGGTTTCATTGGCAGCCTTAGCGAGCTGCTTCATCTTTTTCATATGCCGAACAGCTTGTTTATAGCTGTCACGCTTTTTCTCATTGATTTCCCGTACGACATTGACATGATAAATCGGCAGAAGGGCAAAAGGCGCATGTTCCTTCACGATATCTAAGCCACACGCTTCTGCATACGTTATGCCGCTTTGACAGTAGAGATGAAGGTCTGCCCAGTCTTGGTAACGCTCTTGATCAATCAACCACAAAGAATAGGGCTCAAGTGTAAAAGGAATTAACAACCGATAAAAGTGAGCTTGGCTCTCAGGAGACAACTCCAATTGGCGCTCAACATAACGCAATGTGTAAATAATACGTGATGCACGAGTATCTGTTTCGAGATGTTGCTCAATGGCAGGTAAGAGCTGTTCAAACATCTGTGTAGCCATCTCAATTTCATGTTCTTCGATAGCAAACTGAATAAGAGCTAAATAGTTGGCCACTTCTTCAGCTGGGATGTCCTTCATTGTCTGTAAGAGACGGTCGGTCTGGCCAAGTTGGAAGTAAAACAGCTGTCGTACTTGTAACAGTGTATTGCCATCTTTTGTTTCAGAATGGGCTTCTAAAAATGCCAGCTCTTTCTCACGCGCCAATTTAGTCGTTCCGAGCTCAGACCAATAATGGGAGTACAAGGCACTACGCTGGCTGAAATAACCTTCGGCATCTGTTAACAAGTGCCGTACATACCGTTCGATCCGTTCGTAAAAAGGATCGGCGGCAAAGAAGCGATGTTGCGTGTGAAGCTGCTTAAATTGATGTTTGAGTTCCTGCATGGTCTCGTCCAAGAAATAGCGGACGCGTCCACGTTCGTTTTCTCTGGAGAAGCTGTTAAGAGTAGGCCATAGTTTTACGAGTGTCATAAGCGTGACGCTCGTATCGAAAAGAACGTGCCACTCTCTCTCAAGTGGGCGAATTCGTTGCATTTGTCTCTTGTAATCACCCAGCGCAAACTCCATTAAGAAGAAGCTCGCTGCGTGTTCTTGCAACACCAGCTGATTCAGAAGAGTGCTTGCGTATTGTTCCCACGCGAGTGGTGTGCGATTTTTTTGGATATCTGAAATGGACTGTTGGTCAGCTTTAGAACGCCAAGCCTTTACCCATTCGCTCAAGGAATCGATATGTTGATATAAGTAAAATAAAATGGCGACTTGGTGCCGGCATTGTTTGCGGCCGCTACACGTGCATGAAGTATGTTCATAAAAAGAAATATGCACGTAGGCATCGTGAACATCGCGTACTACAAAGTCCGCTTCATGACGAACGGGTTGATAATCGACTAGCTGGACGGCACCGTTTCGTACAAACGATTGAGCACTTCGAACAAGAGACTCGTCTTGCGCAACACCCGCAACTAAATCCTCAGAAAGTTGTTTCATCAGTTGTTGGAGAGGCTCTTCATAAAACGTTAAAAGACGTTGAACTGTTATCCCTTTCACAGGGGTTCACCACACATTTCTAAAAGACTATCCTTCCATTATAACGTCTTTTAGGCAAAGAAAAAACATGGATTCGCAATTTCGCATCCATGTTGAGTAGTTAAGTGATTGATTTAAGTAAATTACGAAGCAGCTTTTCCTGCTCTTCTTTTGAAAGATCACGCAATTGCAGTAGTAAACTTCGAAAATCGTCCAATGGCAATAGTTCTTCTAGAAGAGGAGAAAACTGACCATAATAGCGACCTTGTGACTCATGTGCTTGCTCCACAAAAGACTCTGTGGACTTTCGTTTACTGGAGTCATCCGTGAGTAAATCCAAAAACTGTTCATCTGTCAGTTGATAGGCTTTACGAATCGCAAAGACCATCTCTAGACTCGGAAGACGTTTTGAACTTTCATAACGTGACAAAGTGGCATTTGAAACCTTCAATAGCTTAGCAGCCTCATCTTGAGAAATATCTAGTTGTTCATCTCGATAAGCTTTTAATTTCTCGTGAAATTTCACTCGTTTCACCTCTTTACCAATATGGTAAGAGTAGCTATTCTGAGCGGATGGATGTTGGTTTTTGCCAAAATGGTAAAAAAGAAATAAAAGGGAAATGAGATGGGTTATAACCAAATAGTAGGTAAAAATAGCTAAGAAAGAGTGATTCACATGCCACGGTATAAAACTACATTTAAACTCAACATTCCCCATTTTATGAGGTCAAATATTCAAGTTAACATCGACTTGTGTCGAGAGACGATAGACTACCCTCATTTGGAAGGATGCAAAATCTATTTGAATGAAAATTGTGATGAAATAACCTTATATACGAAGCAAAAACTAACGGATCAACAACTAAGGGACCTTCCACTTGAAAGGTTACTTATGCTTCATGATTCCGGAATTGGGTATTTTTTAAAGCCACATTCGCGGCAAAACAAAGAGAGTTAAGGGAGAAGTAGAATTTTAGACAAAAAAATAAGAGCCTTAGCATAGGCTCTTTTGCGGTTATTTTGTGAACTAAGATGTTTTCATGCACATTCTTTCGGGAATATGATAAACTAGTACAAACAGAATATTCTAACAATAAAAGGAGGGGGAGAACATGCTACATGTTGAGATGATGAAACCGTTCCACACAGAAGTGAAAGACAACAAGATTCGACTCGTGTTTGCGTATCAGTATTTTTCATTACGCAAAGATGAAGAGGTATTCAGCTTCATTCCAGTCGAAGGAAAAGAGATTGTCCTAAACAGAGAGACACTTCAAGTGGAAAACTTATCAGAGGTGTTTGTGTTCCAAAAAGGCAATCGCTTTATTCGGTTACCGCTGTACCAACTGTTACTCGTTTCCGATGTTCACGATCATTTAAAGACGCTGATTGAGCCAGTCGCTGAACAAGAAAATGATGAAGAAGTATCTGAATTGATTCAAGCGCTCGAGCGTGAAAATTTTGAACGTCTCATGGATAATGCGTTAACATTACGAGACGTCGATTTATTCTACCAATTATTAGCCAGCCAACATGACGGAGGTACCTATGTTTAACTCAACTCAATAAAAAGCATCTATCTTAACGAACCGCCGTTACGATAGATGCTTTTACTGTTTTAAAAGAATGCGTTTAAGAATAGCACGGAGAGTGTAGAGCCTATCAATCCAAATAAAATATCCCCCCAGCTAAACGACAAATCAATGAATTGCCGCATTGTAATCCGCCCCTTTCTATTACTAAAGTAGTCGTCTAACTCCTTAAAAAGTTTCAGCAGAAATTATTTACGCGTTTCTATCGGTTTAATCACGTTCCATTAGACAAAATATGCTAGAATTATCCTTATGGATGAGGAGGTCTATCATGTTTTTTGAATTTCATTTTTGGCGGTATTTTTTCAACAGAGGATACCTACTAGAGAACCTAGCTGAAACTGAAACGATTCGTGGCTTAAAGAAACGCGTTGGCTTCGTGCTAATGTCTACGATACTTTTATACATACTTATGAATATTTGGGGAATGACAACTACGTCATTGACCTCACTATACGTACTTGGATTCCTTGATTCCTATGCGATTGCCCGCTGGATTTCCATTTTAGGGATTGTTTTATGGGCCTTGCTTTACTTTAGTTTTCACTTTTTTGGGGTTAGCCAGTTGTTGCACATCCTTACAAAAATCCCGATTCGTTTTGCGGCCATTATGCAATTGTATGTGATTGCTACATTACTTATTGAAAAAGCCGTATTATTTTTCGTCTTCGCTCTTCTTGGCTATTCGACACATCTGTCGTTCCTATCATTTGGCCCATTAGCGGCTCAATTTTTAGATCAAAGCTATTTTCATTATTTCTTTAATCAGTTCTCAGTATTTACAGGTGTCGTAATTGCCATTCAACTACAATTTTTACGACGCTTTACGACGCTATCCACACCAATCTTATTAGCAATCCTTCTTGGGATGACCGCTATCTTTGCGGCTGTCGTTGCGCTTGTCAGCGTGCTTCCCATTGATGGCTTCCTTTCAGGAGGTGGCTTCTAATGATGCGTTTTTATACAATCGGTCTATCCATCGCCATCACGGCATTTCTAGCCGCTAACCTGATTCTAGTCTTCAAAGATGATAGCATCATTGCACGAAATTATTACATTGATGAACATGTGCGTGTCGCAGAAGGCGATTACAAGCGTGAAATTGAAAAAGAAGCAGTCACAGTTCCTGCAACAACACTCTCCTTAACACTCGACCGTGAGAACCTAGAAAATATGGTGGTTGAAGAGGGGGATCAAGTTGCGCTAGGTGATGCGATTGCTGTCCTTGATACAACTGACCGTGATCAACAACGAGCTGAATGGGACGCAATGGTCGGTGCGTACCAAACCGAAATTCGCGACCTTCAAGCTGTTTTGACCACTTTACGAACTGCAAAAAGTCGTTCCAATTCCACGACTTCGAGTACGGGACGCGCAACTTCCTCAGGTAATAGTCAAGATGAAGTCGTAGACGTCACGGTTAATCTGGACGTGGAAGTAGAAATCACAGAAGAGGCTACTTACGACAGTGCTATTGCCGCCACGGAGCAGCAGATTGCAGAAGTCGAGCGTGATCTATCTGTTGTTCAAGCCCAGCTATCTTACACGACAGAGGACCTGCAGTTTGTGAGCCCGATCGATGGGGTAATTGAAGACATCGAAGAGTTAGAAAACCAAATTATTGTTCACGTTGTTCCAGAAGAAATGACACTGGTGACATTTGTGGAAGAAAAGAATTGGCATGAAATTGAATCGGCATTACCGGTACAAGCCTATTCTACCCATCTGGCAACTATTTATTCAGCGCAAATTGGTGGCAAAGGAACAATGCCTGTCACGGATAATCGCTGGAAAGAAATTCACGGCCAGTTTGAAACACAACCAGACCTTCCCTTATACGAGGTGCAAATCACACCGAATGATCCATTAACTAGCTTACCTTTCGGAGCGAATGTCAACGTGACTATCACGACCGACGAAGCGACTGGAGCTATGCGCCTTCCAGACGACTGGACACTTGTTCGTGACCTAGAGTATGCAGAAATCTATTCGATTTCTCAAGAAGGTCTGATCGGTCGCATTCCAGTGAATGTGGCATTCGATATGCCAGAAATTCAGTCTATCGTTATCAATGATGGACTCGTCAATGGACAGCTCGTCCTCAATGACAAATTCCGTCGTAATAACGCGCCTGCGTTCTTACCACATCCAATGGAAATGCCGAGCTGGGAAAGTATCAGAGCCCTCGGATGGCGCGATTACTTGGCGTTCCTTTTACAGAAACCTTATGTAGAAGCAGAAGTTGTCGATCCACAAGTTGAACCTGAAGTTGACGACACTGACAACGAATAATCACTGAACGACATGCTCCTAACCGGGCGTGTCGTTTTTTTGTTAGGAATGGCTTCCTCGCTCACGCCATCCTTTTACAAAATTTCAGGGCATTCTGTTCCGCATCTAGCGCAATCGAGCTCCACAGGCTTGAAATCCCCGCAAAATGCTGACGCGAGCAAGGAAGCAAAGAACGCTTCCTCGCTCACGCCATCATTTTACAAAATTTCAGGACAGCCTGTTCCGCATCTAAGGAAAAAGGAGTATACTTTCAGTCATACATACAAATTTAGTCAACCGAAAGAAGGGGTGTTATGGACGCTCGTTTCAAGATCGCTCACCGGGAAGCCAAGATAGGCGTCGGCTTAGCCATCATTCATTTCGTGTGGTGGTTCGGTTTTGCTTATGGACTAGGCAGCCAACCGGTGGAAGAATACACCTATATCCTGGGGTTTCCAGCGTGGTTTTTTTATAGTTGTATTGTCAGCTTTGTTTTAATTTCGATCACCATTAGCTTCCTTGCCAAGTTTGTATTGAAGGAAGTGCCATTTGACGACGAGGAGGAAACGCAACTATGAACTGGGGTGTTTTACTGCCGCTCGTCATTTTTTTGATTGCTATTTTTGCTACGGGTTGGATTGCTAGTCGCCAGAAAGCGGGATCATCCAACTTCTTGAATGACTATTTCTTAGGTGGACGTGAACTCGGTGGCTTTGTGTTAGCAATGACCATGGTCGCGACCTATGGCAGTGCGTCTAGTTTCTTAGGAGGTCCTGGAACTGCTTATTCCATGGGGTTCGGGTGGGTTTTGCTAGCGATGACACAAGTCGTGACTGGCTATTTCGTGCTGCTCATTCTCGGGAAAAAATTCGCCATCCTATCCCGTCGCTATAAAGCAATAACCCTCATTGATTTCTTGAAAGCCCGCTACAATAGCCCGTTCGTTGCCATCTTATCAGCAATTGCTATCGTTATTTTCTTATTTTCGGCAATGACAGCGCAGTGGGTGGGGGGAGCCCGTCTGATTGAGACCGTTACTGGACTCAGCTACACATCGGCCCTCTTTATTTTTGTGGTATCTGTTCTTATCTATGTGACGACCGGTGGGTTTCGGGCTGTTGCCCTAACAGATGCTGTCCAAGGATCCATCATGGTGATCGGCACAACAATTCTGTTGATTGCTGTCATTATCGCAGGAGGCGGAATTCCAAACATCATGCAAGACTTGCTGTCAGAAAATCCGAATTTGGTGACGCCTTACGGAAGCGAAGGGAACTTGACTGCTGCCTATGTTTCCTCTTTCTGGATCCTGGTCGGGGTCGGTGTAGTCGGTCTTCCGCAAATCGCAGTTCGTGCCATGTCCTACAAAACATCTCGTGGTATGCACCGAGCGCTAGTCATCGGGACGATTGTGACCGGTTTTATCATGCTGAATATGCACTTGATCGGGGTATTTGCACGTGCTGTTATGCCAGGCATTGAAGTGCCAGATACAGTCATTCCAGTTATTGCATTAGAAGTTCTTCCGCCTTGGCTTGCTGGAATCGTACTGGCGGCACCGCTAGCCGCGATTATGTCGACCGTCGATTCTCTGTTGTTACTCGTCAGTTCTTCTGTAGTGAAGGATGTCTATTTAAGCTATATTCAGCCAAACGCTTCAATGAAAACCGTTAAACGACTTAGCTTTGGAGTGACAGCTGTGTTGGGTTCAATTGTCTTTGTTCTAGCCGTTGATCCGCCAGAGTTGCTGATTTTCTTGAACCTTTTTGCATTCGGAGGACTGGAAGCCGCTTTTATTTGGCCGATAGTCTTAGGGCTTTACTGGAAATACGGCAATAAGTACGGAGCGATTGCCTCGATGTTAACAGGAATAATTGGCTACATTGCCCTGCACTTTTACAATACAGCGAATGGCAATCTATTCGGTATTCACACAGTTGTCGTGCCAGTCGTACTCTCATTTATTGCTTATATCGTTTTTAGTTTGCTAATCAAACGTCAGGTCTATCGCTACTAAAGAAAGGAGGCGGACCGTGAGTAAAGTCAAAATTTATTGGATGCTTGTCGGCGTTATGTTTGTCTGGGGAGCCAATGTGCCGATGTTGAAATTTATCGGGACCCATGTGCCGCCTGTTACCGTAACGGGAATTCGTATTTTGATGGCAAGTCTGACCGTTTTTCTTATTTTGAAGTTGTTCAAAATTTTACGCCTTCCTACAAGACGTGAATGGAACTACATACTGATTGGTTCATTGTCCAATGTATGGCTCCATCATCTATTTTTAAATCTAGGACTCGCAGAAACTTCCGCGACTTCCGGAGGATTGATTCTTGGAATGGGGCCCATATTGACGGCCATTTCAGCTGCTATTTTTCTAAAATATTTTCCTTCGAAATTACAATGGCTCGGCTTGTTTTTGGGGATTTCCGGAGTAACAATTGCCGTGCTCGTTGGGTCTAATGGACTCGATACAAACATTGGAGATTTGTATATTTTCATTTCCATCTTGTCACAGGTCCTGAGCTATATGGTGGTGGTGAAAGCCGCTCGAACCTTAGATCCTCGCGTGATGACGGCGTATATGATGGGGGTCGGGTCAATTGGCCTGATTATCACAAGCCTAATCATGGAACCAGGCGGAATGGTCGAATTTCTCGACGCGCCACCTCTTTTCTGGCTCATCTTCCTGGCTTCGGGACTGATTTCAACAGCCATCGGTCACATGATTTATAACTACGCCATCGGAAAAGCAGGAGCCACACAATCCGCAATTTTCATGAACTTGAACCCATTGTTTGCGATGATTCTTTCCAGTTTGTTCTTAGGAGAGATCTTAACCATTCGTCACTTCGTCGGATTCTTGTTGATTGTTGCCGGAGTGATGCTCGGTTCCGGTGCTGCTGAAGATCTCTACAAAAAGCATAAAGCGAAACGAACCATTCCTACTGAATAAGAGGAGTGGTTTTTTGTTAAGCGGAATAAATTACTATTTCCTACGTCTGGAAACCTATAAAGAGAAAAAATACTAAGCCTTATTACCTGAAAATTCTGCTATACCCCCTAAAATGTGAAGTACTACCACGAATAGCTTGGCGTACACCGTTCTCGCGGTGATAACTATCTCTATGAGGTGATGGATAATGAAAAATCGTAACTGGAAACGTATGACAGCAACAGCATTGATCGCAACCATGACGGTTACAGGAGCCACATATGCATGGGCAGACGAATACAAATCTGTTTCAGTAGCAGACGTGAAAGAAGTAACAGAAACTCCTAAAGTCGATCCAACTGATGTTGAAAATGACAATCTCTACGAAGAAACAGCACCTTCAACGGAAGACTTAATCGCTGTTTACCAAGAGCGAATCGTGAAGTTGAACGAATTGATCGCTATGATTGAGGACGAAGAAATTACAGCATTATTAACACAAGCTATAGAGCGCTTTGAAGCAAAAATTAATGACTTAACAACAGACGAAGAGGAAACTGAAGAAGAACCTACTGAAGGCGAAGAACCAGTGGTTGAAGAGCCAGTTGAAGAAGAGCCACCAGTTATAGAAGAACCTGTTGAAGATGACACAGAACTTGAAATGAAGAAAGAGCAACTAGCGTTTAAAATCGCAATCCTGACAAAAGTTTATGACCAAGTCGGAAGCGATCAAGCGCGTGCAGCTATCCAAAAAAATATCGAGAAATTCCAAGCGCAACTTGATGCATTGAATGAAGAAGCGCCAGTAGTAGAAGAACCAGTGGTTGAAGAACCGGTCGAAGAAACGCCAGTAACTGAAGAACCGACAACTGAAGAAGAACCTACTGAATCAGTACCAGTAGTAGCTGGTAAAGTAAAAGCAGAAGAAAAGAAACAAAAAGCGCAAGAAAAAGTTGAAAAATCTGCAGTGAAAGCAGAAGAAAAGAAACAAAAAGCGCAAGAAAAAGTTGAAAAAGCTGCAGTGAAGACAGAAGAAAAGAAAGCTGCAGTGAAGACAGAAGAAAAGAAAGCTGCTGCTGAAGCAAAAGCACAAGAAGCTCAAGCAAAAGCAGAAGAGAAAAAAGCTGCTGCTGAGACAAAAGGACAAGAAGGCAAAGCAAAAGCAGACGAGAAAAAGTCTGAAGCAAAAGACAAAGGTAATGGCAAAGGAAATGGCAACGGGAACGGTAACGGAAACAACTAATTTTAGAACTTCTATATGCTGAAATAAAACTAAGTTATGTGAAAAAGTTGAATGGAGTGGAGGGGTTGACTCCAGTGGGATCTGAAGTCGGAACGTGAGACCCCGCAGGAGCTTGCGACGAGGAGACTCACGACGCGCCCACGGAAAGCAGCCCCGGAACGGAACTCAACGCAAATCAGTAGGTTCTCTGGAATTCAATCTAGAGTACCTGCTGATTTTACTTTTGTTATAGATTTTTACTTGGTTTGAATCCCTCGCCTGATTTCCTCGGAGTTTCTAGATTAGGCGGTTCCACATCTCATTTGCAATCAAGTTGCACCGCCCAGAAACACGCTCCAAAATCATTCGCACCCATAGAGGCAAAGAGCGCCTCTACGGGCACGCCTGATTTCCTCGGAGTTTCTAGATTAGGCGGTTCCACATCTCATTTGCAATCAAGTTGCACCGTCCAGAAACACGCTCCAAAATCATTCGCACCCATAGAGGCAAAGAGCGCCTCTACGGGCACGCCTGATTTCCTCGGAGTTTCTAGATAGGGCGGTTCCACATCTCATTTGCAATCAAGTTGCACCGCCCAGAAACACGCTCCAAAATCATTCGCACCCATAGAGGCAAAGAGCGCCTCTACGGGCACGCCTGATTTCCTCGGAGTTTCTAGATAGGGCGGTTCCACATCTCATTTGCAATCAAGTTGCACCGCCCAGAAACACGCTCCAAAATCATTCGCACCCATAGAGGCAAAGAGCGCCTCTACGGGCACGCCTGATTTCCTCGGAGTTTCTAGATTAGGCGGTTCCACATCTCATTTGCAATCAAGTTACACCGCCCAGAAACACGCTCCAAAATCATTCGCACCCATAGAGGCAAAGAGCGCCTCTACGGGCACGCCTGATTTCCTCGGAGTTTCTAGATTAGGCGGTTCCACATCTCAAACTACCCCCTAAAAACAATGGACCTATCCGAATAGTACTATGTAGAACAACCAATCAAAATTAGCGGAGCGGTGCACTCTACTCAACGCCTGACAAATCAAGAACTGTTCTTTCACTCGATATCTTCTATGGTAAACTAGAAGAAATGTGAGATTCGAAAGAACGGAGGGGTGACATGCGTTTCGCCTTGTTTTCCAACAAAGACAATCACGAGCTGCACCTCGTGCAACAAGCAAAAGCAGGAGACGAACAAGCGCTACATGACTTGCTCGTTCTCCACACCCCTTATATTAAAAAAACAGCCTCCTTTATATGCAAGAGAACGATAGATGAACACGACGAAGAATTCAGCGTTGCTTATCAAGCGTTTCATGAGGCTGTAGAAAACTACAACCCAGAAGCTACAGCGAAATTGACGACATTTGCTCACTTGATCATCAAGCGTAGAATCATTGATTTTATACGAAAAGAGCAACGACACACAAATCAAGTAGCTGGCGAAGCCGCAGATATTGAGCTTAATCATCAAGCCGTTAGTGTTTATACGGAACACCAACTGCGTATGCAACGGCAAGAAGAAATTGCTTCGTACCAGATGGCCCTTTTTCCGTACCATTTAACGTTTGAAGAACTGACGAAGCTCGCACCTAAACATGAAGATTCCCGACGTACCATTATAGAAGTCGCAAGAATCATTGCCGACACCCCCGATTTTGTACACCATCTGGAAACGAAACAAACATTACCACTTAAAGAAATTGAAGACGTTGTAGAAGTCTCCCGCAAAACCCTAGAACGCCATCGCAAATATGTGATTGCCTTGGTCGTACTGCTGACGGGCGATTACCCGACCATTCAAAAAATCGTGAAAGGAGGAACGAGAAAATGAACCACTACGGCATCGTCCTGGAAATCAATGACGACTATTGTATATTCCTATCGGACGAAGGCGAATTTCTAAAAGGAAGCCCTGACCGTGCAGTAGATGTTGGCGACTATGCGTACTTTACAGAGTATAAGGTTCCGTTCCTCCGAGCGCATTCCGGTACAATTGCACCGCTTTTAGCAGTAGCAGCTACGTTAATGCTTATCTTCGCAGCAACATTTAGTTCAATTCCAGAAGCCTACGCTTTCGTAGACTTAGAAAATGGCGAACGCATTGAAATCGGGATTGATGATGATGGGAAAGTTGTCTATATAAATGGCCATGAAAATCCAGATCAACTCAAAGACCGAAAGTTGGAAGATGTACTAGTTGAGATTGCTAAAACTGAGCCAGCTGCTCAATTTTCGGCAGACAAGACGCGTGATAGCGCCATTCTTGAGAAAATCTCTTCGGCAATCGCCCAAGCAGAAGAAGCAGTGATTACTACGCAAGAAGAAACCGAAACTGCGCCAGAGCAAGCAACATCTTCACCACAAGAACCAGCATCTTCAGAAGCTACGGTACCGGAAGATGAGGAAGAAGACGCCGATAATTCAATCGTTGCACCAGCAAAAAAGAAAGAAAACCCGGGTCAAACAAACGCAGCCCCTGGCAAATCAAATGAAGCTCCTGGCAAGTCTGAAGACAAGCCTGGTAAAGAACCAAAAGAACCAAAAGAACCAAAAGAACAAAAAGAATCAAAAGAGCCTAAAAAACCGAAAGACACAAAAGAACCAAAAGAGCCTAAAAAACCGAAAGACACAAAAGAACCAAAAGAGCCTAAAAAACCGAAAGACACAAAAGAACCAAAAGAGCCTAAAAGCTCAAAAGAACCGAAAGATGCATCAAATGGTTCTTCTAAAGGCAACAGCGAGAAAGCCCCTGGCCAACAAAAAGGCAACAACTCAAAAATCAACGATGACAAATAGACTTTCCAACCACTACTTCTAATTGAAGTGGTGGTTTTTTGGTGTGATGATTGAAAACGCTTCTCTGATGATCGATAAACTCGATGTGATGAGCGAAACTCCTACTCTGATGATCGAGAAAACTCGTGATGATCGAAAACACTTCTCTGATGATCGAAAAACTCGGAGTGATGAGCGAAAATTCCATTCTGATGAGCGAAAACCCAACCTAATGATCGCACTAACTCCAACCAACCCTAAATCATTACTAATAATGCAATTGACTTTATATTTATGCAGTCGTATACTAATAAATAACTTGTTTTTATAACGGAGCTGATACTTACATGAAAATCGGAATTATAGGCGCTACAGGATACGGGGGACTTGAACTCATCCGTATTTTGACTAATCACCCGAACGTCCACGAAATCCACGTGTTTTCCTCCTCGGAAGAAAATATTCAAATTTCGCATAAATATACACATTTGATGAATATAAATGAGCAGCCTCTGCAAGCCATTGATTCGGATGTATTGGCCGAACTTGATGTCGTATTCACTGGTACGCCCGCAGGAGTCGCTTCTCAAATCCTACCTACTTTAGTAGGAAGAGGGCCGAAACTTATTGATCTGTCTGGAGACTTCCGCATAAAAGATCCTGCGATTTATGAGGCATGGTACCAAAAACCTGCAGCACCACAAGCGGTTGTGGAGCAAGCGGTATATGGTCTTCCGGAATGGAACCGGCAAAAAATCGAGCAAGCCACATTGATTGCCAATCCCGGATGTTACCCGACGGCGACATTGCTCAGTCTGCTTCCGCTAGTTAACGAAGGACTCATTGACCCTGCGCATCTCTATACCGATGCAAAAAGTGGCGTTTCTGGTGCAGGCAACAAGCCTTCCCAACTGACGCATTACAGTGAGTTAAACGAAAATTTCTCCATCTACAAAATTAATAGTCATCAACATATCCCGGAAATCGAACAGACGCTTGAAACCCACACAGGTAAAAAGCCAGTGTTGACGTTCAATACGCATCTTGTCCCGATGACGCGGGGAATCATGGCCACGAGCTATGCGCCACTAACAGTAGGAACAACTAATAAACACATTCAAGATGCTTTAAAATCTACATACGAAAACGAACCCTTCGTCCGAGTGTTCGAGAACAAGCCTGTTTTCAGCACGAAGCAAGTGTACGGTTCGAATTTCTGCGACATTCAAGTGACCGTCGATCCGCGTACCAATCGGGCCACCATTGTGGGAGTCATCGACAACTTGATGAAAGGTGCGGCCGGACAAGCTGTACAAAACATGAATCTGATGTGCGGACTGGATGAGAAGGCGGGACTAAATCTGGTTCCCCTCATGATCTAACTGCCTCAAAAAGGAGCAACTACTATGGAATTGACAATCACACCAACACTCAAAAAAATCGAACGTAAATCACTCGTTTCGCCGAAAGGATTTACGGCAACGGGCATACACTGTGGTATTAAGCACAAGAAAAAAGACCTGGCTATCGTCATTAGTGATATACCTGCTTCAGTTGCGGGAGTGTTTACTACAAATGCCATTCAAGCTGCGCCACTAAAGGTGACAAAAGATGTCGTCTACAACACGAAAAAGATGCAAGCCATCTTCGTCAATTCTGGAAATGCCAATGCTTGCACGGGAAAACAAGGCTACCTCGATGCACTTGCTATGCAACAGCTGGCATCTGACCAGTTCTCGATTGCGCCAGAACTAATTGGCGTTGCGTCAACAGGAGTCATCGGAGAACCTCTTCCTATGGCACCAATCATTCACGGAACACCAAAACTTCATCCGAATGACGACCTGACTGGTGCTCTTGATTTCGCCCAAGCTATTATGACGACGGACACGGTGATGAAGAATACTTCGTATGCCACAACAATTGACGGGAAAGAAATCGTAATTGCGGGTGTGGCAAAAGGGTCAGGAATGATCGAGCCAAATATGGCGACGATGCTTGGCTTTATCACGACAGATGCAGCAATCGAATCTGAACATTTGCAGGCGGCACTTTCCGCAGTGACGGAAAAAACATTCAACTCTATCACGGTAGACGGGGACACGTCCACAAACGATATGGTTCTTGTGCTTGCCAATGGTTTGGCAGGTAACAACACACTGACACCAACTCATCCGGAATGGGCAACGTTCCTAGCAGCTCTTGAAATGGTCGCGCAAGACCTTGCCAAACTCATTGCGAAAGACGGGGAAGGTGCTACAAAACTGATTGAAGTCAACGTAACGGGTGCTGTTTCAGATGAACAAGCTCGTAAAATTGCCAAGACGGTTGTCGGGTCTCCGCTCGTCAAAACGGCAGTCTTTGGTTGCGACGCCAACTGGGGACGTATTATTGCAGCGGTTGGGTACAGCGGGATGGAAATTGATCCCGATACGATTACGATCAAGCTTGGGGACATTTTAGTCGTCGAAGACAGTGAGCCAGTGAAGTTTTCCGAAGACCAAGCTATGAACTACTTGAAGCAACACGAGATTTCAATTTCTGTAGACCTTCACCACGGGGATGGAGAAGGACGCGCTTGGGGGTGCGATTTAACGTATGACTACGTCCAAATCAACGCAAGTTATCGTTCCTAATTGTCACGTCATCAAAATAGGTGGCAGTACACTCGCTCATTTATCGCAAGCATTCATCAAAAGCCTGAAGCACCGGGTTGAGGCCGGTCAACGGATCATAGTCGTCCACGGTGGCGGTCCCAATATCAATGAAGCCCTTAGGAATCAAGGGATTGTATCAGAGACTGTGGATGGCATCCGAGTCACTACACCAGAAATGATCAGCACGATTCGCAACATTTTAATTGGTGAGGTCAATTCAGGACTGGTCGGCAAATTAAATGCTTCCGGTATTTCCGCTGCAGGTCTTAATGGCTTTGACGGGATATTTTCAACAGACTATCTGGATCAGGAAATTTACGGGGAAGTTGGGGTCGTTACCGAAGTCAACGCGGTGAAGTTTCAATTGCTTTTAAAAGCAGGAATTATTCCGGTCGTTGCTTGTGTAGGCACTTCAATAGAAGGAACTCCGTTAAATATTAATGCGGATACGCTCGCAGCAGGCATTGCAGCAGGCGTTCAAGCGAAATCTTTATTGCTCGTCACAGATACGCCGGGCATTAAAAAAGACGGGGAGACCGTGAAGTCGGCAAGTGAGCAGGATATTCGAAAGTGGATAGCGAATGGTATCATTTATGGGGGGATGATCCCGAAGGTGCAAGCTGCTCTTACGTGTCTTGAGGCCGGTGTCAAAGCCGTGCAAATTACTGACGATACACTGGTAGGCACGACCGTCAAGGCGATCAACCCACTCACCACGCGAAATGCGAAGGAGGTTCACACGAATGCCTGAATCACTAACAAAAAGTCGCCTGTTCCAAAACTATGCCCGCCGACCAATTGAACTGGTAAAAGGCCAAGGTACAAAAGTTTGGGATGCAGACGGCAATGAATACCTAGATTTCATCGCAGGAATTGCGGTGCTCGCGCTTGGCCATGCCAACCCGCAAGTCAACGCGACGCTAAAAGAACAATCCGAAAAACTATGGCATGTGTCGAATTTGTTTGAAAGCAGTGGGCAAGAACGCTTAGCGGCTCTACTGACAAAAGACACTCATTTTGACCATGCATTTTTCTGTAACAGTGGGGCGGAAGCTAATGAAGCAGCCATCAAACTCGCACGCCGTCATACAGGCAAGCATCATATCATCACGTTCAACAACTCTTTCCATGGCCGTACATTTGGTGCCATGTCAGCTACCGGTCAAGAGAAAGTCCAAAGCGGCTTTGGCCCTCTAGTTTCGAAGTTCACTCATGTTCCATTCAACGATGGGGAAGCTTTACGTGCCGCAGTGACGGAGGATACAGCAGCGATCATGTTAGAAATCGTTCAAGGAGAAGGCGGGGTCAACCCGACGACTCCAGATTTTGCGGCGACTATCCAAGAGTTGTGTCATGCAAATGGCATCCTGCTCATCGTCGATGAAGTGCAAACAGGGATTGGCCGCACGGGAACGCGTTATGCTTATGAGCAAACCGTTCTAAAACCGGATATTATCTCGCTAGCAAAAGGTCTTGGTGGTGGTTTCCCAATCGGCGGCATCCTCGGTACAGCAGAAGTGGCTGAATCGTTGACGCCAGGTTCTCACGGCACAACTTACGGCGGGAACGCATTAGGTGTAGCTGTGTCGCACACCGTTGTTTCGACAGTTTTTGAACCAGCTTTCTTAAAAGAAGTGGCGGAAAAAGCCGCATACCTGGCTAACAAACTATCTTCGAAATTCGAAATACGTGGAATGGGCTTACTGATGGGTCTCGTCGTCACCGATAGCGCAGCGTTTGCGGCAGAGATGCAAGCCAAAGGTCTGCTAGTCGTTCCGGCTGGCGCAACCGTTGTACGTTTGTTGCCTCCGCTCAACGTTTCATACGAAGAACTCGATCAAGCCGCAGCCATCCTACTCAGCTAACCAGAGAACGATTTGGATTAAGGCGCTCCGTGAACCGCCATCCACATCTACTCTCTTTAAACTCTTCTTCGGAAGGGTTTTTTGTTTGGGGAAAATGTTGGTTAAGGGCTTTTCTAGTAAGGGCTTGGAGTCTTAAAGGGCTTTTCTAGTAAGGGCTTGGAATCTTAAAGGACTTGGAGTTTGTGATGAGCGAAAACCGTGTTGTGATGAATGAAAACCGCGTCGTGATGAGTGAAAAACCCAGTCTGATGATCGCTTAAACTCGTGATGAGCGAAAACCGTGTTGTGATGAGTGAAAAATGTGTTGTGATGAGTGATAACCGAGTCGTGATGAGTGAAAACCCCAATCTGATGATCGCTTAAACACATGATCTTCGAAAAACATATCAAAACCCAGCTGCCTTTAAGTACTTTCTAGTAAGACCTTCAACACTTCAAAACAATCCAGCTTAAATTTGCTCAACTTTGGACTCGTCTATTATACTGAAATGGAAAAGGAGGCATTAAATGACGAAACCCATACCTATCAAGTGGTCGAATCCTCACATAACGAGATCAATTCCACCAGAACTTGAAACTTTGAAGGATCTGCAAAAACGTTTACCAGATACATTGCATGAGAAAAGTCGTGAAATCACTAATCAAATGTTAACAATTCTGTCCGGCCACTATGGCGAAGTGCGGATCGATGAAATCCTTACAGGAATATTACTTCCTGAACCCTACACTATTATCCCCAATTTCCATGCGCGAATCTCACAAAAGCGCTACACACAAATCGATACACTTATCATCACTTCAAAATTTATCCTTCATATTGAAATTAAAAATATCCGAGGTAAGATTGAATTTTTACAAAACCCTAGTAGAATGAAGCGAACTTATGACGAAAAAGAGTCCTATTTTGATTGCCCCTTCACGCAAATTCAGCGCAATCATTATGCTTTATTACTGATGTTACGCAAGCTCGATTTACCCATCCCTGTTCATAGAGCATTGGTCTTTGCGAATAAAAGCTGTGAAATTGTAACTTCAGACAAACGCTGCACTATCCTATTTCCGAAACAACTAGAAGCTCATATATTAGAACTTAGTCGATTACCGTCTGTCCTCAATAAGCGTCAACTGAAACAATTAGTGAATCAGTTGCATAGTTTCCAAACGCCATTTCTTTACGAAGACATATGTTTAAAACAAGGTCTAGACCTTGCTACTTTAAAAAAGGGTGTCTTTTGCCAAGAATGCACAGGTAGATTAATTCAGCAAACACGTAATTGGAAATGTGGGAAGTGTGGAAGTGTTGAGAGAAATCCACTTCCGCGTACTTTGAAGCACTTATTACAGTTCAGCTCTGAGCTTGAAAAATCAAAAGAGTTACGCAAATGGTTGGGTATAAAAAGTCAACAGACCCTGTATCGCGCACGGAAAACCTTAATGTTACAGATTAGTTCAATAGGAAATGGAACTAGCTAACAATTATACTTAAGACCTAAAACTCCTTCGTCCCGCTAAATTTCCGAGTCACTTCACTTGAACTGAACCCCACACTTCAGTACGCTAAACTAAACGACAGCAATGAAGGAGAGACAAACATGACTGAAATTTGGCAACAACCTCTGACGCTTCCTAACGGGGCTACTCTTAAAAACCGCATTATGATGGCGCCTATGACGACGTATTCGTCTGAAACGAATGGGGACGCATCGGATCAAGAAATTGCTTATTATGCTCGCCGCGCAAAGAGTGGTATCGGCGCTGTAATCACGGCTTGTGCTTACATCCAACCGCAAGGAGCTGGGTTTATTTACTCCATCGGGGCTGAGTCAGACGACCGACTGCCTAGCTTGAAGCGAATTGCTTCAGCAATTAAAGACAATGGCAGCACGGCTATTTTGCAGATTTTCCATGCAGGTCGGCAGTCCAATAGCCGCGTATTGAATGGGGGAACCCCTGTGTCGGCCAGCGCAGTAGCGTATCCTCGCGATGGGGCTGAAACACCTCGTGAACTAACATCTGATGAAATCGAAGAAACGATTCGTGCATTTGGGGAAGCAACTCGCCGTGCAATCGAAGCGGGCTTTGATGGCGTCGAGATTCATGGTGCCAACACGTATCTGATTCATCAATTCTTTTCTCCGCACTCCAACCGTCGCGATGACAAATGGGGACAAGACCGCGCCGCATTCTCGCTTGCCGTAACTGCGGAAGTAAAGCGAGTCGTGGCGGAGCTTGCTACTGACAACTTTATTATCGGCTACCGCTTCTCACCAGAAGAGAACACCAATCCAGGCTTTACTATAGAAGAAAAGCTGCAATTGATCGACAAACTAGCAGACGAAAATCTTGATTATCTGCATATTTCATTGGGGCAATTCTTCGATGCCTCTTATTCGGACGAGGAAGGAACATCTCGTATCGAGCATTTTGCGAAAGTTATTAATGGACGAACGCCTTTAGTTGGGGTCGGCTCTTTGAACACTAAACAGGAAATCGATCAAGCGGCTTCATCGGGATACGCAGAGTTGTTTGCCATCGGGCGATCAATTGTTACAGATCCAGAGTGGTATCCAAAACTAGTTGACGGTCAAGAAGACTTGTTGCTTACTGAAATCGATCCAACAAACCAAGATGCACTCGACATTCCCGACCAACTTTGGGAAAAAATACTCTCCGTAACAGGCTGGTTTCCGGTAAAACAATCAACTGACAAGCGATAAATTGTAATGAGGCAGGCGATTCTTCGCTTGTCTTTTTTTATGGGGAAAATACCCTAACCGGAACAAATTACCATCTTTACCCTCGTAAACTATTACAAAACATTAAATCGACTCTCGAAAACTAGTATTCTGTAACGCTACTGTAACATTCGTAATGACTATGACCAATAGCTCACAAAATATGGAGTGAATTGAAAGTTTATTGAAACATTCCTGTTAATCTACTGAAATAGTAACGTGGTAAGATTAATCTCGTTAGTGAAAAGGAGGAAATTCATACTATGAAAAAACAAATCGTTGCACTAACCGCTTTCGCAGGCCTACTATTCGGAGCCGCGACATCAGCATCAGCAGCAGAAGAAACTTACACAATTAAAAGCGGAGACACACTATGGTCAATTTCTCAAACATATAATGTATCAGTTCAACAACTAAAATCGTGGAACAGCCTATCTTCGGATTTGATCTTCCCGAACCAAAAATTGAGCGTTGAAGGAACAGCAACTGCTCCTGCTCAAAAACCAGCTAAGACAGAAACATCGTCTTACAAAGTTAAGTCTGGTGACACACTTTACCGCATCTCGGTAAACTACGGTGTAACAGTAGCTGACTTAAAAGGATGGAACGGTCTTTCTTCTGACCTTATCTTCCCAGGACAAGTTTTAGCAGTGAAGGGCGGAAGCTACACAACACCAGTGAGCAACCCAACACCAGCAAAACAAACATCTCCTGAAGCAGCACAAACTTTCAAAGTTGAAGCAACAGCTTACACAGCTTATTGCACAGGATGTTCTGGAGTAACAGCAACAGGTATCGACCTGCGTGCAAATCCACATCTTAAAGTAATCGCAGTAGATCCAAAAGTGATTCCACTAGGGTCTCGCGTATGGGTTGAAGGTTACGGAGAAGCAATCGCTGGAGACACTGGCGGCGCAATCAAAGGCAACAAAATTGATGTCTTTATCCCGAACCAACAAGACGCTCTTAACTGGGGTCGCAAAACCGTTACTATCAAAATCTTAAAATAATCATAGAATCCCGTTAGCCACCGAATAGGCTAGCGGGATTTTTTTGTCTTCCTCTCTTGCTAGAAAGGGTTTATGACTTAATTTTTTTGTTAGAAAGGGTTTTGTGACTTTAAAAAGATCTTGGATTTTGAATTTTTAGGGGGTGGGAGGCAGTTTTCATGGGGTGGAAGCGGATTTCGATCTTATCCAGATTGAATGCCATCATCAGAATCGTGTTTTCGCTCATCAGAACAAGAATTTCAATCATCACAGCACAAAAATCGCTCATCACTTTTAAATGCCATCATCAGAATCGTGTTTTCGCTCATCAGAACAAGAATTTCAATCATCACAGCACGAAAATCGCTCATCACGTTTAAATGCCATCATTAGAATCGTGTTTTCGCTCATCAGAACAAGAATTTCAATCATCACAGCACGAAAATCGCTCATCATGTTTAAATGCCATCATCAGAATCGTGTTTTCGCTCATCAGAATAAGAATTTCAATCATCACAGCACGAAAATCGCTCATCACAGCACAAAAATCGCTCATCACCTTTCCATCCGCCAGCCTCAACCCAGCCAAGACCCTCAAAAAAACCCACAAGCGCAAAATCTGCACCTGTGGGTCACCTTCCTATGTAGCCTAGCCTATCTCCAAGCAGCCGTCATTGCCCAAATGGCTATCGCCGGCTTGTCGCCGGCATTAAAGAACCGGTGGGGAAGTTCGCTGTCAAAGAAGATGGCGTCACCTTCCACTAATTCATAACGGTCGGGGCCGACTTCTACAATCAATGTACCTTCTAACACATACCCGCATTCTTCACCTTTGTGCTGAATGATTTGGTCTTCGATAGATTCACCAGGATCGACAACAAGCTTGAAGAAACCGATATCTTTTCCGATACTTGGGGACAATAAATGATATTCGCTGTTCGGGCGAATACGTTTAACAATTAAATCGTCTTCTTTGCGGTAGATATTGACGCGTTCTCCATCGGTTTGATCGAAGAAAGCAAAAATCTGGACGTTCAAGCTGTTGGCCAAATTCCACAATGTTTCAAGGGAAGGGGAGACCAACCCGCGTTCAATTTGCGAAACCATACTTTGGCTCACGCCGGCACGTTTGGCGAGCTCTTCAGATGTGATGCCTAACTCTCTGCGTAACATTCGAATACGACGACCTATCTCAACTTTTGGAAATTCCAACTACTTCACCTCTCGAATTAAATTTTTCTCCTTCCATTGTCTTATAAATTCTAAAAATATACAATATTCAAATTTAATTAATAGTTACAATTTAAGAGTCTATCTAATAATTTAGCCAAACTAGCGTTAATAACCCGATTTCATAGAAATAAACGCATTTTCTTCATTTGTAACGTAACTGTAATATAACTGTAACCATAAAATGAATACCTATCTGCTAATATTGAGCTTGTAGGAAAAATTCAAACAAATTAAGATTCAATGCCTGATCAGCATCGAGAATCACAAAACTTATGAGGTGACCAACTTGAAGAAGCGAATTGTATGGATGATAATTGCTGTACTACTTTTTACAGCTACACCATTTATGTCGAACACAGCAGAAGCCAGTGGAACAGCAACTCAAGATGAAATTGTAAACTATGCAAAACAATTTATCGGAGTACCTTATAAATGGGCGGGTAATACACCGTCAGGATTCGATTGCTCAGGTTATACTACATATGTATTTAACCAAAAATTCGGATTTAACTTACCACGTACATCAGGTGGTCAATATGGAGTCGGTACAGCCGTATCGAAATCAAACTTACAAAAAGGTGACCTTGTCTTCTTCAGCTTTACAGCAGGAAGCAGCAGTGTTGGACACGTTGGAATTTACGTTGGAAACGGCGGATTCATTTCAGCAACTAACTCTAAAGGTATTGCTATAGAAAACTTAAACACAAACTCTTACTGGGCGCCACGTTATGTTGGGGCAAAACGAGTACCTGGAGTAACATCTGGTACTACACAAGTTTCAAACCCAGCTCCAAAACCGGCACCAGCTCCAAAGCCAGCACCACGTCCTGACCTACCAACTGGTCAGTACTACGATGTTAGCAATAGCCATTGGGCAAAAGCAGCTATCACAGATTTAAGCCATGCAGGTATCGTTTCTGGATACGATGGTTCTGAATTCCTTCCGAAAAACGACGTATCACGTGCTGAAGCAGCAGTAATGGTTGCTAAATCACTTGGCCTTAAGCCAGTCGCTGGATCAAGCTTTAAAGACGTTCCAACATCTCACTGGGCATCAGGTTATATCAACGCATTGCACCAAAAAGGTATCGTAGGTGGTCGTGAAAATGGCTACGCTCCAAAAGCAAAAATTACACGTGCTGAAATTACAGCACTTCTAACACGCGCTTATACATTAACGGCGTCTACATCAAACGTATCATTCTCAGATATCGATGGTCACTGGGCTAAGTCAAACATCATCAAAGTAGCATCTGCTGAAGTAGCAAGTGGTTACCAAGATGGTACATTCAAGCCAAATGCAAACGCAACTCGTGCTGAATTTGCACAATTCGTTTACAACGTAGTGAAATAATCATAAGTAAAAGGACTGGCTAACTGCCAGTCCTTTTTTTGTATATATAATAGGAAGAAACTCAAAATTAATTGCTATTTTTCTTCGTAAAGAGCTCGAAAAATCATAGATGTAAACTCGGCACGTGTGACAGGTTGTTTAGGGCGGAATGTCTGATCCTCTGGATATCCGACGATAATTTCATTGGCTACCATCACTTGTACAGCTTCTGCGTAGTGCGCATTCGAGTCTACATCCGGAAACGACTGTGAAGCCACTACAGGTAGTTGTAAGGCCTTGTGAAGCATTAACGCAAGATCGCCACGCGTTACAGAAGATTGCGGTACAAACCGTGTAGAACTCACGCCAGTGATGATCTGTTGTTCATAAGCATATCCGATGGCGGGAAATGCAAATGATTCCGTGGGTACATCTCTAAAATAGGAAGTGGTACTCGTCGTTGGCCAATTTAATGCCCGACTAAGTAGGGATACTGCTTCCGCTCTAGTCAAAAACCCGCTAGGTCGAAACGTACCATCTGGGAATCCGGAAATAATTTTTTCTTCAAAGCCTCTTTCAATCGCTTCAGAATACCAAGCTCCAGATTTTGTATCCGGATAAAGCCCCGCTGGTTCTTTAATCGATTGAATCAAGCCATAGCCGTATGTTGCATCACGACCTGCTGCACCTAAATCCTTAGCATTGCGTTGCATAGCCAATCGAATTTGAGCAGGTGTCAGGTGGGGGTAAGCCTGTAAGTATTGTGCGGCAATCCCTGTTACAAATGGTGTTGCCATGGAAGTGCCAGTATCTTCTTTGTAATCAGCATCTGTAGTTGTCAGGCGGTCAGAAAAGGTAGAATAAATCTTTTCTCCAGGCGCTACAAATTCTTGAGAAGGCCCTCTAAATGAACTGTAATAGATTGATTCGTTCTTACCTATAGATCCAACGGCCATAACAAATGGATATTTAGCTGGATACTGAACGTCTGAGGGGATAATTTTTTGCGTATCCCAGCCATTTCCTGATGCTGCAACTAAAATTATGCCTTTTTCATGAGCTACTTGTAATATTTCGCGCAATTTAGGGATATCCCCGCCATTTACAAAACTCATATTAATCACTTGCATTTCATTGTCTATTGCCCATTGTATGCCTTCCAAAACGTTATCATTGGTTGCAATCCCGCTTTCCCCAAAAACTCGAATTGAATAGAGGTCAACAGCCGGTGCAACACCACGTACGCCAATCGTATTGGCTTGTGCTGCAATAATTCCCGCGACGTGTGTGCCATGCCCTGTGAAATCGCTCAGGTGGGAACCGTTGACGAAGCTAGTGCCACCTTTTACACGAAGGTCTGGATGAAGTCCGTTGATCCCCGAATCGATTACGCCGACCTTAATCCCGTTACCACGATATCCTAGAGTGTACGCGCGACCCGCTAGAACGGGTTCATATCCCCAACTGGGTGTTTCGGCAGCTAAATAGAAAAGGTCATCCTCTGGGTAGGGGGTGATAGCCACTTCGTCTGTAGCAGTTTGGAAGATAGATGATGTGTTCTCTGGGTCGATGGAAGCGATTACAGTAGAAATCGCGGGAAGTTCTGTGGTAACAGTCGCTCCGATTGTCTCAAGGTAGGTGTAATCGATTTCCTCATCGAATGAAATAAAAACTTTCTCGGGTTCGGTTGTTTCGGCAGGGGCAGCAAACGCCGTCGTGGAGAGACCGGTGAGAGCGATCAGTAGGGAAAGGGTGAGTGAATGTTTCATGGTAGCGGACCTCCTGCAAGCAGTTTCTTTTATTATATAGTAATACCCTAATTAAAAGAGGTTAGAACCTAGAAAAACGTCGAAATATAGAAAATAGTGTCGTAGGATGTTTAGAGTGGAACTTCACTCAAAATTAGGTTGGTACCAAACATATAAATAGAAGCTGAAATTTTGGAGAGTTGAGTGGAATGTAGGGGCTGACTCCAGTGAGATCAAAAGTAGTAACGTGAGGCCCCGCAGGAGCTTGCGACGAGGAGACTCACGACGCGCCCACGGAACGCAGCCCCGGAATGGAACTCAGCATAAACGAAAAAAAACAGTAATTTCTCATGAATCAAGAGAAATTACTGTTTTTTCTTTTATTGAAGCAGTTTCAGAACGAGTTTGCTTCACATCTACTTACTTATCACGCCAGTTGTAATAATCGATAATCCCGTCCGCAATTGCTTGAGCGGCACGGTCTTGGTAAGTCGCGTTGCCAAGCTTCCAAGCGTCAGAAGAGTTCGTGAGGAAACCAAGCTCAACTAGTGCTGCGGGAAGTGGGTTGTTTGCGATAACTTGGAAATCTGCATCCTTTACGCCACGATTGTTGTGCTCCATCGCTTTATAAAGACGATTTTGAATAAATGTTGCTAATTGTTTGCTGTGTTCAGCGCGTGGGTCCAGAGAAGACGAGTAGAACGTCTCAGAGCCGCTGACGCTTGAATTGTTGATTGCATTCGCATGAATCGATACAAACGCATCTGCGCCATTTTGTGCGCCATAAGCGGCACGGTAGTCTAAACTATGGAAAACATCTGTAGAACGAGTCATCAACACTGTGACGCCACGAGCTTTTAGTTTTGATTCCACGCGCAAACTTACATTCAAGTTGACGTTCTTTTCTTGCAAGCCGTTGTAAACAGCTCCTGGATCACTTCCGCCATGTCCGGCATCGATTACCATGATACGTTCTGAGCTTGCAGCAGGAACTTTGATTAAATAAGAAGTACTTGCATAACCAGTAACCGAACCGATTGATCCGTAAGCCCAGCCATTTGCGATGCTGTAAACCTTAAACTGATCACCTTTGTTCATGCGACCGATGACGCTGCTGCTTGTACTTGGGCCTGAACGAATGTTTAAACCATCAGTAGTGGACTGCAATGTATCGAGTACTGGAATTTCGAAAGAAACTTTAAAGTCTGAATTGACAGCGCGTGCTACAAACATAGCGAACTCACGACGATTCAAATTTTTAGAAGGACTGAAAAAGCCGTTTCCAGTTCCAGCAGCTACACCATTTGTAGCAATTTTATTGACCGCAAGATAAAGGCTGTTGGCAGCAGTGCTATGCGGAACATCTTTAAATGTGATTGGTGAAGTTGTTGTGTAACCAAATGCACGGCTTAACAGATGAGCCATTTCTCCACGAGTCATCGTGGCTTTCGGTTGGAATGTGCCATCTGGATAACCAGAGATGATGCCGCGCTGTACTGCGCTTTCGATATAACCTGATGCGTAGCTAGTTGCGTCTACATCTGGAAAAGAAGTAGAACGTTGTGTGCCGTTTAACTTTAAAACACGACCGATCATTGTAGCAGCTTGTTCACGTGTTACTTCCATAGTAGGGCTGTACGTCGTAGAAGAGGTCCCTGAAATGTAACCGTTTTGATATAAGTAAACGATTTCCCTATCGGATGATGAAATATCTCTGAAGGGAGTCGAAGCCGAGACTGAAGTTGTTAGTGAGAAAAAGCCCGTGAAAGCAAGGAGCAGAGAAGTGAAAACTAGTGCAAATTTCTGAAGTGTAAGCATTCTTGAAAAAGAAGCTCCTTTCATGGTGGGATTTAAGATAAACTGATAGTAGCACGAAAATTTGCAAATTGAACAATTTACTTGAAAAATGAGAAAAAGGTAGGCGTTTAAATAAAAGATAGGTTAAAATTAATTTTAAAGTAGGTGTAATTCTACCCACAAGTAGTTCTATATATTTATAAGGGGGTAACATGGTTCATTACTACCGAAAATAGCGTTAATAAGAATTTGATTCAATAGAATCATAGAACTGATGTTAAAAATAGGATAAAGTTGTACATGTGACAGATTATTACCCCTTTCCCATGACCTAAACGGACTACTAATTTGAAAGCGAGGCTTACTCCTACATGCTAAGAAAGAGTTCTTTACTCCTACTAATATCTATCTTGTCACTTTTGATCGGAACCTTATCAGCTTCAGCCGCAGACGATTTAACAGGTTATAAATACGAGCACCAAATGAGAGAGCTCATTGAGTTAGAAATCATGGCAGGTTATCCAGATGGAACCTACAAACCAGAAAACATTGTTACTCGTGCCGAATTCGCTAAATTTGTTGTCGCTTCTTTTGAGTTACAAAGCGAAGAAGTAGTCCCAAGCGTTCAAACTCAAGCCGTTTCGCAATTGGCATTCACGGACGTACCAGTCGAAAAATGGTATGCGGCGTGGGTAGCAGATGCAGTGAATGCAGGAGTTGTTTCCGGTTATCCGGATGGAACATTTAAACCCGATCAGCAAATCTCGCGTGAACAAATGGCCGCAATGGTGGCTCGTGCTATGCATGCTAAAGGTGTAATCAGTGAAGGATTTGAAATTCCAGAGCTTACTTTTAAAGACAGTGATAAAATTCACCCTTCTTATAGAGAAGATGTAAAATTTGTGGCATTCCACGGGGTTATTAATGGAGACGGTCTTGGATTCTTTAATCCGAAAGATTCCTCAACACGTTGGATGGTGGCACTAGTGATGTTAAATGGACGAGAAATTATTTTCCCTGCAGAACCAAAAGCATTCCAAGTGGCAGCCATTCGTGACGGCCAACCGGAAGTCGTTCGTCAATTTGATACGTTTGACCGTGCAAAAACCTATGCTCAAGCTGGAACATCTCTAATCGTTCAGCGCGACGGCATCATCGTATGGATCAAAAACGGTATTGCAGTCTCTAACAAGTTTGTGAACCTCTTCCCAGGAACAGACCTTGTCTGGAAGACAGGTACGCAGCGTGAGCGCCAATTCCGCCCTTACGTAACGCAACATACTGAGCTTAAGTACCATGACGCTACAGAAACTTATGTAAAAGTAGAACTCGCCGATAAAGTGAGCTACGCTGATGCGGGAAGCATCAACTTGATACCAAAAGAAATGATTACGGAGCAGGCCTATTTCGCTCGTTCAGGTGATCACATGCTGCACTATATCTATAACTACGGCCTAGGCCGTTATGAAATCGCCGGCCAACTAGGTGTTGCGCCAGCTGCATTCGTAACAGGTGAAAGATATTACAGCTGGGACGGTTTCACATTCACCGACGTGAATGGCAAATTCGTAACGGAAGCTCATCAATACTTCAACAAACTGAACTTGCGCTCTACAACGAACTACACAGCAGAGGAACTGGATAAGTACCTACTCGACAAGTTCCCTCATTACAATAAGACAGTAGCCGGTAAGCTTTGGACAACAAGTCCTCTAGTTGGTATCGGTACGGCATTAAAAGAAATCGAAGCAGAGTACAATCTTAATGCCCTTTACTTAATGGGCCATGCAATCCACGAAAGTGGTTGGGGAACAAGTTTGATTGCTCAAGACAAAAAGAATTTATTTGGCTACGGAGCAGTGGACTCGGATCCATACCGTGGGGCATACACATATGCCACATTCAAAGAATCCATCGCAGATGCGGCTGACCGTGTAACGAAAAATTATCAGACGGTCAACGGAAGCTTCTTCAACGGATCTTTCCTGGGTAACAAAGGACTGGGAATGAACGTCCGTTACGCTTCTGATCCTTACTGGGGCGAAAAAATTGCGGGTCACATGTACCGCACAGATCTTCACCTTGGCAAAAAAGATATTTTCAAGGAGCAACTGTACATGACGAATGCAGGCAGCCCAGTCAACTTCCGTCGTGATGCGACTGTAAACTTCGCTGCGCTTTATACACTACCGGAAAATGGTATGACAGTTAACGTCAAAGAAACAATCACGATTCCAAACGCTCTATCCTGGTACCGAGTTGTACCGGAAGAACGTGCTTTCCAGAATGCTTATGTGCGCTCTGATTTATTGAAAGCTATGCCGTTAGCAAGATAATAGAAGGAAGTCCTACACCGCAGCCTTGGCTGCGGTGTTTTGTTGCTAGTGGGAGCGGGTTGGTGGTGGGGGAACACTTTTGTGGTGAGGAAAAATTAGTTTCCAATAAACGACTTCGTCTTATGAAAACGTCGATTTGTCGAATAAATCACGATTTCATCTCATGAAATCCCCGATATGTCCAAGAAATCACGATTTCATCCCATGAACGACCGCTCAGCCACCATTTATTTGGCAAGCCTGTTCCGCATCTTATTGCAATCGAGCTACACAGGCTTGAAATCCCTGTAAAATGTCAACGCGTCCCATGAAGCAAAATCGCTTCATAGGCCACGCCGCCATTTTCCAAAATTTCAGGGCAAGCCTGTTCCGCATCTTATTGCGAAATATGGTATAGTAGATAAGAATTTTTCACTAGCAAAAGGAGCTCAACCATGACACAAACAACCGTGCGCATCCTCGATGTGCCCTTCATACATACAACGCACCGTGCGTTCATCGACACACTAGTCGAACGTACCGAAACGAACCAAAAGACATTCGTCGTCACTGCTAATCCAGAAATCGTTATGCACGCGCAAGTGGATAACGAATACAAAGCGATTCTCGAGCGCGCCGATTACATCACGGCAGACGGCATCGGGATCGTCAAAGCTGCTCAACTCATCGGCCAACCGCTCCCAGAACGCGTCAGTGGCTACGACATCATGATGGACCTACTAAAAGAAGCCGACGCCCGCAAGCTGAAAGTCTTCTTACTGGGTGCTTCGGAAACGACTAACGCCCAAGCGGCAGAACGCGTACGTACGGACTTTCCTGGCATCGACCTAGTAGGGACGCAACACGGGTTCTTCGACTGGGAAGACCCAAGTCTTGCTGCTCGTATTCAAGCCGCGCAACCAGATTTTGTGTTCGTAGCACTAGGTTTTCCGCGCCAAGAACTATGGATCAATCAACACCTCGACCAGTTCACTAAAGGTATCTTCATCGGTGTGGGAGGAAGTCTCGACGTCTTGTCAGGCAACGTCCAACGCGCACCTGAAATTTGGCAGAAAATGAACCTCGAGTGGTTCTACCGCCTAGTGAAGCAACCGTCACGCTGGAAACGCATGCTGGTACTGCCTCAATTTGCATTAGTCATGCTCCGGAAACGGGGCCAACATAAGAAATGAAGAGTACCTTATTCAAAAGTGCCGTCATCTTATCTGTGGCCGCACTTATCTCTAAACTATTAGGAAGCCTGTTCCGAGTGCCGCTTCAAAACATTGCAGGCGACGAAGTGCTCGGTATTTTCACACTGGTCTATCCGGTGTACATGGTGGCGCTGATCCTGTCGGTGGCAGGAATTCCAATCGCTATCTCCAAACTCATTGCAGAAGCTCGTGCGGAACAAGACACGCTTGCCGTGCGTCATATCTACAGCACCGCGCGTATTCTCGCCATCGTCTTTGGAATTGTCAGCTTCTCATTGATCTGGCTGTTCTCAGCACCACTAGCTGAACAATTAGGAGGCCAAGAAACACGTCTGGCACTCGTCATTGTCGCGACGACATTACTTGTGGCGCCTTACATGGCTGTCTACCGCGGTTATTTCCAAGGTCATCAGTCGATGAATCCGACAGCAATTTCACAAGTCATTGAACAATTCGTCCGCGTAGGGTTGATTCTTGCGATTGCGCTTTATTTAGTGCGAGCCAACTATGCGACGGAAACAATTGCAGGAGGCATAATGGTAGGGTCGTTCTTCGGGGCACTGGCGTCACTGATCTATTTACTCAGCCTCTATGCAAAGTCAGATGTCCGTATTCGCCCGGAAACACGACTTTCCACAGCGGAATTTACTAAACGTTCGAAGCAAATCTTAAAACTCTCGCTACCGATTGCATTCGGTGCGATTACAATGGCGTTACTAAACCTCGTCGATTCCTTGACGATTCCAACAGCGCTAGCCAATTTCTTAGGAACAACCGAAAACATTACGTACCAATACGGAATCTACGGTCGCGGTTTGACCATCGTGCAGATTGTGACGGTTTTTGCGAGCTCCGTCATCTTGCCACTCATCCCTACCATTTCAGCTAAACTTGTAAAAGGGGAGAAGGCCGAAGCGACACGTCTCGTGAGCCAAACCTTTTTCCTGACGGCATTATTATCAGTGCCTGCCGCAATAGGGCTGGTGGTGCTGACAACCCCGATAAACTTAGGCTTGTTCACAGATACGACTGGAAATGAAGTGCTTGCCATCATCTCCTTCAGCTCACTATTTACGTCCCTCACGATTCTTGGGACAGGTGTTTTGCAAGGGATGGACAAAGCGAAACTTGCCGCATGGCTCATCGTCGGAGCGGTTGCAGTGAAGTGGGTTTTAAACCTAACACTCGTTGCGAACTATGGCCTTACAGGAGCCGCGTATTCGACTTTGATCATTTACGTGTTACTTACAGTCGCGAACGGTATTGCCATTCGCCGATTCGTCTCGATTCCATGGCTCACGAAAAACGAACTGCTTGTCATCGTAGCAGCTGTCATCATGGGAGCAGTCATTTACTTGCCTATGCAGTGGATGGACTTTGAAGACCTAGGACGACTTGTAGCTCTAGGCTATGTAGCAGTCGCAGCCATTATCGGTGGAATTCTCTATTTTGCTATTTTACTTGTCACAAAAGCCTTGAGCCCAGAACTACTCCAATCCTTGCCGGTCATCGGCAAACGCTTAACTAAAACGAAATAGGGGTGCTTTCCCACATGAAGAAGATTTTACTTGGAATTTGTATTGCGGCGATGCTGCTGACGATTCCTTCTATTTATAGCCGTGTTGTTACGGAAGAAGAAAACAAAACTATTGAGACGACGATTCCTTATGCGACCGTCCACAACTGGCTAGTCGATTATCCAGAACTTGACGTCGACGCAATCCATCAACAATTGCTCGACAACGGAATTGATTCAGTCGCTGTCGAAGCGGAAACATTAAGTAGCCTCCAACAACGTGGAATGTTGAACGTAGTGAGCGTTTCTTTGATGAAGCAATTGCTTATTTTTAACGAGTTACCAGAACTGGAGCACCCATTTGATAAAGATGGAATATTCATCTATTCCGATGGGGAGACCTCTTTTGGAGATATCACGCGCAACGTTTTCAGCGAAGCGCAACCAATTCGTGTAAACAATACCATCTATACATTCGTACCCGGAAATTTCAATGAACTGATGAACTTGCCGATTGGCTACGACACACAGCTAATTGATACGCTCCTGGATGCTGGATTCAATGTCATCCCTCGTTTAGGTGATCATGCTAAGCCGGAAGTCACAGAGCGTATGATTGAAGAATTAATTGCTGTTAAACAAGATGGTGTAGAGACGGTCATCTTTAATGGTAAATCTGTGCCTTTTGGTCTGAAGAATGAGGGGCATGAAAAGTTTGGGGAACAATTAAAAGAAGCTGGATACACAATGGGGTGGATCGAATTCCTAGATGAACCTCAAATTGGGTTCGATCAATTAGCCTACAAAAATGACCTCAACGTAGTTCGTCTACACAGCCGACAAGTAACAACGACTACGATTGTCGATGATGTCGAAGTTTATGTGCGAGCTTTCAAAGAACGAAATATTCGCATGGCATTTGTTAACTTGGCGGATGAAGAATACGAAGAAGCTATGACTACTCTTGAAACCTTTAACACGCGTCTCGAATCAAAATTACCTGATGCTTTCACACGGGGACAAGCAGTCACATTTGATAAGGTAGAAATTCCGTTATGGCAGAAACTTATTGGCCTGATTGGGCTCGTTTCGTTCCTTGGTTTTGTGGCTGAACTAGTATTCAAACGCCGGAAACTAACTTATGTAGCACTCGCAGGTCTTTCTCTATTAGCAATCTTATATTTATTTACTGGAGAAGGTATGATTTTGAAAGCTTTAGCTCTTGGTTTAGCTATTGCAGCACCAATAGCGGCCGTTCTACTACCTAAAGATCCGACGAAGAAATTGTATTTAGTGCGTTCCTACGCAGCATCTATTGCGCTTGTACTGCTCGGTGTATGGTTCGTAGTAGTTTTATTAAACGGTAACGCCTTCTATTTAGGAATTGACCAATTCCGCGGAGTGAGTCTTGTCAACATTCTACCTATTGCCTTCTTAGTGCTTTACGCTTTATGGGAAAACCTACCGAAGTTGTTGAGAGCAGTAATTGCCTATTGGCATATCGTTGTCATCGCAGTCCTCGGCGGAATCATCTTGTTCTACATTGGTCGAGGTGGGAATGAAGGCATGGTTATCCCATACGAATTGCAATTCCGTCTATGGTTAGAAGAAACTCTCTATGTTCGACCACGCACTAAAGAGTTCTTAATTGGGTTGCCTTTGCTTGTCCTGGCGTTCCACATTGCAAAAACAGATATTAAATCTAGTTTTTATGTACTAATTCCAGCAGTCATCGGGGTACTATCTATCATGAACACTTTCACACATTTACACATCCCGTTATCGATTTCCTTACTACGCACAGGCTATAGCGTCGTACTTGGATTCTTGATTGGTCTAGTGTTTATCGTTATCTATGAATATTTGAAAAAAGTCATTCTTCGCGAATGGGCACGAAAGAGGTGGGTTCGATGAAAGTAGTTTTATCTGGCTATTACGGCTTTGATAATGTAGGAGATGAGGCCATCCTTTACGCAATCATTCATGCACTGCGAAACGAAGAACCAACAATCGACATCACAGTACTTTCCAACAACCCGTCAAAAACGGCTAAGACCTATGGTGTCGAAGCTGTAAACCGTTGGAAGCTTCCAGAAGTTTATGAAGTGTTGAAAAGTGCAGACGGACTGATCAGTGGTGGGGGAAGTCTGTTGCAAGACAAGACTGGCTGGAAGACGATTCCGTATTACCTTGCTGTAATGGGAATGGCGAAAGCATCAGATACGCCATTCTTCGTTTATGCACAAGGGATGGGACCTGTCAGCAAACTCCAAAACAAGCTGATGATGAAGCAAGTGCTGAAGCGTGCTAGTATTCTCACAGTGCGTGACCAAGATTCAAAAGACTTGTTGACGAAGATTGGGATCAAGAAAGACATCTCTATAGTTCCTGATCCGGTTCTTGGCATAAACCCAAGTGGATTTGCCAACCCATTCAAAGTGAAGAAAATCAAACGTGTTATTGCGGTTTCTGTTCGGGAATGGGCTCAAAGTGATGTCTTCATGCCAAAGCTTGCTGAAGCATTTGACCGCTTGGCGGCAGAAGGAAACACGATTGTCCTTGTCCCGATGCACGGCAAACACGACGATGAAACATCTCAAGCGTTGCGCAACCAGATGAAGCATCAGAGTTTTGTGCACATCTCGCCATTTAACGCGTCAATCGAAAACAAGATGGCGGTCATCCGCGATGCAGATTTACTGATCGGTATGCGACTTCACGCACTGATCTTTGCAGCTGCAGGACGAACACCGTTTATTGCACTATCCTACGATCCAAAAATCGATGCGTTTGCGAAGCTTGCAGACCAACCTGTCCTCGGGCATGTCGAATCTAACGACTGGACGGCAGAAGATCTCTATTCTGCAACCAATGCACAGCTTAGCAACCTTAAGGAGCGCACACAGCACTTGTCGGATACGGTTCGTCCGCATCAGCAGCGTGCCAATGATACTGCGCGTCAGGTTATCGATTTCATTCGTTCGAACTAAACAGCAAAAATCTCGGCAGCCTAGTTTATAGGTTGCCGAGATTTTTTTTTTACTAACAACAATTTCATGTATCTCCAGCTGATTCGTCTTTGAAATTAAATGAAAAGGAGCAGCAGATTAGAATACTCCGCTGCCAGAGATTGATTTCCTAATAAGTAAGTACCAAAAAACCGGTCTTTCTGTTATCAACAATTTCATCCACCTCCAGCTGATTCGTCTTCTGAATCAAGTGAAAAAGGAGTAGCAGATTAGAATACTCCGCTGCCAGAGATTGATTTCCTAATAAGTGCTAAAAACCAAAACTAGGCGATTCGCTTTTTGAGCGAATCGCCTAGCATTCTTCTTAGTACTTTCAAAAATCAATATCTGTCATCTAAGAAAACTTAATCTACTACTACCTTTCAGGAAGTGGTAGAAATGATTCAGTTCCTTTTTCGGCTCCGCCTCTAACAGTTCAATGAAACTCAAAGCGCTATCGAGTTCCGGTCGCCAGAAATACGCTCCAAAATCAGTCGCACCCGCAGAGGCAACTAACGCCTCAACGGGGACGCCCGATTTTCTCGGAATTTCTAAGAGTGGCAACCTCCACATCTAGACTGAGGCGGGCTGTGCTAACGCAAGGCCCGATTCATATTGTGAAACGTCACAGTCTAGGTCAGCGAGTTTGAAGAACAAGACAAGTAAACTCCTTGCAGATGCTACACAGTGATCACATTTACTTCAAGTTAACTAGTCATAGAGACTGTGTTATCAACTGATTAAGAACAAGCTGTATTCCTTATTTTTGATTTTAAAGTATTCATATGAAATCTGATATTTATAAGGTTAACTCGCTGACCTACACTATGTTTTATCTAACATAGTATCGGGCCTTGCGTTAGCACAGCACGGCAGAGACTGTTAATAGCAAAGAGAAGTGAGAAGTTAAGAAAATCAATAGAGCCGGAGGCGACTAGTAACCTAATAGGCTTCACAACTTCCTAAGAAGAAGTCTTTCAACAACTTTTATCTAGCGGAAGCTGATCGTTTTCGGTCGAATGAAGAAGAGAGGCACCGGATTCGCTCAAAAAGCGAATCCGGTGCCTTTCTTTTTTACTTGATTAAGAAGACGAATCGGCTGGAGATAGATGAAACTGTTGATACAGGAAAAGGAGTCCTTTTTCTTTCGTTTCAAATGAACTGATAAGGAGACTAGTCGGTTATTTAGCTTTCTTAGCTCGACCTCGCCAGCCCCAAACCTTATTCCCCTTACCGAAAATAACCCAACTCGCCGGCACAAAATCGTATACGAGACGCACAATCAACCAACTTCCTAAGAAGATGGCAAAGAACGTGAACACTTGCCAACCGTGGAATACAAACGGTGAGCCGCCTGGCAACCATTCCCGCATCCAATAAAGCAAATACGGATGAATCAAGTAAATCCCAAACGACACCGCACCGATTTCCACAAGTGTTGCTTTAAATCGTGGCAGGTTAAAGTGACCAAGCGCATGCGCTAGTACAAAGATTAAGAATCCGGCAGTCAGCGCCATCAAACTCCAAGTTAGCTCATAAGTAAAGGACGAGAAATACGCAGATCCCGTTCGTGCCATTACCATCACATAATAATAACCAGCAGTCATGACGAGATACAAGGCGACCACACCCACTAAGACAAATCTGCTGCGGCGAAGATCTTTTAACCAGGTCACGAACTGTTCATAGTAGATACCGAGAAAGGCACCCATGAAATAAAACATGAAATAAGACAAAGAGATAGAACCCTTCTCAGGGACTTGGAAGAAATGCGTATTGGCTAAAACCCATGCCCACTGAATCAAGATCCCGAGTGGCAATGCCCATTTCCGTAAAAATTCAAAACGCTTGAAGAGATACAAGAAGATAGGGAACATCAAGTAAAACTGCACGCTCACATAGACAAAATACAAGTGGGTATAAGCATTTCCTGTTAACAACTCGCCTGTAAACTTATCGATGATTTCAGGCCATGTCAGATCGAACTGATTGATATCGTAGCGAAGGGCAAAATAGAAAACCGAAAAGACGATATAAGGAACCAAGATGTACAGCAAGCGATTTTTGTAAAAGCTCGTGAACAGTTTCGGCGTTAAATCTCGATAATAGTACGTATAGAATAAGATGAAACTGCTTAGAAAGATAAACGTTGACGTCCCGATTTTTCCAGCAATGTTCAAAATGCTATAGCCTGTATAAGGAAGAGAGAAAGGCACGGTCATACCCATTCCGGTTGAACTGGAATGTACGAAGAGCACTGCAAAAATTGCCAGTGCACGAGCCCACTGAACTTCGCTTAAAAAAGGTCGTTTCAATTGCATAGAAGTCACCAGCTTTTCCTAGAATACCTATAGTTTAACAGATTTCACTACCACTCGCCAAAGCCTGTCAAAAATCACCGCAAAACTGTAAAGCTTATGTGAAATTTACAAAGGATTTGTTAAGTTGGTAATTTTCTGAATAGAATGTTGTCGGACTACCGAGAGATTGATATAATTATCTGTGCATGATTGCGCTTTCATCTCAGGTCTAAACGCATACATAAAAACAGTGCAATCACCAAAAAAACCAAAGGATGGTGTCGAATGAAAAGCTACAAAATGATCAAGGTAAGCGTTGCTACAGCATTAGCTGTAGGTATCATTGGTGTCAATGCTCCATTGTCAACAGGAGCAGCAGATGCTGACTTCTCATTAACGATTCTACACACGAATGACACGCACGCGGCTCTAGCAAATGCACCGAAACGTGCAACTCTTGTTAAGCAATTACGTGACGCAGTAGGAAATGAAAACAGCCTTTTACTTGATGCAGGTGACGTTTTCTCAGGTTCGCTTTACTTCAACGAGTTCCAAGGCCAAGCTGACTTAGAACTAATGAATTACATCGGGTATGATGCAATGACATTTGGTAACCATGAATTCGATTTAGGTATGTCAGAAGATGGTCACCAAGCTCTTGCTGATTTCGTAGCTGGCGCTGACTTCCCATTCGTAGCAGCAAATGTTGATTTTTCTGGTGATGCTAAATTTGATGGTCTTCAAAACATGACTTACACAGACGTGGCGGCAGATGGTCAAATTTATAACGGAATAATCAAAGAAATTAATGGTGAAAAAGTAGGGGTATTCGGTTTGACAACTGCTGAGACAGCTAACATCTCAAGCCCTGAAAGCGTAGACTTCACTGACTACATCGCTGCAGCAGAAGAAGCAGTCGCTGCTTTCGAAGACGCTGGCGTTAACAAAATCGTTGCTCTTACACATATCGGTTACAACGATTCTGCAGTATACGATAACGATTTATTACTTGCTCAAGAAGTTGCAGGGATTGACGTAGTAGTTGGCGGTCACACTCACACAGCTTTACTTCCTCCTACAATGTTGACAAATGAAACTTCTGGCGAGCCAGTAGTTATCGTGCAAGCAGGCGCAAACGGTTCATTCCTTGGCGACCTGGACGTATCATTCGATGAAAATGGTGTTATCACAGACCACGAAGGTATCCACCACCCCGTAAGTTCAGCTGTAGCTGACCAAGGGGCAACTGATATTTTAGCTCCTTACAAAACTATAGTAGACGCAAAAGGTGCTGAGTCTGTTGGCGCTTACGCAGAAGTATTCTTAAATGGTACACGTGGAGCTGGCGGTGTCCGTGCAGCTGAAACTAACCTAGGAAACTTAGTAACTGACGGTATGCTTGCAAAAGCACAAGAAATTGATCCGGAAACAGTAATCGCAGTTCAAAACGGCGGTGGTATCCGTAACTCAATCGACGTTGGCGACATCACTTACTCTGAAGTGTTAAGCGTAATGCCTTTCGGTAACTCACTAGCAATCATGGACTTAACGGGTGCTGAATTACTTGAAGCTCTAGAAGTATCAGTAGGAAGCTACCCAGCTGAGCTTGGTTCATTCCTATCGGTTTCAGGTCTTGAGTTCGTATTTGATCCATCAAAACCTGCTGGTGAGCGCGTTGTTGATGCCAACATGGTAACTGAAGATGGTCGTCTTCCAATCGAAGAAGATGAGTTCTACAAAGTAGCTACAAACACTTACATCGCAACTGGTAAAGATGGTTTCACATCTTTCGGTGAGGCGTATGCAGATGGCCGCGTTTCTGAGCCAGGTTTCGTAGATTACGAAATGTTCATCGAGTATGTACAATCTCTTGATATGGTAATGCCATTAATGGAAGGTCGTATCACAACTACTCTTCCATACGGTGACGTAAACCTACTTGACTGGGAATACCCATATGTAAATGACTTGTTTGCTCGTAACGTTATGACAGGTACAACTACTAACACATTCTCACCTGACAACACATTACCACGTTGGCAGTTAGCGTCTATGATGGTTCGTCTATTAGACCTTCCAACAGAAGACATTGCTGAAGAGGATATGGCACCATTTACAGACATCGCGGATCTTCCAATTGCTCGTCAAAACGAAATCCACGCATTGTATGCAGCTGGTCTAATCAATGGTCAAACAGAAACAACTTTCAACCCACGTGGTTTCATCAAGCGTTCACACTTCGCATTGATGGTTAACAACGTATTCTCAACTGGTTACTTTATGCCAGCAAATGATGTAGTCGAGTATCCATTCTCTGATGTAAGCCATTTACCAGAGATTGAGCTTGAGGCTATCTGGAACATGTACGAAAACGGAATCATCTCTGGTTACCCGAATGGTACATTCAAGCCAGGTGCTACAACGACTCGTGCGGAAGCAGCGCGCATCATCTCGATGTTTGCTCCTTACGTATCGTTCTACGATGCTAACTAATTAGTTTTCACAGACCCCTTCACCGGCAACGGTGGAGGGGTTTTGTTGTGCCAACAATTTCATCCACCTCCAGCTGATTCGTCTTCTTTATCAACTGACAAAGGAGTAGCAGATTAGAATAGTCCGCTGCCAACTATTGATTTCCTAATAAGTGCTAAAAACCAAAGATAGGCGATTCGCTTTTTGAGCGAATCGCCTAGCATTCTTCTTAGTACTTTCAAAAATCAATAGCTGTCATCGGAGATAACTCGATCTGCCACTACCTCTTAGGAAGTGGTAGAAATGATCAGCTTCTTTGTCGGCTTCGCCTCTACTTTTTTTGCTTGTCTCATGGCAACCTTTACATCTAGAATGAGGCGGGCTGTGCTAAGGCAAGGCCCGATTCAGCTTGTTAAGAAGCACAAACTAGGTCAGTGAGTTTGAAGAACAAGACAAGTAAACTCCTTGCAGATACACCTCGGTGATAGTATTTGATTTTGAAAGGTTAGAGAGGTAGCTTGTCTTTATAAGACTAACCAGCTGACCCAAACTGTGAATTGTCTCTCATAGTATCGGGCCTTGCGTTAGCACAGCCCGGCAGATTCCAGTAATAGCAAAGGGAAGTGAGGATTTAAGCAAAGCTATAGAGCCAGAGGCGACTATTAACCAAGTAGGCTGCACAACTTCCTAAAAATAAGTCTTTCAATAACTTTTATCTAACGGAAGCTGATCGTTTTCGGTCGAATGAAGAAGAATGTTCCCGGATTCGCTCCTTGAGCGAATCCGGTACTTTTCCTTTTTCACTTGATATAGAAGACGAATCAGTTGGAGTTGGATAGAATTGTTGATGACAGAGAAAAATCCATACAGACAATCTGTTTTTAGCACTTATTAGCAAATCAATCTCTGGCAGCGAACCATTCTAATCTGCCGCTACTTGTTTTTGATGACAAATCAACTAAAGCGAAATGAAATTCTTACTCCTGTACAACAGGCTCAGTCAAGGGATTCTGTGCTATACTTAAATGCGAACAAAGTTCACCATATTATGTAGGCATTGCCTTACAAAAATGCCAAAAGCAATCACAGAATATCTTAAATGCATGAAACATTCCACGTCCTAACGACGTCCAATACACTGTGAACAGACAATCCGACAAAATTCAGCACAAACTATCATCAAGAACCACTCTATCAAGGAGGAGACAGCCCCATGACTCGACGAAGCGCACAACGCAAAAAACGATTCGCCAAACGATTACTACCAATAATTATCTTGCCGCTTGTGCTCGTGATTGGCTATCTACTCGTGCAATCGTACTTTTTACCAGAACAACAAATCGAAAATGAAATCGTCGCCCCGACACCTGAACAACCTGTGGAGGAAACAGAAGAAGTCGAGGTGGAAGAACCCGAGCCGGAACCAGAGCATGAAGTGGAACAGCCCTCAACTCCTGTAGCCGAAGAACCGGCTGAGGAACAAGAGCCGGAATATGAATCCATCACAGAAGTCGAAGTAGTCGTCGATACTGAAAAAGCAAACGATGATGAAAAGGAAAACGAAGCCTCACTCGTACTAGCTAACGCAACAGGAGCAGTGTACACACTCTACTCAGCGGAAGCACAAGGATCTGGTTTTCTTTACAACACAAAAGGTGACATCGTCACTAATGCTCACGTTGTCCAAGACTCAACTGAAATCAGTGTTGTCAATGCGACTGGCCAAACGTTTACAGGCTATGTCATCGGTAAATCACAATCCGTCGACTTCGCAGTAGTTCGTGTGCCACAACTAGCTGGAAAAGAACCTCTCCAGATGGCATCCAGCATGGCAGCTATCGGCGATGATGTGACCGCCATCGGAAGTCCTCGTAATCAAGCGAACGTGGCGACGACTGGTAAAATCACTGCAACAAACGTCACGATTGACGATGGCTATTTATACGACCAACTATACGAAATGACCGCTCAAATCGAACCTGGATCAAGTGGTGGACCTTTGTTCTCGAATAAAACTGGTGCCGTCATTGGCATCAATTCCATTGTCCAAACAGCCAACCCAGCTATTGGCTATGCAATGCCAATTCATCTCGTGACCGGCCTGGCTGCGCAATATGTGTCAGAAGCCGATGAAAAAGGGGAAGACGCTTATCAGCCGGAAGAACCGGTCGTCGAACCGATTCAATTCACAGAAGAATTCTTGACAGCTTACACATTCGACTTCAATGAATCACTTTACTACTACTTAACAGACGAGGCCTTGTCTTATTACATCTACTTCTTCAAATCACAAGAAGTGGCAGACGCTATTATTCCAGCGTACCGCACAGATGTCCTAAGCAAAGCCGTTACACCGGAATTCCGTACACCGGTCATCCAGTCGATTGAAATCGGAGAAGAGAGCAGCACAGTCATCTTCGACGTCATTGTGGCAGATACGTCAACGGAAGAACCGACGCTTTACCAACGAACGTTTACGATGGAAGTCATCATCGATGAATTCGGTGACTACCGAATCAATAGCTTACAATAGTACGTCCCTTAGAGTCTGCATTTGCAGGCTCTTTTTTTATGAGTAAGTAGATTAAAAGAGTTCGCAGCAATAGTTGGTCTAAAATTTTGCTTCATTTTCATCGAAATTTAAGAGGGAGATTAGTGCACTCCTAAAATAACTATTGCGCATTCAATGTCAGAAAATTATAATGAATACATTGATGTTACGAAAGAGAGGGAATTGAGTGAACAAAAGTAGCTACGCAGTTCTAGGCAGCACCGCTTTAGCCCTAATGCTCTACGCCCAAGATGCAGAAGCCAGCACCTACCAGGTGAAAACAGGTGACTCCTTGTGGAAAGTAGCCAATACCCATAAAATCACAGTCGATCAAATCAAACAATGGAACAAACTCACAACCGATGTCATCTACCCGAACCAACAATTAGTTGTAGCCACGACGACAACGTCAACACCAACAAAACCATCGACAACAACGGCACCTGCTTCATCTGCCACTACATACACAGTAGTCGCTGGCGATTCGTTATCAAAAATCGGTGCTAACCATAAAGTATCGGTGTCCAACCTAAAACAATGGAACAAGCTAACGTCTGACATGATTTTCGTTGGTCAGAAATTGACCATTAATGGAGCATCGGTGGCAAATACAACACCGACACAACCCGTTCAGCCAACACAACCAAGCCAACCGGCACCTGCAACAACAACTTACATAGTAAAAGCCGGCGATTCGCTATCAAAAATTGGTGTCCAATATAAAGTGTCCGTCACTCAATTAAAACAATGGAACAACCTAACATCCGACATGATTTTCGTCGGGCAAAAGTTAACAATCAATGGTGGTTCGGCTCCAGCACCAAGTCAACCTGTACAACCGACTCAGCCAACACAACCGACAACACCTGTCTCGCAATCTACGTATACAGTAGTAGCCGGAGACTCTTTATCAAAAATTGCTGGCAAATTCACTACGACTGTTGCAAAACTTAAAGAGTGGAACGCGCTTCGATCAGATACGATTTATATCGGCCAAAAACTAGCCGTTGCAGGACCTTCAGGTAGCATCACACAACCTGTCGTAAATCCGGCACCTGTGACACCACCAGCACCTGCAAAGCCGCCAGTAAATGCATCGCAAGCAGAAAAAATTGTCTCTGTTGCTAAATCCATGCTTGGCGTCCCTTATGTATGGGGCGGATCAACACCTGCAGGTTTCGATTGCTCTGGCTTCATCTATTATGTGTACCAACAAGCGGGTATCAACATCCCTCGTACCAACTCAAAGGGAATGGACGCACGTTCGTATGACTTAAATGCACCACAAGTAGGAGACCTTGTTTTCTTTGCCAATACATACACATCCGGCATCTCGCATCTCGGCATTTATGTGGGCAATAACCAGTTCATCCATGCAGGAAGCAAGGGCATCACGATCACTAGCCTAAACGACTCATATTGGAAAAAACACTTTGATAGCTACAAGCGTTTCTACGCTGCAGATTGATATAAGATGTGGAGAACGTTCGCAACTCGATTTCAATAAGATGTGGAGAACGTCACGCAAGAAACTCCGAGAAAAGTAGTCTCGAAACAGAACTCAACATAGATAAGAACAGTAAGTTTCCTAGAATTTAATTCTGGAGAACTTACTGTTTTTATTTTTTTGTGAAACTTCTTCTAAAACTATTCGTCAAAATAGATTATTGGTAGCTATGTAAAAAACTAGCAAGGTGCTATACTCAACCTATCATGAGTTACAAAGAGGAGCCAGTTCACATGAAAATTTCAATGAAGAAACTAACAAAAGTAGCACTAGCTACAGCACTACTAACAAGCGCAGCAGCAACAACAGCCGCTGCTAATGGCGCGGAATTCTCAGACGTACCGAAAACCAATGTTCACTATGAAAACATTTACAACCTAACAGATCGCTCTATACTGAAAGGCTATCCAGATGGCACCTATCAACCCGAGCAACAGTTAACACGTGCAGAAGCAGCAGTCATCTTGGCTAACGCACTAAAACTGGATTCTTTAGATGCACCACGCGCTTTTTTCTCGGATGTGAAGAGAGGCTCTTGGTACTTTGAAGAAGTATCGCTTCTAGCTAAACATGATCTCATCACTGGCTACGAAAATGGCAAATTTGGACCGAATGATAAACTAACGCGTGCTCAAATGGCTACGATTTTAGCGAACGCCTACGATCTCTTTTCAGCATCAGACTTAGAGCTACCCTTTACAGATGTGGTGGAAGGTTCTTGGTACGATGAGTATGTGCAAGGAATGTACCGATTTGATGTGACAGCCGGCACCACACCTACGAAATTTGCACCAAACGACTTTGTCCGTCGTGACGAAATGGCTTCTTTCGTTGTGAACTCGGAAAAAGTGTCTGAAGAGGAGAAAATGGAAGAGTGGATGGCCTACAACGTCGAGTACTTCAATGCACTTGAAGGAAATGACCTTACAGTAGTGGCGAATACAGAAACCAACATCATCAACGTAACCATAGCACCGACGGATAGAAACTTTGAAAACTCTACCGTCTATGATTTCTTCTATTTGTTCTTGCCGATGGAAGAAAAGGTGGAAGGCATGTATATCAAAGGGAATGATTTGAATTTTGCTGACCCGAACACTGAAGAGTTCTTCTATTTCGAAATGTTGGACATGATGAACTTAGATTTTGTGAGTGATATCAATGGATTACATGGCAAGTACATCACGCTTGTTTTCGAGGGAATGTATGGTGAAAAGTTTGAGTACACGATCACTTTCAGAAATGAGTAATAGCAGATTAAACTAGTTCGCTACCAGAGATTGATTTTCTTACAAGTGCTAAAAACCAAAACTAGGCGATTCGCTTTTTGAGCGAATCGCCTAGTATTCTTCTTAGTACTCGGAAAAATCAATCCCTGTCATCGAAGAAAACTTAATCTGCCACTGCTTTTTAGGAAGTGGTAGAAGTAATCATTTCATTTGTCGGCTCCGCCTCTACTAGTCCTATGAAACTTAAAGCGTTATCGAGTTCCGGTCGCCAGAAATACGCTCCGAAATCAGTCGCACCCGCAGAGGCAACTAACGCCTCCACGGGTACGCCCGATTTTCTCGGAATTTCTAAAGTGGCAACCTCCACATCTAGGGTCAGGCAGGCTGTGCTAACGCAAGGCCCGACTCAAATCGTGAAAAGTCACGGTGTAGGTCAGCGAGATTGAAGAACAAGACAAGTGAACTTCTTGCAGATACACATCGATGATATTTTTAATTTTTGAAATGCTCATAAAGCTGATTTTTATACAAATAACCCGCTGACCTCAACTATGTTTTATCTGTCCTAGTATCGGGCCTTGCGTTAGCACAGCCCGGCAGAGACTAGTAATAGCAAAGAGAAGTGAGAAATTAAGAAATGCTATAGAGCCAGAGGCGACTAATACCCTAGTAGGCTTCACAACTTCCTAAAAAGAAGTCTTTCAACAACTTTTATCTAACGGAAGCTGATCGTTTTCCATCGAATGAAGAAGAATGGTGCCGGATTCGCTCCTTGAGCGAATCCGGCGCTTTTCCTTTTTTACTTGATTCCGAAGACGAATCGGCTGGAGGTGGATGAAATTGTTGATAACAGAAAGACCTGTTTTTTTAGTCCTTGCTTGTTAGGAAATCAATCTCTGGCAGCGGACTAGTCCAATCTGCTACTTCTATTTCACTTGATTCCGAAGACGAATCAGCTGGAGATAGATAAACCTGTTGATAATAGAAGATTAGCTTTTTCGGTCTTTTTGGATTGAAGTGGTAGCTCTAGATAGATCAAATTGTTGATAAAGGAAAGAAAGATTTATAGTTTATTCTTAGCCAGTCACCTAGTAGTGTTTAGTGAAACTTATAAGAAAATAAATTTGCGGCAGCGAATTAATCTAATTTTTCTTACAAAAACCGCTACTAAAACCAAGCCCCATACCACATATGTCGAAAAACCGAAAATATTTTCAACATTCCCTACAATTTCCTTATTTGTTATGGTACGATGTACTATGAACAAAACACTAGTCTAAAGGAGGAACTACCCAGTGAAATTTTCTACGAAAAAAGTCACAAAGGCAGCTTTAGTAGCAGCTATTGCGACATCGGCATTCGCTACATCGGCATCAGCTGATGGCCACTCATTCAGCGACGTTCCACAAACAAACGTTCACTATGACAATATCTTAAACCTTTCAGGTCGCGATATCGTCTCTGGTTACCCAGATGGTACATACCGTCCAGCTAACCACCTAACACGTGCTGAGGCAGCTGTGATTCTTTCTAACGCTTTAATGTTAGATACAACTGACTACGAAGATCCAGAATTCTCGGATCTTAAAGAAGGCGCTTGGTATTATGATGAAGTAGCAGCACTAACAGAACTAGGTATTCTTAACGGATACGGCAACGGCAAATTTGGTCCTAACGACAAATTGACACGTGCTCAAATGGCTTCAATCTTAACATTTGCTTACAATCTGTATGCACCAGCAACTACTCAAATTCCATTCAATGACGTTCCAACAACTAGCTGGTACTTCTCTTTCGTACAGAACTTGTACTTCTATGATGTAACTGCTGGTACAACAGCTACAACTTACTCACCAAACGCATTCGTTCGTCGTGATGCTATGGCTTCATTCGTTGTAAATGCTGAAGAGGCTGACACTGAGTTGAAAGTTGACACTGCTCTTCAAGTAGGAGTAGAAGATTTCAATGATCAAACTCGTCTTCCAATCAAGACTTCATTTGATCAAGATTTAAATGAAGTAAACGTAACTGTTTACAACACAGATTTACAAATTAAAGACATCATGGACACTAACCTATTCATGATGATCCCTTACTATGATTTATACTCTGCAACTGTTTCTGGTTCAAGTGTAGAATTATCTGAAGCTTCTCCAAGCGAAGCTCGTGCAGCAATTATCTCTGCACTTGGTTTAACTGAAGAATCAGATATGAATGAACTTGCTGGGAAAACATTAGTATTCTCACTTGAAGATTATTGGGGCAATGCGTTCCAATACACATTCACTTTCTCAGGATTCTAAATCGAACGCACAAAGAGCCTTAGTCCAAAAGACTAAGGTTCTTTGTTTTTTTACAGATTAAACCATAGAAAATGACTTTTGGAACATGATACTAAAGAATCGATATGCTATACTACTAGAAGCAAATTGATTCAGATAAAGGAGATTGTCATGAAAAAAGTCTTAAAAATTGCGGCCATCGTCATTGGTAGCTTGGCACTGATTATCGGTGGGTACGTACTTTATATTGCCAAATTCAAAGAATACGATGTAGCAGATACAGAAGTGGATGAAATTGTACGTGAGCCTTACGTCATCGAATTACCAGATGGCGGTACGCTTGAAATCGAAGAAGACGGTACTGTAACAGAGAAGGATGCAGAAGGAAACATTTTGACGGTTTCACAAGCACCTGAAGATGCAGAGGGTACTGTCGTGGCATCAAACAATAGCTCATCTGCGGATGGGGAAGAAGATAGCGACTCTTCTGAGTCAGGCGGTTCTTCAACAGGAAGCACAGGTACAACAAACTCAGGGACGTCATCTAATGGCGCTTCAGGTTCGACTGGTGGCAGTGGCTCATCAGGATCAGGTAGCTCAGGTTCGACTGGTGGCAGTGGTTCATCAGGTTCCGACTCGTCTGGTTCAGGTTCTTCAGGATCTGGTAGCTCTGGTTCAACAGGTGGAAGTGGTTCTTCTGGATCGGGTTCAGGCTCTGGATCTGGATCAGGAACTAGCACAGGTGGTTCATCTGAAACTTCGACTATGACAGTCTCTGAAATCAAAACAAGATACAATCCAGTATTTGCTGGTCTTGAAGCACAAGCAGAAGAGCGTTTGAACGCTCTAGTTTCTCGTGCAAAAGCAGAGTACACAACAATGCAAGCTAATGGCGAAAGCATTGATTATGGATATTTCTATCGCAAGTATTCAGCAGCAGCAGCTAATTTAGAAGCATCAACAGATGCAGCTTTTTATTCAACACTAGCTGTCGTACAAAATGTATTTGTCGCTAATGGTTTTAACAAATCGTATGCGGCTGACTATGAAACTCAGTACAAAGAGCGTAAAGCCGAGCGTCGCTCAGAGCTTATGAGTCAAGTAACTGGCGGATAATTTCAATCAGAACCGACATCTCCTATTTGGGAGTGTCGGTTTTTTCTGTTTTTAACAACTTCATCTCACTCAGCTGATTCGTTCAAGCCTCAGAAGCAATGCCAGATTAAATTAGTTCGCTGCCCGTGATTGATTTCCTTCTAAGTGCTAAAAACCAAAGCTAGGCGATTCGCTTTTTGAGCGAATCGCCTAGCATTCTTCTTAGTATTCACAAAAATCAATCCCTGTCATCGAAGAAAACTTAATCTGCCACTGCTTTTTAGGAAGTGGTTGAACTGATCAAATCCATTGTCGGCTCCGCCTCTACTTATTCTATTGATCACCAAAGTATTATCGAGTTCCGGTCGCCAGAAATACGCTCCAAAATCAGTCGCACCCGCAGAGGCAACTAACGCCTCAACGGGCACGCCCGATTTTCTCGGAATTTCTAAGAGTGGCAACCTCCACATCTAGACTGAGGCGGGCTGTGCTAACGCAAGGCCCGATTCAGCTTGTTAAGAAACACGGTCTAGGTCAGCGAGTTTGTAGATAAGGACAAGTAAACTTCTTGCAGATACACCACCAGTGATATTTTCTGATTTTGAAATGTTTAAAAGCAAGCTGATTTTATGCAGCTAACTCGCTGACCTGAACTATGTTTTTTCTGTCATGGTATCGGGCCTTGCGTTAGGACAGCCCGGCAGAGACTAGTAATAGCAAAGGAAAGTGAGAAGTTAAGAAAAGCTATAGAGCCAGAGGCGATTAAAAACTTAGTAGGCTGCACAACTTCCTAAAAAGAAGTCTTTCAACGACTTTTATTTAGCGGAAGCTGATCGTTTTCGGTCGAATGAAGAAGAATGGTGCCGGATTCGCTCTTTGAGCGAATCCGGCACTTTTCCTTTTTCACTTGATAAAGAAGGCGAATCAGTTGGAGTTAGATAAAAATATTGATGAGAAAAAGATATTCAGACAGTCTGTTTTCCGTACTTATTAGGAGATCAATCCTCAGCATCGGAATAGTCTAATCGGCTACAATTTCTCTTGCTAAAATTCACACCCTATCCAACAGAAGAAAAAATTTCAAAAAACTGTATTATTACCAAAAACATTATGCTACTATTATTTTTATATTTTATAAGAAAAAGGAGATAGAGAAATTGAACATTTCATCAAAGAAGATCACACAAGCAGCTCTAGCAGCCGCATTAGCAACAGGGGTATTCGCAACAACAGCATCAGCAAACGGAGCAACTTTCTCAGACATTCCAGAAGCAAACGTTCATTATGACAACATCTACAACCTGGCAAACCGCAGCGTCATCACAGGTTATCCAGACGGTACATACCAACCTGCTCGCCAACTGACACGTGCAGAAGCAGCCGTTATCTTAACGAACGCTTTAGATCTTGACACTTCTTTCGTGGAGAACCCTGGTTTCCCGGATGTGAAAAAAGGAGCTTGGTATTACGAGGAAATCGCGATCTTAGCGGAATACGGTATCATGAACGGGCACACCAATGGTAAATTTGGTCCTAACGACAAATTAACGCGCGCTCAAATGGCATCAATTCTAACAGCAGCTTACTACCTATATCCTGCAAACTTCGTGGAAACACCATTCACGGACGTAGTGGAAGGCTCTTGGTACGATGACTATGTACAAGCACTTTACCACTTCGGCGTAACATCTGGCGTTTCAAAAACAAAGTTCGCACCAAACGACTTTGTTCGTCGTGACGCAATGGCGTCATTCGTTGTGAATTCTGAAAATGTTTCAGAAGAAGCGAAGTCAGAAGAGTGGATGTTAATGCTTGCAGAAATGTACAACGACAACAGATACAACCCAATGAAGGCTTCAGTTGATACAAAAACTAACACAATTACAGTTACTATTGCACCTACTACGCGTCAAGCGGACTTGATTAACACGACGGAATTGTTCTACTCCATCATTCCGTTCTATGATTTCGCTTTCGCATCAGTAAAAGGGTCAAATTATGATCTATCTTGGGAAGATTATGAAGAAGCAACTCGAGAAATCTTCAAATCACTTGGTGTCAGCGATGCAGCTGATCTCAATGAGGTTGGAGGAAAATCTGTAACGTTCACGTTTGAAGGCTGGAACGGTGAAATGTTCGAATACACAGTAGTTTTCAAAAACCAATAATACTTTCTAAAGCATCGGCCTAGCCGGTGCTTTTTTCTTCCACTAATCACCTCGAAACTCAGAGCAAGTCACAGATTAGACTAGTTCGCTGCCCGTGATTGATTTCCTTCTAAGTGCTAAAAACCAAAGCTAGGCGATTCGCTTTTTGAGCGAATAGCCTAGCATTCTTCTTAGTACTTCCAAAAATCAATCCCAGTCATCGAAGAAAGCTCAATCTGTTATTACCTTTCAGGAAGTGGTAGAAATGACCAAACCCTTTGTCGGCTCCGCCTCTACTTATTCTATTGATCACCAAAGTATTATCGAGTTCCGGTCGCCAGAAATACGCTCCAAAATCAGTCGCACCCGCAGAGGCAACTAACGCCTCAACGGGGACGCCCGATTTTCTCGGAATTTCTAAGAGTGGCAACCTCCACATCTAGACTGAGGCGGGCTGTGCTAACGCAAGGCCCGATTCATATTGTGAAGAATCACAATCTAGGTCAGCGAGCTTGAAGAACAAAACAAGTACACTCGGTGTAGATACAACCCCAGGGATGATATTTGCAAAAGTTATTTCGCCATAGGTCTATTTATTGTTATCTACTGAATTATAACGAGCTAAACTCATTGTTTTTTGATTTTGAAATGTTAATAAGCAAGCTGATTTTATGTAGCTAACCCGCTGACCTCCACTTTGTCTTATCAGTCATTATATCGGTCCTTGCGTTAGCACAGCCCGGCAGAGACTAGTAATAGTAAAGAGAAGTGAGAAGTTAAGGAAATCTTTAGAGCCAGGGGCAACTATAAAATATGTTAGCTGCACAACTTCCTAAAAAGAAGTCTTTCAACAACTTTTATCTAACGGAAGCTGATCGTTTTTGGTCGAATGAAGAAGAATGGTGCCGGATTCGCTCCGTGAGCGAATCCGGTACTTTTCCTTTTTCACTTGATAAAGAAGACGAATCAGTTGGAGGTGGATGAAATTGTTGATGACAGAAAGATATCCAGACAGACAGTCTGTTTTTCGTACTTATTAGAAAATCAATCCTCGGCAGCGAACTGGTCTAATTTGTCACTTCTCTTTAGTATGGACGAATCAGCTGGAGGTAGATGAAATTGTTGCATAACGAAATAAGACGGTTTTCTCTCATTTAAACTACTATGAAACTAAGAAATCCTTACGGATTTTAAACCCCAAACACCCCCTCATTTTAACTCTATAATTCGACTTAAAGTCGAAATTCCAACCATCACAAAATAATGACATAAATACTACAAACCATTTACAAATATTCTTTACACTTTTAAATAACCCCTGCCTTTCGACTTAAATTTCGAAATAACAGGCCTATTTTGTTTAATTTAATTAACTTTATATTGCAATCTAGCTTCATTATGGTAAATTATGAATTGTTGGACTATTTTGAAACTAGAAATAGGGGAACGAAAAACTACTTAGGGGGAACATGAGTGAGCAAAAAGAAAAAAGCTTTGCTAATGACCATGGCTTCATCATTAGCAGCAACGACAGCACTTACTGGATTACCAGTTGCACAAGCACAAACTGTCGACAATAACCTGATGGATACAAAAGTCCTCGCGCCACTGGCAACTCCGCAAAAAGCACTACCGAAAATTCCTGCGAAATTTGAACAACCGGCTGACGTAAAAGAAATCGTCCGCGTCATTGTTGAATTAGACAAAGCGCCAGCGATCGCTGAAGCAACAGCACAAGGGTTGAGCTACAAAGATTTATCGTCTTCATCAAAAGCATCTGCAGAAGCTGTTGTTGAAAAACAACAAGTAGACGTACAAGTAGCTATGAAAAAAGCAATTGGCAACTTTGATATCAAACAATCTTTCACTACCGTATTCAACGGGTTCTCCCTTGAAGTAAAAGCAGGCGACGTAGCAAAAATCGCTAAGTTAAACGGAGTAAAAGCAGTTTTCGAAGCAACAGAATACAAACGTCCTGAAGTGAAACCAGAAATGGTAACTTCTAAAGAACTTGTGCAAGCACAGCTTGCATGGGATAAATATGACTACCGTGGAGAAGGCGCAGTTGTTGCTGTTATTGACAGCGGGATTGACCCGGCCCACAAAGATTTCGTCCTAACAGATGATGCAACAGGTGAGATCACTTCTGAAGAAGTATCAACTCACGTATCAGCTGGTGATATTTCTGGAGGGAAATACTTCTCAGCGAAAATTCCTTTCGGTTACAACTACATGGATGACAACCAAGAAGTACGCGACATCGCTCCTGGCGCTTCTATGCACGGGCAGCACGTATCGGGTACAGTTGGAGCAAATGGTGACGAGTCAGACGGCGGTATCCAAGGGGTAGCACCAGAAGCTCAGATCTTAGCAATGAAAGTATTCGGAAACGATCAGAACTTCGGTTCTACATTCGGTGACGTGTACGTAAAAGCAATCGACGATTCAATTAAACTTGGCGCTGACGTTATCAACATGTCACTAGGTGCTACAGCTGGATTCGTAGATAACTCAAACCCAGAACAACAAGCGGTCGCTCGTGCGAAAGAAAACGGTCTCATCGTTTCAATCTCTGCGGGTAACTCAGATATGTTCGGTTCAGGCTTTGACTACAATGATGCATCTGACCAAGATTACGGTCTAACAGGTTCACCATCAGTTTCTGAAGGTTCTCTAGGTGTTGCATCATTTGAAAACACTGACATCGCAGCAGTCGGCTTTAGCTATGCAGCAGATGGAGTGGACGCTGGAGAAGCCATGTTCTTACTTGCTAATGATGTACAGCCAGAAGATGGCGTTAACTATGAAGTTGTTTACGCTAACCTTGGCCAAGTAGCTGATTTCGAAGGACTTGATGTAGAAGGCAAATTTGTCCTAGTTTCTCGTGGAGCTATCGCTTTCACAGAAAAAGGCTTAAATGCACAAGCAGCTGGTGCAGCTGGAATCATCGTTCACAACAATACAGCTGGTACGATCAACATGGTATCTGATCCAGCAATCCAAATTCCTTACATGTCATCTCTACAAGCAGATGGCTTAGCAATGAAAGCGCTTATTGACGGTGGAGCTGACGTAACAGTTCGTTTTGATGGCGAACTTATTTCTACTCCAAACCCAGAAGCAGGCTTGATGTCTTCGTTCACGTCATGGGGTCCAACACCAAACCTTGATTTCAAACCAGAGATCACAGCGCCAGGTGGAAACATCTACTCGACAATGAATGACGACAAATATGGTTTGATGAGCGGTACGTCAATGGCAGCACCTCACGTAGCTGGTGGATCTGCACTAGTATTCGAACGTGTTGACAATGACTTCAACCTTTCTGGTTATGACCGTGCACAACGTGCTAAAAACTTGTTGATGAATACAGCTAAACCTGTTGTCTTTGATGAGTATGATGGCATTACTGAACTAGTTTCACCACGTCGCCAAGGTGCAGGGATCATGCAACTAGCTAATGCACTTGAAACAGACGTAATCGTGTATGAAAATACAACTGGTGAAGGTAAAGTAGCGTTAAAAGAAATCGCTGACGGTCAATTCACATTCACATTGACGGCTGAGAACTTCTCAGACACGGCAAAAGAATATGACGTTAACCTTCAATTGCAAACAGATTTCGCAGCTGGATTCAGTGGTCGTACAATCACTGCACCAAACGAAATCGGTTCACTTGTTCTAGAAGAAGGCGTTCACTATACATCAGATGCGCCTGAAACAGTTACAGTGGCACCAAACAGCACGCAAGAATTCACAGTATCTGTTGATGTAACTGCTGAGCCAGAATTGATGGAAATCTTCACAAACGGTTTCTTCTTAGATGGATTCCTGCAATTAACGGATTCAACTCCTGAAGAAGGCGAAACAGAAAACTTACCAACATTGACAGTACCGTTCTTCGGCTTCAATGGTTCATGGGATGCTGCACCAATCTTCGATGAAGACTTCTGGTTGGATACTTCGAAGTGGGGCATGCAAGGGACTATCGCAACGAGAGAAGGGAACATCGTTCCTGGTAAAACGTTCGCAGATGAGTCATATGACGAAACAACAGTTGCGTTCTCTCCAAACGGTGATGGCGTATTCGATACAGCTCTACCAGTATTCACATTAAAACGTAACGTCAAAGATTTCCAAGTGAACATCCTAGACAAAGACGGCAAGAAATTGCGTACAATCGGTACAAGCAAAAACTTACGCAAGCACTATGATCCATCAGGTAGCTCATTCACGTTCAACCCACTGTATGCATGGGACGGGAAAATCAACGGCAAAGCGCCAGTTGAAGGCGAATACCAGATCGAAGTCAAAGCAGTTATCGATTTCCCTGGTGCTGAATGGCAATCAAAAGCGTATCCAATCAAGCTAGACGTAACAGCTCCTCAGTTATCAGTTGATGTGGATACAACTGAACAAACGATGGACTTGAATGCATCTGACAACCTTTCAGGTGTTGATGTAATTGAAGTTTACGTAGAAGATGCATTAGTGACAACATTAATCGCGGATGAGACAGGTGCAGTTGAAGCATTTGACTACACAGATGTAACACCAGGCGATGATGTAACATTTGTAGCGTATGACGTGGCAGGTAACGATACGGAAGTAACAAAACGTGTGGCTTCAACTCCATACGAAACTAATGTACCGAACATCAACTGGTTGACTCCAGATTACCTAGCATTCTTCGATTCTTCTGAAGTAGAATTCACAGGAACAGTTTCAGATGACTCAGGTGTTATCGCAGTTACTGTTAATGGTGAAAACGCTGATGAGTTCGACGGCACAAACTATGCACACACATTGACACTTCCTGATGGAGTGCACAAAGTGAAAGTGGCAGCTACTGATGAGCACAACAACACATTCGATATCCAGCGCCAAGTTGGTGTCGATACAACAGCTCCAACATTAGATGTAACGGCTATTCCTAAATCAGCTCCACTAGAGACGGAAGTTGTTACTGCAGACATCCAAGTCGGCGATAACTTCGATGAAGTACGTGTCTATGTGAACGGGGACGAAGTGTTCTTCAACGAACTTTCTGAGCCATACGAGTTGAAAAACTACTCTGAAACAGTTGAAGTGGAACTTCCATTAACAGAAGGCGTCAATGAATTCGAAATCAAGGTAGTGGATGTTGTCGGTCTTGAAACAGTAGAAAACGTGACTGTGAAACAATCAGCAGACCACGGTGTTACTGTAATTGACGTAGAAGACATTCAAGATCAATTAGAAGATGGTTCTGGTTATGTATCATTGAACCTTGACGATCTTACAGACGGCGAGACAACGACAGTTGAATTGACGAGAGAAGCAGTTCAAGCAATGGTAGATGCAGGCTATTCATTCGAATTGATCTACGGTGAAGGCGCAAGCTACTTCTACTCTTACGAAACTCTTGAAGCATGGTTAGCAGCAGACGCTGAGCGTTATGTGATCTCTGTAACGAAAAACGGCTTCATCGATGCTTCAAATGAAGTGGCTACGAAACTAGCAGGCGACTACACACTTGAAGTAGGTCTGAAAAATGGAAGCGAAGTTACTCCAGTTACAGATCTGGCAGGTATGGTCTATGTCATGCTAACACTTGATAAAGAAGTAAATGATTCACGCAAAGCAGCAGCTTACCACATTGCTGATAACTTAGCACAAACGTATTCTGGCGGATTTGTCTTCGAAGATATCATTATCTTCCTAGCTAAGAAAACAGGTACGTACACAGCTTATGAGAAAAACGTAACGTTCCCAGACATCTCAACTCACTGGAGTAAAGACTATGTGGAAGTGTTAGCATCACGTACAATCATCGCTGGTAAAACAGATGTATCTTTCGCACCGAATGACAATGTGACACGTCAAGAGTTCGCAGTATTAGTCTCTCGTTCACTAAGCTTGCCATTAGGTGAGTACGAAGGTACATTCACAGACGTAACAGAAGCAAACGCTTGGAGCTACCAGCATATCGAAGCAGCATACGAAGCAGGTATCATCAGCGGGCGCACAGATACAACGTTTGACCCAACTGCTCAGATCACTCGTCAAGAAATGGCGTCTATGATCGTTCGTGCAGCTGAATACCAATTCCCAGGATTCTTAGAAGAGTTTGACACTCGTCACAAATTCGTAGATGATGCAGAAATTGCTGACTGGGCTAAAGAGCATGTGAAAATCGCATACGATGCAGGAATCATCAACGGTCGTCCAGATAACTCATTCGACCCACGTGCAAATGCAACGCGTGCAGAATCAGCAACTATGCTGTATATGCTTCTTACAACTTTAGGCGAATTTTAACTCACCGAATCCAACCCCTTGAGCTCATTTAGCTCGAGGGGTTGTTTTTTGTCTTCTAGATGTGGAGAACGTCACTCAAGAAAGTCCGAGAAAATCAGGCGTGGCAAGTGAGGCGCTCTTGGCCTCGGTTGGTGCGACTGATTTTGGAGCGTCTTTCTGACGTTCGCAACTTGATTATATTTAGATGTGGAGAACGTCACTCAAGAAAGTCCGAGAAAATCAGGCGTGGCAAGTGAGGCGCTCTTGGCCTCGGTTGGTGCGACTGATTTTGGAGCGTCTTTCTGACGTTCGCAACTCGATTCCATTGAGTTGTAAACACAGCGCGCCCACGGAATGCAGCCCTGGAATGGAACTCAACTTAAATTCTGAGGAACAGTTGATTACTCCTACCTAACGCAAAAATCGACCTTTTTAGACAATTCACTCAAAAATCTGTTAATCTTTGACACCCGCTATGCTATACTAATACGAGTAGAAAACGAACACTAAAGGAGACTCGTCATCCCATGGAAGAAACCATCAGCTTGCAAGAATTGTTCCAGGTTCTGAAGAAACGTATCTGGATGATTCTTTCACTAATGATCCTCGGCATAGCAACAGCCGCTATCATCAGTTATTTCTTTATGACACCTGTTTACCAAGCCGAAGCCCAAATCCTCGTGAATAAGAATGAATCCTCAATGGAAGTACCTCAGTACACCTCTCAGGACATTCAAACCAACTTGCAATTGATTAATACATATAACGTCATTATGAAGACACCTGCAATTCTATCGATTGTTATCGAACGTCTAGACCTCGATACAACACCTGCAGCTTTGAGTAATGCGATTACCGTAAACAGCGCGCAAGACTCACAGGTCATTAACCTGGTCGTACAAGACACAGAACATTTCCGGGCAGTCGATATTGCCAACACAACAGCGCAAGTGTTCCAAGAAGAGATTGTGGACTTGATGAATGTTAATAATGTCAATATCTTGTCACCAGCTGAACATAATGAAGACCCAGCTCCAATCAAACCAAATCCAGAACTAAATATGGCAATTGCCGCAGTGGTTGGTTTAATGCTTGGTGTGGGTATCGCATTCTTGCTTGAATACTTAGATACAACAGTGAAGACAGAACAAGACATCGAAGAACTTCTTGATTTGCCAATCCTGGGCTTGATCAGTCCGATTCCAGAAGTTGAAGTCGATCCATCTGCAATGCAGTCTCGTAGGAAGAAGGTGTAACCATGGCGAAGAAACCAAAGTTTATCGTAGAACAATCGCGACAAGTCGTCGTGGAACGTAGCCCAAAATCGATTATCTCTGAACAGTTCCGTACTGCCCGTACAAACATAAACTTCTCAGTACCTGCTGGGGACTTGAAGACACTTGTTTTCACGTCATCAGTCCAAGCAGAAGGCAAATCGACCGTATCTGCCAACTTAGCTCACTTATTTGCGCAAGAAGGCAAAAAGGTCCTGTTTATCGATGCGGATATGCGGAAGCCGACACTTCACTTGACGATGCATACAGAAAACACCAATGGCTTGTCGAATGTGTTAACGAAGCAATCAACTTGGTCAGAGACCATTCACCCATCAGAAGGCACACCGAACCTCGACTTCATCACGAGTGGGCCAGTGCCACCAAACCCAGCAGAGCTATTAGCCTCAAAACAGTTTGATGACATGGTGGAAGATTTGACACGTGAGTATGACTTGATTATCTTTGATGCGCCACCATTATTATCTGTCACAGATTCTCAAATCCTGGCCAACAAGTGTGATGGGACTGTGCTCGTGATTTTAGCGGGTACAACGCAAAAAGATAGCGTGAAGCGTGCAAAAGAATTACTAGATTCTTCCCAAGCGCACATTTTAGGAGTTGTCCTAAACAAATTCAAGATGGAAAAAGATCACTATTACTACTATCAGTACTATGGTGCAACTGAGAAATAATCTTTAATAGACTAGAATAAATCGTATTTATAAAATTTAGTAGTTATCAAGTTGAGTGGAGTGGAGGGACTGACTCCAGTGGGATCAAAAGTCGGAACGTGAGACCCCGCAGGAGCTTGCGACGAGGAGACTCACGACGCGCCCACGGAAAGCAGTCCAGGAACGGAACTCAACGTAACTAACATCAGTAGTTTCTCTGGAGTGCGATCTAGAGGACCTGCTGATTTTTTTTAAACAATGAAATAAAGAGATAACACACACTATTTGAAGAATTTGTCGATTTATCACTGAAAAAAGTCCTATCATCTACCTAATTCTGTATGATATGATAAAACATGTACAGATAAAAGTATGACGCTATTTAAAATCAGGCAGGAGGAACCACCATGATCGATATCCATTCCCACATTATTTGGGGCGTAGATGATGGACCATCTACAAAACAAGAAGCAATGGAGCTTATTCGATTGGCAGCAAAAGAGGGAATTGAACAGATCATCGCGACTTCGCATGCACTGCATCCCAATTTTCATGCAGATATAACTGAAGTAGAACAAAAACTACAAGAGCTACAACAAATGAGTGACGAGGAGCGACTCGGGATCACGCTCTATAGAGGACATGAAGTTCGCATTACAGAAGATCTAGTGGAACAGATTCGTACCAAACAAATAGCGCCTCTTCATACATCTACATATGTTTTAGTAGAGTTTCCATCAGGGACGGTGCCGCTATTCACTCGTGAGATATTGCGTCAGCTAGTACAAGCTGGGTATAGACCGGTCATCGCTCATCCAGAGCGCAACAAAGTATTCGCGAGCAACACGAAGAAACTTCGAGAGTTGATTGAAGCTGGGGCTTTTGCGCAAGTGACGGCGGGCAGTGTATCAGGAGACTTTGGAAAAGAGATTCAACGAATCAGTCTAAAAATGATAGATGAAGGCTTAATACACTGTTATGGCTCAGATGTGCATGATAAAAAAGTGCGAGCGTTTTCATTTGATAAAGGACTTTCGTATCTGGAAAGTAAAAATCGACAGGATATGGTGGAGTATTTCTTGGAAAATAATGAAAGGATACTTCAAAACAAAAATCTTTTGATAATTGAACGAAAAGTCTCGTTTATAAAAGAAAAATTTGCTTTTTTATCCAAAAAGTAATAATTGTCATAAAAACGTAATATTCGACTTTTGTCGAATCTTGCGGTTTTTTTACTGCATCTGGGAGAAAATGCGAGTATTGGCACATTGACTTCAGTTGACTGAATTCTAAAGTTGCCAGAATGGTAATGACGTGTTTCTATCATATCTGGAAAATGCTATAATTTCAGTAACTAGTTTTTGGAAGGGAGGATCCCTGTTTGTCGTTAAAGCGCCGAATGTCTGCGTTGATTTTCGTGGATTCGTTTATTGTCTTATTTTCTATTTATATTGGTTATTTTTTCTTATACCCAGTAGATAATCCCTTTGCACAAAGTTACTTGCTTGTAAGCTCCTTGGCCATCTTCATAGCGCACCATGCATTCGCCTTATACTTTGGTTTATACAAGAAGGTTTGGGAATATGCCTCTGTTCGTGAATTGATGTCCATTGCTTTAGCAGTAACCTTATCGATCATTGTCGTAGCAATAGCCCAACTCGTATTTACGGGCAATGTAATGATGCGAGCGTTGATTATCACGTGGATGCTTCACATCATCTTAATCGGTGGTTCACGATTATCTTGGCGTATCACGCGGGACAATGTCTTAACTCCTAGAAGACATACCCATAAAAAACGCACGATGATCATTGGAGCTGGCTCTGCGGGAACCATGGTGGCACGTCAATTGCTACGTAGCTTTGACTCACCACTTTACCCAGTAGCGTTTATCGATGATAACAAAAACCGTACAGGTCTTGAAATCTTAGGGATGCCGGTATTAACCGATACGACATTGCTGAAAGAACATGTACATAATCTAGACGTTGAGCATATCATCATTGCGATTCCGTCACTGGATAAGACCACTTCAACGGTACTCAAACAACGTGCCATTGACACAGGCGCTAAGGTCCAGGCTATGCCACTTATTGAAGATCTTCTTACTGGGAAAGTATCTGTAAGTGATATTAAAGACGTTAAGATTGAAGAGTTGCTCGGTCGTGAAGAGATTGAACTGGATCTTAATGCGATTTCAGAAAAGATTACGAACAAGACCATCCTGGTAACAGGAGCTGGTGGTTCCATCGGGTCTGAGATTTGTCGCCAGGTGCTTCGTTTTAATCCGTCTAAGCTGTTGCTTCTCGGACACGGTGAGAATTCGATTTACTTAATAGACATGGAATTGAAAGAAAAGGTTCCTCAAGGGACAGAAATTATACCGGTAATTGCCGACGTGCAGGACCGTGAACGTATCTTTGAAATCGTTCAGAATTACAAGCCAGATGTGATTTACCACGCAGCTGCACACAAGCATGTGCCTCTGATGGAATCCAATCCTGCAGAAGCAGTGAAGAACAATATTTACGGGACAAAGAATGTCGCAGAAGCGGCAGATACATTTGGAGTCGGTCACTTTGTACTGGTTTCTACAGACAAGGCGGTTAACCCACCAAACGTCATGGGTGCAACTAAGCGCTTCGCTGAGATGATTGTGCAGAATTTAGCGAAAACAAGTAAGACGAAGTTCGCAGCTGTGCGATTCGGCAATGTACTTGGTTCTCGCGGTTCGGTAGTACCGCTGTTTAAGAAGCAGATAGCTGCAGGTGGACCTGTAACGGTTACAGACCCTGAAATGACGCGCTACTTCATGACCATTCCAGAAGCTTCAAGACTTGTTATTCAAGCTGGAACGCTCGCTAAAGGTGGCGAAGTGTTTGTGCTAGATATGGGTGAGCCGGTGAAGATTGTAGATCTTGCGAAAAATGTCATTCAGTTGTCGGGTTATACGGTTGAAGAGATTGGTATTAAGTTCTCGGGGATTCGACCAGGCGAAAAAATGTACGAAGAACTTCTTGATCCGGCAGAGATTCAACAAGGCTTTGTGTTCCCGAAAATTCATATTGGGCGAGCGACTCCGATTGTGGCGACAGAGCTCAATTATGTGTTGGAGAAGTTGCCGACGATGGATGAGGGGCAGATCAAGGCGGTTCTTGTAGGACTTGCTAATCGGAAGAATGTTGGGAGTTTGATGGAGCGGAAGAAGGTTGTGGAGCCTTCGGTTTTGGTAAAGGTGTAAAATTCAAAAGATGTGTCAGCCTTCGGCCGACGATTAGATGACGAGAAGTACAGAATTTACGAAAATTATACGGTGACGGCTGTAAGAGTCGTGTACACTAAGTGTATATAATAGAAGAAACTACTGCAAAATGCACCCGGTGGAATGCCGGTGTGCGTTTTCTTATGAAGGGCAGACTCGTGTTATGTATGAACTTTTCAAGAGACTAATCGATTTAATATTATCTGGAGCTGCATTAATTACTTTGTCACCACTCTTTATCTTATTGGCAGTGTTAATCAAAGTAGAGTCAGAAGGACCAATCTTATTTAAGCAAAAGAGAGTCGGTTTAAATAAAACATATTTTAATATATTGAAGTTCCGAACGATGCGAATTGATACTCCAATAGATTCACCGACACATTTACTGGAGAAGCCGGATCAGTACATTACGAAAATAGGCAAATTCTTACGCAAGTCCTCGTTAGATGAACTTCCTCAAATTTGGAACATTTTCCGTGGGGAGATGAGTATTATTGGGCCACGCCCAGCACTTTGGAATCAATACGATTTGATTGAAGAACGTGATAAATATGGAGCCAATGATGTACCACCTGGATTAACTGGCTGGGCGCAAATCAATGGGCGAGATGAATTGCCGATTGATGTGAAAGCCAGGTTAGATGGGGAGTATGTGGAGAAGAAAAGTTTGTGGATGGATACGAAGTGTTTCTTGTTAACAATCTTGAGTGTTTTGAAGAGTGATGGAGTTGTTGAAGGAGTCAGTACTGAAAATATTGAAAAAGAAAAGTAGTGGAAAAGTGAAAATATTAGTTGTTTGTCAATACTATTATCCGGAGCCATTTCGTATCACTGATATATGCGAAGAGTTGGTGCGTAGAGGTCACAAAGTAACAGTGTTAACAGGTTTACCAAATTACCCTGAAGGAGAAATTCATCCGGAATATAAATTTGGTAAAAATAGAAATGAAACTATTAATGGAGTTCAAGTCAAACGAGTTTTAGAGATACCTAGGGGTAAATCTAAAGCTCAATTGTTTCTTAACTACTTTAGTTTCGCATTAAGCGGAAGTATTAAAAGTTTAAATTTAAAAAAAGACTTTGATGTTATTTTTGTAAATCAATTATCGCCTGTTTTTATGACTATACCTGCTATAGTTTACAAAAAAGTATATAATAAAAAGCTATTTCTTTATTGTCTGGATTTATGGCCTGCTAGTTTGGCTTCTGGTGGTATCAGTCAAGAAAACAGTATATATAAGATTATAAAAAAAATTTCTAAATGGATTTATCAATCGGCTGATGGAATAGCGGTAACGTCTAAAATGTTCATCAGATATTTTGACCAAGATTTGAAAGTGGATACTAATAAAATCAGTTATCTACCTCAATATGCTGAGGATCTTTTTGGAGAAGATAACACTAATAATAAACTAAACAATGATTTTAACCTAGTTTTTGCAGGCAACGTAGGTGTAATGCAAAGTGTAGAAACTATCGTTGAAGCAGCTAAGATTTTAAAAGAGAATAATAAAATCATATTTCACATTGTAGGTGATGGCACATCATTAGAAGGATGTAAGGCCTTAGCTACTTTGTATGAATTAGATAATGTGATTTTTTACGGTAGAAAGCCTATAACAGATATGCCTAATTACTATAATATGGCTGATGTAATGCTATTAACTCTGAAAAAAGATGATCTAATATCTTATACTCTGCCGGGTAAAGTTCAGTCGTACATGGCAGCAGGAAAACCCATTGTTGCAAGCATTGATGGGGAGGGGCAGCGTTTAATTAATGAAGCTAATTGTGGGTATGCTTCAGAAGCAGAGAATCCTAAATTATTAGCAGAGAATATTTTAAAAATGAGCACGGATGCTAAGATGGATTTACTTGGGATTAATTCATTAAACTATTATAGAAAAGAGTTTAATAAACAAAAATTTATGGACTCATTAGAAAGTGAACTTATATTATTGGGGGATTCAAATGTTTAAAAATAAAACATTATTAATTACTGGTGGGACTGGATCATTTGGTAATGCTGTAATGAACCGCTTCTTACATACAGATGTTAAAGAAATTCGTATATTTTCCCGTGATGAAAAGAAACAAGATGATATGCGCAAAAAATATAATGATGATAAATTAAAGTTTTATCTGGGTGATGTACGGAACGTTGATAGCTTAAAAGATGCGATGTATGGGGTTGATTACGTATTTCATGCTGCTGCATTAAAACAAGTTCCATCTTGCGAATTCTTTCCAATGGAAGCTGTGAAAACGAATATTATTGGAACGGATAATGTAGTAACTACTGCAGTTGAAGCAGGTGTTAAAAAAGTGATTTGCTTATCTACAGACAAGGCCGCTTACCCTATCAATGCTATGGGAATTTCAAAAGCAATGATGGAAAAAGTATTTGTGGCAAAAGCAAATAAAGTGGATTCAGAGAAGACATTAATTTGTGGTACGCGTTATGGAAACGTAATGGCATCACGCGGATCAGTTATTCCTTTGTTTATAGAACAAATCAAGGCTGGAAAAGATTTAACGGTGACAGATCCAGGGATGACTCGATTTTTAATGAGTTTAGAAGATGCGGTTGAGCTTGTTGTTTTTGCCTTCAAAAATGCAGAAGCAGGAGATATCATGGTTCAGAAGTCACCAGCATCAACAATTGGAGAATTGGCAACTGCATTAAAAGAGTTATTTAATGTAGACAATAAAGTTCGCGTAATTGGAACTCGACATGGTGAAAAGACATTTGAAACATTACTGACTCGTGAAGAGCACGTAGTTGCACAAGATATGGGTGACTTTTATCGCGTCCCAGCAGATAAGCGCGATTTAAACTATGATAAGTATTTTGTAGAGGGTGATCAAAAACTTTCATCAGAACATGAATATAATTCTCACAATACACATCGATTATCAATAACAGAGATTAAAGAGAAATTGTTGGCTCTCGACTATGTTCAAGAGGAGTTACGCAAATGGCAAACAAAGAATTAAATATTGTTATCACCGGCGCAAACGGCTTTATTGGAAATAATTTACTGAGTCAACTTAAGAACCAAGGCTATTCAAACCTTTCACTGATTACCAGAAATACCTCCAATGAACATATAAATTCAATTCTAAAAGAGACAAATTTTGTCTATCATTTGGCAGGTATCAATCGACCAATCAAGGAAGAGGAGTTTGAAATAGGAAATAGAGGTTTTACTCAACAAATAATAGATTGTCTAATTGAAGTAAACAATATAGTGCCAATTGTAGTTACTTCCTCCAAACAAGCTGCGAGTGAGAATGCTTATGGACTTAGTAAAAAAGCAGCAGAAGAAGCAGTTGAAAAATACGCTAAAGAAAATAAGATTGAATGCGGTATCTATCGCTTACCAAATGTATTCGGTAAATGGAGCAAACCAAATTATAATAGTGCGATTGCAACATTTTGTTATAATATTGCTCGCGACCTTCCAATTCAAGTCAATAATCCGAATGTAGAACTTACTTTAGTTTATATCGATGATGTAGTAAATGAATTCATCAAATGTTTAGAGGGTATGAACACTCTTTATAGAGAAGTACCAGTAATTCATAAGAAGAAGCTTGGCGAAATTGTTGAGTTAATTTACTCTTTTAAAGCTTCACGTGAAAATAGAAGCCTTCCGAAATTAGACAATCCATTTGAGAAAAAGTTATATAGTACATATTTAAGCTTTTTACCTGAAGATCAATTCAGTTATGAGTTAAAAATGAACGTGGACCACCGAGGTTCCTTTACGGAGTTCATTAAAACTGTAGATAGAGGTCAAGTTTCTATTAACATTTCTAAACCAGGAATCACAAAAGGTAACCATTGGCATCACACAAAAAATGAAAAATTCTTGGTCGTGAGTGGGAATGGAGTTCTTCGATTCCGCAAGCCAGATGAAGAAAAGGTTATTGAGTACTTTGTAAGTGGTGATAAGTTAGAAGCTGTAGATATTCCTGTAGGTTACACACACAATATCGAAAATTTAGGAGAAACAGATATGGTGACGGTTATGTGGGTAAATGAACCATTCGATCCTGATAATCCGGACACCTATTTCTTGGAGGTTTAATGTGAAGAAACTAAAAGTAATGACGGTAGTTGGTACGAGACCAGAAATCATTCGTTTATCAGCAGTCATCAATAAATTAGAAGAATCAAATGCAATTGAACATATTCTAGTTCACACAGGTCAGAACTATGACTATGAATTGAATGAAGTTTTCTTTAAAGACTTTAACTTGAAAAAGCCTGATTATTTCTTGAATGCAGCTACAGGTACTGCTGTTGAAACTGTTGGAAATATCTTGATTAAGATTGACCCGATTCTTGAAAAAGTGAAACCAGATGCATTTTTAGTGTTGGGCGATACGAATAGTTGTCTATGTGCTATTGCGGCGAAACGTCGCCAGATTCCAATATTCCATATGGAAGCAGGAAATCGTTGTTTCGATCAGCGTGTTCCTGAAGAAACAAACCGTAAAATTGTTGATCATGTAGCAGATATCAACCTTACTTATTCAGACATTGCACGCGAGTATTTATTACGTGAAGGTTTACCAGCTGATCGCATTATTAAAACTGGTAGTCCTATGTTTGAGGTTTTGAATAGCCGTAAGGAAGAAATTGCGAATTCAGATGTATTAAAACGCTTAAAACTAGAAGAGGGTAAATACTTTTTAGTATCTGCACACCGGGAAGAAAATATTTCTTCTAATAAGAACTTTATGAACTTGGTTGAAACATTAAATACAATCGCTGAGAAGTATCAATATCCAATTATCATCAGTACGCATCCTAGGACGATGAAGATGATTGAAGAAAAAGGGGTTAAATTCCATAATCTTGTTCAAACATTAAAGCCGTTAGGGTTTATTGATTATAATAAATTACAAATTAATTCTAAAGCAGTTTTAAGTGATAGTGGAACGATTAGTGAGGAATCTTCGATTCTTAAATTTAAGGCTTTAAATATTCGTGAGGCTCATGAGCGACCAGAAGCTATGGAGGAAGCAGCCGTTATGATGGTGGGGCTTGAGAAAGAGCGGATCTTGCAGGGACTTGAGATTTTGGAAACTCAAGACATGGATACGCTTCGATTAGTGGCGGATTATTCTATGCCTAATGTTGGAGATAAGGTAATTAGGATTATTATATCTTATATTAATTATGTGAATAAAGTTGTTTGGAGTAATGAAAAATGAGAAAAAAAATTTGTTTGGTTTCCCTTGGCAATCTTTATTTAAGTCCTTATATTGAGAAGTATTTAGAAAATATTGATTGTGACTATGATCTTATATATTGGAATAGGCATGGACTCAAAGAGGATAACCAAAATGCGAAAAAGATTTATAGTTTCGATTATGAATTGACCGAAGATAAAGGGAAAATTATGAAGTTAATAGGTTATATAAAATTTAAAAATTTTATGACTCGAATTCTAAATGAAAATCAGTATAGTGGAATAATTCTTCTTCAAACAAGTGTAGGTATTTTACTTTTATCAATACTTAAAAGGAGTTACAAAAAAAAATATATATTAGATATTAGAGATTATACTATGGAAAAAAATCCATTGTTCTTAAAAATAATTAAATGGCTAGTGAAAAACTCAGCATACTCTATTATATCTTCAGATGGTTTTAAGAATTTTTTGCCAGAACATGAATATATACTTGTTCATAATGATATTGCTTTAGACACTAATAAGTTTATTGAACTTAAAAACGAGGAGAGAAGCGAGAAACAAATTAATATTTCATGCATTGGTTTAATTAGATTTCATGATCAAAATATAAAAGTAATAGACAAATTTAAAAACGATGAAAGATTTAGATTGAAATTCATAGGTACTGGTGCTTTAGCTCTAAAGGAATATTGCTACAAAGTTAAAGCACTAAATGTAGAATTAGTAGATCGTTTCCCTACTGAAGAAACATTAAGATATTATTTAAACACAGATTTGATTAATAATTTATACGGAAATAACTCACCTTTATTAGATCATGCATTATCAAATAAATTATATTATGCAGCTAAATTAAAAATCCCAATATTAGTCTCACCAAAGACACATATGGCTTCGGTAGTTTCAAAGTATGGTTTGGGATTTGTATTTGACCTAGATGATTATGACTCTGCAAATGATTTGTATGAATTTTATGAAAGCATTAATCGGAAGGACTTTGAAATGAATTGTGAGAAATTTTTAACTAAGGTTAATGCAGAAAACGAGTTATTTAAAAGGACAGTAAGTAAATTTGTTGAAGATTTAAAGTAATGATAATTTTAATCTAGAAAAGTATACTTCATGAAAATAATCAAAATAAGGTGGTTATTATATATTGAGAATAGTACATGTTGAAGATCATTTTGATCCGTCAGCTGGATATCAAATTAATGAGTTATTATTGGCAAGTAAGAATTTTGATGATGATGTATACCTTCTCTCATCAACAGATATGAGTCCATTTCATAAATTATATGATTCAAAAATGGATGAAGCTTATGAAAAAAAAACTGGGGTGAAAATAATTCGCCTAAAAGTTAAATTTAGAATGTCATCAAGAATTATTATGGAGAATTATTCAAAGATAATAGAAGATTTGAATCCAGACCTTGTTTATTTACATGGCATTGGAGATTTTAAAGATTTAGTATTATGGAGAAAAAAAAAGCCATATAAAATTGTTAGAGATTGTCATATGTCTTGGGTAGCTTCGAGAAATAGGCTAAGAAAATTATATTATATATTTTTCAGATTATTTTTTGCTAACAAAATTAATAATACTAATAAATACGAAAAGGTATATGCTTTAGGATTAGAAGAATGGGAATATTTAAATAGGCTAGGGGTCAATGATGAAAAAATTCAACTTTTGCCTCACGGGTATAGTGACGAAACAATGTATTTTGATTATTCTTCTAGAGTAAGCCTCAGAAAGCACTATAATATTAATGAAAATGAAATATTAATATCTTATATTGGGAAATTTAATATGTATAAAAGACCTGATCTTATTCTAAAAATGGTTGAGCAATTATTATTATACAATAATAATTTGAAAATAAATTTATTATTTATTGGTTCTAAAGAACCTAAATATATGGATAGTGTATTTTTACCTAAATATAATCAATTGAGAAATAGAGTGAATATTATATTGGACGATGCGAAAGAGTATGAAGAACTTTACAAGTATTTTTCGACTTCAGATATTTGTATATTCCCTAAAGAAACATCATTAAGTTCAATCCATGCTCAAGTCTGCGGGTGTAAAGTTATTATGGAAAATCACAAATCTAATTCAGAAAGAGTAATAGATAAATCAACATTATTTGAAGTGGATGATTTAGAAGGTGCATCTAATATTCTTATGAATTTAATAGAAAATCATAATCATGATAGACCAGACTTTATTAAACAACTTAAACATTTGGAATATAAAAATCAATTTAATAAAATTAAAGAAAATTTATAAATATATAAGTGTTGGGGGAAGCAGTATTTGAAAAATATAATTCTTTTTATTGCTGTGTTTAGTATAAACTGTTTTTTCATATTCAGTGGAATTTTAGGACTGGAATTCAATGATTCCAATTCAAATTTAGTGTATATTGCATACAATTTTTTTATAGCAATAATTATTTACATAATTTATCTTAAACATATTACTAATTATGGATTGACTTCTAGATTAGAACCTCTAATCTATTTTTTAATACCATATTCTATAATTTTACTTTTTTTTCTTGGTATATTATTTAAAGGGTATTTAGGAAATCAAGAAGCTATATGGTTTGGCTATTTCATCCTATGGTCTGTCCCAGCTATTTTAACAGCGATAATTATAGACAATGAAAATAGATATTTATCTTTTAACAGACTTATAGAATTTTTTATGTTGATTGCATCTCTAAATAATATATTAACAATTTTGCTTCCAGCTTTATGGGGAACATATGATAGATCTATAAGTTTGTTAAATTATCAAGCTGCTTCATACATAGCAGCATTTTCATTCGGGCTTTCCATATATTTTTTGTTTTTCAATAAAAATCATACAAATTTTTCATTCTTGAGGAACAAACTATATTTGCTATTTTTGTCAATTATATCTATTTTTAACCTTATTTCCGTAATTCTACCAGGTGGGAGAGGTGCTCTTGTTCTCTCAGTACTTTATTTATTATTAACCATTTTATTTTTATTGAAATTTAAATATTACAAAAGTTTACTCTACATAGTCATGGTATTAACAATCTTTTATTTTAGTTTTCCAACCTTACTTAACAATTCTTCTATAAATACTGGATTTAAAAGAGCAACAGAATTTTTAGGTGATGGGTTGAGAATCAATTGGGCTGGTACATCAGATAGGGATTTAGTATATTCCAACGTAATATCATTAATTAGTGAAAATCCTATTTGGGGATATGGAATTTTTTCTTATTGGAATTATTCACCTAATCCTCATAATATTTTTCTGGAATTTATGCTTTCAGGAGGAATATTATATAGTGGTTTAATGAGTATTGTTTTATTATTAATAATCTTTAAAGTTTTTAGATTAATAAAATTTAATAGTAGTGATTTGATTTATCTATATATTCTAATCTTTCCTCTAACAATATTAATGTTTAGTGGAAGCTACTTAATAACCAGTGAATTTTGGTTTATCACTACGCTTATTTTATTAAAATCTAGAAAAGCGATTAAAGTTGAAATTAAGTAAATAATTTTATTGAAATTTTACTTTAATAAATACAATATTAAGTCAAATTTAAGGAGTATAAAATGACGCCAATAGTTTCAATATGTTGTATTACTTATAATCATGAAAAATATATTAAAGAGACATTAAAAAGTTTAGTAAATCAAAAAACAACATTTGAATATGAAATTATTGTTCACGATGATGCTTCAACTGATAATACAAGGAATATAATTGAAGAATTTAGAAAAAAATATCCTGATCTGATAAAAACAATTTATCAAGATACAAATCAATATTCACAAAAAATACGTATCTTGTATGAGCATGTTATACCGAATGTAAATACAAATTATCTTGCTTTTTGTGAAGGGGATGATTATTGGGTTGATAAAAACAAATTACAAATTCAATTTGATTTTCTTGAACAGAATCTTGAATATAGTTCATGTTTTCACGGAGTAGTAAAGGTCAATATTAGTGGAGAATCTAATGGTGGATTTCTGGGCCCAGTAAATAGAGGCGATAAAGATTATACGTTAAGTGATGTGGCTATGGGGGGAGTTTTACATTTATCATCATTATTTTTAAGAAATAGTGTTATTAAAGATGAAATTCCTCAATGGGCAACTAAGACTGCCAACAGTGATTACACATTAGCAGTAATAAGTAGTGCCACTGGTAAAATCAGATTCTTCGATCGAATTATGTCTGCTTACAGAGTAGGTGTCGAGGGATCAGCTATGACAAAAGATAGAGAAGAATACTCTAAGTCAAATATTATTAGGAAATTTAAAGAGCGAAATGAGATTTTAGAAGAAGCTAATAGATATTATAAATTTAAGCACAATATTGAATTTACCAAAATCATTAATAATTATGAGTTAAGAATAAATATATTGGAAAAAAAATATAAATTTTTATTGGATAGAAAAATATTTAGTTATACTAAAAATTATAAAATTTCATATATTTTAAAAGTTGGAATGGTTACTTTATTTCCTAATATAATTGAAAGTATATTAAGAAAATACCACTCTTTGAAAATAGCATTCAATAAAAAACTATGAAAAAATCTCTTAAAAAAACAACTTTAATTGGATTTTTTTGGACGCTAATTGACTTTTTTTCTTCTAAAGGATTAACTTTAATTTTTCAAATTGCTCTTGCAAGACTTTTGACTCCGGAAGAATTCGGACTTATAGGACTAATTTTAATATTTATTGCTATATCAAATGCTTTGGTGAATAGTGGTATGCAAAGTGCATTAATACGAGAACCTGATATCAAGGACATACATTATTCAACAGTGTTTTTTTTCAATATTACCATATCAATACTCATCTATATTCTTCTATTTTTAAGTGCTCCATATATTTCTGAATTTTATGATCAGCCTTCTTTAGTTTCACTAATTAGAGTACTAGGTTTAGTCGTACTTATTAATAGTCTTAGTATAATTCAAAGAACTATGTTAATAAGAAATCTGAATTTCAAAGTAGAAAGTATAATTAATTTGTCTTCTAATTTGCTTTCTGGAAGTATTGCTTTACTTTTGGCATATATGGAGTTTGGAGTTTGGAGTTTGATATTACAAATTATTTTAAATAATTTATTTCAAAGTATTTTGTTAATTGTTCTCAATAAGTGGACTCCAAAACTTAATTTTGATTTTGCGATTTTTAAGTATTTATTCAATTTCGGTTGGAAATTATTACTTTCTGGCCTTATAAATACCTTTTATCAAAACTTTTATAATATTTTTATTGGAAAATTCTATAACATTAATATGGTTGGATATTATACTCAAGGGAAATTACTCGCTGATGTTTCTTCGCAAATAATAACCACAGCATTGCAAAAAGTTACATACCCTGTTTTAAGTAAAATACAGAATGATGATATAATTTTAAAACAAAATTATAGAATATTAATTAAGCTTTCATCATTTATAACCTTTCCAATAATAATAATATTAATAGTGTCCTCTAATTCCTTTATAATATTATTATTAGGGGAAAAGTGGATGAGTGCTATACCCTTTTTCCAAATCATTTGTTTTGCTGGTATTTTTTATCCTATACATGTAATAAACTTGAATCTGCTGCAAGTTAAAGGAAGATCTGATTTAGTTTTAAAGCTAGAAATTGTAAAGCTTTTAGTTAACACAAGTTTAATAATTCTATTCTTATCATTTACTTCTAACATATATATTTTGATCAGCACATTTGTAATTTCTTCATTTTTGGCATTATTTATAAACGCACATTACTCAGGAAAATTTTTAAACTACGGGTTTTTATCCCAGGCTAAAGATGTTTATAAGTATTTAATTAATGCGATTTTAACTGGTGTAACTCTTTATATAACACTGCTTTATTGTGAGGAGCTACATGAAGCGTATAAAATGATTATATTATTTGTTACTGGATTAATATCTTATATTATTTACTCTAAAATTACCAAAGTTGACAAGGAAGTATTCGAATTGAGTAGAAAATTTTTAGCTTGAATATTTATTAATAGAAATGAGGAATTATATGATTAATGTTACAAAATCTACACTCCCGCCGTATAACGAATATATAGAAGAAATTAAAAGTATATGGGAAACACATTGGCTTACTAATATGGGAGATAAATATTACAAACTTCAAGAAGAATTAAAATTATATATGGATGTTCCAAATATTTCTTTGTTCGCAAATGGTCATCTAGCACTTGAAATAGCCCTTGAGGCATTAGATTTGGAAGGAGAAGTTATTACTACTCCATTCACGTTTGTCTCGACCACTCATGCAATTGTTAGAAATGGTTTGACACCGGTATTTTGTGATATTAACTCAGTTGACTATACTATTGATGTAAATTTAATTGAATCTTTAATTACAGAAAAAACTAGTGCAATCATGCCTGTGCACGTGTATGGTAACATATGCGATGTTGAGGAGATTGAAAGAATAGCTAATAAATACAATTTAAAAGTAATATATGATGCGGCTCATGCTTTTGGAACAAAATATAAAGGAGTAGCTTCTGGAAACTTTGGAGACATATCTATGTTTAGTTTCCATGCGACTAAAGTGTTTAATACAATTGAAGGCGGAGGATTAACGTTCAAGAATAATGGTTATGCAGACTTGTTGAAAGTTCTTCAAAATTTCGGGATAACTTCTCAAGAAGATGCAAATTATATTGCGGGTAATGCAAAAATGAATGAATTTCAAGCCGCTATGGGAATTTGTAATTTAAGGCGTATTAATGATGAAATTTTTAAGAGAAAGTTAATTGTAGAAAGGTATCGAAATAATTTAGATGGAATAAAAGGGATAAAATTACCAATTATTCAAGAGGATGTCGCTAGTAATTATTCATATTTTCCTGTGATTTTCAATAACTACTCTCTTTCAAGAGATGAAGTCAAAGTTTTATTGGAAGAAAATGATATTTTCTCTCGTAAATACTTTTATCCTCTAACTAGTGAACTTACTTGTTATCATAATAAAATTAATAAAGGATATACTCCAGTTGCACAATATATAGCTGATAGGGTTTTGACCTTACCATTGTATGCCGACCTTAGTTTAAGTGACGTCGATCGAATATGTGAAATTATAAAATATAGGAAGTAGGTATAAACATGAAAGGTATTATCTTAGCAGGTGGGGCAGGGACGCGATTATATCCTTTGACAAAATCAATATCCAAGCAAATATTACCAATATATGATAAGCCAATGATTTATTATCCACTTTCAGTTTTAATGTTATCAGGCATCAAGGAAATATTGATTATTTCTACACCTAGAGATGTTAAGGTATTTAAAGAATTACTAGAAGATGGTTCTCATTTAGGACTTAATATAGAATACTTAGTACAAGAGAAGCCTAATGGATTGGCTGAAGCATTTATATTGGGAGAAGAGTTCATAAACAATTCACCAGTAGCATTAGTCCTAGGTGATAATATTTTTTACGGATCAAACTTTGGAAATCGATTAATAGAAGCAGCAAAAATTCAAAGTGGTGCTCTAATATTTGGTTGCTATGTAAAGGATCCTACCTCATATGGTGTAGTTGAAGTTGATGCAAAACTGAACGCTATTTCTATTGAAGAAAAGCCTCTACATCCAAAATCTTCTTATGCAGTACCAGGCTTATATTTCTTTGACAGTAGTGTCGTAGAAATAGCTAAAAGTATTCTTCCTTCCCAACGTGGAGAGTTAGAAATCACTTCTGTTATAGATCATTATCTAAAAAGAAAAGAGTTAAGGGTGGAACTTACTGGTAGGGGATTGGCTTGGTTAGATACAGGTACTCATGAATCCTTACTAGAGGCATCTAATTTCGTAGAGGCTATTCAAAAGCGACAGGGCCTTTATATAGCATGTGTAGAGGAAATTTCATTTAGAAAAGGCTATATTACTAAAGAACAATTACTTGAGCTTTCTATTCCTTTAAATAAAACCGAATATGGGAAGTATCTATCTGATATAGCTTTAAATAAAAGGTAGCTAAGGAGATGACTAATGAGCTTTTATACAAATGAAGAGTTAAAAGAGATAGGGTTTAAATATGTGGGAAGAAATGTTAAAATATCAAAAAAATCCTCTTTTTATAATGTAAAAAATATTTCTATTGGAGATAATACTAGAATTGATGATTTCTGTGTTATTTCTGCTGGTACTGGTGGTATTAAGATTGGAAAAAATGTTCATATCGCAGTATATTGCTCATTTATTGGTGAAGGTAGTATTATTTTAGAAGATTTCTCAGGTACTTCTTCAAGAGTGGCTATTTACTCTAGTAACGATGATTATTCTGGAGATTATTTGACAAACCCAACATTACCAGCTATCTACACAAATGTGACGGTAGGAGACGTAATTCTTAAAAAGCATGCTCTTATAGGAGCAGGATCAATTGTTTTGCCAAATGTTGTGATTGATGAAGGAGCAGCTGTAGCGAGTCTATCTCTTATAAACAATAATTGTGAAGCTTTTTATATTTATGCTGGTGTACCCGCAAAGAAATTAAAAGCTAGGTCTAAAAAATTGTTAGAATTCGAAGAAAAATATCTTACTGAATATTAGAATGTAGGGAGGAAATTATGTATATTGGTCAAACGGCTTTTTTAGAAAGAACTTTTGAGGAAAGTGATATTATTAATTTTGCTAATCTCACACTAGACACTAACCCAGTTCATTTAGACGAAGGCTTTGCAAAACATACAAGGTTTAAAAAGAGAATAGCACATGGTTTGTTAACTGGAAGTTTAATCGGGGCAGTACTTGGGACAAAACTACCTGGTAGTGGAGCAGTTCTTCTTAAACAATCTTTCAATTTTAAGGAACCAGTATTTGTAGGTGACCGTGTTAAAGCTGTTTTAGAAGTTACCGAGATTAATGAAAAATCAATTGGTAAGATAGTAAAAATAAAATCCAGATGTTTTAACCAATTTGAAATCATAGTATTAGATGGAGAGTCAACACTGTTGATAAGTGCAATTAAATAATACGTTTATTACTAAAATTGTATGAGGTGATTATTGGTGAAGAAAGTAAAAATTTTAGTTACAGGAGGGGCAGGTTTCATTGGTGGGAATTTTATTCACTTCATGTTAAAAAAATACTCCCATTATAGAATCTATAATCTAGATGCCCTTACCTATGCCGGTGACCTTACAAAACATAAAGAATTTGAGACAAATTCAAACTATAAATTTGTGAAAGGAGATATAACTAATCGCGAAGAGCTTCTCCAATTGTTTGAAGTGGAAAAATTTGATTATGTTGTCCATTTCGCAGCAGAGAGCCATGTGGACCGTTCAATTATTGATCCAGGTATTTTTGTGAAAACAAATGTAATTGGTACTCAAAATCTTTTGGATGCTGCGAGACAATACGGTATTAAGAAGTTTGTGCATGTTTCAACAGATGAAGTTTATGGTGAACTTGATTTGGATCCTACAACTTTTTTTACTGAAGATACTCCGCTTCAACCAAACAGTCCGTATAGTGCAAGCAAAGCTTCTTCTGATTTATTAGTACGAGCTTATCACGAAACATATAAGTTGCCAGTCAATATTACTCGTTGTTCAAATAACTATGGGCCATACCATTTCCCGGAAAAGTTGATTCCTTTAACTATCTCTCGTGTATTAAATGATGAGAAGGTCCCAATATATGGAGATGGCAAAAATATTCGTGATTGGTTACATGTATTAGATCATTGCTCAGCGATTGATTTAGTGATGCACGATGGTGTAAACGGTGAAGTTTACAACGTAGGTGGTCATAATGAAAAAACAAATCTAGAAGTTGTTCAAACAATCATTAAAGCTCTAGGGAAATCTGAAGAATTGATTTTATTCGTTGAAGACCGTTTAGGACATGATAAAAGGTACGCAATTGATCCATCAAAGTTAGAAAAACTTGGTTGGAAATCTATATATAATTTCGACACGGGTATTGCACAGACTATTCAATGGTATGTGGAGAATGAACAATGGTGGAATGAAATTCTTAATGGAGATTACCAAAAGTATTTCGAAAAATAATATAAATTAATTTGAATAAAAGGAGACTTTTTGTGTCTATAAATATTATAGGATTAGGATATATTGGCTTACCTACAGCACTAATCTTTGCGAAAAATGGAATCAAAGTAACAGGCACAGATTATAACAAAAAATTAGTAGAACAATTAAATAATACCCAAGTACCTTTTAAAGAAGAGGGACTAGAAGAGCTTTTTCAAGATGCTATAAATAATGGCATAAAATTTTCTACAGACTATATAAAAACTGATACGTATATCCTTGCTGTACCAACTCCCTATGTTGAGGAGAGCAAGAAGTTGGACCCTAAGTATGTGATTTCAGCGACTAATAGTGTGCTAGATGTTTGTGAAAAGGGTGCTGCTATTATTATCGAATCTACTATAGCACCGGGTACGATAGATCGATATATTCGACCGATAATTGAAGATAGAGGATTAGTCATTGGAGAAGATGTGCATTTACTTCACGCACCTGAAAGAATCATTCCTGGTAACATGGTGTATGAACTTGAGAATAACTCAAGAACTATTGGCGCAGATAATCCTGAAATTGGAGAAAAAATTAAAAAGCTATACGCTAATTTTTGTATGGCTGAAATTTTAGTAACTGATATTCGTTCTGCAGAGATGTCCAAAGTCGTTGAAAATACATTTAGAGATATCAACATAGCATTTGCTAACGAATTAACAAAAATCTGTAGATCAGATGGTATGGATGTTTATGAAATCATACGCATTGCTAACATGCATCCACGTGTGAACATTCTTCAACCTGGACCTGGTGTAGGTGGTCATTGTATTTCAGTTGACCCGTGGTTCCTAGTAGGAGATTATCCAGATTTAACAAACATGATTTTAACAGCACGAAAAACTAATGATTCAATGCCTGGGCATGTTTTAAAACGTATTCGCGATATCATGAGAGAACATAATATAATGGATATTACTAAAGTTGGACTTTATGGTTTAGCGTATAAAGAAGATGTAGATGATACTAGAGAAAGTCCTACATATCAATTGTTACATAGAATGGATGAACATCTTGCTTTCGGCGTAAAAGTGTTCGATCCCCTCATCAAAGAAGCTATTGTTGAGGAGCAATACCTAGAATTTGAGGAGTTCCTTGATGATGTAGAAATAGTTGTAGTGATGGTTGGTCATAGTCATATTAAAGACAATGCAGCGAAGTTAAAAGGTAAGTTAGTGTTAGATACTAAAAATGTTATTAGTGATATGGATACATATAAATTATAGAAATGGGCGTTGACATGAAAAAGTGGAAGGTCATGACCATCTTCGGCACGCGTCCAGAAGCCATCAAGATGGCCCCGCTTGTGCTGGAGCTTCAAAAACAAGAGGACATGGAATCGATTGTCGCTGTATCGGCGCAACACCGTCAGATGCTCGACCAAGTCCTGACGACGTTCAACATCAAACCGGACTATGACCTAAATGTGATGAAGGACCGTCAGACATTGTTCGATATCACAACGAACGTTCTGCATGGATTAAATAATGTGATGAAAGAGGCGAAACCGGACATTGTACTCGTCCATGGAGACACATCGACAACATTCGTTGGAAGCCTCGCTGCATTCTATAATCAGATCGCAATCGGTCACGTCGAGGCAGGCCTTCGTACAGGCAACAAATATTCACCGTACCCAGAAGAGATGAACCGTCAGCTGTCAGGTATTCTCGCCGACATTCATTTTGCACCAACCGAGATATCTGCTGAAAATTTGCGTGCAGAAAACAAGGCGGAAGAGCGGATTGTCGTAACAGGCAACACGGCCATTGATGCGTTGAAGACGACAGTGCGTGACGAGTACACGCATCCGATCCTCGATACGATCGGCGACGACCGCATGATTTTGCTAACAGCTCATCGCCGTGAGAACTTGGGCGAACCGATGCGCAATTTCTTCCGTGCGATTAACCGACTGCTCAAAGCACATATTGATATTCAAGTCGTCTACCCTGTGCACATGAATCCAGTAGTGCGTGAAATTGCGAATGAAGTACTTGGCAATAACCCGCGCGTGCACTTGATCGAGCCACTTAAAATAGGTGCCTGTCCCAAAAATGATTCTGACATTCATGATTATTCACCATATATGCAAGGTGGATGCGCATTGCTGCATTGAATATTGTATAACCATGAATTGTGTTGGAATATCTTGTGTGATGCCTTTTGGAAAGCCTTCCCACCCCATTCTTAAAATTATTGCGGTTGGGTGCGATAAAAAACCAATGCTTACTTATTCTTTTATGGAAAAGGTGTAACCGTCAAGTATAATTGAACATATTTTGCTCATTAAGGGTGGACACTTTTAGTCATTAAAGATTTTTTGTTGGTTCTTCAACCGATGGCTGTCATTGTTCATGTGAATGATTTCTACTCTGTGAAGTAATCGATCCAGTATTGCAGTCATCATACCTTGGTTTCCAACTATTTCTGTCCATTCTTCAGGACTGCGGTTTGATGTCAAAATCAGCGACGATTGCTCGTAGAGCTGATGTATTAACTGGAAAAACAAGGTCGCTTCGCGTTGGTCCATCGCCATATACATGATGTCGTCTATTATGACCAAATCTGAAGCGCGTAAGCGCTTCAATTGGATTTTGGACTTGTTTACATATTCTTCTGTCTTCAATAAAGTGATAAGTTCTCCCATCGTCACAAAGCTCACCTGATACCCCTTTTGAATCGCTTCGATACCTAATCCTACAGATAGAAGAGTTTTCCCAGCACCAGGCGGTCCGAGTAGAATCAGATTGTAGTTCTGTTCCAGCCACTCATATTCTCTCAACTGCTTTAGCTGCCTTTCTGAGAGTGCATCTTGCTCTTCTAGGTGAAACATATGGAGAGGGCGATGGAACGGGAACTTTGCCCAGTTCAATCTCTTCTCTATACTTTTTTCTTCACGTCTCTTAATTTCTTAAAATAGGTACCTGTCCCAAAAACAATTCGGACAATGAAGATTATTCACTGGGTATGCACTGGGAACCCGCATTCCTGTGTTAAAAACTGGATAAACATAAATCGTGTTGAAGTTGTGTGGGGTCCAGGTACCTTTTGGGAGCCGCTTCCAGTTGTAGTAGGAAGGTTGTTTGAAACTAGGTACCTGTTGTCCCAAAAACAATTCGGACAATGAAGATTATTCACTGGGTATGCACTAGAAACCCGCATTCCTGTGTTAAAAACTGGATAAACATAAATTGTGTTGAAGTTGTGTGAGTACCAGGTACCTTTTGGGGGCTGCTTCCAATTGTAGTGGAGTGGTGATTGTCAGTAAGAGCAGTGAGTTAATCACTAAATAGGTACCTGTCCCAAAAACAATTCGGACATTCAAGACTATTCACTTGATATGCACTGGGAACCCGCATTCCTGTGTTAAAAACTGGATAAACATAAATTGTGTTGAAGTTGTGTGGGTACCAGTGATCGACCTGTAACCGTCAACTACAATTGAACATATTTTGCTCATTAAGAGTGGACACTTTTAGTCATTAAAGATTTTTCAAAATAGGTGCCTGTCCCAAAAAAGATTCTGACATTCATGACTATTCAAGAGATATACAATATGGACCCGCATTGCTACATTGAATATCATATAAACATGAATTGTGTTGGAATAGTTTGGGGGACAGGTACCTTTTGGAAGTCCATTCCAGAAGGTACCAAGGACTGACGGAAAAGCGCTTCGCACAGCATTCATCTATATATACGTATCAAGTTGAACAGTCCGATGAGGGCTGTTCTTTTTCTGGAGTAAAAGTCCTCATACCGCGAAGTCTCTTGCTTTTCAATTCAAGACTTTTGAAAGGCACAAGTGCCTGCGAAGGCTCCTCTTGTAACCGTCAAGTATAATTTGTATTTGGCAAGTAAGAAATGTATGAAATGGCAATTAAAAATGTTGCTTGCCAGATGCATCTCTCCACCATATTTAATTATTCATCAATGATTCCTTCATTCGATTGCTTGGCCCTTTAAATACGACCAGATGTGAGTGATGGATCAAACGATCGATTACGGCCTCAAAATAGGTGCCTGTCCCAAAAACAATTCTGACATTCATGACTATTCATGAAATATGCAAGTTGGACCCGCATTGCTACGTTGAATACCGCATAACCATGAAATGTATTGGAATAGTGTGGGGGACAGGTACTTTTTGGAAGTCCGTTCCAGAAGGTGCCACCTAGCAATTTCATTTAGTAATCCAGCAATTCAAGCTGATACATACCTAGGTGAAACAAGTGGCGCTTTTGTAATCTGCTTCTATCAGTGGCTAAGTAGTTAGCATTATAGGTAGTCAATAGCTAAAGAGGATATAGAATTATCCGGTGAGCTGATGGCTGATTTTGTCCAGCAGTTGCTGGATTTTTGTCTGAAAAGAAATAGTTGCATGCAGCCGTACCATTTCCCTACCTCTGCCTTGACGGAAATTTGGCTGTCGTTCCTGGGCTGGAGCATCCTTATTCTCTATTTGACCATCTAGGTGACCGTACCGATCTTGAACCGGTTGAACTGACACCGATGGAAGTGGTGAAGCGGGCTAGTGAAAGCTACTTTTTAGAGCTGCCAGAATACAAAAAGCTCGCGATGTATTTAGAGGAAATGACTAAATTAGATCCAGACGAGGTCGAATCAGTGCTGTTCGATTTCGGAGTGGAGTTGAATAATCAGGTTCCATTCAATGAATTAGTAAACGAGATGTTCAAGGATTTAACCTTGCTTACTCCGGGAATTATGCAGGAAACAATCCGGTTAGCAAAGGCAGCACAACATGTGACACCGCACTATGCTTTGAAAGGGCACACGCCAGGAGCACTTTTCCAAGAAGAAAAACAGCAAACCCCGATTCAGCCCCCAACAGAAATCGGTCGAAACGAAAAATGCCCATGTGGAAGTGGGAAGAAGTACAAGAAATGTTGTATGTAATTTCCATTTCGTCCGTCGGGGTCACCGACGGGCATTCTGGGTTTCGCTGGAAAACAATGACCACACATCCCAGGCGCAATTTCTGATAGAATGAGAACATCAATTATTAGGGGGGCGTCCCGTGTATTTGGAAGAAGAGCTATTCCAAGAATTTAAGAAAGTATTTAAGAAGTTTGAAAAACAATGGAGTCAACCGATTGACCCTGATATTCAGTACAGAGAAGCACTTAATAGATTCTCTAAAGTCGAATTGGACGAGGTGCGAAAAGAAATCGAACTAAAAAACGCCAGTCAGTTGTCAAAAGCCAAACTGGGTGACGTGCTTGCTTCCGAGAAAATATTTGTGCTTGACAACTGGTTGCCATACCTAACGACTAAGCAGACCAAAACGCTGCGAAAAGTAGCTGGTCAGGGAAGAGAAACCATCGAGAAGCTTCAAGTGAGTGACCCCATATGGTGGCGCATGACGACGCTCATGATTCCGGGGACAGTAGGTGACGAGTTTGTCATGGTCGTTCCTGAAGACTTACGTGAAGAGATTTTACTATCAACGACCGGATCTAACTTTATGGAACAGGCAAAGAAAAATGATCAAATCGTCAAAATTGCGAGCGGGTTCGCGAGTACATACGGCGTCGTCGAATTTTCAACTTTTTATAAAGGCCTCATGAACTATGGCATCTTGAACGAGTCTGATGATTCATATCGTACAAAAAATCTTTTGTGGAAACAACAAGCCTACCAAATGACCTATCATATGGATGGACACCTTTTAGGTTCGTCTCGTATCTTAGACCTGTACGATTTCTACGCCTATACCCAAACAGCATCGGGAAAAGAGCCTGTTGAACTAAGCCTAGCGCAGCTAATGTCTCGTGGAAGCACAGACTACTTTCATACCATTCCGGCCTATAAGAACTTACGCCGCCAGTTAACTGGCAAATATCAACTCCCTCTCCTTCAAGCAGACGAATTTTTAAACAATATTTACTCCTCTCTAATCCAAGACGATATTCCGGATTTCTTCATAGAACAACTAACGAATACCATTACAGTGAAGTCAATCGATGATGCGAACGAACTCTTTGATCTCCTTCATGAAGCCACCGAACACACCCCTAGTTGGGGGCTGAAAGGTCACCTACCAAAAGACGTGAAGAAAGAACAAGAGAAACAATCCAAAGTAGCCCCGTCCCAAGCGCCACCAAGACGCAACGACCTCTGCCCATGCGGAAGTGGGAAGAAATACAAGAAGTGTTGTCAAAATAAATGAACGAGGTGATCCGATGTTCGATGATTACGTAGAGTGGGACTTAGAAGATGATAGGGAACAAACGGAAAGATGGAAAGAAATCGAAATGGAGTTAACATTTGAGGAAAGTCTTCATCGCCTGTCATCTAAGGAGCTCGAATCTCTCCATATTCACATCCTCTCTCCAGATAAAAGAAAAAAGTGGACACACGATGAACGTCTGGAGCACTTGTTGAAGAATAAAGAGTCCATCATGGAAAAAGAAATTCAGTACTTCACGCACGAACAAGCCGAAATCCTAAAGCTTGCTGCAGAAAATCCGGCCGTTCTTATTGAAGAATATAATCGAGAGCTAGGAATCTGGTGGCACGATACATCGCTACTTGCAACGGGGACATTTCATGGCACCAATGTCCTCGTCATGCCGAACGAGTTTAAAAGAACATTCCAACAGATCTATGAATCCCAACAATTCGACCGGTTATGGCAGGACAACGAAGAGTGGACGAAAGTCACCGAAAAGCTTCTCGTCTATTATGGTGTGCTGTCATTTGATGAACTGTATGCATTGTTGCGCCGCTATCACTATATTAGTTCGAGGGATAAAAAAGGTCACTTAAAAGAACTCTTTTCCTATCAATCACGCCGGCAGTGGGGAATCCAGGCTGCCAAGGAATTGGGAGATGATTATTACGCAAGCATTGAAGTAGTGGATGAGGAATACACGTGGTCCGAACGAGGCAACTATCCCGACTTAGATTTCGCTGAGATCGATGGCAGAGTACTGGCTCTCGATTCGTCAGAAGAAGTGGTATTACATATGCAATCGGTTCAGAGATTTCTACGATATCTAGAAAAGACCTATAAAGTCGACCGTGACATTATGGGAATAATCTTAGAGGAAGTCTACTATGGAGTAGTGAATGACGATGAACCAACAGAACTTCTCCTCGGAATCGTCGAGATGGTCGAAATTAAAAACCGGAAACAAATCGATCGACTGGGCGAGGAATTCGATCATATGCTACTGAACATACCCCGCTGGGAACTGAAAGGTCATACGCTCGCTTCTTTTCATAACCTAGAACCTAAGAAACCTGCAACGTCTAGTCAACCCTCTATCGCAAGAAATGCCGACTGCCCATGTGGTAGCGGGAAGAAATACAAGAAGTGTTGTATGTAGGAAATCGGTACCTTAAATAGGTGCCTGTCCCAAAAACGATTCTGACATTCATGACTATTCATGAGATATGCAAGATAGATCCGCAATGCTGCGTTGAGTATCGCATAACCATGAAGTGTGTTGGAATAGTTCGGGGGACAGGTACTTTTTGGATGGGAATACCATTTATTGTTATCATTCATAGGGTTCATTGACAAACCCTATTTAATAGGGTATAATTAATAAAAATGATAAGGACGTACAACCTTATGAGAACACATACATTACAAGGTTTGACACGAAGTTTTATTGAACTCGATTCATTTATCTCTACTTAGAAGAGACTTGGACTTAGTGATGATGAATTGTTCGAACTAGAGATTGAACTTCTACAAACCTCAAGATACCACCCTGTGATTCAAGGAACTGGTGGATTGAGATAGGCTCGTTTTACTCGTCGCATATACTAAAGGGATGCAGGAAAATTTAAAGTCATCCGAAAAGGTTGAGCTGAAGAAGTTGGTCGATGAATTGAAATCTTATTACAGGGGGAGTGAAAAATGAATAAATCACTTTTTGAATCTCTAAAAACTAGTCTAAATGAAGCGATTGATCATGCAGATGGAAAGCATAATGCACGCACACGTAAAATTACAATCAAACCGCTCCCTACATTTTCTCCGCAAGATATTAAAGAAATTCGAAAAAAAGTTGAAATGACACAGCTGCTTTTTGCTCAAACACTCGGAGTGAGCAAAAAGACGGTCGAAGCATGGGAAGCTGGGACAAATGTTCCAAATGGTTCTGCTATGCGCCTACTTCAACTTTTAGAAGAACAACCTACTTTTGTCACACAAGAAGTCTATGTTACAGAAGCCTCGAGCGTCTAAAGACAGGAACTTTTCATTTGGAAGTACATCTCAGAAGGTGCCATGGACTGACGGAAAAGCCCTTATAACAGCATCCATCAAAATAACCCTATACGATATCAAGTTGAACAGTTCGATGGGGGCTGTTCTTTTTCTGGAGTAAAAGTCCTCATACCGCGAATCCCTCTGTTTTTCAATTCAAGGGCCTTAAAAGGCACAAGTGCCTGCGAATGCTCCTCTTCCTTTTTTCTCCCATCCTCAATCGCAAAGAATGACCGGTGAAGAACAAATGCAAGATAACCATTAGCAGTCGGTTCAAATGGATAAGGCAGAAGGTTCGGTAGGTAGCTGGTATCAAGGAAGCGGGGCGTTATAAGTTCAGATGAGGCATAGTAAGGGAAGCTGCTATAGGGGTAGTCCTCGAGGGAACCGACCATCGGCACCTCGGTATCGATCGGATTGCGATGGATGTAAGCACTCACCTCGAGCAAGCCCCGTACGGTCGGTACCTCATGCGACCAATAACGGCCCTGGTAGATGCGGCCTATGAAACCGTAACGCTGGTGGTAGGAATCGCTATAGCGTTTATTGGCGATCGTCATGATCTTAGACAAAGTGCCTTCATGGGCTCGTATCAAAATGTGGTAATGATTCGACATGAAACAAAATGCGACGACCTGGAACGGATAGCGGTCATAAGCGAGCTCGAATGCTCGGAGAAGCTCATGCATGTCTTCATCTGTCGGGAACACATTGTGTCGGTTGTTCCCGCGTAGGATACAGTGATAGAAACTATTTGGTTTGTACTCTCTCTTTTTTCGTGGCATCTCAGCACTCCTCTCAATCTTGATGACTGTACTTTAGCATAGTCTAAAATTGAGCACAGGATATGAAAACTCGAATTTGAAGCAGAAGGAAGCTAGAAACCGCTCTAAAATTTGATTTTGAAGACAAAATGACACGCAAAGTCAAATTGTGTGAACGATACAATCATTATCTTTTTTAGGTGCCTGTCCCCAAAACAATTCTGACATTCATGATTATTTATGAAATATGCAAGGCGAGGCCACATTCCTGCGTTAAGTATCGCATAATCATGAATTGTGTTGGAATATTTTGTGGGACAGGCACTTTTTGGGAGTCGCTTCCAAAATCGAAGCTCCTCCTAACAAAAGTAGAAATTTCTACTTCTGCGAAAAATTCAACTATCCTAACAAGTTTTTGTCACTAAATAGCTTGTTTTATCAACTTCCTATTTGCACTATGACATCACACAATTCCCAAACCCTCGTCTAATCTACACCTAACCTCGAGTTGTTTGCCTATCAAAGATAACGACGTTTTCCCAACGCTGCGTTATAAGCACTGGTGATTTTCTCAACAATATACAGCCTAAAAACCATATGCTACACTTGCCTAAACAGGCACATCCCAAGGAGGGGAACCCCCAATGCGCGCCATCTATTCAGTCGGCCTCGAAGGATCTCAAGGCCATATCGTCACCATCGAGGCAAGGATCCGTGAAGAAAAAGAATCCCTGGTCATTGTCGGACTGCCCGACGCCATCTTAAAAGAATCGCGTGAACGCGTATCGAGCGCTTTGAATGCCCTCAGTCTTGATCTCTCCACGACCAAAGTTACTATCCAGTTATTCCCATCCGACCGTCAAAAACAAGGCACCGGCTTTGACCTTGCCATGGCACTGGCCGTCATCGACCGGACAAAAAAACGCCCACTTCGAATCGGCAAAGAGACATGCGTCCTCGCGTCCATCAACCTGTATGGTGATTTAATGCCGTTCCACGGACTGCTTCCCTGCATCAATCAAGCCAGAAAACTAGGGTTTACCCGCATTATCGTGCCGGCCGGTCCCAACTATGCACTGCTGCCGAAAGACGATATCGAACTTGTCGAACTCGAGACGATCATCCAGACCCTCCAATACCTCGAAGGTCAACCGATCATGCGCTTAACAGAGACCGAACCGCTTCCAGAAATGACTGAAGACGATACCCATTCTGTGGACTTTTCCGCAATACGTGGACATGAAGAAGCAAAAAAGATACTCGAGATTGCAGCCGCTGGTGGCCACCACGTGCTGTTCACCGGACCACCAGGTTGCGGCAAGACGATGCTCGCAGACGCGTTCCACACCATTCTGCCAGACCTCACTGATCAAGAGGTACTCGATGTCCACAACACCTATCTTCTCGCAAAACACCACAGACCCATCTCTAAGCGCCCGCCCTACAGGCATCCACACCATTCCGCCTCCGCCATGTCCCTGATCGGTGGTGGCACCTACCCAAAACCTGGCGAGATTTCCCTCGCTGATAGGGGAGTATTGTTTCTTGATGAACTCGGTGAATTTTCACGCAAGACGCTCGACATGCTGCGACAACCAATGGAGAGTGGCGAAGTTGAAATCTCCCGCGTCAAACAAGCCGTCCGTTACCCAGCCAGCTTCATCTTGATCTCAGCCACAAACCCGTGTCCGTGCGGTTACCATGGATCCCGCCAACGGTACTGCAGCTGCAGCGCAAACCAAGTGCGCAACTACCAATTAAAAGCCTCTGGACCATTGAATGACCGTCTCGACTTTATCATGAGTTTGAAGAGCACCGGCATACAAGAAGAAACGCCAGGCGAAGACTCGCTCTCGATCCGCAGAAGGACGACCTCTGCACGTGTCATCCAGCATGAACGCTACAAAGGACGCTTCTTGAACGGCAATGCACCCTCTAAGCTGATTCTCGAAAACTGCCACGCGACAGAAGCACAACTCGACACCATCAACCAGGCGTGCTATGACAACAAATGGTCTAACCGTACTCAACTCAAATTGATTCGCATCGCCAGGACCATTTCTGATCTCGAAGGCATCGACTATCTTTCCGAACAAGCCATCGCATCCGCCATCCATTACCGCACCCTCATGCCCGTCGCCGCTGAATCGAATGTGGCGGAAGAAGGTGGAGAAGTGTAATTAATTGAGGGAGATGTCTTCCAGACAATCATCCCCCTACGAAAATTGAAGAGTGACCAAGTTAGTGAACAAGACGGTGACCAAGCTAGTGACTATACCAACGAAGAAAAAGAAGGCCATTTAGCGGGGCTAACACCGCTGCAACTAGCGCTGCCGGACAAACCAACCAGTCAGTATCAAAAGTATTACCTCAAGAAATCCCTCATCTAGTCGCGATGAGGGATTTTTTAATGCGTATTTTAATGCGTATTTTTTTAGGTGCCTGTCCCATAAACGATTCTGACATTCATGACTATTCAAGTGATATGCATGTCGAGGCCGCATCCCTATGTTGAGTATCGCATAATCATAAATTACATTGGAATATTTTGTGGGACAGGCACCTTTTGGAAATCGGTCCCAAAAGGTGCCACGGATTCATAGAAAAAGAGCTGAACGCAGTATTTATTTGAATATATATATCAAATGTCCGATCGGCACCATTTTTTTCTAGAGTAAACTCCTCATATAACTAAGCCTTCTTGTCTGTCAGTGGGGATCAATTTAGCTGAGAGCCGATCATTCACCATTCCCAGTCTTCAGGATACTCTCGACTATAACGCAAGTCGGTAGGATGACAGTTAAGTTTTTTTGCCGACGCCATAACATGATGATGCAAGTGATAATAGTCGTCAGGAAAATCTGCTAGGCGTTTGACAAGGATGCTTAACTGATTCACACGTCTCTCGGGTGTCATTTCTAGATGTGTGATGTTCAAATCATCTACATACATAGTCGTGAATCGATTGTATTTTCCCGGTGCATACGACTTGAAATAGCGTTTGGCATTCTTAAACTTATTTTCAGGAACAGTTTCCTCGAAACACTTCGCAATAGCGCTTTGGAATAATCGGACAGTCATCACTGTCGAATCCCATACATGTGTTTTCATCTTTTTTTCATACAGACGAATAAAATCGTCCAGCGTGAACATGATGAAAATCGCTTCAGGCCACAGCACTTCACACGTAAAGTACATATTCTTATCCGGACCGATCGTATTCAAAAATTTTCCGATGTCGCGACTGTACCCATTCGGAAGCGCAACTGCTCCTCGATCGCCCATCATCGCATGGCGCAGATCATAGCACACCCCTAACACACGAAGCCTACTCGCTTCATAATCATCGTATTCAAATTCTGTGCCCACCACAGCATGCAGCGCTTCATAAAGGTGCTCTAGCTCGTTGTAATCCCCAGCTAATCTGATTCCGGCATTGTGTTCTGTACTTTCCATTCTAAGCATTGTCTAATCCCCCATCGTTTTTACTTAGTATAGCAAAGTAAGGTGTAATGAGAAGCGGGGAGAAAGCGGCACTTGTGCACGAAGCAATTCAACGCAATTTACTCAAGGGAGTCAATGTAGCAAATGTAAATGCTATCTAATTGAGGTGAATTTTAAAAATGAAATAGAAATCAATTAGACCCACTGCGTACCGAGCAATCGGTGCGTATTTTTATTGTCTTTTACTAAAAATCAGTAAGCAATGGAAATAAATTGTATGCTACAATTTATTTAAAGAGTATTCAGAAAAGTGTGGTGATTACTGATGAAACTATTTGATGTCGTTCCAGAAAGGTTTTTTACTCTGCTAACTGGAAACAATAAAGAGGAAAGCAGTTCAACATCCACCAATGGGGAGACATCGATTACGGTGGCATATTGATTTTCGAACATTTAAAAAGAACATATTTCCCTACTATCCGACCACTCTTGATGGATGAATCAACGTTCCTAAATTATTCTCAATATGGCATGGCGTTTTCAAATGACTACGCCATCAAACTCGAGAGACTATTGTTTGATGATAGCTATTTGGAATGGCACGGGTTGATCCAACGAATGCTTGAAAAGAATCGGAGGGTGGAGCAGGAGAGTTTGGTGATGGAGGTCGAAGTGGAGTGAGTTTTAAGGTTTGTGAAAGGTATCGATACCTGTACACGGAACAAAACGATTTGAACTTAATAAACTAGTGTATAAAAGGATGTGCAAATCATGTCAAAGGACGAATCAAATTCTCCGGACTACATGCAGTACTTTAAAAATAAAGAAGAACACGATAAAATAATTCATTTTGTTGTAGATAATAAGCAACAGGAAAATACCTTGAAGCTGTTAAAAATTCTTCCACTTACCTCTAATTCAAAACTAGTTTTTACTGATGAAACTCGAGGAGTAATTGAGCTCAAAGATTATACGCTCCATTTTGCTGTGATTCCGAATGGCGATTTTGTTTACTACACAAAGAATAAGAAAACTGGCAGGAATGCAAATTACAGTAGAGCGGTATTGGATAGAGTGATATTTCAGTACTTGCAAAAATGGGGAGCAATAACTTCAGGAGAATCCTATTTAGAGTTTCTTACAAATAGATTGATAGAAACCATTTCTATTGAAAATTCAACAATTCAATTCGATTTAGATTATTTAACATTAGATATTGGATTGTCTATGAATTTAGAATTTGATGTTTTAGAAGGTGCAGCAACAATTGAGTGCTTCCTTAAAGAATCGTGGGATAATGACCCTCAGAAAGAAATAGACGAGCCAGTCGAAGTTGGTTCATTGTATTTTAAAATTTATAATTCAAGCGAATACTCACAATATTACCTTTGGCATGCTGCCGATGCTTCGTCGGGTGATGACCATGTCCTAATGTCCAATTTCATTGATGAGTATGAAAAAGAGATTCAATGGGGGATAAAGTTTTTAACTTTAGGTCGTATTCAAATTGACAAAGAATATAGAAGAGCTGGGTTAGGTAAACAAGCTTTAAGTGAGTTAAAAAATTCTGCTCCCTTCTAGACATTGACTATATTGTCTTGCAACCAGCACCCATAGAAGGAAGTATGGAATTGATGTCGGTTGAAAAACAAATTGCTATACAAATGCTTCAGAAATATTATGAGGATCAAGGTTTTAAAACGTATTCAAAACCTAAGCGTGAGCCTTTCCAAGTTTATTCTGTTAAATAATATATAAAGTGTTGTGGTCACTATTGGGAAGGAAATTCCATTTGGTGACAGGCACCAATTCATCAAAGGTACTATTTGAGCATTAATACAACCAAGTCAAATCATAAAGGTTGGGTGCGAGAAAAAAACCAATGTTTACTAATTCTTTTAAATCCACCATAAGAATAAGCTTGAGAGCCAGAAGGAAAGTCTCCAATTGATGAGTATAAAAACCCTTTGGAATTTCCATTGAAATCAAACAAAGGACGATAGGATTCAAAATAGACAAAAAAGTTTTCATCTGAGTGGACAACAGCTTTAATAGAAGTGTTGTTCACTGCTGGCATATAACTAGGACGGGTATAATACGCACGGTAATAACCCGGTTTACTCTTGTTTTCATTTAGTATGAGTTGGTTATTTTCTAGTTGTTCAATAATGGCGTACCGTGTGAATGCAAACCCTATGTAGTTCACGGGGGTCTGGATAAGGGGAGCAATGAGCAGAACAAAAGCAAGCGCTGCTAGTTGGATCACCATGGGACGCCAGATCAGAAACAGAATACTCACCATGGATAAGCCAAAGCATACGATAAACATGGCATAGGTCATTAAATCAAACAGGAACATATCAAAATTAAGCATTTTCAGGAAGCTATGTATAACCAGCAACGTACTACTGATAGTCACTAAACCGCGAATAAACTCCTTCATCGCACCCATCCTTCACACTTCATTTTGGACTTTTATTTTAAAACGATGGGGGTGTTAGAAAGTTCCAGGGGGATGTGTTGAAGCAGTAATGAAGGAATGATTTGATTTTTTGTGCTGTTTATCATTTGAAATTCAACTATTTCCAAAATCCCACATAATGGTATTATGAATTCAAAGACTAGTAGAATAGGGGTTTCTATATGGACGTAGAACAGAGAATATCTTCAAAACAAAAAGGTGATGTGACAGAAAGTAGAGTTGTCGAATTGATTACGCTTGGTTCGTTTGGTCAACTGACATGTTACACACCAAAATCTGATGATAATGGAATCGATTTGATCATTAATAAAAAAGGTGATTTTAAACCTATTTTCATCCAAGTGAAGAGTAGATTCAAATTACATAAGGGTAGACAATTTATTCAAAACATAGGGTTATCTACTTTTATAAGTCACGCTGCATTTTATATCGTGTTCATGCATTTTAATCAAGAGACGTTTGAAGTCGAGTGTGTCTGGTTGATTCCGTCTATTAAGTTTGAGGAATTAGCCTATTTAAAAAAGAGCGGTGAAAACTATAAATCATTCTATAGATTCTCAGCTAATCCCTATACGGATGGTAATCAGTGGTCCGAATTCCGAGTACCAAAAGAAGAACTAGGGCAGGAATTGCTCAAAATCATGGATTCGGAGTATGCAGGATTCTATTTTCAATAAGCTCCTGTAAAATTCTTAAATTTTAATAAGAGGGTTATAGATAACTGTAGGTCATAAAGCTGCTTTATACGGCTAGAAGCATCAAGAAAGGGTTTGATAAAGATGGAAACCATTCGTATACCCGCGGCTAGCTTCCATCCCCTCAGCACTTCCAGCAAAGGCGACCAGTCTAAATGGAACCTCGGCGACATCTGGGTCAAACAGGATGTACGTGGCTATGAGAGTGAAGCCGAAATGTTGGCATCTCTGCTTTTAGAAAACTCCACACTCCATAAAGAAGACTATGTGAGCTACCACCCTTGTAAAATTGAGCTCCCAAGTGGAGAAGTGACAAAAGGCTGCTATTCCTATGACTTTCGGGGACGATTACAAGAAGTGACGCTAGAGCGTTTGTTCGAAGCCAATTTTACATCGACGGATGCGATTTTAAATAACACTAACCTCTCCACTCACCAGAAATTTGAGGCAGTCTTCCAAAAAGTAGAAGAGTTCACAGGTCTAAACGTTAGGCTAGAGGTATCTCGACTACTAGCATTTGATGCACTCATTTTGAATGAAGACCGCCATACGAATAACATCGTATTTCTATATAACGCTTCGGAGGAAGAATGGCAACTGGCGCCCATTTTCGACAATGGACTGAGTTTGCTTTCCGATGTAAAAGATTACCCAGTTTCTCGACCAATCAGCATTCTCGTTCGGGAAGTAAAAGCAAAACCGTTTGCGTCTAGCTTTTCGAAGCAACTAGCGCTCTATGAGGGTCCGCCTTTTCTGCACAAAAAAGCGATTCTCTCCAAACTAGCTGAGACAACCTTACAAGATTCACAAGCAACTAAAGTACTGCTGAGCCAGCTGAAAAACCCAAAGCTCCAGCGATTGTTTCTAGACGAGGAGGATGCGCGATGATCAACTACTATAAGTTTGACGTCATGTGGATGGATCAAAAGATCGCATCGGTCGACCTAAGACCAAAAGGTGGAGGCGAGCCATACGTCATCAACTACATTACAAGCTTTAATAAACAATTCTCACCTACCATGGAAGGGCCTGTGAGCAAAGAAGAACTCCAGAAATGGGTGAAGTGGCGCGTCTTCCCAGAGACACGTGCCAATGCCGAGGAACTATTGCAATCACTCGGTCTTACTTCGTACAACCGGTGGGCTATTCTTCAAAAGACTCATGGCGTCATGGCAGATGATGAAATCTGGGTGCGCTTTGCAGGAGAGACCCTGATCCATCGCGACGTCTGTTTACGAAAGCATTTATATTATCCGGTTTGAATCAAGCGCCTAGACTCTAGGTGCTTTTTATTATGTCTTTTTTTCTAAGTGATAGGTATCACTTAACAACAACAAATTAAATCCGAAACAACTAGAAAATAATATTTTACTTTTAATCTAAATGTACTATGATGAATGAAAAGGATAAGAAAAAAGGAGGAATAAAAATAATGGGGAAATTCACACAGTTCTTGAAACGTCGATGGAGCTACATTGTAGTGGCATTGATTGCTCTGGTCATTGGAGCAAGCGCAGGGCCTTCTCAAACAGAAGTAGAGGCGAATGAAAGTGAAAGCCTGAAGATGCAAGAACAGCTAGAGGCACAGAATGCTGACTATGCTTCAACAATCGAATCACTTGAAGCAACGAACAAGGAATCTGCGAAGAAAATTGAGGAATTAGAAGCTAAAGTGAAAGAAGCCGAACCATTTTTCTTATTAGCAGAAGCTGAAAGAAAAGAAAAAGAGGCGGAACTGAAGAAAAAAGAAGAAGAAGAGAAAGCTAAAAAAGCTGCTGAAGAAGAGGCTATAGCTAAGGCAGAAGCGGAAGCAGAAGCAAAGGCAAAAGCCGAAGAAGAAGCAATCGCCAAAGCTGAGGAAGAGGCAAGGGCAGCAGAAGCTGCAGAAACACTCTCCCAGAAACAAGCGATCGGAATGGCTGAAGACTATTTAAATTACACTGCTTTTTCAAAAAGCGGATTGATCGAACAGTTGGAATATGAAGGTTTCAGCAATGCAGAAGCTACATATGCTGCGGACAAAATGAATACAGATTGGCGAGAACAGGCAGTGAAAATGGCTGAGGATTATCTCGACTACAGTTCATTTTCAAGAACCGGTTTGATTGAGCAATTGCAATATGAAGGCTTTAGTAGTGAAGATGCTACTTATGCAGTTGATGCGATAGGGCTTTAAATTTTAGCTGTTCACTATAATTCTTATAGAAAAAAGGAGAAACCTCGCCTCGGCGGGGTTTCTTTTGGTATTAATGGGTTTGTCTTTGTTGATTATGGGGCACTTTCTGTGTTTGGTCTTGCACTTTTGCAGCTTTCATCGCTCTAGCGGGGTTTTACATCGCTGAAATGCGAGAACAATAAGCTTTCGTCGCACTACCGGACTTTTGTGTCGCTGGATTTCCCGCTTTCATCGCTCTAGCAGAGGCTTTCGTCGCTAAATCTCAAGGATAAAGTTGTTTCGTCGCTCTAATAGAGCTTTACGGCGCTGTAATTCCTGTATTCGTTGCTATAACTAAGTTTTGCGTCGATGAAGGCTAGAACTTAGGGTCTTCGACATCAAAGCTTAAAACCTAGACCTTAATAGGTGGCATTGGAATCATTAGCAAGTACATTCTCTAAATCTAATTTAGGCTGTTAAACCAATTCCGTCACTAACTTCAGAATCCTATTTTTCTGCTCCATAAACCATCAAATTCAAATAGTTCCCAAAACCCACAAAATGGTATAATCAGTTTAATTATTCGTTCAACTTATGAATCGGCAGATAGCTACGAATTAGTATATATTTAACAACAAAAGGAGCCCTATTCATGCATCCAACTGGTTCATCACCATAACTCGTGGTTGCTATTTTGAGCTTCCTAGTTCAAGTTTTAACCTTGTGAAGAAGTTATTCAGATTACGATACCCGAAAGCTCTTCGTTTGATCAGTTTGATCTTATTGTTTGTACCTTCTATTTTCCCGTTAGAGAGAGGCGAGAGTATTGTGTTTTCCATCTCACGTTGACGCACTATCACAGCTTTTGCAATCTTGGCCAGCGGCCCACATGGATGAAACATGAAACGGTCGATCCACTCTTTTAGACGACGAGAAGCTTGTCCAGATGTAGTCGACTTCAATACAAATCGCATATGTTGTAATCCGTAATAGATGTCCTTGATGAACTCGTCTTCGCGAAGGCATGCCCGTGCGACCTCTAAGTCTGCATCGTCTAATTGTTCTGGACGACATGCTAGGGAACGATCTATTGTACGTACGTGATAGTGACGTTTAGTTTCATCCAGAAAACGCCGACGGCGTCGCAGCGCATCCGTAAAAAACTGGATCAGGTGGAAACGATCGAGCACATGGGTCGCATCTGGTATCACAGAATTTGTGGCCTTCGACATGGCTGGCGCAAAGTCACTGACTACTGTTTGAATAGAGCTCTTCACTTGAGAGAGAGCCAAAGAGATTGCAGCTTCATCTCTACCTTCAACTATCGAAAGGACGCACCCGGATTTCGCATCAAGGACCACTGTCGCGTAATGATGACCTTTGCGCGTAGCGAACTCATCGACCAAGACATGCCTTGCGGTTTTAGTCTCCAACTGGCGCGAAGCGTATTGATAGAACCACCTTTCAACGGTCGTGTACGGAACACCATACTCACGCGAGACATCAGAGATTGTCCTACCATGACAACGTTTTGCAATCTCCACTCTATAATGTCTGGTGGAAGAACGAACTAGGCCTAAGCCAAAGTCATGAACAAACGTGATACCACATTCTTTACAGACCTGGCGTGGGACATCTATCTCGATCCAGATCGTCCCTACGCCCCAGGCGTAGGAATGTCTAAAACGGCGACGTTCCTTTGAGTGGCGGACTGTCTGACTTGAACAGACAAGACATGAGACTGGACGGTTCAGCGTAGAAATTCGAAACACGTTTGGTTCGTTGTCGGATGACGGATGAATTGTAAAAAATGATGGAAGTGGAAGGACTAATTTGATAAACTGTTGGGACAAGGCGAAAACTCCTATCGTGGTTTGTCTAGACAACAATTACGATACAGGTGTTTTCGCTTTTTTTTTATTTATTTACATAATTAAGCTGTTCAAGTGTCAACCACGACTTATGGTGATGAACCATCCAACTTACAAATTTCCCAAAATGTATCACCAACTTCAAGATTTTGATGTTGAACTACAAAAACAGGGGTATTCCCTTGATGATCACTTTGGTCTCCGATTGAGCGAAGATTTCTCGCACTATCATAATACACCGCTAGATCTCGTCCCGTTTGGAGATATTGGTATGGATGGCGTACATTATGGTTTCTTGACGGACTTTGGGAGAGTAGAGAATTTAGAGGAAGCCTTTGTCGTACTCATTTCGCCCATGGATTCTGACGTTCCGCATAAAATCGTAGCAAGGAACTTTCGAGAGTTCTTGAACCTAGCTTGGACTGTGAAAGGAGCCCTTGACCTAGGATTTTAAGTGCCTGTCACCAGTTGGAACTAGATACCATTTGGTTACAGGCACCTTTTTCAAATTAAATAAGAGGCTGGGACAAAACATAGCCGATAATATAAAAAATGACCATCGAGATTGATTGATGGTCATTTTTTATGGGTTTTTCTAGTATGCGGCCAGAGTTTCTACACTCTGGCCGCATATTTTCTCAAGTTCACCGCCATAAGTGCCAATCCGATATCGTTCTCGACCTTTGGTCGAGTGCGAACGGAGGCACGAGTGAAACCCAAATTAGCTTTCAAGAATCCAAAAACTGGTTCCACGTCCGTCTTGCGACGGCGATAGATAGACCCGGTCTTTTCTTCTGAAAGCTTGGTTCTCACATATTCTTTTTGTTCTTCCCAGGTGACATTCACAGACATCGTGCGATTGGTTCCCTCGTGTGCCTTTGTACACTGTGATCGGAATGGACAACCGCCACAGTCTTCCGCTCGATATACTTTAAACTGGCGTTCGAAACCAGTCTTGTCTCTGCGTACGCTCAAATGGGAGAAGTTAAGACGTTTAGAGTTAGGGCATTCATAGGAATCCGTTGTTTCGTCATAGGTCCAATTCGCTGTCTGGAATGGGTTGTTTTTATAGGCCTTCTTCTGTTCTCGAAGATACTGACCATAAGTGATGAGTGGTGTCTTTTGGCGTTTCACTAGGATGTCGTTATAGTTCGGCTCGCTGCCATAACCCGCATCCGCCACGATATGTTCAGGAAGTTCGAAGAAATCATCTTCAATTTTGTCTAGGAAAGGAACCATCGTCTTCGAGTCACTTGGATTTGGGAATACTGCATAAGCCAGAGTATATTGATTTTCTGTTGCGATCTGTAAGTTGTAGCCAGGTTTCAATTGACCGTTCCTCATATAATCATCTTTCATCCGCATGAACGTGGCATCCTTGTCAGTCTTGGAATAACTGTTTCGCTCACCCATGATCCCCAGGTCGATCTCATAACGATGTTTTCGGACAAGCATGTCCTTGATCAGTTTTAGTAGCTTCTTTGGTTCTTTTCGTTCTGATCGTATCTTCTTTCGTTTAGCCACGTCTTCGGTGGACTCGATCTGCGCCGTCTTCTCGTGGACATGCTCTTCGAGCTTGTCCGCCATCAAGGACATCTGTTCAGCCGTGAGACCTTCCTCGACCTCTAGAGCAGGCATGATGTTGGCTTTGAAAAGTTCTTCATACATCTGCTTGGATTTCTCAGTCAGGCTTGTCAGATATTTTTCTACGGCTCGTTTCCAGACGAATGTGAACTTGTTTGCGTCCGCCTCGATCTTGGTCCCATCAATGAAGATCGCATCTTGATCGATCAGGTCTTCTGCCACAAGACGATTGCGGAACTGGATGAAACATTCTTTGATGAGTGCGTTCATTGCGGGTTGTACACGGAAACGGTTGATCGTACGATAACTGGGTTGGTGTCCTTGGGCAAGCCACATGATTCTTAGGCTGTCCTTTGTCAGGTCTTCGATCTTGCGACCGGAGAATGTGGATTGGGTGTATGCACAGAGAATGATCTTCAACATCATCTTTGGGTGATAAGCTGGACAACCATTGTCACGTCGAAATTCGTGGAAGGCTTCATCGGGGATAGTCTCGACCAGACGGTCGATAGAGAAGGCGATATCATCTTTTGATAACTTCATCTCGATATCTAGAGGTAACACTAGTTGATTCATGTTATAATTTTTAAACATAAGGACACTTCTTTCGATTTGGATTTTGTTGTGGTGACTCAATTCTATCAGAAGTTGTCCTTATTTTTGTACACAAAAACGCGCGCACAGCAGAATTTTCTGCCGTGCGCGTTTTTCAATTAGAGTCTAGGTTTTGTCCCAGCCTCTTATCATATTCATACTACTAATGAGCTTTGAAATCGATTCACAATTTGATTCACCCAGTAATTCTCTTCAAAATGATGAACATAATTAGGATCTTCTTGTAAACGATCTAGGAAACCAGATGTTTTAAGAGCTTTATCAGCATCTTCTCCCAATCTTTCCTTTAGCTTATCACGAATGAGAAAGACCAATTCCAAGTCAAGTTCGTTAAAAGTGTATTCATTCCATTTCAATTTCCTTCACCTCCACTAAGGTTAAGCAATCAAGTGCGTCTTCTGTATGAAATGACATTTGTGAGGCTTTTAGACTGTAAGGTCGAACTTCCTGGAGAAACTCTTCTTTAGTAATATTCCCGCTTTCCAGTTTTTTAACCAACATATTAGTTCGTCCATCAGCTAATGGACCAAAGACACTATCATACTCATGAAATAAAACGTTTTTCTTTCCCTCTACACGACAATTATAAATAAAATCAGCCCATTGAATATCAGGATATGAAAAAGAGTTGTTAAGTAAAACATCTAATTTGTTACTATTTAACTCGAAAACTATAACTACCGGTAGGCAGTCATTTGAATTTAAGCCTTCATCTTTTGCAGATCTTGCTCGTTTCTCAGCCCACTGTCTAGCCTGAGTATAATTATTTGTAACGTAGAAACCTTTTCCGAAATCTGTTGAATATCTACATTTCGTCAAATCGATTGAGTTCTGAATGAGAAGGCCATCTTTTTTAATTGTTCCATGATAACAAATTGAATAGTCTTTGACCGAGAAGTTCTGAATTGGAATCATAATTTACCTATTTTCAATAGTATTTACTATTTCTGCAGTAGATTTTAGAATAGTATATCATGTTTTAGTTGAAAATATAGACATAGTAAACTCCCTTTATAAGTAATGAAATTTGGTAGGTAAACGTATAGTTTGGTGGAAAATTAGTTATTAGATGAACTATAGATTGAATTAAGACCAACAAAGTAAACAATTCAAATCAATTACATCAATACCTCTTGAAAAGGTATACTAATCACAACAAATCCTCAGATTCGGGGTGACAAAATGGACTTTGAAAGAAAGTACCAAGCCCTTCTCGATGAAAATAAGCACCTGAAAATCCAACTTAATCAGTACAGACAGATTCTTCAGCAAAATAATTCGCTGCCAATCGAAACTACTAGGAACTCCAACTTCAACGAGATTAACACCACTAAGACCAAACACGAAGTCATCAACAAGCGACTCACAATCTACCAAAATCTTTTTAGAGGAAGAGATGACGTATTCGCTCTGCGCTGGGTTCGAGGTGACAAAGCCGGATATTCGCCTGCGAAGAATTCACAGGGTCATCTTTTACCACTAACAAAGGATGTACTCTTTGACCATCTTTCGGGCAAGCTAACAATCGGACTCTACCCGATACTTCCTGACAATAGCTGCTTTCTCTTAGCTTTTGATTTTGACAAGAAACACTGGAAAGATGATGTTGCAGCGTTCATTCAGGTGTTGAAGAACTACCAACTAAATTCTTTAGTTGAAATCTCGCAATCAGGAGAAGGATGTCATATTTGGCTATTCTTTTCCGAACGAATTCCAGCATCATGTGCCCGTCAATTAGGGAATAAATTGTTAAGGGAAGCAGCATATCTAAGACAAAAGAGTACTCTTCCTTCATATGATAGAATGTTTCCAACTCAAGATGTGGTAAATGAAAATGGACTTGGAAATCTAATTGCGCTCCCACTGCAAGGTGAAAAGCGCAAGGCCGGAAAAACGGTATTTGTAGACCGACACTTTCAGGTCGTTGAAGATCAGTGGAAGCACTTAGAACAAATCACGTGTTATTCACAACATCAGATTCAAAACATACTAGAACAACAATCTCCCAACAATCAAATGGAAGTGATTCAAGAGAGTGCAGAAGTAGTCCAGCGCGAAGGATTACACATCCCCAAGTACTGCCTAACACCGACACTCATAGAAAAGTTGACGACACTTTGCACTGTCAGCAACCCAGAATATTTTAAAGCGAAGTCCCAACGATTACCGACAGACCGGATTCCATCACGAATAAAAGCTTATTTAGAAAGTCCGACTACATTCGTGTTTCCTAGAGGCAAAGCGGATGAAATTCTTAATGAGATAGATATGCAGGTGAGTGTAAGAGATTTGAGAGAATACGGGAATCCCTTAGAAGTGGAATTTTTGGCAAGCCTATTTCCTCAACAACAGGAAGCACTCGATCATCTTAAAAAAGTGAACTGCGGTGTGTTGTCGGCAACGACGGGATTTGGAAAGACGGTTGTTGCCGCGGCACTTATTGCAGAACGAAAAGTGAGCACGTTGATTTTAGTGCATCGCAACCAATTGATTGATCAATGGAAAACTGCACTCACATCTTTTCTTTCTATAGAGAGTAAGGAGATTGGCCAAATTGGCGGTGGGAAAAATAAGCCGACGGGTCAAATTGATATTGCCACTATTCAAAGCATTCGTACGAGGGGCCTTGAATACCCATATGGTCAAATTATAGTAGATGAATGTCATCACATCTCAGCCTACTCATTTGAAGAAATTCTCAAAAGGCAACGAAGTGCATACGTTCATGGGTTGACTGCGACACCAGTCAGAAAAGATAAACTGCATCCCCTTATGTTCATGCAGTGTGGGCCAGTGGTCTTTAAAATTGATGCAAAACAACAAGCAACTATTCGCCAATTCCATCATATCCTTCATCCGATAAAGACCGACTTCAAAAGTCAGGGAGAAGGAAATGACATCCTTGACCAATTGATACACGATAATGCCCGCAACGAAATAATTTTCAATGATATTTTAAAGGCACTTGATCAAAAGCGAAACCCATTAGTCTTGACAGAACGTGTTGAGCACCTTCACATCTTAGTGACTAAGCTCAAATCGTTTACGAAAAACATCATCATTCTGACAGGTGCTTTGAGTAAAAAAGAACTTAAGCAACAATTTGAAAAGCTCGCTCAACTACCTGATCACGAAGAACGTATCATACTCGCTACTGGCAAGTATGCGGGAGAAGGGTTTGATAATCCGCGCTTAGACACCATCTTCTTGACGATGCCAGTCTCCTGGAAAGGAACACTTGCTCAATATGTAGGTCGACTTCACCGAGCATTTGAAGGAAAAGAATCCGTAGAAGTATACGATTATGTGGATCATAGAGAAGAGGCGTTTTTAAAAATGTATGAAAAGCGCCTGAAAGGATACAATTCCCTTGGTTATTCTACAGTAGAGGAAGCGAAAAAGGAGAAGAGTCAGATGCGGTTGTTTTAGGATGAACTACTGGTATTTAAGGTGACAGTCACCATTTGGGAGTAGATTCCATTTGGTGACTGTCACCATTTTTGAATAGCAATGGCTACTACTAGTGCACGAAACACAAACACCGGGGTGAGTTGTAAATCATTGCTAATTCATACAAAATGGCGTATTATATGTTTACTATCACTACTATGAACCGCATACTATGTTAAAAAGTAACATAGGTGGTGAGTACTAGTGGCAAGAAAGGGGTTGCGAAAAATGACAGCGATTGATTTGCCTGAAAGAGCTTCTCTAGTCGGTGAGCTAAATGATTCAAAAATTAGCAAGCGAAGAAATAAGCTTGATACACATGAGTTGAGAGGATTGGCTAATCGCAAGATTTTTTCAGATGCATCCGATTTTTTTCAGAATCTAAAAGTTGATGAAAATGACATTCCTAAAACTGATGATAGGGGCCATATCACTCTTGATCTTTCTAACGAAAAACATGTGAAATGGCTAGAGGATTAAACGATGACTAACAATCTTGTTCCAGGAGATGTTTATCGTTTGTATTTTACGAATGAACCACCAGAGCCGGGCGGTAAAGACCGCCCCGGTTTATTTTTGGGATTTAAAAATGAACAGAATATTTGGATAGTTTTAAAGGTTACCGGCAAAGAGTACCGTGATAAAAGAGTGAAAATCAATCATCCGTTAACTGGAGGAATCGGTCTTTCGAAAGATTCCTGGGCACAGTGTGATTGGTATCTTCTTCTACCAAGCAATGTGAGACTAGGTACATATTATGGTCGTTTACATCCACAAGATTTACAAAGAATAATGATGAGATTTCAGGACTTACATAGCAATTGAAATGTGAAATAGATCAGCATCCTATTGTGAATATTTTGGCATTCTGAACAGTCCATCTAAGGGCTGTTTTTTGATTTAAGCTGCCTGATTTAAGGTGACTGATTTAAGGTGCCTGTCACTATTTGGGAGTAGATTCCATTTGGTGACAGTCACCTTTTGGAAGTGAGTTCCATTTAGTGACAGGCACCATCTGGGTGTTGCTTCCAAATTGACATCCCCCAGTGTTTCAACTATGTTGAAAGCGAACGCACTAACCACTCAACCAGGAGGAACCAACATGACCAAAACCCCAGTAATCATCGACTGCGACCCAGGCATCGACGACGTCATGGCACTCTTGCTCGCCTTCGCATCGGACGAGCTCGATATTCGCCTCATCACTACAGAGCCGGGGAATCAAACGCAAGATAAGACCATCTACAACGCCCGAGCATTTGCAAGCTACATGAAGCAAAACATCGAAATTGCACGAGGTCTAGATGCACCATTCTTCCGTCAGCTAGCGGTAGCTGGATACGTTCACGGAGAGACAGGTCTTGGCAACTGGACTCTTCCCGAACCGACACTGCCAGAAAGTGACCGCACCGCAATTGAAGCGATGAAAGATGTCTTGATGACAAGTGAGGAACCGATTGTGTTGATTGCGACCGGACCACTGACAAACATCGCCGCACTGCTGTTTGCCCACCCGGAAGTAAAACCAAAGATCCGGTACATTTCCTATATGGGCGGTGCCGCAGTCGGAGGCAACACGACACCGACGACAGAGTTCAATGTCTTCGTTGATCCACATGCTGCAGACATTGTGTTCCGTTCCGGTGTGCCGATTGTCATGAGTGGTCTCGACCTGACACACAAATCCTTTGTGACGTTGGAGGAGATTGCTGAGATTGAAGCACTCGGCACAGAACTAGCCGAGCAAATCAGTTCATTGCTGAAATTTTATACCAGTTATGCGAAGCAGACACCGTTCCACGAAGAGAACTATGAAACTAACATTCGACTACACGATCTATGTGCGGTTTCTTATGTCGTAAGACCGGAGTTGTTCAAAGGAGACGATTACCATGTCGAAGTGGAAATCGAAGGTCGGCTGACGGCAGGTACGACGGTCGTCGATTATATGGAACGCACAGGCTTGCCGAAAAATGTGCATGTGTTACATACGGTGGACCGAGACGCATTCCGTGACCACTTTTTCGAAGCAATCAAGAAAATGGACCGCTATATTGAAAAGGTGCCTGTCAGCATTTTGGAGTAGATTCCATTTGGTGACAGGCACCTTTTTACCTTGGTAAGGAATTATTCCTTACTGAAGGCAGACCTTTTTTTTAATTTCATATTCATGAAAACGCTACCACTAAAAAAGACAAAAAAATAATAAAAATTCTCTTCCCTAATGGTCATTAGGTATGGTATTATCAGAACTAATTAAATTTTCTAATAATTTATCATATATTTTTTTACCCGTAACCTAACGATTGTTAGGTAAAAAATGAAGCGAGGGATGCACATGTCGACACGAGAAAAAATCAAAGAAGCCGCACTCCAGCTATTCGCCGAAAAAGGATTTGTAGGAATGACCATGAGCGAAATTGCAAAAGAAGTGGGCATCAAAGCTCCGTCAATATACGCATTTTATAAAAACAAACAAGATCTATTTCTCGAACTTTACAGCGATGTATTACGTGGCCACTCCACAATCGTAACCAAACAAGTAAATAAAGAAACACCAATCAAAGAACAGCTCTATACACTACTGAAATCAGTACTGGATTATCAGTTTGATACCGATCAAAAAAACAAAATTGTGATTCGTCTCATTTCGTTTCCACCCGACTTTCTAGAAAATGAGATTTTAGAGAAGTTCCAAGACTTTGAAACAAGCGAAAAAAAATACATAGAAGCACTGTTACAAGTCGGTATCGACCAACAAGAAGTGCTCGATCAAGATCTAACTACCATGTCAGAAACATTGCTCTGTCTCATGGATGGTCTCTTCTGGGAAATGCAACGACTCTCGAAGGAGCAGATGTATCAACGACTGGAACGCGTATTTACAGTGTATTGGTCAGGCATTGCCAAAAGGTAACTCTGGGGAAACCCATTGCACTACATAAATTGATAACTCGAAGGAGGAAAGAGAATGGAGACAAGTAGAGAAACAAAGTTAGTAACAGATTATGAGAGAGAGCCAGTTCCAGTAGAGAAGAGAAAAGGTTGGTTTCGATTATCAATTGTTTGGCTAGGGGCTATCATTGCCTTATCCGCCATTATTTTAGGTGGAACACTTGCAGGTGGAATGACCATCACACAAGCCATTACGGCATCCTTTATAGGAACATTTTTATTAGCCTGTCTAAGTGCTGCATGTGGAGTCGTTGGGGCTAAGACACATTTATCAACATCTTTAGTGTCAGCATTTGCACTCGGACGCTATGGCTCGTACGCAGTGTCCATCGTGCTAGCTATCGCTTTATTTGGCTGGTTCGGTGTCCAACTCGATTTATTTGGCCATAGTCTCGCACAGATTATGAACACATCATTTGGTGTAGAAATCAATCCTAAAATTCTTGTCGTCGTCGGCGGTATTTTAATGACAACAACTGCCGTCATCGGATATAAAGCTATTGAAAAACTAAGTTTAGTTGCTGTTCCATTACTCGGAATTTTAATTGTCGCATCTCTTATCAAAGTGGCATCAACAGGAGGTGGCATTCGAGAAAATCTTTTTGGGGAACCAATTTCATTAGGTGTTGCAGTTTCACTTATTATCGGCTCTCTAGCAGTTGGCGCCATCATCGGACCAGACATCTCTCGTTACGCTAAATCGCCAAAAGATGCAGTGATTTCATCCTTTGTCGGGTTTTTTGTAGGGTTCAGTTTAGTGTTGATTGCAGCAATCTTACTAGCAAAAGCTACAACACAAGTAGACATCATTGCCATCATGCTAGGTGTTGGATGGGGAACAGGAGCCATGCTCGTGTTGATCCTTGCGCAGTGGACGACAAACGACAACAACTTGTACTCCTCAGCACTAGGGTTTTCCGTCATCTTTAAACGCATGCCAAAGTATCAATTGACAATCATTGCAGGTGTCATTGGGACAGGAATGGCCATCGCCGGGATCTATGAAAACTTCATTCCGTTTCTAATATTCTTGAGCGCATTGATCCCTCCAATCGGCGGCATCTACGTGGCAGACTATTTTGTATCAAAATCGAAGTACAGTTTCGAGAATCTAGATACCATTCCGGCCCTTCAGCCTGTAAACATCGGTGTCTGGGTAGTCGCGTCATTTGCAGCATTCGCAACAACTCCAGCTCCGACCGGTTTTGGTTGGTTTACATTAACTGGCGCGTCAGGAATCGATGCATTTTTGATTGCGCTTGTGTTGCAAGGAATTGTCTCTAAAGTGATGCAACCGAAGGCATTACCTGCTTTAAAAACTGCGAAATAAAAGGAGAATCTATCATGAGGAAAATAGGAAAACAAGAAATCGAAGACATCTCCATTGGTGCAGCCTTGCTCGGAACAGGTGGAGGCGGAGACCCATACATTGGAAAACTGATGGCCCTTCAAGCAATTGAAGAGTTTGGTCCGATTACATTACTGGATGCAAATGAAGTGCCCGATGACGCGATTGTTGTCCCGACAGCTATGATGGGTGCGCCGACAGTGATGGTTGAAAAAATCCCAAGCGGTGAAGAAGCTACTATTGCCTTTGAATCGTTAAAAGATTTTTTAGGAAAAGACATTTATGCCACTATGCCGATCGAAGCAGGTGGAGTCAATTCCTTGTTGCCTTTTGCTTTAGCGGCGAAACAAGGACTTCCTGTTGTTGATGCAGACGGAATGGGAAGAGCGTTTCCTGAACTTCAAATGGTGACGTTTTATTTAGAAGGATTGTCAGCAACACCGATGATGCTAACCGATGAAAAAGGGAACGCACTTCTTTTAAATACAATTGATAGTGTGTGGGCGGAACGATTGGCTCGCGGGGCCACCATTGAAATGGGTGGATCTGTCATGCTTGCGATTTATCCGATGACGGGTGCGCAGTTGAAGAAGTCTTCCATCCAAGGGATTCTAACATTGGAGCAAGAAATTGGCCGAGCGATTCGTGAAGCAAAAGTAAAACAATATGATGCCATCGATGCTGTATTGGAATTGACTAGCGGACAGCGACTTTTCCAAGGGAAAGTGACGGATATCGACCGCAAGACGGAAACAGGGTTTGCTCGAGGAATTGCGAAGATTGAAGGGATCGGGGCAGATCAAGGCGACACACTCGAGCTGTTTTTCCAAAACGAGCATTTGCTAGCCAAAAAAGGCGAAAAAGTGGTCTGTATGACACCCGACTTGATTGCTGTTTTGGATGCGGATACTGGTATGCCGATCACTACGGAAGGCATGCGTTATGGGACGCGATGTGTCGTAGTCGGAATGCCGTGTCATTCGATGTGGCGTACTGAAAAAGGTGTGGCAACTGCGGGACCACGCTACTTTGGATATGAGTTTGATTATGTGCCGCTCGAACAGTTATCGGAGAAAGAGGTGACGTCTCAATGACAACCTATCGAATTGGAATTGATGTAGGGGGCACCCATACAGATGCGGTTTTATTAGATGAACAGTACAAGGTCATCGCAGAGATCAAGGAAGCGACAACACAAGATGTAAGTACCGGGATTTATAAGGCAGTCAACTATCTCCTTAAGACGTCCGATGTACCAAGAGATCAGATTCGCTATGCAATGTTAGGCACAACACATTGTACCAATGCAATTGTAGAGCGGAAGCGTTTGAACAAGGTAGCCGCTATTCGAATTGGGGTTCCGGCTACATTAGGTATCAAACCGCTTGTTGGTGTGCCGGATGATCTACGAGACATCCTTGGAAAACACGTATACTTGGTCCGTGGAGGGCACGAGTTCGATGGCCGAACAATTGTAGAATTAGACGAAGACCATCTGTATAAGATTGCGGAAGAAATTAAAGGCCAAGTGGACTCCGTAGCCATCACGTCTGTTTTCTCTCCTGTGTCGACAGATCATGAGGTGAGAGCACAACAAATCATGCAAGAAGTGCTGGGTGAAGATGTGGCCATTTCCCTTTCAAGCGAGATTGGCAGTGTCGGGTTACTTGAGCGAGAAAATGCCACGATTCTAAATGCAGCCGTGGTCAATGTCGCAAAAGCTACTGCAAATGGATTTATTCATGCGTTAAAAGAAGAAGGCGTTGATGCCCAAGTATTTTTTGGTCAAAATGATGGCACCTTGATGTCTGTCGAATATACAGTGAAGTATCCTATTCTGACAATTGCATGCGGCCCAACCAATAGTATCCGAGGCGCATCTTATCTGACCACTACAGCAGATGCACTTGTTGTAGATGTAGGGGGAACCACTACAGATATTGGCGTGTTGGCAAACTCTTTTCCAAGACAGTCATCTTTAGCTGTAGAGATTGGAGGCGTGCGGACAAATTTTCGTATGCCGGATATCACTTCGGTCGGTCTCGGTGGCGGCACAGTCGTAAGGGTAGATCCGGATGGGAAAGTTAAGCTCGGACCAGACAGCGTAGGCTACCGGTTGACTGAAGAGGCGCTTGTATTCGGAGGCAATACCTTGACGACGACGGATATCATCGTAGCAAAAGGGATGGCGAAAATTGGGGATCCAGCAAAAGTAGCGCATCTGTCAGCGACATTTGTAGAGGAGGTCTTTTCGCATATTACGGAAATGGTCGAAGCTGCAATTGATCGGATGAAGACATCGAGCGAGGATGTACCTGTTATCCTAGTGGGGGGCGGAAGTGTGTTAGTGCCCGACCAGCTCAAAGGAGCCTCTATCGTAATGCGTCCTGATCATTTTGGAGTGGCGAACGCTATTGGGTCGGCCATTTCTCAAGTAAGCGGTCAAATCGAGCGTATTTTTATGGTAGATGAGCTAGGCCGAGAGAAGACCATTCAGTTAGCAAAAGAACTTGCGATTCAAGAGGCTGTCGGAGCTGGTGCGAATCTAGAAACGATTGAGATTGTAGACTTCGAAGATATCCCGCTTGCGTATCTGCCTGGAAATGCAACAAAAATCAAGGTAAAAGCGGCAGGGGATTTGTAGACGGATAGTTATTTAGGTGGTATGTTTGCACCGAACTGTACTGGGTTACAGGGACGTTCTGAAAATTGATGCAACTGTAACCGTGTTTGCTTGAATCATGTTCACATTGAAAAACACCCTTACTGTCACTCGAATTAGCCAAGATCCTAATTCGATACAGGGGGTGTTTTTTTGTCTCATATTACGAAGTTTTTCTCTACTTCGTGGGAGAAAGATTCAGAAGAAAAACTTATGGGTTTTTGATGACTTTGATTTTGTCGGCTTTCACCCACGTGCTGGCTCCAAGGTCGTACCAACCATCCTTTGCAGCGTGGATACGATACGTCCCTTTTGTAACAGTGCGGTTGACGACAGTACCATTCGGTTGTGTATACGTCGTGATGGATGCGTCAACAACGGCATGGTGATTGTTGATAGCACCATAGGCATTGTGGATATACCCAGGACCTACATTATAGTACTTCGTGTTGTCTGCTGAGAATACAGCCTGATCATATACTTTGTACGTGTTTCCTACAGGAAGCGTGCCAATGATGCCGTAACCGACGTGTTGGAACAGGTTCGCTGTACTTCCACCATTCGGGTGTACGATTTTCACCACTGCCCATGTCCCATCGTATGTGTGATACGAGACCGGACTTGGATCGATTTGACCTGTGATGTATGGCATAGGGTCTACTGCTGTAGAGCTTCCTGAGCGCATCCCTTTATGTAGTTCGAAGTGGAGGTGTTGCCCTGTCGAGCTACCACTTGATCCCATTGTGCCAAGACGTTGCCCTTGAGAAACTTTTTGGCCGACGCTTACGCTGAGTGCGCCTTTTAGGTGTGCATACACCGTCTCAAAGACTTGTCCGTTTGCGGCGTTATGCGTGACGATGACATAATTTCCCCAACCTGAGTTACACGTGCTGCCGTAGAAACCTACATCCGCACACCCGTTGGCAGCGACTCGCACAGTACCAGCAGCTGATGCGTTAACCGCAACAGTACCAGATGTAGCAATGTCTATCCCATAGTGGTAAGTCCCCGTTGAGGCACGATAGCCAAAAGTGCTTGTATAGGAGCCTGCACTTGGCTTAACAAAAAACTGGGCTGCACTTGCTCCTGGCGTATTGAGTGTGACCACCAACGTCAACATGAGGGCCAGTGCTACAAGAATCTTCGTTAATTTATTCATTTCCATTTACCTCCTCTTGAATTACTTACATCCTATCAAAGGGAAATAAGGAAATAAATACATTCCTATAAAATAGAATAATTAGTAACGATGTAATAAAATTCCACTGAATAGTAAGATTCACTAAACTTGAAAAATGAAAATACTGTCATATTGAAATGTAAATTTTACTATTAATATTTTCGTGGAAAATTTAAAATTGAATTAGGTGCTTATTCCAGACAAGATTCAAAAATAGGTGCACTGTTCATTCAACAATTGTAAGGGGAAAGGAGTGGAGATACGGTGAAAATGATAAAGATTACACTTTTACTTTTGTACAGTCTCAGTGCCATTCTATTTTGGGGTATCCATCAAATGACTCCCGATCCAGGCACTACATCTGGAAACGGTAATCCAGGATTGTTACTTGCGGGGCTGTTGATTCCACTATTTATTATCTCAGTGGTAGTTTGGGTTCGTATTTTCCGCTCACGAACCATCAGCAATCGTGCTTATAAATTCAGCATAGTGGCCATAATCCTTCATTTAATTTCCGCACATCTTTATCGTCTAAGTGAGTTGATTGGATACCGAAGATATATTGAAGGGGTGCTATTTACTAAAGATGGAACTGTGGATATTGACTACGTTATGGCAATCACTTCAGGATTGAGCATTCACATTAACCACCTGAATTTTAGTGTGAACACCTTTTTTATGTTTATTAGTTTTACGATTTTGATTGCCTGTATAAATGTACTTGTGCAAAGATGGGAAAAAGAGTAGCCAATTGTAAGGTGTCACCATTTCTTTTCCGCTTTAAAAGATTCACCGGCATATCTACTAACTTGCATAGGAGGGTTCTCAATGAAAGAAACCAACTTCTCGATTTTGATCCAAGCATCAAAAACTCAAGTTTGGAAGACATTGTGGAACGATGAAACGTTTCAGGACTGGGCAGGTTTGATTGATGAAGGTACTTTTAAAAAGGGCGATCTAGTGGAAGGGAATGAGATGGAGTTCATTTCCGCTGTCAATGGCTACGGAGTAACGAGTAAAGTCGAAAAGCTGCTTCCGGAAGAGTATGTTTTGTTTAGGCATCGCGCGGATACACAAGGCAGTGGTGATGAAGCGCGGGAGCAATAATGGACAGGTCGTAAAGAGAGCTATTCTTTGAAAGAAGAAAGCGGTGTTACGGAACTAGTCCTGACGATGGATATCCCACCTGAACAACAAGAGACGTTCGCCGAGCGCGTTCCCGAAGCTTTGCAACGGATCAAGCAATTGGCGGAAGAGATTTAGTAGGGACCATTAGCAAGAACGAACTACAAACCTAGGAATAAATGGGCAACTCCGCCGAGGCGGGGTTGCTTTTGTATTTAGCTTTTGTATTTTGGTCTTTTTCAATTGAAATCGGTTGTAAATATAGTGTTCGTCGCTCTAATGGGATTTTGCGTCGCTGTAATTTCCGCATTCGGCGCTCTAACCAAGATTTGCGTCGCTGAACCATGGCTAGAGGTTCCTTTCGTCGCTCTAATGGAATTTTGCATCGCTGTAATTTCCGCATTCGACGCTCTAGCCAAGTATTGCGTCGCTGAAGTTTAGAAATCAAAATGTGCCCCTGGCACTTTTTGGGGATAAACCTTATTTGCTGACATATAAGGTTTAAACTGCTTGGAAATCCTCTTTCTTGCTCAAAACATTAGAAAATGTAGCATCATAAGTTTTGCAAATCTACTCTCGTATAGATACCTAATTAATAAAACAAATTTTTAAAAAACTCTTGCAAAATGAAAACCCTTTCATTTATAATAACTACTAAGCAAGCAACTAAACCGGTTTAGTAAATCGATTTAGTCTAATTGGAGGAAGGCGTACATGAAGAAAATCACAATGATGGATGTAGCAAAAGAAGCAGGCGTATCCAAAAGTACGGTTTCGCAATATATAAACAATCGCTATGAATACATGTCTCATGAAACAAGAGAACGTATCGAACAAGCGATCAAAGACCTGGGCTATATTCCAAACTTCATTGCAAAAAGCCTGAAACAAAAAAAGACATCTACCATTGGTGTAATCGTTGCAAATATCTTACACGCGTTCTCTACAGAAATTATCCGGGCTATTGAAGATGTAGCTGGAGAACACAATATGCATGTATTTGTCTGTAACGCTGACGACAATCCTGAAAAAGAAAAAGACTACATCGAGATGCTTCTTGCTAAGCAAGTCGATGGTCTCATCATCTTGCCTACTGGCGGCAATATCGATCTGTACTGCTCGCTAAAAAAAATGAACTTTCCTATTGTCTTTATGGATAGAAAGATTCATCCGACATTGTATCCTACACTACTGCTTGATAACCATGCAGCAGCTGACATGGCGGTGTCACAATTAATTCTAGCAGGCAGCAAAAAAATCGGATTTATTAGTTCCACAATTCTTCCTCAAGTAACTCCTCGGATGGAGCGACTGGAAGGGTATCGCCACACATTGATGTTGAATGGATTAGAAGTCAATGAGCAGTGGATTGTCCAAGGTAAGGGAGAAGACATCCGACATCAACTCGTTGCACTTTTCAAAGATGGAAACTTTCCAGATGCGTTTTTCACAGGAAATGACCTTTCACTTATCGAATTATTGAAGTTTACAAAACAAAATAACTTGCAAATACCAGAAGACCTACGTGTTGTGACAATCGATGATTCCCCGTATCTCGATGCATTCACACCCTCCATCACAGTAGTCAAACAGCCTACATTTGAGATGGGCAGAGGAGCAGCAACGTTATTACTAAAATTGATCAAACACCCGATCTTCAAAGAAGAGTATGACGCGAAACGCTATTCGCCAACGCTGATTAAACGGGAATCCATACAAATGGAGCGAATGTAAATGCCAAAGGAAAAGAAAGTCCTCACGATTGGGGACGCAATGATTACGATGAACCCACTAACAACCGGGCCACTACGATATGTGTCGACGTTCGAGCGAAAAGTCGGTGGTGCAGAGTTAAACTTTGCAATCGGCTGCTCACGCCTTGGGGTAGATACAGCATGGGTCAGCCGCTTAGGAAATGATGAGTTTGGCCGTGTCATCTACAACTTTGCACGAGGAGAAGGCGTACAAATGTCGCATGTGGAATTTGTCGAAGGCCATCCGACATCCGTGAACTTCAAAGAGATCCGTGAAGACGGTTCAGGCAAGACATTTTATTACCGCACGAACTCACCTGTACTGACTTTCACAAAAGAGCAGTTTACAAAAGAGTTGTTTACAGGAATCGACGTCTTCCATATCTCAGGAGTATTCATGGCGATCGACCCACAGAATGTACTACTGATTCAACACCTTGTGAAACTTGCCAAAGAGTCGGGAGTGACGGTGTCATTTGATCCAAATCTTCGTTTAAAGCTTTGGACGATTGAACAAGCAAGAGAAGCTTATACACTTTTATGGCCATACATAGATATTGTCTTGACGGGATTAGAGGAAATCGAGTTATTGCTCGGTTACAGTGACCAAGACAGTTTAGCGACTTTCAGTGATCAACACCAGATCCAAGATTTCGTAATTAAAGACGGGGCAAACGGCTCGCATCTTTATTCAGATGGAAAATGGGTAACTGCGGAAGCATTTCCTGTTACTCCAATTGATACAGTTGGCGCAGGGGACGGATTCGACGCAGCTTATATTTATACCTCTCTGCAAAATCTTCCCGCATCTGAAAGACTGCGAGTGGCAAATGGTGCCGGAGCGCTAGTTACAACTGTGTCAGGAGATAATGAGGGATTACCTTATTTAGCAGAACTAAACCGGTTTATTAAAAGTGAATCGGTAATTGAACGGTAGGTGTTTAGATGAAAACGATTCAGACCATTGTTGATGAAATGAAAAAAGTCCTTTCTGAAGTTCACTCACAACAGTATCACCAACTCGTCGAATTGTTGCAGCAAGACAGACGCTTCTTTTTTACAGGAGAAGGTCGTTCTGGGTTTATTATGAAAGCGGTTGCGATGCGGATGATGCATGCTGAGAAAGAAGTGTATGTCGTTGGTGAAACGATTACTCCAGCTATTCGGAATGGAGATGTACTTATTGTATTGTCAGGTTCCGGCACTACCTCATCAAGTGTTCATAGTGCCACTCAAGCCAGCAAGTCTGGAGCCACCGTGTTTTTAGTAACTGCAGATGAAGATGTACTAGGAACAGCACCTTTTCTTCAAGGTCTTGTACTCCCAGCTGCAACCAAGTCTAAAAAACATGCACATCGTAAGACAATCCAGCCATTAGGCAACCAGTTTGACCAAGCAGCACACTTACTTTTAGATGCTGCCATTATCGATGCAATTGAAGGAACATCTTACGATTCGCTAAAAGACAACCATGCGAATCTGGAATAGGAGAGACAACAAATGACAACCGTAACTAAACCTCATCAAGAAGTGAAGGAACTAGCGATTTCTAAATTCGTAGCAGCAGGTGTATCTACCGAGCATGCTGAAAAAGTAGCGGACGTATTGATTCATGCCGACCTCCGAGGAGTCAACTCACACGGCGTGTTGCGCACCGAGCACTACGTGAACCGGATCAAAGCAGGCGGCATAAATCCGGTAGCTAAACCACTCTTTACCGCATCCGGCCCTGTCACTGGGACAGTCGACGGCAATGACGGATTCGGACATGTCAACGCAGACATCGCCATGGACCACGCAATCAACATGGCGAAAACAGCAGGAGTGGGCATGGTGACTGTCACTAATAGTAGTCACTGTGGCGCACTTAGCTATTTTGTGGAGAAAGCTGCAAATGAAAACTTGATTGGAATGGCAATGACCCATACCGATAAAATCATGGTACCGTTTGGTGGCCGAGAAGCGTTCTTAGGGACAAACCCAATCGCCTACGGTATTCCGGCACGAGACAACAAACCATTCATTCTTGACATGGCAACGTCCACAGTTGCGCTCGGGAAAATCCTTCAGCACCGAGAACTCGGAAAAGAAATTCCGGTAGGCTGGGGTGTTGATGAACAAGGAAACGCGGTGACGGATCCTCATGCAGTGACGGCATTGACACCATTTGGCGGTCCAAAAGGCTACGGATTATCGGTCATTGTGGATATCTTTTCTGGTCTACTTGCAGGGGCTGCATTCGGTCCGCACATCGCACCGATGTATGATGGGTTGGACCAGCCACGTAAACTTGGGCACTATGTCTGTGTAATCAATCCATCCTTCTTCACGTCTCTTGATGGCTTCCTTGATTCTATGGATCAGATGATGAATGAGCTTCGTCAAGTGGAACCGGCAGCAGGCTTTTCACAAGTTCTTGTCCCAGGAGAAATTGAGCAACAAAATGAAGAGCGGAGTTTGCAAGAAGGTATTACAATTGCATCTTCAGTTTACAAGTTTTTAGCAACGCCTTAACTAACGGTACTAAAGATTTTAGTATATAAATTACACTCTAAGGGGGATTTACACATGAAGAAATTTCGTTGGGTATCCGTACTCGCAGCTTCTGCTTTATTTTTAGGGGCTTGTGGGTCAGACAGCAGTTCACAAGGGGAAGAAGGCGTCGAGTCTGTAACATGGAAACTTGGCCACTTAGCCGATGAAAACCATATTTGGCACAAGACAGCTGAAGAGTTTGCTTCTCTAGTTGAAGAGAAAACAGACGGATCGATCACAATCAATATTTATCCAAGTAACTCATTAGGTGGAGAAACTGATACAATCAATGCTATTTCTGCTGGAACAGCAGATATGGTCATCTCTGGTGAAACACTTCAAAACTGGGCTCCTAAAGCAGCGTTAATGGCAACACCTTATGCATTCCGTGACTTAGAGCACGTACAAGCAGTAGTTGAAGGGGAAATCGGACAAGAAATCTCAGATGAAATCAATGAAAAAGCGGGCTTAACACCACTTTATTACCATACACGTGCACCACGTAACTTGACTTCAACTGAAAAAATTGAAACGCCTGCAGATTTGGCTGGATTTTCAATGCGTGTTCCAAACGTTCCTTTATTCTTAAGTGCTTGGGAAGCAGCTGGCGCTAAGCCACAAGTGATGGACTTCAATGAAGTATTCACAGGCATTCAGCAAGGCGTCATTAATGGTCAAGAGAACCCTGTAGATTTGATTCAAAGTGGAGCACTTTATGAAGTACAAAACTTTGTAAACCGTACAGAGCACGTTTACTCATGGATCTATGTACTTGTTGGAAATGCACAGTGGGAAGCTATTTCGGATGAGCAACGTGCAGCAGTCGAGGAAGCCGCTGCTGAAGCACAAGCTTTCGGGGAAGCACTTTATACAGAAGAAATCTCGAAAATTGAAGCAGCATTAGAAGAAGAAGGCATGGAGTTTGTCGATGTGGATCAAGATGCGTTCCGCGATGCGATGGTTCCAGCTGTTGAAAGCTTCTTAAGCGAAGAGCAGTTAGATCTATACAACCGTATTTTAGAAACTGAATAATTGGGAATGTAAAGGCACTTTGGACGATTGTCCTGTGCCTTTCCCTTTATATTTTAAGGAGGTACTCCCTATGGGCGTATTAAAATGGATCACTCGCATACTAGGATTACTAGCTGTACTCTGTCTCACAGGGTTGATTATTGTAGTTGCATTGCAAATTTTGTCTCGTTATTTGCCTTTATCCTATGTGTGGACGGAAGAACTTACACGCTACTTGTTCTTATATGCCATTGCATTTGCAGCACCGCTCGCTCTACTTCGCAACGAATACATCAACGTCGATCTGATTGTTACCCGATTCCCAGAGACGTTCCGCCGGTACTATGACATCGGCGTTTATGTAACCATTGCATTGATCAGTGCACTTTTGATCAAAGAGGGTTGGACATTTATTGAGATTGGCCGCGCGCAAATGTCTGCGACGATGCCATTCCAGATGTCAGTGATCCATGCCTCACTGTTTATCATGGGTGTCTTCTTATTAATCATGTCACTTGTTCGCATCGGATTTCTCTTCAAAAACAAGAAAAATCCATATGAAACGACATATGGAGGTGAGCTGTAATGGCATTGTTGTTATTTGGTAGTTTTATCATTTTAATTTTCCTAGGTGTTCCGATTGCGTTTAGTTTAGGGCTCTCTTCTGTCATCTATTTAATCGTCGCTGACATTCCACTCACAATTCTCCCGCAGCGTATGTTCGGAGGATTGAACTCGTTTGTTCTTCTCTGTATCCCAGGATTTATCTTGGCAGGGAACTTGATGAATGCAGGTGGAATCACAGACCGTATTATCGGATTTGCTGACAACTTACTTGGTCGTGTTCGTGGTGGTCTTGGTCTAGCAAACGTTGGTGCTTCGATGGGCTTTGCCGGAATTTCAGGCACAGCACTTGCAGACACGGCGAGTATTGGATCAATTTTAATTCCTGCGATGAAAAAGCAAGGATACGGTGCTGGGTTCTCAGTGGCTGTTACAGCTTCTTCATCAACAATTGGTGCGATTATTCCACCATCACTCCCAATGATTATTGTTGGTACACTTGCTTCACTGTCTATCGGTGACTTGTTCTTAGCCGGAACGATTCCTGGAATTCTTCTTGGGCTTGGCCTCATGATTCCAACGTATATCATCTCGGTAAAACGAAATTATCCAAAAGGTGAAAAGAAATCATTGAAAGAAATCTGGAAGAGTTTCACAGGTGCATTCTGGGCACTCTTTATGACGTTTATCATCTTGTGGGGGATTTTAGGTGGGTACTTCACACCGACAGAAGCTGCAATTGTGGCTGTTATTTATGCATTTATTATCGGTATTTTTGTTTACAGAGAGTTGCCAATCAAGAAGATTCCAGAGATCATGTTGTCGACGATGACTTCAACGGCTGCCATCATGTTACTCGTTGGGTTTGCCAATCTCTTTGGATGGATCATGGTCGCTGAGCGGATTCCACAAATGGTCGCGGACGCGATTCTAGGCATTTCTACAAATGGTGTGGTCGTAATTCTTCTTATCATCGTCTTATTATTGTTCGTAGGTACGTTCATGGAGACGATTGCGGGTCTTGTCATCTTGTTCCCGGTATTACTACCTGTTGCCGTGGAAGTTGGAATGGATCCGATCCAGTTCGGGGTTACAATGGTTCTTGCAATGATCATTGGAGTAGTGACGCCACCAGTAGGGGTCTGTCTGTTTGTCGCATCCCAGATAGGAAACGTCTCGATGGGACATGCCACACGAGAGTTGTTGCCATTCCTCTTAGTCAGCGTCATTGTGTTATTAATTGTGGCATTTGTACCGCAAGTCACGTTGTTCTTGCCAGGTCTATTTGAATAAGGAGGATACTCGCGTATGAACGCTATTCAAGTAAAAGAAGCGTATGATCTTCGCGTAGCACAATTAGAAATGCCTACATTAAAAAATCCAACTGATGTTGTAGTGAAAGTAAAACGAGCTGGAATTTGTGGGTCAGATATGCATATTTATCACGGAACAAACCCGCTTGCTACATATCCCCGTATTTTAGGGCATGAAATTGCTGGGGAAGTCGTCGAAGTAGGGTCAGATGTAGACGGACTAGTTGCCGGTGACCACGTAGTCGTTGAGCCAATCCGGTATTGCGGTACGTGCTATGCTTGCCGCAAAGGGCGTCCGAATGTATGTAAGGAGTTGTCGGTGTTTGGTGTCCATGAAGACGGGGGGATGCGCGAGTTTTTCGTCCTTCCTGCCCGCCAGCTCCATAAAGTGAATGCGGACTTGCCGTGGGAAGAAGTTGTTCTTGCCGAGCCGTATTCAATCGGAGCACAGGCCGTCTGGAGAGGCAATGTCGAGAGTGGTGACTTTGTCTTCATCCATGGATGCGGACCAATCGGAATCTGTATTTTGAAGATGGCAAAGCTTGCAGGTGCAACTGTGATGATGTCCGATCTCAAACAAGAGCGTCTTGCGTTTGCAAAAGCGAATGGTGCGGATTTTGTGGTCTCGCCATTAGAAGAAGATGTTCTGACGAAATTACTCGACGTGACAAACGGAGAAGGGGCAAACGTCGTCATTGATGCCGTGTGTTTACCACAGACCGTGGAGCAGTCCATTGATATGGCTTCAGTGGCTGGAACAATTGTTATCTTAGGATTTGATGAACGTCCTTCGAACATTCCGCAACTGCCGGTCACGAAAAAAGAATTGACGATCGTAGGGTCTCGTTTGCAGACAAACCAGTTTGCGAAAGTGGTCCGATTACTAAATGAAGGTAAGTTGAAAGAACAAGGGCTGATCACGCACCGCTTCTCAATTGAGCAAGCGCAACAAGCTTTCACCTTTGTTGAAAACAATCCAGATACCGTTCGGAAAGCTTTGATTGAGTTTTCATAACTGAGAGGAGGCAGACCATGGTAGCGAAGTATGAAACATTAGCAAAACTAAAAGAATTAAAAGTAGTTGCTGTCATACGCGGGGCATCATCGCAAGAGGCGATTGACGTATCTCGTGCAGCAGTAGCAGGCGGTTTGAAAGCCATTGAAGTGACGTATACAACACCGAATGTTGCGGAGGCTTTTCGTGCACTTCAAGATGAGGACTGTCTAGTTGGCGCTGGAACGGTCTTAGATTCAGAGACTGCAAGACACGCGATTTTGCACGGTGCACAGTTTGTCGTGAGCCCGCACTTCAATCCGGAAATCAGCGTAGTGTGTAACCGCTATGCAGTCCCTTATTTGCCAGGCTGTTTGACGATTAAAGAAATGATTGAGGCAGCCGAATACGGACACGAAGTCATCAAGTTGTTCCCAGCGAATAACTTTGAGCCATCCTTTATCGGTGCAGTCAACGGCCCACTTCCGCACCTACATATCATGCCAACAGGTGGCGTCAATCTAACATCGGCACGTTCTTGGTTAGACGCAGGTGCGTTTGCAGTCGGCGTCGGAAGTGACTTAACGAAAGCGTACCGCTCGGGTGGTGCGCAAGCAGTTACAGACCTTGCCAAAGAATATATGGCGGCAACTTCTAAGGAGGGTGAATGAAGCGATGAATATGACGTGGCGGTGGTATGGTCGTGGAAACGATCAGATTACTTTAGAACACATAAAACAAATTCCAAACGTAAAAGGCATTGTATGGGCACTTCACAATAAAGCAGCTGGCGAAGTATGGCCACTTGAAGAAATCAAAAGTGAAGTCGACTACATTCGTTCGCACGGATTCCACGCTGACGTTGTGGAGAGCGTAAATATTCACGATGCCATCAAGATTGGTTCCCCGGACAGAGATACGTATATCGAGAACTACAAACAGACGATTCGTCATCTAGGACAAGTTGGCGTAAAAGTCATTTGCTACAACTTCATGCCAGTGTTTGACTGGACACGTACGGATTTGTATCATCCGCTTCCGGACGGTTCTACTGCACTCTTTTATGAAAAGAGCAAAGTACATGACATCGAGCCTGCAGAGTTAATTGAAAAAATTGCTAGCTCTACGAAAATGACAATGCCAGGCTGGGAACCGGAACGACTTTCAAAGATTCAAGAGCTATTTGATGCCTATGCAGACGTCACAGAAGATGACTTGTGGGAAAACTTAGCGTACTTCTTGAATGCAATTCTTCCTGTTTGTGAAGAAGAAGATATTCAAATGGCGATTCATCCGGATGATCCACCATGGTCCATCTTTGGTTTGCCACGTATCATGACGAGCGGCGACAGTTTGAAGCGTTTACTCGAGATTTCCGATTCCAAAGCAAATGGCATCACGTTCTGTACAGGTTCACTTGGTGCAAATCCTTCTAATGATATGGTAGCACTTGCGCATCAGTTCTTGGCACGCTCACCTTTCTCACATTTACGCAACGTTAAGATTTATGAGAACGGAGACTTCATCGAAACGTCTCATTTTACATCAGACGGTTCTGTTGATCTAACAAATGTTGTGCGTGAAATGGCAGATCAAGGTTTCACGGGTTACGTGCGTCCAGATCATGGGCGTCATTTATGGAATGAGGAAGGTCGTCCAGGTTACGGTTTATACGACCGCGCGCTTGGCGTCATGTATTTGAATGGTCTCTGGGATGCGTATCAAGCGCGGAAGCAGGAGGTCTAACCATGTACAAGCATGAAAATTTAAGAGGCCGCACTGCTGTCATAACAGGTGGAAGTGGCGTTTTATGTTCTGCCATGGCAAAAGAACTTGCAAAACAAGGCGTTCGTATTGCGCTCGTCAACCGTACGATTGAAAAAGGGCAGGTTATTGCCGATGAAATTCGAGCGTCGGGTGGGGATGCGGTTGCTTATTCTGCAGACGTTTTGGACCGGGCATCTCTTGAAGCTGTTCGCGACCAAGTGATCTCTGCGTTTGGACAAGTAGATATTTTGATCACGGGAGCTGGTGGTAATCAACCGGCCGCTACTACGACGAACGAGGTATTTGGAGAAGGCGATGCCACGCAATCATTTTTCGATATGGATGCCCAAGCTTTTTCTAAAGTGTTCGACTTAAATTTTACAGGCACATTTTTAACTTCTCAAGTATTCGGAAAAGAGTTGCTAAAGTCTGATAACCCTGTCATCTTGAATATTTCTTCGATGAGTGCGTATTCGCCGATGACCAAAGTTCCTGCTTACAGTGCTGCAAAAGCATCTATTAACAATTTCACGATGTGGATGGCTGTTCATTTTGCGGAAGCAGGCCTGCGCGTCAACGCCCTTGCACCAGGCTTCTTCTTGACCGAGCAAAATCGTAAGCTTTTAACAACTGAAGATGGAAGTTTGACAGAACGTTCACATAAGATAATGACGCATACGCCAATGCGCCGGTTTGGTAACCCTGAAGATTTGATTGGAACGATGCTCTGGCTTGTCGATGAGTCTTATTCTGGCTTCGTCACAGGAGTAACTGTACCTGTCGATGGCGGCTTCATGGCCTATTCGGGAGTCTAGTTTTGAGACTCCAATTGGCTCTTGACCGCCTGACACGTGAAGAGTGTTTTTCATTGATTCAAGAAACTGCTGAGTTCGTTGATATCGTTGAAATTGGAACTGGTGTCATCAAAGAATACGGGATGGCAATTGTGCGAGACATTCATAAGCAATTTCCAGATAAACCTCTCTTAGCAGACATGAAAACATGCGATGCAGGTAGACACGAAGCGTACCAAGCATTTGGAGCCGGTGCAACTTTCGTTACTGCAATGGCATTTGCCGCGGACCAAACAATTAAAGATATGTTACTTGTTGCGAAAGAGTTTGACGGCGAAGTCGTTATCGACCTTTTAAATTGTTCGGATCCCGACAGAGTTCGATCACTTTATGAGCTCGGTGCACGTCATTTCTGTCTTCATATCGGCAAAGACATGCAATCTAAAGGTGACACTTCCGTTCTTGCACAGTTCAATTTAGTAAGTGGTTTAGATGACGGAACTATCTACATAGCAGGTGGTATCACCTTAGAAAGTGCTGGTCGTATTGACCATAGACTTATCGATGTAGCTATAGTGGGAAGTGGAATAACCGCTGCAGATAATCCGCGGGCTGCGGCTAAGTCAATTCACAGTGTAATAAAGAGTAAATCCTAGATAACTATGTAACCCAGTAGGTGGCAGGTATTGTATGGTGATATTCTCGTTTAAATAATTGGCGTATCAAGAGGTATTACAATGCAATTTAGAAACAAACGAGCAACTCCGCTGAGGCGGGGTTGCTTTTGTATTTAGTTTTTGGATTGTGCCTTTTTCAATTGAAATCGGTTGTAAATATAGTATTCGTCGCTCTAATTGGATTTTACGTCGCTGTAATTTCTGCTTTCTTCGCTTTCATCGAGATTTGCGTCGCTCGATCGTGGAGACAAGGTCCTATCGTCGCTCTAATTGGATTTTACGTCGCTGTAATTCCGCAATCGACGCCTTAATGAGTCTTTGCGTCGCTGAATCAAGGGGACAGGGCTCTTTCGTCGCTCAAATTGAATTTTACGTCGCTGTAATTTCCGCAATCGACGCTCTAGCCAAGTATTGCGTCGCTCGATCGTGGAGACAAGGTCCTTTCGTCGCTCTAGTGGAATTTTGCGTCGCTGTAATTTCCGCAATCGACGCTCTAGCCAAGTGTTGCGTCGCTGAATCAAGGGGACAGGGCTCTTTCGTCGCTCTAGTGGAATTTTGCGTCGCTGTAATTTCCGCAATCGACGCCTTAATGAGTCTTTGCGTCGCTAAATCAAGGGGACAGGGCTCTTTCGTCGCTCTAGTGGAATTTTACGTCGCTGTACTTTCCGCATTCGACGCCTTAATGAGGGTTTGCGTCGCTGAATCAAGGTGACAGGGCTCTTTCGTCGCTCAAATGGAATTTGGCGTCGCTGTACTTTCCGCATTCGACGCTCTAGCCAAGTATTGCGTCGCTGAAGAGCTAAACTCAAGGGTTTTAGACTCCGAAGTACGAGAAATCCACTTTTAAGTGTGGTACTGAAAAAATGAACTTGATCCTATTTCCACAACCCTAAAGACCGGTCTTGAAACCACTGGGCTGGTCGTTTTGAGAGTAAAACGAGTTTTCCGGAAGAGGAAATCGGGGAAAGATGTATAAGGGACTGCCTATATTTAGAAGCAATAAAAACGGATCTATATTAAAATAGAACTAGTTTCTAGTAGGAATTCACATTATTATAAGAGTACTAATAAAAATAGTAACTACTAACAACAAGAATCAAGTGATTGAGGTGAAATAGAATGGAGTATTTCAGAACGTACTTACCTGAGATGTTAGAAAAGTTGGAAAGCATCGTCAATATCGATAGTGGTTCTAGATACAAAGCTGGTGTGGATGAAGTGGGAAGACGACTCGGTGAAGAGTATAAGAAACTGGGGTTCACTGTGGACGTTCATGAAAACAAGAAGCTCGGCAACAATTTAGTCATTCGACATCGAGAGGCTGCCGACCCGAAAGTGTTACTGATTGCGCATATGGATACCGTGTTTCCACAAGGTACGGCCAAAGAACGCCCGTTTCATATCAAAGGCGACTATGCGTATGGGCCGGGTGTTGCTGACATGAAAGCCAGTCAGATTAGTCTGCTGTATGCGATGAAATTTATTCATCAAACCGAGCCGGAAACATTACACAATGTGGTGATCATATTAAATGCGGATGAAGAGATTGGTTCTCGTACGTCTCGCAAATTGATTGAGAAATGGAGTCGTACTGTCGACTATGCACTTGTGATGGAGCCTGCTCGAAAGGATGGCTCTGTCGTTTCGTCTCGTCGTGGTGGCGGCCGTTATATCATGCGTGTTCAAGGAAAATCAGCTCATTCCGGAGTGGCGCCTCAAGACGGCATCAGTGCGATTCAGGAACTGGCTTACAAAATCACCAAGCTTAATAAGCTTACTGATCATGCCAAGGGTATTTCGGTTAGCGTCGGGAGAATAGAGGGTGGCAAATCAATCAATGTCATTCCGGATTCTGCGACTGGGTACATCGATATTCGTGTCCAGACGAAGAAGCAGGGGCGCGAAGTAATGGAACAAATCGAGGAGATTGGTGCAAAACCAGATTTGGAAGGCACGAGTATTGATTTAGAAGGCGGCATCAATCGACCGCCAATGGAGTTCAATGCAAAGAACAAAAATCTGCTTGAAATCATTCAGTCGGTGGGGGAGAAACACGGGATTACCGTCACCAACACTCATACTGGTGGTGGCTCAGATGCCTCGTTCCCTTCCTATATGGGAGTGGCGACAATCGACGGCATGGGACCTATTGGTGATAAACTTCACAACGAAGGCGAAAATATTCTGGTCTCGTCTATACCAGAGCGTACTTTGCTGTTGGCGGAGACGATTCGAGAGTTGTCGAGATAGGTTTTTAGGGGTATCAGTTTTATAAACGATAGGGGGTACCCACTAGCGTTGCACGAATTGAAATAAATATTTAAATAGTAAAATAATTGAAGCGATTTTTTTGCTTTTAGATTAAAAAAAGGAACAGGGGTCTAAAAGTTAGTCAGTTCCCATTTTTTAACTATTATGATTTGGTGTTTCTTTGACTCTTTTTGGACTCAAAATGTTCTTTGGACAAGGGACGGACGGCTACTGCGAAGCCTCCGTAGTCAATCTTCTTCTCTGTTCGAACAGTGATCTTTTGTCTTCCACGACTTGGTTTTTTGACTCTCAAAAGCCATTCCCTTAGGGAATGTATCGATCGAAACAGAAAAGTCCTTATTTTTCGGAAGAAGCTCCATGTCGTCTTATCACTTGCTTCTGCTACATGCATGATTTCTGCCAGTGCGTATGTGATGAGAGAAATATAGAGCTGATTCCAAATTCCGGTCGGTGAGAACGATAGAATATGATCGAACTTCACATGCTGCTTGATCCATTTGAAAAAGAGCTCGACCTGCCATCGTGACTTGTAAACATCTAGAACCTCCTGTTCAGTCAAGTCCAAACGACTTGTCATCAAGTGGTAGACACTTCCTTTATCATCTACGAACTCAATGTACCGTAACGGTTTTTTATGTGTCTTCATTGACACTTTCTCATTCCTCAGCACCTGTGGGTGCTGGGGAGCATATGAGATAAGGGTCTCAAAAGTAAACTTATATTGCACTCGGACGACAAAATCGATTCCCCGTTCGAGCCAACCGCCCATCTTGGTTTTGTGCCCGTAGCCACGGTCCATCACGTAGAGAGTGTCGTTGTCTGTCACGAGATGATTCACCATCTCGATATCCGAGATGTTTCCAGTAGACATCATTACCTTCTCGGGATAGATGCTGTTGGCATTGGCCACTGCAACTTTCACATGCATCTTTACTCCAGCGCTGTCTTTCGAGATAGCGGCCCATTTCATTGTCTGAACAGGTACCTTGATATGTGTACCATCGATGATACTCAACATACCAACCCGCTCGAGAGGGCCACTTCGATTTTTTTGGAATCGCCAATAAGTATCGGCAATTCGATGAAAAAGGTCCGCTAGATGATAGGTATTCAAATCGCGCAGGCGTCGACTAAACTGCGACGGGCTGAACGAATTGATCCCGAGAAGTTGTTGAAGCTCTGGATTGGCCGCGAGGCCATCTGCCATTTCACGATAAGAGTCCCATTTTGAGAGCTTTGCTGTAATGAAAAACTTTACAAGGTCTAAATCGCATATCTTTTGGTTCCGATAATTCCAGATGATATCCGCCAAAATATTAGTCGGTAGATAACTGAGGTATTGACGTAGTGTGGTTTCTTGGTCTACACTTTTCATGAGCTACTCCTTTTGTAAGTGTTGGGAACTGACCAAGTTTCCTACTCCTTACAATAGGAGTTTTTCTTTTTTTGAGCAAGATATATAAACGAATAAAAGATGAATATTTAAGTGTAATTCCAGCATATTACAGTCATGCAACGCTAGTGAGGGGGTACCTGTGCGCTGAACTATTCAATACAATTTGCATAAACGAAGGAGCAACCGCGACACCATGCGGTTGCTCCTTATTTTTTATGCAATTGTCGTGCATAGTCAGAATTGTTCAGCGCACAGGTACCTTAGAGGGAAATAATGGAAATCCCACTATTTTACTTATTCATCTTTTCAGTCGATGTGTTTTCAATGTGCCAAGTGAAGGTCTGCTTGCCTAACAAGCTGTCGGTTTTCTCGTCATCGGCTTCATGGGGATCTTCTTCCGCGAGAAAACGATTGTTCAATACAAATTCGCAATATCCTGCATGGGTCATAGAATACGGGAATGGCATTAGGCGGGGCAGGAGGTCGATGTCGAGAAAACGTGGCATATTTGTTCGTAGACCAGCATAGAAGGGGTAAGAGCTGTAAGGATAATCAGAGAGGTTGTCTACCATAGGGTTCGCTGTCTCTAGCGGATTTCTGTGAATGTAGCCACTGGTATGCAGCAAATCAGCAAACGTCGGTGCACCTTTCGACCAGTATCTCCGCTGATAGATGCGGCCCACGTGACCGCGGCTGTGGCGGTATACATCACTGTACCTTCTATTGACGAGGCGCATAATACGACTGATGTCTCCGGACTCGGCACGGATCAGCACATGGTAGTGGTTTGACATGAAGCAGAACGCCAGCATCCGAAAAGGGTACTTGTCGTACGCATAGTCGAACGCTCGCATCAGCTCGCGCATGTCTGCGGGCGATTCAAAGATAAACCTGCGATTGTTGCCTCTTAAAGTACAATGATAAAAAATGTTCGGATTGAATTCCTTCTTTTTTCGTGGCAATTGACCCACTCCTTTACCCAAGATACGACCACCGTATCACAGAAAAAAACTGTGTGCACATCAAATAAAATAGTGATTTGGGTGACTGTTCGGTAGCAAAATGAAATTGTTTGAAGGGCATATTTGGTATTAGAAACTACTAAATTAGTGCTCTAAAACGTTGATAAATGACGTTTTATTTATGCATATCAGATTGCTTGGGCTTAACCATGAGGGATTGACAAAATTTAAAATTTATTTGAAAAACCTAATGCCTTCATATTTACATTACCTGGTACTGCACCTATAGATTCTTTGCGCTCTACTTGATCTTCAAGCAACGTCTACTCGAACACCAAAATCTTATTCTCCTGCAGGTGGAAATCCTTGTACTCTCTTGTAATGTGGTAGTCCGGGTGCTCTCTGGACAGGTAGATTCGTTCCACCACCTTGTCCTCATTCACAAGAATGAGTAAGAACCGACTTTCCGGAACATCAATACCTAAAAGCGAAAATCGAGAAGTGATGTTCAGTGACTCTTTTATTGGACCGCTGGTTGAATAGGGTCCAAATACACCAGCTTCTGTCCACTCAAGATTCGTCAGTTCGGTCAAATCAATTTCTGTTTCACCTCGTTGAATTAATGCATGTATTTCTTTAGCTGAGAGTGGGTCTATACTATTTTGATAGGACCAAAAAAGAAAGGGTATCCTAAAATTAGCGAAAAAATAAGTAAGTTACGGTTTTTTTTCATCGGATTCTCCTAACTATTTACGTTCTATTTACTAGTAATAATCTTGAGATGTTTAGTACCAGTATTTGGTTCCTCTGTTTGAAATTCCTTTTATGGTACCTGTGCATCAAACAATTCAGCACAATTTGCATAAATGAAGGAACAACCGCAACGCCTTGCGGTTGCTCCTGCCTATTTATGCAATTGTCGTGCATAATCAGAATTGTGTAGTGCACAGGTACCCAAAAGGGACAACCACAGCTAATTGGAATAGGAGCTAAAAAAGAAAAAATATGGTAGAATGAAGAGTAGTGAAAACGGACGATAAGAATAAAATAAACTATTAATCATATGGAGGTTCTACTATTAACACAATCGGATTTGTTATAAGTCATAAGAACAATGAAAAAAGAAGAGCGCTATTGCCAAAGGATTTAACACAAGTGAAATTTAAAGAGCAGTTATTTTTTGAAGAAGGCTATGGTCTCGATTTAGGCTATTCTGACGAAGAGTACCTTGCTCATGGTGTCCAAATCGCTTCTCGCGAGCGAGTGCTAGAGTGTGACGCAATCGTCGACGTAAAACTAGGAGATGCTGATTATTTCGATCAAATCCCACCTGGCAAGTTACTAATCGGTTGGGCACATGCTGTACAGGATATTAAATTCACGGATGCTGTGTTGGCAGGAAATCACACGGTTGTGGCTTGGGAAGAAATGTTTGATGGCGGTCGCTACATTTTCTATCGTAACAGAGAAATTGCGGGCGAAGCAGCTATCCTTCAAGCTTACCAATACTGTGGCAAGATGCCATACGAAACCAAAGTAGCGATTCTTGGGAACGGGCATACTGCAAAAGGTGCTCTTCGCATTCTTCATGGACTTGGCGCCGATGTTGATGTTTACGGTAGAAGATTAGAATCTCTTTTCAGAAAAAACATGAACAACTATGATGTTCTCGTGAACTGTGTCATGTGGGATACGAGCAGAACTGATCGCATCATTTACAAAGAAGATTTAAAAGACCTGAAAAAAGGTGCCATGATTGTCGACGTGAGCTGTGATCCGAATCTAGAGATCGAGACGTCACGTCCTTCTAGCATTGATGATCCCGTCTATACAGTGGATGGAGTCATTCATTACACGGTCGACAACACGCCAGCTATGTTCCCGCATACGGTAACAAAAGTGCTAAGCGAAGGATTCTCTGAAATGGTTGATATGTTTACAGAAGGTAAGGATGGTTGGACAGATATGGTCCGTGAAGCCATCGTTATCGAAAATGGCCACATTCTTGATAAGCACATCATTGAATTCCGCGAAGCTCGTGGCTTGTTGGTGAAATAATCACTTTTACTTTTTAAGGTACCTGTGCACCGAACAATTCAGCACAATGTGCATAAACGAAGGAGCAACCGCATCAACACGCGGTTGCTCCTTTATTTTTATGCAATTGTCGTTCATAATCTGAATTGTGTAGCGCACAGGTACCTCAGAGGAAAAAAGTTCCAATGGGTTTCTGGTTCGCTAAAATGAATTAGAATCTTATAAAACATATCTTCTGACCAACTTGTTATTTAAGGAGAATCCCTCATGCAGACGTACATTCCCCATCATTTCTATCAACTGTTAGTACATCAAATGCCTACTCGCCTAACGCCTTCCGTAATTCTAGATGTCGGCTGCGGGGAAGGCTGGATGACTCGTGAGCTTTCTCGTCATCATCCGGAAGCGAAGGTGGTGGGCATCGATAGAAACTATAAAGCGATTCAAAAATGTCGTTATCTTGCTGCTACAGAAAATCTTCCGGTCGATTATCAGGTTGCCAATATTGATTCGCACCGATTCGCTACTGATGAAAGGTTTGACCTCATTACTTGCCATAATGTGCTCGCGCACTGCCAGAACCCAAAGCAGGTTTTACGTAAGTTGATAGACCAGCTCCAACTTGAGGGTCAGCTTTCACTAGTTATTGAAAATCCGGCAGCTAAGTCGATCGAGCACTCTTTCCGTCAACAAGGGATTGATTGGACTCGTATTGCCAAGGATCCAGCGAAGCTACTAGACTGGTTTCGACCCTTTCAAGAGCTAGTCGATCAAACGATTACAAAGCGAACAGACCAACGAGTTTTGTTGCCGCTACTTGCTATTGAGTCGTTTTTAAATGAATGGGAAGATATCACGTATCGAGCCAGAGGACTCAGTGTTTTCATGGACTACTGTGAAAACGATGAAGTCCTCGATTCTGAACAGCTGAAGCTTGAAGAAGAACTTAGTGGAACAGCAGAGTATGTGAAGTATTCTTATTTTTACCATGTTGTAGTGCAGAAGACCATTTTGGAGGTACCTGTGCACCGAACTAATTAGTTTATTCACTACAATTTCATAAATATGAAGGAGCAACCGCCTCGTATGGCGGTTGCTCCTTCATTTATACAAATTGTGTTGAATTGTTCGGTGCACAGGTACCTCAGAGGGGATTTCTGGAAAAAACATCACGTTCTGCTTTCTTCAAATATAAAGCAGTGAACACTTCTTCCATGAAGATAAAGAAAACCGTTCGAGACTTCTCATAAGGCAAGCGGTCACCAGGTTGTTGAGATTGTGTTAGATAAAAAACATGGTCTGCTTTTTGGTGAGAGGTGGGATCATATTCTTCTAGTACAAACAGGCCAGTAGTCCCTTTTTGTTTGGCTGTTTCGAATAACCGTTCATAAGAAGCAAATTCACCAGTAACTGAAAAAACGATGAGAAGCGTGTTTTTGTCTACTAATTGAAGAGCCCGTTCCTCTTCTTGAGCCAGAATAATATTTTTTTTAGAGATAGTTTCCAATTTATACGTAAAGTATTCCAAACAGATATAGGAAGGACCGAGGCCAAATAAAACGATGCGGTCATATTCTTCAAAAAGTTCGACAAACCGGTCCACGAGAGATCTATCAAATTGCTCTAGAAAGAGTTGTAATCGCTCCATCTCATTTGAGGAAGTAGTTTTAGGAGGTGCAATTAACTGCCCTTGAAAAAATAATTTATACTGCTTAAAATTTTCGAACCCCATTTTTCGGACCATCTTTGAAATTTTCGAACTCGAAACACGACACTGAGTAGCCGCTTCCAAAATCTTAATATTCGTTTCTTTTTTCACCAGTTCCTTCAATTGATTATGAACAGTTTGTTCCAGTGAATTTAAATTACCCTCTTGAATATACAGGAGAGGCACCCCCTACTATGTCTATAATTCGGATTATATCATAATGGAAAATTTTCCGTATATATATAATAAGTTTTTTAAATAAGAAAATTTTCTGCTAGTATCGTTTACATTTTCGCGTGACTATAGTACGGTTAATGTGGGAATAGTAGAATATCGGTGGAAATTCTAAAAGTGATGTTCAGTTATAATTCATTTCGGATTTGTTTCATGTTGCGGTCCAGCGTAGGTAAGGGACCAGTGAAGCCTGCTTTGGCGAAGCAATCTGAACGTTGCATCACTCCGACCAAATTAAGAGAACCATGCACTTTACACTACTTAAAGCGTAGGTATAAGGTGTTTAGATAAAATTTACTAGAGGAAAAGGGGAAAAGGAGATGAAGAAGTTAAGAAATGCCGTATTTTGGCCACCATTTTTACTATTGATTGCCGCAGCGATCTTTAGCTTTACCAATCGCGATTTATTTATCGAGCTTGCAACTAGCGGGAATGATTGGTTATTAGCGAATGTTGGCTGGCTCTTTAGTTTAAGTGGACTTTTAATGTTAGTAACTGTAGTTTTTGTGTATTTTTCCCCATTAGGAAAAGTTCGAATTGGCGGTAAAAAAGCAAAACCGATGTTGAAACTGACCAACTGGATGGCCATTACGTTAACGACGACAATAGCAGCAGGCGTAACATTCTGGGGTATAGTCGAGCCGATTTATCACTTGACCGCTCCACCCGAATCGTTAGGGCTTGAAGCAAACAGTGGAGATGCAGCCATCTTCTCGATGGCTACCATGTACTTGCACTGGACGGTCACACCTTATGCCATCTATTGTATACCAGCTTTGATGTTTGCATTTGCATATTACAATATGCGCCGTCCATTTAGTTTGAGTTCAACTCTTGCGCCTCTATTTGGTGATAAGGTATCAGGCGGCTGGGGCAAATTAATTGATGCACTGTGTCTCTATACCTTAGCGCTAGGGATGGCAGCTGCAATGGGAACAAGTATTATCAACCTTGCAGGTGGTGTGAACTATCTAGCTGGATTTGAAAGTGGACCGACCCTATGGGCTATCATTGCCCTTGTGATCACAGTAACATTTGTCATTTCAGCTTCCACGGGTCTGATGAAAGGGATTCGGATCTTATCCGATATCAATATCAAAGCTTACATAGGAATCATCGCATTTCTATTTGTTGCAGGTCCAACTGCTTACATTCTAAATCTAGGAACAGAATCATTTGGTCATTTTCTATCCAACTTCTTTAAAATGAGTCTCTTTACAGGAGCTGGCGCAGGCGATTTATGGCCTCAGTGGTGGACAGTGTTTTACTGGGCAAACTGGTTCGCGTGGGCAGCCATTGCTGCATTGTTCTTAGGTAGAATCTCGTATGGCTACACAGTACGTGCTTTTATTTTAGTTAACTTTGCCTTGCCATCTGTCTTTGGTGCACTTTGGATGACTATTTTCGGAGGAACGGCAATTCACAAGCAGATGACAGAAGGAAAACTTGGCGATATCATGATTAACCAAGGACCTGAATCTGTGTTATATGCAGTGCTCGGGGACTTCCCGTTAGCTGCACTAATCATTCCAATCTACTTATTCATCGTGTTTATTTCGTTCGTAACAGCAGCCGACTCCAATATTTCAGCTATGGGAAGTATCAGTTCTACGGGCATCACTCCGGAAACACCTGAGCCAGGCATCTGGATCAAAGTGACATGGGGTGTCACCATCGGGGTCATCGCGTGGATCATGATTAGTTTCGCGAAAATTGATGGGATTAAAATGTTATCGAACCTTGGCGGTGTTCCAGCATTGATTCTCTGTCTGTTGATTGTCTTTGCGCTAATCAAGGTCGCAAAATCACCAGAGAAATATGATGTGACGGACAAGGACTGAGTTTTGAAAGCACCTGTTTTGAAGGTACCTGTGCACCGAACAAATTAATTTATTCACTACAATTTCATAAATATGAAGGAGCAACCGCCTCGTAAGGCGCTTGCTCCTTCATTTATGCAAATTGTGTTGAATTGTTCGGTGCACAGGTACCTCAGAGGGGATTTCTGGAAAATGCAAATCCCGTATTTTCAGTTATTTGTATACAACCGCAGTTCATACTATAATTAAGGGATAGCAGTGGAACTATACTAAATGATAGAAGACATAGTAAGTGAACAGCACTATGATTTGATGAGGAGAGATTTAGATGAATGAAAACAATACAGAAGCGGTCATTTCAGATTTGATTAAAGATGCCCGTGACCGATCAAGCTGGGAAACGCGCTTGAATGCAGTGAAAGAACTTGAAAACTACGATACGCCAAAAACGCATGATGTTATCATCAGCTTAGCTTTGCATGATCGCGTTTACGCAGTGAAAGAAGAAGCAGCGTCTATCGCCAACAGATTAGGCTTAAAAAAAGATGGCCAAAAAATCGTCGTGACCAAGAAAGATACGAAGTACAAAAACAGCGACTTCACGAAACTGTTTCACCAAGTGAAGCGAGAGCTTGAAATGGAAGAGTTCGATTTAGAGCTATTCAAAGAAAAATTTAGCACTGTCAATCCGGAAATGTACGACACGATGCAGTACGAGCACAAAGACAAGTTCGATACATGGGTTGAAAACAAATACATGAACTTGCCGAAAAAATAATAGCAGCCTTGATTTGCCCGACGACCTTGAACTCTCAAGGTCGTTTTTTTCATTCAACGCCTGATTCTTCCAACATATAAATAATTTGAAAAATCTCTATAATTTCACATCCGCAAATCGTATGATAAAGAAAGCAAGTCACTACATCAGAACGGAGCCCATGAATGACCACTTCCACTATAGAGAAATCCTTACTTCACATCATAAATGACTTATGGGAGCAAAAATCTCTCACAGCCTTAAAACAATTCCTGGCTGGACTTCGCAAAGAAGAAGACTACAATGCGTTGATTCAACAAGCTTACGACAATCACATGATGCAGTACGCAGATTTTTTGAAACGCCATGCACATAAGAAATTTAATTCTTTGCAAACGACGTTATGGCAAGCCGGCGTCTTGTTCAACCAAGGCCATTCTTTTAAAGCCGAAGAGCTAGTCGTGAATCGGGTGTTCCAGGAAAGTCTTGAGGGAGAAATTCCTCATAACTTACAAGTGGAAGCGGCGCATCTGCTTGCCCGTATTTACGGAGGCCTTTTGCGTTTTGAGGAAGCTGAACAGCAACATGCCCTTTTAGAAAAGTTGGAAAGTCTCACGCCACTCTATGAGGTCTATTTGCTGATGGATAAAATTGAGCGGGAACAGGCGATCACGCTGATCGAATCTCTTTCGGACGAGCAAAAATCTGAGTATCTACAGCGCCTGAATTTAATTTTAACGGATCTGTACATTTTGGAAGGAGAGCCTAAAAAGTCGCTTGAGTACATAACGGCTTGTCTAAATAGCCACCCCAATTCATTCATTTTACGTGCTGAACGTGTGCCGTCTCTGTATCTTGCGGAGGATTATGAACAGGCACTCTCAGAACTGCATGCGGTGAACGGGTTAAATCCGTTTCACCATTTAAAGAACTCTTTTGTCTACATTGAGGCGCATGCGCTGTATAAGCTGGAGCGATTTAATGAACTGGCCGAACACGTCAAGAAGCACGCAGCTTATTTTAAAAATGAACCTTATGAGTTTTTCTCAACTGAACACTCCGGAAAACGCGTGCAACTCGAGTTGCAGCAAAATGTTCAAAAGGTCAACTACTGCGTTCCAGCTTCACTGTCACTCATCTTGCAATCATTTGGAGTTCAAGAGGAGCAAGAAACAATCGCTCGTGCGGTGAAAGAAGACCAAGGTACGCAACTTTATCATGCACGTGAGTACATGACCGATAGCGGGTTTGAAAGTGTCTACTTCAAAGGAACCGTGGAAAATTACAAGAAACTGATCGACGCGGGCCTTCCTATCCTGCTGAGCACGTTGATTGAGATGAACGCTCATGTCCAGGTGGTGGTCGGTTACGATGATCAGCTTCAGACACTTTTGATCCAAGATCCAAATGACGTCAATCCGTTCAATCTTCGCTACGACAAGCTAAAAGAAACATACCAACTTCGCGACAACTTGAGTCTCGTTTTCTTCCCAAAGGAGAAGGCCTTTGTGCGTGAGTGGTTCGATGCAAACGATCATACTTTCTTTGAAGAACTTTATAAAGTGACCTCTGATGAGGACGAAGAAAACTTTGATGCCGCTGCTTTCTTCGAGAAGCACCCAGGGGACGTTTCGACAGCTGTCATCGGTCTGTTGATGCAGTCGAACGAAGTAGCTCAGGAAACGGCAGAAAAGTGGTTGGCGTTAGTGGCAGAGACATTCGGTGAATCGCATCGAGACGTGAAGCTCTTGCAAGCACACTACTATTTCTGGAAAGAGAAGTATGACAAGGCACTGGCTTGTCTCAAGTTTCCGGGGTTAGCTACGAATTCAAATGCGCAGTTTATCAAAGCGGTCAGTCATATGAAACTGGGCCAGGTGGAGTATGCATTAAAGGCATTCCACAGGTCGCTTGAGGGAAATCCTTATCAATCCATCGTCTACAGTTATTTAGCACGCATGGATCAGCAGATTGGCTATCATTTGCGTGCGTACAAGTGGGCAGAGATTGCGCTGCGCATGTCTCCAAAAGATGCGTTTGCACAGGCCACATTGGCTCTTGTCTATTTCGAAAACAGTGCCTATGAAGAAGCTTTTAGCCGCTTTGAAACGATGGCAAAAGAAAATCCGAAAGATGCCTATGCCGTCTATGAAATGGCGCGTGCTCGTCAGTACCAACTTCGCTTAAATGAAGCAGAGACACTTTACCGCAAGTCGCTAGATATGGACCCAAGTGAACCGTTTGCTTATTTACGCTTGGCAGAAATTCACGACACTGACCCGAAGAAGCACCGCGAAGTGTTGGAAGAAGGGCATGCCAAACTGCCTCAAGCAGTCGGGATTCTCATGGAGCTTGCTTCTCTTGAGTCCGACAACGGGAACTTTGCGAAAGCTCAACACTATTACGAGCAGGCGGCAATTGTTGAGCCGGAAGATGTGGAGCTTCAACTGCACATCGCGCAAACACTGTTGCAGCAAGACAAAAAAGACGAGGCATTGGCGATTGTTGACAAGACATTGCAACGAGAGGAACTGTCGGTGCTATTTGAGATTTCACGTTTTGCTGAAAACTTTGAGGACTGGACGTTGAAAGAGCGTATTGCCCGCCGATTAGAGGAACGCATCGAAACGGCAACGGGGGATGAGTTGGAAGACCTTGCGATTCATTACATCGATTTCTCAAATGAGCCGGTATTACTTGCACGTGTCGTGGATACATTCGCAAAGATTCGTTCGCGTGAGACAAGCCCTGAACTGTTGTCACTGGAAGGGCAGCTTTATGAACAGATGGGTATTTCCCAAACGGCAGAACAATTGTACAACAAGGCCAGCGACCACATCGTTGCACTGAATCAACTTGCAAGACTCTCAAATGAACGCGAAGATATGGAGGAATTCTTTGTTCGAATGAAGCGCTTATTGCGTATTGCGCCATTCCATGAGGAAGCCCTTCCGGCACTGATCGAGTTTTATGAACAACAAGGCGACTTTGCGACTGTCCTCAAAATTTGTTATTTCTCGTATCAGGCGTCGAAAGATTTAGTATCCGTGGATGCCATGTTGCGCGCAGCTCATGAAGAGGAAAAATTAGACGAACTCGCCCAGTTCTTTGCGAGTCTTCAAACGAAAGTCAGTCAGGAATGGTACTACGTAATACAAGCAGAAATTGCTCAAGCTAGCGGTAATCTGGAGCAGGCAGAGGAATTGTACTTATTAGCTACACAAGAATCCAATGCGTACCTTGCGCACAAGGTCTACCTCAACTTCTTGGTTGACACGGGTCGCTCGAAAGTAGCTCTGAAACAAGTGAAAGAATTAATGGCCCAACATCCAGAGGACGACGAGTTCACGGGAATCTTCCTGCTCATTTTGCAGAATCAGAAGAAGACCCTACTGGCCAATCGCCATCTCAAAAAGCTGCCGAAAGACCAATGGGCACTGCATTATCAAAACCTTGCTTCCCATATGGAAAGCAACTTCTTCCAACTGGCGGAAGATGAAGAAAGTGGTCTCGCAGCGGTGGTTTCAAAAGGGAAGCAAATCTATTACGCTGGATATGCTATCACTTTCTACGAGGAAGCGCGTAAACTGCTGCCAGGAGATGAGCAACCGGCAATCAAATTGGCTGAATTCTATCTAAATTCGAACCAACCAGAAGAAGCGATCAAGCTGCTACTTTCTTATGCGAAAGTCGAGGGTTCTGCAGCCGAACGTTTCTTGATACTGGCTTACGGGCTCAAGCTTGAACAGAAGCCAAATGCCAAGGACAATCAAGAAGTTCGAAAGCGAATCGCTTCCTTATTAGAACGCACGCCACACGATTTGCAGCTCTACGACGGTTTGGCCCAGTCGTATGCCTTCGAAGAAGAGTACCAGCGTGCCATCGACGTGCTCGAGCAAGGTTTACAGATTAGCCCATACTATGTGGAATTCTACTCGATGATTTGGAAATCACTCGAATTCTTGCATGGTGACAAAGCTGGCCCGTATTTGAAGAACTTCAACAAGCGGCTAACAGCCATCGTTCAGCAACACAACGAATTCCGGATCGGCCGTGCCGTATCATTTGTCGATTTAGGCGACACCGAAGCAGCCAGTGAACTACTCGCCACCTTCGACAAAAACTCTGGCTTCTACGATGCTTCCCGGTACGAACGGGCTCGCGTCGAAGTCCTGCTCGGCAACAAAAACGAAGCGCGAAAACTATTGCGTAGCGTCTTAGCTAACGACGAAGACGGCTCCTACGAAGCACTCGCTTCTGAGGATGAGTTGTTGGTTGGGCTGTTGTAGAGCGGGGGCTTAGAAGGTACCTGTGCACCAAACAATTCAACACAATTTGCATAAACGAAGGAGCAACCGCGACATACCGCGGTTGCTCCTTATTAATTATGCAATTGTAGTTCATAATCAGAATTGTGTAGTGCACAGGTACCTAAAATCCCAGGTACCTAAAATCCGAGGTACCTAAAATCCCCAATTTGAGCAAAGACCTTTGCACATAAGGACCTCACGATTAAAGTAAATCCCCAAGTAAAAAGACCGCCCCAATTGTAAGGGCGGTCTCTGATCAAGCACTTGTCTCGTCTGGCACTGCAAGGTCCTCAGCAAGAATCCTTTGCCGAACCACATCGAGAATCGCTTCGCCATGGTCTTCTAATTTCCTCTGTCCAATTCCATAAATGGTCGCAAGTTCTTCTAGAGTAGTCGGCTTTTTCTCCGCTATAGCGAGCAAGGTTTGATTGGTGAAAATGACGTAAGCAGGCTGCGCGAGTTGAGTGGATCGTTCATAGCGAAATTGACGCAATGCAAGTTTGACTTTTTCACTGGCATCGTCGAGCACCTCATCCAACGAAAAGACATTGCGCCTTGCCGCTCTGGAAAAATGGGTCCACTCAAATGATTGGGGAAGTCCAGTTTCATGGCGATGAATGATAACAAGTAGCTCTTCTCCAAATTCTTCTGCTTTTGTAAGGCTGATGCCGGGAACTCTGAGAAGTTCAAGAATCGTTTTTGGTCTAATCGAAACTAGCAGTTCAAGTGTTTTATTCGAGAAAATGTGGAAAGCTCGTCGATCAGTTTTACTTGCAAGGTGGTAGCGAAATGCTTTCAAAATCGCCTGAAGTTCATCAGGATTTCGTACTGGTGATGGTACGTCGGTGGTTGCTAACATGGGGTTCCTACTTTCTGAATTAGAATCAGCTTTCGGGGATAAATGTGGGTGAAATGGACGCAAATACGAGGCTCCATTTAAAGTGTAATCTACCGGCGATTAATATACAAATAATTCCGATAATTAATTGAAATCGACTATCCAGAAGTCATCGGTTTTACTTATAAACAATCATAAAATAGATTAAATTTATTTATCATTAGGACAGGCGTATAGTGAGGGTAAAGAGGTGATAGGTGTGGAGTACATAGTGATGTTCGGAATCGGCCTGCTTGCCACCACGCTCGGAACGCTCGCTGGGGGCGGTGGATTGATCAGTTTACCGGCCATGTTGCTACTCGGAATTCCAGTTCATTCTGCCATTGGAGCCAACAAAGTTTCCAACACGGTCAGCTCATTTTCGAGCTTCTACTATTTAATCAAAAAGAAAACCATCACGTTGAAAGAATCGGTTTGGTTGGTTCCGGTCAGTCTGCTGGGAGGTATCACGGGAGGTTTGATTGCAACGGCTATTCCGGAAGAGCAGATGTATGTCGTGGTCAGCATTCTCTTACTATTCGCTTTTGTAACATCATTTTTTGGGAAGAAAGGATTTGGTGGAACTTCAGATCTTGAGATTTCAAAGAAAAGTGTAGCGGGCCTTTACAGTATTGGAATTTATGACGGCATGTTCGGGCCTGGTCAAGGGACGCTGATGCTCTACTTATTCAGCTATTTGAACATTTCCTACATCCGCGCAATCGGATTTGTGCGCTTGGCGACATTCTCCAGTTGTTTTGGAGCTGCTGCCACCTATATAGCAGCTGGCGAAATCATTTGGCCTTTGACGCTTGCCCTTTTGGTGGGCTCAGTTGCGGGAGCGCAAGCTGGAGTTCGTATCGCGGAAAAGTTGAATCCGAAGTATGTGAAGCCCATTTTGCGGGTGGTGACAATCTTGTTGTTGGTGCAGATTCTATGGACGAGATTTTAATATCATAAGCCCGCACTTAAAGCGGGCTTGATTTCAATCTTCAATCACATTTTTGCCTTCTGTAGTCAACTTTTCTAAAGCCGCATACATCGCCGCAATCTGTTCGTCGGAGTGGCGCTCCCACTTCCCGAGCTCTGCCACAATTTTTAGAGGCGAAGTAGAGCGGTAAGAACGTGTAGGGTTTCCAGGAAAGCGTTTGTCAGTAAGGTTCGGATCATTTTCAAAGTCTCCAGTAGGTTCGACCAGATAAATGTGTTCCTGCTCGCCATTCTGCGCAAGTTCAGCACCCCATTTGGCCGCGTCCAACGTGGCTGTAAAGTAGATGTGGCTCAGCGCCTGATCCTGATAATTGGACATGCGACGAGGCACCAACAATTCGCCAAGCTTTAGGTCAGCTTTCGTCCCATGAAAGAAAGGTCCAGCATCAAGAGGTTTGTGTTCCGTCAATTGTCTCCACTCCTTTGACTCGTAGTAGTTCAAGTATAAGAGGGGTACCCGGCAAAAGGTAGTCTGTTTGTAAAACAGAATTCGTGCTAAACTTAGAGTAAAGATGTTCTTGCCCTTGCGAAAGTGAGGGCTTTTTTCTATTCGGAAGGAGGGACTCTGGTGAATCGACTCAAACGCTCGCTGGCTGCACGGCTAGTGCTTACGATCAGTGCCATCATCTTGACGATCTGCGTGTTGTTTCTCGTCATGATCAATCACTATCTGCAAGATTCGATTGTCGAAGAGATGGGAGACAAGGCATTGACGAGTGCCTATTTGATAGCCGACCGACCTGACGTACTCGCTGCGTTTTCTGAAAGAGACCCAACGACTGTCCTCCAACCGATTGCGGAAGAAATTCGCCAGGAAACGGGAGCGACTTTTGTGGTGATTGGCAACGCGCAAGGTATTCGCTACACGCATCCGGACCCAGAGAAGATCGGTCTGTCGATGGTAGGTGGGGACAATGATTCAGCGCTCGTGAACCGAGAGGCGATTGTCTCCATCACAACGGGCTCTCTTGGAGAATCCATTCGTGGCAAGGTTCCGGTCATCGTAGACGATGAAGTGGTCGGTATTATTTCGGTTGGGTATTTGACTCAGGATATCCAGACGACCATCGCCACGGCTTTTCAAGGCTGGCTCCTCGTGTCCTTATTAGTGGCGCTAGGTGGATTTGGAGCAGCATGGCTCTTGGCGCTTTACGTGAAAAATCAACTACTTGGCATGCAGCCGACCGAGATTGCCGATCTCTATTCGGCTTACCACACCATCCTTGAAGAAACGACAGACGGAATTGTGCTTGCTTCCACTTCGAATGACGTCATCATTTCCAACGCACGTGCCAGAGAACTGATTCCTGCGCTACAACAAGGTGGTACGCTTCACGCCGTACTTCCGGAAAAACTGGTGAACGAAAAAAGCATTCGGGCCCTTGAGATTCCGCTTCAACAACAAGCAATCATCATCTCTAAAGCGCCATTAAAGCATGATCAAGGACCCGGCTATCTGTACTTCTTCCGGACGAAGCTCGAGTATGAAGAGCTGACAAACGAATTGACGCGGGTCAAGCAACAAGGACACATGCAGCGCGCAAAGACACATGAGTTCTCGAATAAACTGCATGTGCTTCTTGGCCTTTTGAAGCGCCAAAATGTTGCGGAAGCCATCTCATTCATTCGGCAGGAACAACAGGATTCCTCGACCCAGCAACAGATGCTAGGAAAGCAAGGACCTGTGCTGATTCAGGCTTTATTGGAAGGGAAGATTTCAGAGGCGAAAGAGCGAGGGATTGCTGTTACAGTAGAGGCAGAAGAGATTCTTGGAGATTATTCCGATTCCCAAATTGACGCCCTTGTCATGGCACTTGGCAACGTGTTGCAAAACGCTATCGAGGCTTTGCAAAAAGCTACACAAGAAGACAAAAGAATCCAAGTTGTTTTGCAAGAGTATAGACATGAACTGATCATCGAAGTGCAGGACAACGGACCCGGAATCGCTGATGAAACGGCAGCTCACATTTTTACGCTGGGCTACTCGACGAAAGACGGGTTCGACCGTGGCTATGGGCTGGCGCTCAGTGAACAAGCGCTTCAAAAAGTGGGAGGCACTCTTTTACTCGAAGAAAGTGATCTGGGTGGCGCTTGCTTCTTACTAACGTTAGAAAGGACGTGAAGAAATGGATATTTGGCTGCTAGAGGACGATTTTCGTATTGCGGCAATCCATGCCGACTACATAACAGCCCTGAAACCGGAGGCGCGCGTTCGTCAGTTTTTAACGGGAACTGCTCTTCAAGAAGCACTTCTGTTGGAGCAGCCGACCGTGTTATTGATGGACTTGTATATTCCAGACGTTGAAGGCTATGAACTTGTCAAACAGGTCAGAGCGACTTATCCGGCCATTCGGATTGTCATGGTGACGGCAGCTAATTCCCGGAAGGATGTTGAGACGCTTCATTCCTACGGCGTGTTCGATTACCTGGTGAAACCATTTGACGAGTCCCGACTTCATAAGACGTTCAAACAACTCGACAACACGGCGAAAGCACTTTCGTGCCAAGAAGCTGTCACCCAGAGTGAGATCGACGCGTTATTTTATTCGCCTGTACAAGTCTCTTCTGAAAAAGCATTTCCAAAAGGCATCGATGCGTTGACACTTGAAAAAGTCGCTCATTTGTTTCAGGAAAAAGGGCACTCGAGTCTTACAGCGACAGAGGTGAGTAGAATGATTGGCACCAGTCGTTCGACAGCGAGGCGATACCTGGAACACCTTGTAGAAGACGGGGTTTTGGAGACACAATTGCTGTATGGTTCAGTCGGGCGTCCAGAACGAAGTTATGTGCTGTGTGAAACTTATGAACAAAACTAATTTTATCTAGCTTAGTGAACGAATGACCGTATTCTTCCTCCGTGTTGCTAATTGTCTTACTATTAGGACAAGCTTTAACAGGGGGGACATCGGTATGTTAAGTATTATTGGGATTATCACGATTCTTGTGATTGTAGCGTTATTGATCAGCGGACGTGTGTCACCGCTAGTGGCAATGGTTCTTCCGCCAATTGTGGCGATGTTTATTGCAGGCTTCTCATTTGATGATTTAGGCACGTTCTTCTCAGACGGTATCAGTTCCGTCATCAGCGTGGCTGTTATGTTTATATTTGCGATTATTTTCTTCGGAATTATGCAGGACGTTGGCCTTTTTGAACCAGTCATCAACAAAATGGTAGCGCTATCAAAAGGGAATGTTGTACTCGTAGCGCTTGTTACTGTAGCGGTTGCTGGAATTGCGCAACTGGATGGTTCTGGCGCATCGACGTTCTTGATCACGATTACAGCGTTGTTACCTTTGTATGTTCGTTTAGGAATGAACCCGTATTTGTTGTTGCTGTTGATCAGTGGGACGGCAGCCATTATGAACATGTTGCCGTGGGCTGGACCACTCGGACGTGTGGCGTCAGTTTTAAACACGGACATTACCGAGCTATGGCATCCACTCATTAAGATACAAATTATCGGGATCGTGCTTATGCTGTTGCTTGCTGTTTTCATGGGCTTCCGGGAGAAGCGCTTGATTGCGAAACGAGCTGCTTTGGGCACACCATTGAACTATGATCTTAGCAACAGTATCTTGAACAATGATGTCGATGAGTCACTGAAACGTCCGAAACTTTTGTGGGCGAATGCGATTCTTGCTATTGGTGTCATCGGCGTACTGATGTCAGGTATTCTTCCGGCTGGCCTTGCGTTCTTAATCGGGGTGGCGATTGCGTTACCGCTGAATTACCGCACACCAAAAGAACAGATGGGACGCATTCAAGCGCATGCTTCCAACGCGTTGACGATGGCATCCATCATCATTGCGGCTGGCTTATTCCTCGGCATTTTGAACGGAACGGGCATGTTGACGGCGATTGCAGGTAATGCGGTTAATGTGTTGCCTGCCTTCATGGCGCAGTATCTTCATATTATTATTGGAGTGTTCGGTGTCCCATTTGATTTATTGCTGAGCACGGATGCGTATTATTTTGCCTTGTTCCCTGTCGTCGATCAGATTGCGTTAACATACGGAATCGAATCAATGTCGACAGCGTACGCAATGATCATCGGGAACATCGTTGGTACCTTCGTATCGCCTCTCGCACCAGCAGTTTGGCTAGCACTTGGTTTGTCAGGTCTTGAAATGGGCAAACACTTGCGCTTCTCCTTCTTCTGGATGTGGGGATTGAGCATCACGCTACTCGTAATTGCCGTGTTGCTGGGTGTTATCCAGATTTAGAGGGAATCCAAATGGTACCTGTCCAAATGGTACCTGTGCGCTGAACAATTCAACACAATTTGCATAAATGAAGGAGCAACCGCGACACGATGCGGTTGCTCCTTTATCTTTATGCAATTGTAGTTCATAGTCAGAATTGTGTAGCGCACAGGTACCTCAGAGGAATATTTTTCCATCTTAAATCAGTTAATCTTCATTGCTCAAATGGTTCTTTAACTCCTCAGATACAGCGGCCAGCTCGTTGTCGTCCATCATGTAATACCAAACCCCGTCCACCGTTGCACCTGACCCTTTTATAAACTGCAAAGTGTCAATTTGATTGAACGCCTGTCTATAGTTGCTATGCATTTGTTTGACTTCGGAATAGTTGATGTTCGTTGTAACGTGATCAGCAACAGTATCGAGAAGTGCGTCGAACTTAAAGAGCGAGGGAACTTCAGCGGTTTTATCGAGAACTGCTTGCATCACTTGCTTCTGACGCTCTTGTCTACCGAAATCCCCATTTGGATCATCGTACCGCATTCGCACATAATCAAGCGCTTGTTCGCCAGACAGGTGAAGGGCACCTTCCGGATACTCATGAACTTCCGTTTGAAAAGAGAAAGCATTGGTCACATCAATTCCACCTAGGATATCGACAATCTCAACGAAGCTTTCCATATCGATCTGGACCACGTAATCAATGGAAATATCGAGGAGCTTTTCTGTCGATGCTAAAGCCATTTCCGCACCACCAAACGAATAGGCATGATTAATCTTGTCGTGAACGTCTTTACCTACAATTTCTGTGTACGTGTCGCGGGGGATGCTGAGTAACTTGGTTGAAGCGGAAGTGGGGTTCACGGTCATCACCACCATTGTATCTGAACGTCCGGTGTCATTTTCACGTTCATCTATGCCTAACACTAACAAAGAAATAGGCTCTAGCTTTTCCGTTTTTGGAGTAGTGGGCACAGGAAGATCCGGGACGTTGCGCTCAATTGGTTCATAGATTTCTTTCACTGTACGCGTAACCTGGTAATGAAGATATAACGCGATTAGTAAAAAGATTAGGAATGAAGAGGTTAAGATTACAAGGCAATATTTCAAATAGGTCGGGATCTTGGAGACCTGCTTTCGAGGTTTTAAATTAGTTTATGTCTAGAGGTCGATGGTTAAAACTTGAAGATTTTTTCGGTACCTGTGCACCAAACAATTCAACACAATTTGTATAAGCAAAGGAGCAACCGCGACACGACGCGGTTGCTCCTTTATCTTTATGCAATTGTAGTTCATAGTCAGAATAGATTAGCGCACAGGTACCTAAACACTAAAACTTGAAGATTTTTTCGGTACCTGTGCACCAAACAATTCAACACAATTTGTATAGTCAAAGGATCAACCGCGACACGACACGGTTGATCCTTTATGTTTATGCAATTGTTGTTCATAGTCAGAATTTTTTAGCGCACAGGTACTTGAAATCAAATCTGAAATCCGGTAATAGAAATTCAATTCACACAAATAATTTCAAAAATTGACTCGTTGGAATTTGTTACATTTGGTAAGATTATGAAAAACAACAATTGGGAAGTAGGAAGAGCATGTCTATTCGATTAATAGTACCAACCTCAGAGCATATTCCAGCTATTCTTGTTTATAAAAATCTCTTTCTAGAAAGTCTAGAAGTCATCCATGGTAGTTCTCAGTTGGTGCTTGCGGAAACAGGTGAGGATTGGCTTGAACAAATTGATAGGAATCGTTCTCGAGAGACGGTTGCTCCTGAGTATGTGCCGGCTGAGCAATACATTGCATTAGATGATGAAACGGGTGAAGTAATCGGTATGTTGAATTTCAGAAAATCATTAAACGATTATCTTTACAATTACGCTGGACATATCGGCTATTCGGTATCCCCATTGCGAAGACGACAAGGTATTGGTTCTGAGATATTGCGTCTTGCGTTGCCGGAAGCGGAGACATTTGGTATTGACCGTGTGCTCATCACTTGCACGGACGATAATCTTGCATCTGCTGGTGTGATTGAAAAAAATGGAGGAGTCCTTGAAGATAAACGCGTTGATCCAGGCGATGGTGAATTGACTCGAAGATACTGGATAGAAATTAAAAAATAGGACTAAGACTGACTTAGCGATATGAGACAGATATAAAATACCTCGATTAGGCTACCAATACATCATAGTTCTCGGATGAATGGAAGCCTGATTTTGTGGTCACCCTTATTTAGATAATAATTTCAGTAAGAGATATCTTAGAAGTTTTCTGCCTAGAGTTGTAGGGGAAATTGAATTATAAAGTCGATAGTAGGCTGTAGTACGCCGATACTAGAATAAACACCTCCGATATTCCCTGAAATGGCTCCGATACTTAAGCATGATGATCATAAGGCTCCGATACTCGAGCAAACACCGCCTATAGTTGCTGAATTACCTCCGATACTCAATTACCTCTACAAGTCCTACGGCAATATGACTTCTAAAGGAGCTTAAAAGCTCTTGATACTTAACCCCTTACTAGGAAAAGCATTTTTTTTAGGTACCTGTGCACCAAACAATTCAACACAATTTGTATAAGCAAAGGAGCAACCGCGACACGACGCGGTTGCTCCTTTATCTTTATGCAATTGTAGTTCATAGTCAGAATAGTTTAGCGCACAGGTACCTAAAAGGCAACGCTAGTGGGTACCTAAAAGGCAGGTACCTAAAAGGGAACCTATCAATCCCCACGCTTAGCCCGCGTCTTCTTCACCATGGAAGAGAGCGATGTTCCAGAAGGTGTGGCAGCCACTGGTTCATTGCGCTTCAAGAGGTTCTTAAATCGTCGACGCGACGGCAAGCCGAAGCGGCGGATGGTGATGTCGATAAAGAACAAAATTAAAGCCAGCCAGATGAGTGGGAAGATGAAGCTTTGTTGATTCCAACTCGAGGCACTCAAGCCCCGCATGGCGTCCTTGCCGTTCTCGATGACTTGACCGCCCGTGCTGTCGGCGATGGAGGTCATCAGTTCACGGTCTGTTCCGAGTTTCGCATATTCCTGTGAGTAGGGGATGGAGACGCCTGCTTGAAATACGCTTTGTTGATCATTTTGGACAGTGAAGAAAACAATGCCTGGATCACTGTCGAGCTTGATTCGGGCTTTTCCTGGCTCGATAGGTTCTGACTCGAGCGCCAGTTCTTCACCGCTATTGGAAGTGGCTTGGACATCAAAGAACTGAGAGTTGCCACTAGGGTCTGACAAAATGTAGACGCCTTCTTCTTGTCGTTCCACCGAGAAAGGTTCCGTTTCGATCGAAGGCAATAACCTCGTGATGACGGTATTCCAGAACAGCGGCCATTTCTCATAGAGCGCAAAATCACCGCTCCAAGCGCCTCGGGAATCGGAAGTGTAAGCAATCGTGCGTCCCAAGCCGTACATCCATTCGGCTAGCACGGGATCTTCTTTCGTACTTTCCGCAATAAGTGTTGCCTGCGGTTTGAGCGTCGTGGCAATGTAAGCATTCAATTGCGGAACACCTTCATTAAACACGTTGTCCCAGCCCGGTGCTGAATAGATGGTTGGGTAGAACGGTTCGTCTTCGATATACGTTTTCGTAGTCATCGCCGTCTCACGAGAAAGGATGGACGGGATGGCGTTTTCATCGACGACGTCGTAGAAGCGGCCGCTTCCGTACCCAGCTAAAGTTTCCAGCAACATTTTGTCGGCATCTTGTCCGATGGAAACAGTGGATAACGTGATGTTCTGGCTAAGGCCATCAGTGATCAACGACTCGTAATCATTGGAAGTGGCCGATTGTCCGTCTGTTAACAAGATGATGTGTTTGCGTTGAACAGAGGTCTTTTCGAGTTTTTCGTAAGCCGCATCGAGACTGGAATAAATTTCGGTTCCACCACCAGGTGTGATGGAGAGCACCGTGTTGATGGTCTCGTCTATGTCTGTAATAACGGCAGGTTCAATGATTTCCCAAGGGCGGTCGTCAAAGGCAATCAACCCGAATTGGTCTTCCGGTCGCAACATTTCTACAGAACGAGCAGCTGCTTCTTTTGCCAGTTCCAACTTGCCACCCGCCATACTTCCCGAGCGGTCCAGGACAATCATCAAGGCGAGTGAGGGCAGCTGATGTTTCCCTTTGACATCCATTTCGACAGGTAACAGTTTTTCAATCGGTGTTTGGAAGTAGCCACCAAGACCATAGCTCATCTCGCCGCCAACCATCATAAAGCCAGTCCCAAATTGTTTCACAGCCTGTTCAATGACCGTCATTTTTGCTTCACCGACGATATGTCCAGGAACGTTATCGAAAATAATCGCGTTGTAGCCGGCGTATGACGCTAGTTCACTCGGAAGAGAAGCTGCATCAATCGAATCCACCACAAGGCCAGTTTGATCGATAAACGTAGGAACCGGGCTATCCCCATCCGGAGAAACGATGAGGACATGAGGCGTATCCTCCACCATCGTCAAACTCGTCAATTCATTGTTTTGGATAACCGCATCATTCTCCCGCTGAATGGTCGCTTGGTAGACGAGCGGCCCTTTTGCTTCAGTCGGATTGGAGAACGTGAAGACATTGTCACCTTCTGTCAGTGTCACATCCTCTGATAAAATCTGCTGATCATTCAACTGAATCGCTAGAGTAGCTGGCCCTTCGACGGCTGATTGCACCGTCACTTGAAGGGTATGGGATTCCCCTTCGAAAGCAGTGGTAGGTGTTTGAAAGTCCACGACCGCTACATCTTTTTCATCTTGACCGGAAAGCACGAGAGTATCGACTTCGACTCCGCGTTCTTTCAATTCCGTTTCAAATGACTTCAACGAGCCGTTTGTTTCATTGCCATCACTTAAGACCACGACACGAGTCGCCATGTCAGAATCGGATAAACCGAGTGCAAGTTTCATGGCATTCTCAATATCCGTTTGATTCCCACCAGTCATCTGCGTCATTTCAGGCAAGGCATCAATTGTTGGAGAGAGCACTTGGTCGGTCTGGAACCCATCAGAGAACGAGTAAATACCAATCGCCTGGTTAGCGTTTTTCGCAGCAATCGCTTCACGTAAAAAGGTTTGCTGGGCAGCCCATTGATTTTGCATGGAAGCGGACTGGTCGACGAGGAACAGAATCTGTTCTTCTTTCACAGGCCAAAGTACTTTGGGTGATGCAAGGGCCAACAGCAGACATAAAACAGCGGCGATTCGTAAACCGAAAGCCGTCTTCTGTACCATGGATTTTGGTCCGGATGATTGGCTTCGAGCCCACAGGAAATAGGCCAGTGGTAAAAGGGCTAGGAGTAGCCAATAAGGGTGCTCAAGTTGTAAATCCACGACGTCGTTGCACCTCCCATTCGAGTAACACTAAAAGTAGTAACAGCATGATGCCAATTGGTACGAGTGAACGGTCCACTTCAGCAGCACCTTCAGCAGCATAAGTTCCGATTTCTACACTTTTTTCAAAGCCCAGCTGTTTTTCTTGTTGCTCGAGCATAACAGCAAAGTGTTTGGATGCGTCCCCGTCTGTCAATTGGTAAAAGCCTGGGGCAGTAGGTGCGGTCATCGTACTGTCAGCAGCGACATCCGAAATAAATTCGCCACTGCGGTCGTAGATGCTCCAATCCCCGTATTGATTGGCAAGCGTGACACGGTCATTTGGAAAATAACTGCCGGTCGTTTCAGCGTCTTCAGAGAACTGCTCCATCGCAGCCCATAAAAACAAGGGATAGGATGGATGCAGCGGCCAGTCGGTCTGATCGATATCTGCTAGTACAGCCAAGTTGCCGTTTGAGAACTGTTGAATGAAGGGCTGATCGCCTATGGCAGCGATTGTCGTTGCTTCCTCAAACCCCTCATAAACGGATTGAACGTACACATCAGAAAGGTCGACGTAATTCGAAAACGGTGTTTTTTGAGTGATCGGACCAGTTGCTTCTAGCTCTTTCTCGTCGCCTCGACCAATAAGTAGCACCGGATGAGACGTGTCTGCCAACAGTTCTTCGTCACCCGTAATCAAAAGTTCCCCATCCGGTCTCAATGCAAGATCCTCTGTCGGAACCGTCACTACGTCTGCGCCAATAGCACTCAATGCCTTTTGAATCGTCGGATGGATCTGGTCATCGACTGCCACTTTTAATATGGGGCGGTAGACGATGGCTGTCATGCGATTGTCTGTTTGAAACGCGTCTGTCGACGACACGACTGCTTCATAAAATGACCCGGAAGCAGGTAAAGTCGCAGAAACGATTTGGCGTTCAGCTGCAGCGATTTCGTAGTCAGCGGTCCCAAGTGATTGCTCTTCTAAATCAAAAAACTCAACAGTCCCGGAAATGGTTTCTTTCGTATCGTTTTGAATTTCTACAATCGCATTCGTCCCAGTTTCAGACGGGGAAACCCCGAACTGCTTGAGCGCGACATTTTCAAGCTCTTGCGGTCGGTTTTCAATACGCCAAGAAACATTCTGCTGGTCAAATGAAATCAAATCTCTTGGTGCTGCATCGGAAAGAAGATACACCTGCGCACCAGATTTTGGGAGACCCGCTTTCACAAAATCAATCGTTTTCTTCAGCTGTTCTGTTTCATAGGTAACTGCAATTGCATCAATTGCATTCTTGACGGTGCTTGCGTTCGTCTCATTTTGCACCACGAAAGTCGGTGTATCGCCAGTCGTCACAACAGTGAATGAGGCTCCTTCGCGAGCATCCACAATCGATTTCATTCGTGTTTTCTGTGATTCGAACCAAGACGTTTCGTCAGTAGTGGTTTCCATCGAAGCGGACGTATCGAGCACTAGCCAAATTTCCTGCCCCGTCGCTGTTGTAGCGGGGGAGTATGGCTTCATTACAAGAAAGACAAATAAGAAGAGAGCAAGTAGTTGTAACACTAACAAAGCATTCTTTTGAAGCTTCTCAAAATACGGAGAGGCTTTTGTTTCGTTCATGAACGACTCCCAGAACAAGGTCGAGGAGATCGTCTTCGGGGTATAGCGTTTTCGGAAGAAATAATAAAGCAGGACAGCTAGAGGGAAGACAAGCGTCCAACTGTTGGCCCATTGTAAAAAACTCATCTGCTCACCTCATCGTATCCATTGAAAACGAACGAACTGGTGAAGGGCAGCGGTCAAAAAGTCCGGCTGACTCGGCACGAACACGAGGCTATGGCCATATCGTGCTGCGAGTTTCTCCAGTTGTTCAAAATGGTTTTTGCGTGTTGTTTCATAGCGCTGAATCATTGCATTTGTGACCGTCACATTTAAACTCTCTGACGATTCTTTGTCGACTAACAGGTAATCGCCGAAGTAATCGGGTTCTTGCTCTTCTTGAGACGACACGAGGATAAAGCGAATATCTTTTGGCCGGCGAGCCAGATGCTGACACGTTTTTTCGAACTCGCTTAATGCTTCTAAACCATCTGTGATGATGAAGACGCTATTCGCATCTTTCGGAATTTGAGCGGCGAGGCTGCTGAAGAACGGTTCTTCTGCTTGTGTGACTTGCAGTTCTTCTACTTTTTTCTGGAAAACATGGCGGTACATCGCACCTTTTTTACGAAAGCTCTGCAAGCGTTCCGGCTGCTTCGCACTAAACGAGAGCGAGTCATCGTGGGTCAAAACTAGTTGGCCAAAAAGAGCCGTGATTTGTTGGGCATGAAGCCACTTATCACCATCATTCATTGACGGTGTCGTATCTAGCACAATATGTACACGCATCTCTTGTTCATCCAAGAAGCGTTTGATAAACAGTTTGTCTGTTCGTGCGTAGACGTTCCAGTCGATCTGGCGTACATCGTCTCCAGGTTCATAGGCACGAAAGTCGGAAAAATCTAGAGACGAGCCAAAGCGCTGAGACGCATGGGTGCCTCGTCGTCCGTTTGCTTGCCGCTTGCGACTGACGATGCGGTAATTGGCCAATTTATTCATAATCGATGTCGTCAGTAACGGAGCCATCCAAGTTCCTCCCTACGCTTTTGCAAGTTCTTCTACCATTAAATCGAGTACATGATCCGGTGTAAGTCCCATGGCTTCAGCTTCGTAATTAAGACGAATACGGTGGCGAAGGACCGGTTTGATAGATTGCTTCAAGTCGGCAATCGACACATGCAACCGTCCTGCCAAGAACGCACGAGCTTTTGCGATTCGGATCAAGCTCTGCAAGCCACGTGGACCGCTTCCGAATTGCACGTAACGTGTAATCGGTTCGATTGTCGAGCTCTCCGGATGAGTAGACGTAATCAGTGTGATGGCATAGTCCATCAAGTCATCGGCTAGCAGAACATGTTTCACCATGGCCTGGGCTTCTCGAATTTCTTCAGCTGACAGCACTCGCTGCAAGTCGCGCTGAGCTGTGCCTGTCGTGCGGAGCATAATCTCCTTTAGTTCTTGTTTAGATGGATACGGCAACACGACCTTGCATAAAAAACGGTCGACTTGCGCTTCGGGAAGGGGGTAAGTTCCTTCCATTTCAATCGGGTTTTGAGTCGCCAACACGAAAAACGGTTCTTCCATAGGCCGCGTTTCGCCGAGTACCGTTACTGTATGTTCTCCCATAGCTTCAAGCAGAGCACTTTGCGTTTTCGGGGTAGCCCGGTTGATTTCATCAGCTAGCACCAGTTGGTGGAAGATCGGTCCTTTTTTGAAGACGAAGTCGGTCTTGCCGTCTTCGCTGCGTTCAATCATGCTGGTCCCCGTGATGTCTGCTGGCATCAAATCGGGGGTGAACTGGATACGGGAAAAGGATAAGTCGCAGACGTCGCCAATTGTGCGGATGAGCATCGTCTTTCCAAGGCCAGGAAGCCCTTCGAGGAGCGTATGTCCACCCGCAATCATGGCAAGCATCGTGTAGTCAACAGCTTCTTGTTGACCTACGATGAACGTGCTGATTTCTTGTTTCGCTTGTGCGAATTTCGCACTCATCTGTTCGAAGTGTTCTGGTGTATAGTTCATAGTGCCTCCATTAATCTGTTGTTTGGATGGATGAAAAATAAGACTGTACATAGTTTTGTAAATCAGTCGGTAATTGTAGACGATCAACGCTTTCTCGGTACAATGGTGCATAGTCTCCTACAGCGTCTTGATACGGGCGAATCGTGCCTTTTGTGACAGGCGTTTCACCGGTCTGTTCACCGACTGCTTGGCCTTCACCTAACTGGCCGCCGTCAGTGGTCGTTTCTCCAGGTTTGCCGATGCGGTTGGGAATGGCGACGAGCGAGCGTTCACCCATGCCAGATCCACCTTGTGTGCCGCCTTGTCCTCCGCCAGATCCAGAGCCTTGACCTTGTCCTTGACCTTGCCCTTGACCTTGCCCTTGACCTTGCCCTTGACCTTGACCTTCGCCTTGACCTTGACCTTCGCCCTGCCCCTGACCTTCACCCTGAGCCTGGCCTTCGCCTTGACCCTGCCCCTGACCTTCGCCTTGACCTTCACCCTGGCTTTCGCCTTGCTCACCAGCTTCACCTTGCTCGCCAGTCTGAGTTTCTTGATTAGCGTTTTGATTCTGAGCCGTAGTTGCTAGTTGAGTCGGCGTGGAAAGTGGCTGCCCGATTTTTGCCATGGCGCTCTGTGCGGCTTTCATTTGTTCGGAAAGGCCGTCGATAGAAGCGGTCAGTTCCGCCAATTGTTCTTTTTCTTCAGCAGTGAGACCAGGTTTTGAGGCATCGTTTTCAGCCTGTTGTTGCTTTTTCACGAGCTGCGCTTTTTGAAGTTCCAGCTCTTTTTTCGTCTTGGTGACGTTTTCCCAAGCTTTCTTCGCGGTATCTGCTTTTTGTAATTCCTTTTCAAGTTCCGCTACTTTCTTTTTCACTTCCGGTTGCTTAGTAGCTTGCTCCAGTTTCTTTGCTTCTTTCTCGAGCTCTTTGACGACTGCTTTTTCAACTTCCGTGTCTTGCGCAACGATTTGGTCGTCTGACGGAATCAATAAACTGATGGAGCCGAGCACGACAAATAAAAAGCTGAGAAGCAGCAGACGCGGCGACCAATTCACCCGAACTGCTTTGTTGAATCGCTGCTCGGCAGCAGGGACTAAAGGAGTCACCTTGCTTTCCAAATACGTAAGAAGTGGGGAAGGTGTCGTTGCCTGTGCTACTGTAATAAATTCATTTTCAGGAAAGGCTGCATCATAGAGACGAAGCGATTCCAGTTGAGTCGGTCTCTTCCGCATCAGGTAGATAAAGTAACCGATACCTACTACAGCGGCAGTCCCTAACGCAATCCACTGGTAATAGAGGAGGACGAAAAACCGAGACACGAGGAGCAGCGTAAACCAGGTGATGGCAGCAGCGATCAGTGCATGTTGCAGTTGTTCGACAGCGAACACGCGTACGACGCGTTGGTGGGCACGTCGTATCATCGGTTGCCATTTTGGATTGGCCATGAATATCCTCCTTTAGCGCATCTTGCTCATATTGACGCGCAGTTTTTTAATGGAAATAAACAGCGCAAGAATGGTAATTAAGAGATAAAAACTAATATAGATCACCCACACTGGGAAATCGATCTGGGTCATCTCATTCAAGAAAAACATACCATCTGGACTGACAAGTGAGAACGCCATGATTCCCGGGTTAATGCTCGCCCAGAAGTGACCGATTGGGGAAGGGGATGGAGTTCCCATTCCGAGTCCGTAACTTGCTTGAATAGAGAGTACAAGAAAGAACGCCGTAACGCCTGTTAAGAACAGCATGGAACCATAGGTCGCAATCATCGAAACAATGGTTTTTTTCGTGATCGTCGAGAACATGACACCTAAGCTTCCGATTGCCAGAACTGTCAATAAGAAGAATAGGAAAATCTGCACGAGTTGAAGGGGGGAGACCCCGCCAAACAAGAACACCAAGCTATAGATCGGCAGACCAGAAATCAACATCAACACTAAGAAGGAAAGAGAGGATGCCAGCTTACCGAAAATGATTTGCCAAGATTTTTGAGCGGTCGTCAGTAAAATGGTTAGTGTCTGCTTTTCTCGTTCACTACTAATCGTTCCAGCAGTAAGTCCAGGAGTAATGAACAGCACGAGCCCTAATTGGATATACGTTAACACGATGAACATATAATAGCTTTCCTCTGGTCGGAAGAAGCCACTTCCTGTGAAGCTGGTCGCCATGAAAATCATCCCGAACACAAAGGTGCTGAGTGCCAGTAAGTAAAAGAGCAAACCTACCGAACTCTTGACACTGCGAAAACGAAGCTTTAATTCTTTAATCAATACCGGGTTGTAGAGGAGTGCTTTCATTTCGTCTCCACTCCTTTCGTGATTTCCATAAAGACATCTTCCAGATCAGTCTCAGCCTGTGAGAACGTGATAATTGGGAGATCTTTTAAAATAGCTGCTTTTAATAATTCACGTTGTTGGTCATCGGTTCCTCTGTATAAGAAGGAAACAAGAGAACGTGTGTCATCTGTAGCGATAGCCGAAACGAATGGTTGTTCTTCGATGAACTGAACAAATTCAGTAGTGCCTCCAAGAAGGTGCACAGTTACTGGTCGTTCATTCTGAAGTTTCTCATGAATCTCTGCTACACTGCCATGCGCCACAAGCTGCCCACCGTCTAAAACGCCGATCTCATCACACATCTCGGCAAGTTCCGGTAAGATATGCGATGAAATCAAAATTGTTTTGCCCATGCTCTTCAAGTGTTTCAAAATGTCGCGCATCTCAATACGTGCTCGTGGGTCCAACCCTGAAGCTGGCTCATCCAGGATGAGGACAGATGGATCATGGATCAATGCACGTGCCAAGCACAGACGTTGTTTCATTCCGCGTGACAACACGTCGACATATTCGTAGCGTTTGTTTGTTAAGTTCACGAGCTCCAATAGTTCAGGAATCAATTTAGCCCGCTGCTCTGCTGGAATCCCATAGCTTGCCCCGTAAAAGTCGAGGTATTCGTCTGCTTTTAGTTGGTCATAGACTCCGAAAAAGTCAGGCATATAACCAATTTGTTTTCGTACTTCGTGTGGCTGTTTGCGCACCGATTGGCCATTGATAAATGCCTCGCCGCTTGTTGGTTGTAACAGGGTGGAGAGGATTGAGAACGTCGTTGATTTCCCAGCGCCGTTTGCTCCAACAAACCCAAACACAACGCCCTCACCAATTGTCAGGTTCAAATCTTTTAAGGCATAGAAATTTCCATAGCGTTTTGTCAGTCCTTTGATTTCAATCATTGTGCAACCTCCCCAGTCAGCGCTATCTCTGGCACTTTTGTGATGTCGTTGCCGGAACTGTCTAGTTTCGACAGGCGCAGTTCGATCACTTGTTCCTTGTTAATATAGTCGGCAATATTCTCTGTAAGTTTTGTGCGAGTCTCGGTTACAGGCTCGAATTCACCTGTTTTTTGATTGAGCAGTTCAACCGTCATCGTTGCCGAAGCACTATTTGTAAGGGAGAGTTCTTTCCACACGATGGATTGCTCTGTCACATTTTTAGGAACTCCTACTTCATAAGTGAATTCGCCGTTTTCCATAAACCATTCATTAGGTACTCCTTGTGTTTTCTCAGCGTAGAGTCCTTTGTCGGAATACACGGAAACCTCCATCGAATCAAACGGTAAAGAAAATTCGCCTTTGAAAAGAGTGGACGATTCAAACGGCTGGATTAGCAGGTTTGTTGCATCGAGTTCAGCTCGTTCATCTTGTATCTGAATGGGTACGATAGGTTCTTTAGCGATGGCTACCACTAATGGTGTAGTCGTATCACGGGATCCTAAGTACATAGAATACGCATTGAGAATGGCTTTTTTGCGTTCTTCTGGAAGCTTTTCAGAAGTCATGCCCATCGCGCCTCCGTAATACCCACCCGAATAATTGGCTGAGCCGGACTTCGCTGGTAAAAGTAAGCCACCTTTATGCTTTTCATTTACTTGAAGAGTAGCTCCTGCTTCGATATCTCCCAGATCAATCTTCTTGGCTCCCGTCCAAATCTGAACATCAGTTACTGGGAACGGGAAGGTGTTCTCAATCGTGCCAGTGATGGTCTCGGAATTGTTTTCGATATTCACGTTCAATTTTCCAGTTGATTGAACGGTGGACTCACCAAGTATGGTGGAAGTGGACCAATACGCGACATTTCGTAGTGTTAGTGATGGACTTTCTGCTTCATTTTCAAGAATGGATTTCATGCGTGTATTCATTGGGTCACCTGAAAAATTTTGCCCTTTCCAAGTCGACATGCTAGTGCCTTGTCCAGCGGTCAGTTTGTATTCACCACTGCGGTTGGATAGTAGTGTCTCGACATAGTGACCATTCATCGTCCCGTCTTGTTGCATTTCATAAAAGCTAAGTTGATGAACTTGTGGCTTTGCGATACGATCACGAGCTCCGTAACCGAAAATCGCCACGGATGTCAAAATGGCAATTGATGGAATGATCCACCAAGAATGTTCCCGTTTGTCTTTTCGTTTAAGAACGAAGTAAAGAAGAGGTCCGACTAGTAAAAAGTAAATAAAGATAATAACAGCAATTCCTTGGACCGATACTTCAAAAGACGGAAACAGTTCATTGACGTAGACCGACTCGTAACCAATGCTATCCAAAACGGACTGGTTCCCGTAATGAATAGACGATGGAGAACTGATGATTTTCGCATCGTTGAATAATGTAGTGAGTAGTTCATCGTAGCCTTTTTCTGAAGAAAGAGGTTTGTCCCCTAAAGAAAATGCAGTTTGTATGACAACCCCGTCACCTAGTTTTTTCATAGCCGTGACAGAAGTGTCTTCAATGCTCCAGACGTTGACTGCGCCTTCAGTCAAGGTTCCTTGTTGAATAGTGATTGCATTTGGCAAATCTGTCGTTTTTGCGTAGCTTTGCGCTTGTTCAGGAGTAATAGTTGCTGTGTTGTTTGAGAGTTTTAGTGGTAAATGTGCTGCAACTTGTCCAAATTCCGCTTCTCCTTTTGAAGTAGCTCCTGCAATCAGTGTCCCTCCTGCTGACACCCAATCAAGTAGCGCTTGTTGTTCGGAATCAGACCAATCAGCAATTGAAAATTCATCCAAAATAACTACACTTGCCATCTCCCAGTCCTTTTTCGAAGTCGGCATCACACCATTTTTTAAATGATTGAGTGAAATGACTTCTGGACGAAGACCTTGCGTAAATTTAATATTGCGAAGGGCAGTGAGACGGTCTGTTGATTCTGTAAGTGTAAAGAGGAAAATCGTGTCTCCTGCAAAGAAACTCGGACGCACACTACGGTCGCCTTTAAAGTCGACCTCTTTCCCGTCTTCCCAGCCGCCTTCATATAGGAAAATCATTTGAGTATTAGTCCCAGAGTACATATAATCTTCTGTCAGGCTGGTTAAGCTAAGAGTAATAGTTTTTGTTTCACCAGCTGCCAACGTAAGTGGCAATGCACGTGCGGAGCCGATCTCATACGATTCAGGTGTGTCAATCACGATATCTCCCGAAAAATCATCTCCATTGTTTTGTAGCGTGATTGTCAGCGGTACGCCTTCTCCATACAAAACCTTATTGTCAAAACCTGCGTTTGCCTTGATCGTGATGTCCGATTTTGCAAAAACAGTGGTCGGTATGAGGAGCACACCTAACACGAGTAGCATGAGAATGCCGAGTGCAGATAGTCCTTTTTTCATTGTTTGTTCCCCCTAAATTTTCTATTTCTCTCTATCTATATAATGGTAACGTATCAGTTATCGATTAGTTTCAAAAATTTTCAAATTATTTCTGTCGGGGTATGATTTTCGGTGATGGTGGGTTTAAGGGGGGAGGAAACTCGCGTTTGAAAGCGGACGATACTCGCCAGAATGACGCCGATAGTCGGGCAAACCCCGACGATACTCCCCGAATGCCCCCCGATACTCCACCATCCACATAAAACACCCTAGCAATCTGGCTGCCACTACAAAGAAAAAACTTTATTACACAAGCCCTTGCTAGAAAAAGCCCTTAACACTCAATCCCCACGAACTTTTCTCAATGACACAATACTTTCGAACAGAAAAAAACCACAATTCCTTCTATTTCTAAGGGTCTTGAATAAACTGTCCAAAAGGAGTGGTAGCATTCCGATTATTGTGACGGGTGGACTTGGGTTCATTGGGAGCCATGTAGCAGCTGCTTTACTTGAAAAAGGATATACGGTTCATCTTGTAGATAATCTGGCAAAGTCTTCCCTGTCACGATTGAGTGATCTTCAAAATTTGTATCCTGATCAACCGATTTCCTTCACCGAGTTAGACTGCACAAACTCTCTTGAGATAGACGCTCTATTTTCAACATTGGATGTGGAAGGCGTCATTCACTGTGCGGGCTATAAATCTGTACAGGAATCCATTGCAAATCCTCTAAATTACTACCGAAACAACCTTCTTTCCACGATTACATTACTGGAAGCTTGTTTAAAATTCGAAGTTCCAAAGTTCATTTTCAGCTCCTCAGCAACCGTTTATGGCAAAGCGGATTCTCCGATGGTTGAACAAAGCCCAATTGGTTCGGCCGAAACGCCTTATGGGGAAACGAAAGCCATGAGTGAACGAATTTTAAGTGACACACAGAAAGCTAATCCATCGCTCAGCATTACAGCATTGAGATACTTTAATCCAGTAGGTGCGCATCCGAGTGGACTGATTGGAGAGGGGGAAGGGTCTGGCAATTTGATGCCAGCTATCTTGCGGACTGCCAACAAACTGCAATCATCTGTAACGATTCATGGCTTCAATTATCCGACCAAGGATGGGACATGTGTTCGGGATTTTATTCATGTCATGGATCTTGCGGAAGGGCACGTGGCGGCGTTCGAGTCGGAACATCTTGGATACACTGTAGTGAATCTTGGTACGGGTAACGGGACAACTGTGAAAGAACTAACCACAACATTTGAACGGGTGAATCGGATTACGATTCCTGTTAATTTCGGAGAGGAACGAGAAGGGGACTTGCCTAGTTGTTATGCGGATGTGCAGAAAGCTTACGAAATATTTGGCTGGAGAGCTAGCCGCTCGCTTGAGGATATGTGTGTAGACGCTTGGCGGTACGAGTGTTTTAAACTGAGAATGCAGCTAAAAAATTAGTTTCCAATTACTTTTACTATTCTCAAAATGTCTCTGTTCTTCCTATCTTTCTTGTCTTATACTTAGTTCATCATACTTGAAAAGGTAGGACACTATGAACAACCAATCATTCCATTTACTTCAACCCAATCAGCTATCATTCGATTCCTATTTCAAAGTATACGTGACACCTGAAGGACTCTACTTTGCAAAGATAGGGGGCCAACTGCATAGCGACGAGGCATACGACTCATTGCCATTAGTCGCAGGACTTGCGCTTTATTTACCCTATAAGCAAATGCAAAAGAAGCAGCAACAGCGAGAAGAGGCTTATGATCAATTAGCAACTACAAATCGCTTCTCTGAAATCCTCGCGAATTCTCGAAATTCCTTGATTCGTAAAGAAGAACTCAAACAGGTTACTGTTAGTGAAAAGAAAAGCTTTCACACAATGTATTCAGGTAGCGGTTCAATCACCCTTTCGTTGACGAATGGAAAAAAACAAAAATTCTTAGTGCCTTCTCATGAGTCATTAACTGCTATTCAAGGAGCTCTTGCTTCCAACTTAGAAGTAGCCGTTGAAAAAAATTAGCTAAACAAAAAGAGGCTGGGACAAAATATATTATTAGAACTCATTAGTTAGAAAGTTGAGTGGAGTGTAGGGGCTGACTCCAGTGGGATCAAAAGTCGAAACGTGAGACCCCGCAGGAGCTTGCGACGAGGAGGCTCACGACGCGCCCACGGAACGCAGCCCCGGAATGGAACTCAATATACACGAAAAATCAGCAAATTCTCTGGAATTCATTCACTCTAGAGAACTTGCTGATTTATTTTTGTCCCAATCTCTTTTTATTATTGAAATTTTTCAAGAAACCGTAACCGACTTACCTGATAAAATCACAAGTAAATCGTCACCAAACTCCTCGACTTTTTTCGGTCCGATGCCATCAATCTTCATAAGCTCTGCTCGAGTCTGTGGTTGTTTGTCGAGAAGGGATTCGAGTGTTTGATTGGTGAAAATGTAATAAGCTTTGCGGTTTGTTCGTTTCGCAAGTTCTTTTCGAAATTCCGATAAAGAGGCTCTCAGTTCTTCTCGGTTATCAGAAGACGAGACAACTTCCTCTTGTACAGTCACAACGATTTGTGGAGTTGGTTCTTCACTTAAAACTTCAGTTTGGATCGTGTAGTCAGATAGATTCAATACTTTATCCTTTCTGTATTTAAGGAGCATGTCTGCTATTTCGTACATTTTGAAGTCTGGAAAATCAACGGGTGAATTTTTGGCAACTTCACTTGCAAGATAGGAAGTGATTTGGTCATGCCGAATCACGTGAGACTGCACATCGCGTGGTGCTTTTTTCGCCATATCGATAATCGTCTTCGGGTTGGCAAATGTAACCGCATAGGTGACAGGGCACTGTTTGATCAGCTTGTTTTCTTTCAATAGTTTATCTACTAAACTAACTTGGCGCCGGACTTGATTGATGGGACTGTACATGCCTTCTTTGTTTACTACTCGGTTGTTCTTCACGATGACTCGCTGAAATTCTCCTTTTTCAGTCACATGAATGTTGCCGAACAGCCTTTTCACTTCTAACAATAAAATGAACTGCCGGGTAATGACAACGAAGTCTAGTTGAGCTGAATAATTTTTATATTCTATGTAGAGATCATGGAGGATAAGCATAGGCATGTGCGTGTGTTGTAATTCATAAAGCACATTCTTTTCCCCTGACTGACCAATCGCAAAAAGTTTAAGGTGATCTTCCACTTTTTTGACATCGATAGAAGGATCCTGGCTCTCGACTAATCGTTGCAGCTGTCGGACTGAAGACGATTCTTCATCTGCGGAATAATAAAGCTTAGGTTCTGTTAGCTCATTTTTAGCTGTAAGACCTTTCAGCACGTTCTTAAAGAAAGACATCGCAATCCCACTTTCTGTAATTGATAGTTAGAGTATACCAAATATGGATACTATGTATATAGCGGGAGTGTAAGGCTTCATCTGATGAGACACAAGAAAACCTTCCACTCAAATTCGAGATGGAAGGTTCAATCAATTCTATTTCTTAAACAAAAACTTCATGACTTTGTTCGTGAATTCTTCATAAGAAGAACCCTCGCCGGTTTGGTTGTACCACTTACGAACAGTCTCTACAAGCCAAAACGGGACCGAGCTCCCGTCAATCAAATGGTAGTACTGATCGTATCCACGTTTCAAGTGCTCCCAGCGGAAATCGTTCCCCGGAAGGACATATTCAGAGACATCTATAATCTTTGCTCGCCCGTCCTGCAACAAGATATTCTTCAAATGAATATCGCGTGGATTTAACCCTTTGCTTCGTACATAGTCTCGCGCATCTTCCACATCTTGAACGGCTTGTTTTGGAATATGAACCCCTTGCAAGATGCAGTCAAACAGGGTGGTACCAGATTCATAACTAAGAACTAAAACTTCACCACGAGCTGCGTAACAAGTCGGGAAGTAGGGAGAGTCGCCAAGTTGTTTGTAAACACTGGCTTCCACTTCTACTTTATCTAATTTATCTGCATCGTAGATTTTATAAGCATACATCGGTTGCGAGGGGTTCTGAAAAACAGCAGCGTCTGTGCCGACACCAATACATTTAAACTCCCCAGCATCGCCGCTTACTGTGACCGGTTCATTATTAGGGTTTGATTTTACGTGTACGGTGGAAAGAGCATCGATTGCTTGGTTCCAAGGATGTTCCATACTTTGCTCCTCCTTATGAAAAGTTACTTCTTCTTATATTTATAGTAAGAGAAACTTTGCTACTTTACCATTACTTTATCTCGTCTACTTAGTGTACGCATTTTGTTTCAGCCGCATACACTAACGCAATGACAGTTGAAAGGAATTGATCTATGTATTATATCCCGGTAGTTTACCCGTGTCCTCATTGCCTACAAAACTATGGGTGGCAGCCCACTCATCATGGAAGACCAACAACCATTCGAGACCATGGTCCCTATCCCTATACAGTGAATATTGAGGAAGCCACACTGCAAAATAACAACTTCCGAACGGCCCTCTGGACAGGTGATCATTTGCAGGTCACCTTGATGAGTATTGGTGTGGGAGAAGATATTGGTCTCGAGATGCACCCAGATGTTGACCAATTTATTCGAATTGAGCAAGGACAAGGTTTGACTGAGATGGGCACACGCCGAAATTGCTTGACTTACAAACGCCGCGTCAAAGATGACTATGCCATCATCATTCCGGCCGGGTACTGGCACAATCTGACCAATACTGGAAACGTACCACTCAAGCTCTACTCCATCTATGCGCCACCGAATCACCCGTTTGGTACCGTGCAACCGACGAAACCTGGCGCACTAGAATTTTAATTCCTGTTTTTCCCTTTTAGGTACCTGTGCACCACACAATTTACTACAATTTCTTTGGCGTTGCATATGCAGCCTTTATCTAATATGTTCCTTGTAATATTTCGTATTAAAAACCATACTAAATCACAATGATTACTTTTTAATCACTGCTAAGATAAATAAAACTCCAAACGTAACCAAGTAAATCCCTAAAAAGCACATACTGATCATTAGTACATTTTCAAAATTAGTTAATCCTATAAGTTCTGACGTAAATAACTCTGTAAAATTATAGACAATCCAAGTAATGAGAATTGAAGATAGTAGGGGTAAAAAAACTATGAGTGACAACTTTGATTTAGTCACAACGTTCACCTCCATTAATTTACTTATTTTGTTGAGTATAGCAAAATACAGGCAGATTTTTTTTATCAAATCCTTCAAAGAGGTACACTAAATCTGTAGTGATTTCGAGTGAAGGAGGAAAAATAATGAGCAAAGTAGCTATCATCACAGGTGCAGGTAGTGGAATCGGACAAGCAACAGCTTATCGACTGGCTAAAGAGGGCGTTAATATCGCAGTTGTGGATATTAGTGAAGACAACGGGCAGTTGACGGTTGAGCAATTAAAGCAAAAAGGTGTCGATGCGATTTTCATCAAGGCAGATGTGTCAAAAGTGGAAGACGTAAAAAACTATGTGGATAAGACAGTGGAACACTTTGGACAAATTGATTATTTCTTCAACAACGCAGGAATCTCAGGGAGCGGGAAAGAATTTTTAGAAACTGATATTAGTGAAATCGAACAAATCGTCGGGATTAACTTACTTGGTGCACTTTACGGAATTCGCTATGTCGGTGAAATCATGATCAAAAATGGCGGAGGGTCTATCGTCAATACCTCTTCTAGTGCAGGGGTGATTGGTCAAAACACGGTTGTCACTTACTCTGCAACTAAACACGCACTTGTTGGAATTACAAAGAGTTTAGTTGCTGAATATGGCTCTAGAGGGTTACGTGTAAATGCGGTTGCCCCAGGACCGACGGAAACTCCTATGGTAAAAGCTTATTTTGATGCCAATCCAGCTATGAAAGAGGCAGCTTCTAAAGGAATTCCTCAACAGCGACTTGGAACGTCAGAAGAAGTGGCAGAGCTGGTCACTTTCCTACTTACGTCTCCGGCCCAATACGTCAATGGAGAAGTCATTGCTATAGACGGAGGATTTACAAACACCAAGTTTTAAAATAGATTTTAGTTAGTAAGTAGAGTCTGGGGAAAAAATAGTAATAGAACTCAATGAGTTAGAAAGTTGAGTGGAGAGTAGGGGCTGACTCCAGTGGGATCAGAAGTCGGAACGTGAGACCCCTCTTAGATGTGGAGAACGTCATGCTAGAAAGTCCGAGAAAATCAGGCGTGCCAAGTGAGGCGCTCTTGGCCTCGGTTGGTGCGACTGCTTTTGGAGCGTCTTTCTGACGTTCGTAACTCGATTCCATTGAGTTGGAGACACGACGCGCCAACGGAAAGCAGCCCCGAAACGGAACTCATCATACACATAAATCAGCAAATTCTCTGGAATTCAGCTCAGAGAACTTGCTGGTTTTTATTTTGTATCAACCTCTTTTACATAGGAGGAAATGGAGAAAGGTGATAGAATAAAACTAACAAATCCATATTATGTAAAGGGGAGAACTCTCATGGGAATTGCTTACACACTTGCGATATTTGGAATCGTCGGATTCATTCTCTACAAAGTTCTTATCAAAAAGTCTATCCCTACCAGCAACTTTTCACCCGTTGACGAGTTTACTACAGGCATCAAACCGGATACTGATCAAAAGTTTCCACTTGAAGATACACGTCATCATATTCCTTATGAAGAAAGTATTCGCGTAGAAGAGAAAGATGATCGGCAGCGAGATTTATAAACAGGAGGTTACGGGCTATGCGAATTAGTGGTGTTTTACTCTCAATTCTTCTTATAGTGTTAACAGGTTGTCAAAAAGAGGCAAGTCAAGTCAGCCCAGAAGAAATTAACGCCGCTCAAGAAGAGACAATACTTGAGAATGCCTGGTCCTACGTACAAACTACGCAGATGCCGCAATCAGAAGAATGGCAAGATGCTTGGATGCAAGGAGAAATTGAAACTCTCACGCTTACAAAGGCACATATCAGGAGCGCAAACTTGGAGGATAGACTGATTGGGCAATCTATTTACTCTGTGACGCCTTCTGCTGAGTTGAATCTTATTGCAGAACCGACCCTCCTGGTAGATCCCGAATCTATGCAAGTAATTGGAGTGCTCCCAGGGGAATAGGGGAGTCACTTTTAAAAATCTACAGTAATGAAATCACAATCGTAAGGAGAGTGACCCATGAAAGTAGCAGTAATCCAACTAAATTCCAAACAAGACAAACAAAAAAATCTACTCAAAATTGAGCAGTTTATTCGAGAAGCCGCTAGTTTTGGTGCAGAACTCGTAGCACTTCCGGAAAATTGCAACTTTCTTGGGAATGGGAATACCTTTCAGGCGGAAGAAATCCCTAGTGGTGAAACGACAACTTTGCTGAGTAAGCTAGCAAAAGAATTAAAGATTTTTATTCATGCGGGTAGTATTACAGAATCTTTCACAAAAGATAAGTCCTATAATACTAGTTTTGTCATAGCTCCCACTGGAGAAATCATCAGCATCTATCGCAAAATCCACTTGTTTGATATTGAAATTTCTGGAGTTTCTTCCTATAAAGAGTCAGATGCCATTGAACCAGGAAGCAAATCGGAAATGGTAGAATTGCCGTTTGGACAAGCGGGAATGAGCATCTGTTACGATTTGCGTTTCCCAGAATTGTACCGAAAGTATGCATTGGCCGGAGCTAAGATTCTTTTCGTCCCAGCAGCCTTTACTCGTTACACAGGTATGTTGCACTGGGAGCCACTGCTACGCGCCAGAGCCATCGAAAATCAGTGTTATGTTATTGCGGCGGGTCAACATGGCAACTATCTTCCTGGGAAAGATTGCTACGGCAATAGTATGATTATCGATCCTTGGGGCACAGTTGTAGCTCGTGCATCGGAAGGCGAAGGGATAGCCATCGCGGAATTAAAGGAAGATCTCGTAGCTTCGGCTCGCCAAAGTATTCCGTGCTTGCAACACCGAAGAGAAGATTTGTACTGAAATCATTGACCAAAAGGAGTTGCGACCATGAAAATTTATTCACTGGGTGAAGTGCTTATTGATTTTACGCCACGTCAGAATGAAGCGGCTCCGTTAGTTCCTCTCTACGAGCAAAATCCAGGTGGTGCACCTGCAAATGTTGCTGTTATGGCAGCAAAATTAGGAGCTGATTCTCGTTTACTGGCCAAGGTCGGTCAGGACATGTTTGGTAAATTCCTTATCGATTATTTAACTCGTGAAAAAGTCGATGTGTCGCTAGTAACAACAACACAAGCTGTAATGACGCCTCTCGCTTTTGTCTCCATTGGTGAGGACGGAGACCGTGATTTTGCGTTTTATCGAACGCCAGGTGCAGACACGAAACTAACAATAGACGATGTGTCGCAAGCACACTTTACTGCGGATACGATTCTTCATATCGGCACACTTTCTTTAACAGATGAGCCTTCTCGAAGTGCGACATACCATGCATTAGATCTCGCGCAAGAAGCAGGCAGCTTAATATCTTTCGATCCAAATATTCGCTTCTCCCTATGGGAAACTAAAGAATTAGTAAGAGACCAGATTCATCAAGTCTTGCCTTTTGTGGATTTAGTGAAATTATCGGAGGAAGAACTGTCCTTTTTATGGCCGGATTTATCTCCGGAAGCGGCTTGCCAAGAACTCGCAACGACTTATGGAATCACTCTCCTTATCGTCACGCAAGGTGAAAAAGGCTGTAGTTACTTCCGAGACGATAAGTTGGAATATATCGAAGGGTTCCCAGCAAACGCAATAGATACCACTGGAGCAGGTGATGCTTTTTGGGGGACCGTGCTTGCAGGTATTGCGAAGACGATTTCAACTAAGTTAGACTTAGAGAAAGTGCACATCTCACGAATTTTACGAGAAGCGAATGCAGCCGGAAGTCTCACAGTCGAAAGACGTGGAGGGATACCAGCGTTGCCGAACACTGATGAAATTCATGAAGTAGTACAAGACAACTAGAGGAGTTTTTCATTTGAGGTTTTTTATTGTTTCATTTTTTGTAGTAGCCATTGTAATTGGCGGTTCTATGTATCCCGAATTTTTTCGATTAGAAATTGAAGGGGCATGGTATGTGAAATTAGTGCTTTTCATAGCATTTTTCTTCATTGTCCAGGTATGCAAACTGGTTGCTAGTATACTCACAGTATTGATTGTGCCAAACGAAAAAGGGCGTATCACGTATAGTGTTTTATTCTTTACCTTAATTGCTGTTGTACTTGCAAGCAGTGGTGCGCTATTCGCTACATTCGATTTCACCATAGGCGGCATTATGCTGATCAGTTTTTTCTTCGCAGCATTAGAACTTATACGAGATGACAGGAAGCAGGCCTCTTCGTGAGCGCCTGTTTTTCTAGTAGTAGTACTTGAAAAGTGACAATCTTGAGAACGAATGCTACCATAATGAAATAATTCCTACTAAAATTATAGGGAAAGGGTGATTAAAATGACAACTATTCGTGTACAACCAGCTGATGAGGCGCAAGATCCAGTCGAGCGTGACTCGTTAAAATTGAATCCTCCTCAAACTAAACTCATTGTTGGTGGACTCATAGCTTTTGGCCTTTTATTTGTTTATCTGCTTGCCACTCAAGACATCGTGCAACCTGTTCTATTAATCATCGGACTCTTACTAGGGTACACCTTATTCCATGCGCGGTTTGGATTCACTTCCGCATTCCGACGATTGATGTCAGTAGGAAATGGACAAGCAATGCGCGCGCATATGGTCATGCTAGCAGTAGCAGTCAGCCTATTCGCACCAATTCTAGCGTTTGGTCTATCATTTTTTGGCGGACCAGTCGCTGGCTACGTTTCGCCAGTCGGGGTTAGCTTAATTGTTGGAGCCTTTATTTTTGGTATCGGCATGCAGTTAGGAGGAGGCTGTGCTTCCGGAACCTTGTATGCAATTGGCGGGGGACGAACAGTCATGTTTGTGACCTTAATTTTCTTTATTGTCGGAGCAACTATTGGCGCGTATCATTTACCGTTCTGGACAGAAGAAATGCCAGCATTTGAGCCGATTTCTTTAGCCACTTCAACGGGACTTGGATATGGTGGGGCATGGGCAGTTTCCATTGCTCTATTCGGAATCATTGCATGGATCACAGTGCTAATTGAGAAAAAGAGAAAATCACCAAAAATGGCCCCTCTTCCAACAGAACATGGGTGGAAGCGAATTTTCCGTGGGTCATGGCCACTGTTTGCTGCAGCAATCATCCTTGCAGTGTTAAATGCAGTGACGTTGATGACACGAGGAACGCCGTGGGGAATTACCTCTGCATTCGCATTGTGGGGCTCAAAAATTGCTGAAACATTTGGCGTGGATGTAGCGAGTTGGGGCTACTGGCAGGGAGCGAACGCAGCTTCTTTACAAGCCACTATTTTCGCAGATTCAACTACAATTCTAAACTTTGGCGTCATTCTTGGTGCCTTCCTGGCTTCTGCAGCAGGTGGTTTATTCAAGTTTTCTAAAGTAACTCCAGGAAACTTCATGGCTTCTGTTATTGGTGGTTTATTGATGGGTTACGGTGCGCGACTTGCATTTGGCTGCAACATCGGTGCTTACTTCGGAGGAATCGCTTCGTTCAGTTTACACGGTTACGTATGGGGAATCATGGCAATCGGAGGAACATTCCTCGCCCTCTACTTACGGCCATTGTTTGGACTATCCGTACCCAAATCATCCGATTCGGTTTGTTAAATTTGAAAGACTCAAAGCATCTAGTGGCTTTGAGTCTTTTTTGTATCTAAGAGTTTATCGACTACTAGGGCAAGCGCGATTTGAACTGGAAATAGAGAAAGTATTACTGCTGAAAACTGAGCAACAAATTTAAGAACCCCACTCAGTTCAAGAACATCATTGATTAAAAATCCTGCAACTTGAATTAGCCCATAAACAAGCGCAATTGCCACTATGGTCGCCAGTACAATCAAAATTTTAATGGGAGTATGCGCTTGAATCAATTTTGATACTCGGGGTGAATTCGTCATCTTCTCGTTCCTTCTTTCTATGTATATATCATTTATACGAATGACGAGGGGAAATGTTTCATTGTATAAGTTTCTCATGGTACGGTAGAAATAAAAAGGAGATTCCTCATGAAGAAATGGATGATAGGAATTTTAATAGGATTATTCGTGCTGTTAGTAGTAGCGTTTGCTGCTTTTGTGATTTGGGCTCAATTCGATTACGATGCAACTGAAGAAGGGCTTTCTTACACACCCGACGGAAATGAAGTCATTTGGGGAGATGGAACAGAAGAGATTGGTTTTGTCTTTTATCAAGGAGCAAAAGTGCGACCGCAAGCTTATAGCTACATTGGTGACCAGCTAGCAGCTGAAGGGCATTTTGTGGCAATTCCACAGTTGCCATTTAATATTGCTTTGTTAGATAGCAACCGAGCTTTTGAATTCATTGAAGACTATCCAGAAATTGATACGTGGTATTTGATGGGCCATTCTTTAGGGGGGGCAGCCGCTTCTACCATTGTTGAGGAGAATGAAAAATAGCCGGTATCATTTTTCTCGCTTCCTATCCGGTGGATCCTATTGATGTCCCGTCGTTAACAATCTATGGGGGACAAGATGGACTGTTGCCTATTGAAGATATCGAAGCAAGTCGAGAGAACTTACGCTCGGATGCGGTTTTTCATGAAATCGAGGAGGGCAATCACGCAAACTTTGGCATGTACGGAGAACAGTCGGGAGATAACCCAAGTACTCTCAGCCCAAAAGAACAATTGGACGAAACACTATCTGTAATAAAAGAATTTGTTCAATAAAGGTTGACCTTCTCGTTACGTCAGGCTTTAGAGTGAAATCAAGGAGGTGCTGAAGATGCTTACAATCAAGCAACTTGCCGACATTTCAGGAGTGACGACACGGACACTGCGACACTATGATGAAATCGGCTTATTAAAACCAGCTGAGTTGTCAGACGCAGGCTATCGCCTTTATTCCGAGAAAGAGGTTGATCAGCTGCAGCAAATCCTGTTTTTTCGAGAACTTGAGTTTCCGTTACAAGTGATTTTGACGCTTTTGAAAGAGCAAAAATTTGATGAACTTTTAGTATTCGAAAACCATCGAAAGCTGCTTTTGAAGAAGCAAAAAAGGCTTACTGAAATCCTTGAGACACTTGAGAAAACGATTGAAGCGAAACGGGGAGGAAGTACGATGACAAATGAAGAGAAGTTTACGGGTCTGAAGACACGGTTAATTGCTGAAAATGAAGAACGCTATGGTGCGGAAGTGCGTGAAAACTATGGTGATGCTGTTGTTGATGCGAGCAATGCAAAAATGATGGGATTGTCAGAAGAAGACTTTCAACAGATGAAGCATATCGAACTAGAATTGCTTGAAATTCTAAAACACGCAACACCAGCAAATGATGTGGAATCAAAAGAGGCTAAGCAACTTGTTGACCTTCATAAAGCATGGATTAGCTACACCTGGCCTCAGTATTCGGCCGATGCGCACAAAGGACTTGCAGAAATGTATGTGGCCGATGAGCGATTTAGTCACTATTACAATCAACATGTTCCTGGTGCTGCCGAGTATTTACGAAACAGTATTCATCGGTGGGCTAAATGACAAAAAGATCTTGCTTCGGCAAGGTCTTTTTTTGCTGAGACATTTTTGAAGTTAAATTCAGAAGACAACTATGATATTCGATTTGACTATTATAGTTGTCAAAATAACTACTATGTGTTACATTTAATGTGAGGTGAGGCTATGAAAACGAAGCTGAAAGAATTGCGAGCCCGGCACGGCATCAATCAGACGGAGCTAGCCAAGCGAGCCAAGATATCTAGACAAACTGTTAGTTTAATCGAGCGAGAAGAATTTATGCCTTCATTATTGATAGCCACTAAAATATCACGTGTGTTTCAAGAGCCGATTGAAGAAATTTTTCAGTTTGACGAGGAGGAATTAAAATGAAGAAAAACTTACTTAAAAACGGGATTTTTATGATACTTGGTGCTTTCACTGGATTTTTCATTACCACTTATTTTTTAGGAGATAATCCTACATTCACATTTCCAGACTTAGCTGATCCATTTAGTGTGTCGCTGATGATCATGACTGCAGTATTGCTCATGTTTTCTGTTTTAGGCTACCTGAAAATAAAACATACAGCTTCCAAAACCTTCACGGGAGATGAAGAAGATCTCGTAGAAAGTAAAATGTATCGTTCCTATTCAGATGCCAGCTTGGCAAATTTAGTTGCAATGGTTGCCAGCTTAGTAGGTATCTGTATAAGTATTCTCACAGAACAACCAATTTGGTTAGTGCTCTACTTTGTAGTGACATTGTTTAGTAGTGCGGCGGTATCGTTCTTATTCCCGAGCTTAATGAAGCTAATGTACCCTGAGCGAGATTTACCTTCCATCACAGACAAAGATTACGCTCAAAAATTACTTGAAAAGTCGGATGACGGTGAAAAGCATGTCATGTTAGGTGGTTTCTACAAATCTCACCAAACAACCAATTCCTTATTGTTCGCATCCATATTGTTATTGCTGTTTTACTCCATGGCCACTGGAAACTCTCAAGTAGCTGGGATTCTTATCATTGCGTTTGCTTTAATTACTATTAACACGCAGTACATGATCACTATCCGAAATAAATAATTCCGTGATGAGACCTTGCTGTTGCAGGGTCTTTTTGTGTGCGGAAAATAATCTAGTAGCTCTTGCCATTTCCAGAAACTATTCTAAAACCTAGACGTCTTTACTGAATATGGAAGATGATGGCGTGTTAGATTTTAGAGAGAGGTGAGACGGATGGTCAAGATAATGAGCAATAAAAGTATTATTCGAATGTTGATAGCCTTAGCAATAGTTCTTATCGGAATGACAATTTTGGTTAGTTCCTATTCAATTGCTGGACTCGCACTCAGTATCATTGGTTTGCTAGTAGCTATTGTTTTAGTAAACCATTTACCTGAGGTCGCATTTGTAGCAATAGCTGTCCCAATTAGTATAGTAATTATTAAATTCTTGTACTTTATTTATTTTATCTACTCTTTGTTTAATTTTAGTTATTGATATTTTTTAGGGGAATTAAAAACTAGCAATCTTAAAATGGTAGAGGAGGGACCATATGAAAACATTGGCCTATTCTTATTTAATTGTGAGCCACTTGATTTATCTTGGAACGATTTATGTCTGGTGGGAATTACTAGGAAGCGAGTTGATTTATGGCTATTCGGATTTGGCAGAGGGCAATCGATGGAGTGAGCTTAGTGCACTTCAATTTCCTTGGTATTATCTGATAATTGTATTTTATCCTATACTGATGATTGCAGTGATGGTTGCCTGCTGGTGGTTAGTGGAAAGCAAACGAAAGTGGGCTATGTGGTTGAATTCTATTCCCCTTGTCGCTATGCTTGGAATCGGAATTTATGCTATGTACGTATTTCATTTTTATTTTGGATGGAATCTTTGGGAGTTGGTGAGGAGTTTTGTTTAGAAAGAATGCTATTAAGTTTTGTTTAATCCTATTACAGATTCTGTCGTTAACTTCACTGATTTTCTGGCACGGATTTGATTACAATTTTCAAGACTGGGAGTGGATGACTTTTCGGATGAAAATCGTAACTCTCTTCACGACTTACTTTCCTATTCCGCTCTTTATTTTATTAATTAGTTCATGGTTTCAATTGAAGAAGAGACCAGTTTTAGCGTTGGTTCTTTCGACGATTCCTGTACTTTCTATAATAGTAGTCATTATTATTACTATTTTTAATGCCATCTTGTTTTCTTTTTTGGTCCTTATCCTGGATTTCAATGAGCGGAAGGGATAGTTCCTTCCGCTCCTTCCATTTAGAGAGACAAACGTTTAAAGTTCTTATTCTCTTTCTCCCAAGTAATCTCGAAAACATCCGGGTTGCTTAGTGACTGCCAACCTTTAAAACCAAAATCCGCTGAAATAGAATGTAGAAGCAATGCTGCAAGATTCCCATGAGTGACTACGACACAATAGTCACCCTCACTTATTTCACCCTCATTTAGAACTTCGACAATTCGAGTGGTCGCTCCTACGCTAGATTCCCCGCCCTCGAAACTCAGAGAAGGATCAATAAACGTCTGTTCCAGTTTCTCTAACCAGTCAGGAAGATTAGTTGAACTTAAAACTCGCTCTTTCAAACGGTCATCAAGTTCAATCGGGATTTTCTTTAACTTTGAATACGCAAGAATCGTATCAACAGCACGAATATAGGGACTGGATAAAATACGTGTAATGGGATAGTCAGCAAGAGCTGCTGCAAGATGATTTGCTTGAGTCAAACCTTCAGTAGTTAACGGTGCGTCAGGTTCTTGGCCAGTAGCAGAACAGTGTCGAATCAGCAGAAAAGAAGTCATTTCGTTTCCTCATTTCTAATAACATAGTTACCAAAGTATACCAAAAATAGCTATATTGTTAGTAAGGTTTTGTGTAGTAAGGTTTTAAGTATAAAAAGATTGTAGAGGTTTTGAGATCTAGAATTCCACTGACTCAATCGAAAAACGCTTTTCTTAAGAGCAAAGAGAGTGCTTTCCCATAAAATTCCCCACTTGACATCTCATTGAGCTGCCTTTATTCTATGTGTAACCGGTTACACATGTCTTGAGAGAAGCAAAAGCATTGAGATTAAAGATGGTTTTGAGGGTTGGAGATAGTATTCAATCATCAGAACGGGTTTTTCGCTCATCACGAATTTTAACCGCTCATCAGAACGAGGAAATCGATCATCACGAATTTTAACCGATCATCAGAATGGGTTTTTCGCTCATCAGAATGAGGAAATCCATCATCACGAATCTAAATCGATCATCAGAATGGGTTTTTCGCTCATCAGAACGAGGAAATCCATCATCACGAATTGTAATCGCTCATCAGAACGGGTTTTTCGCTCATCAGAACGAGGAAATCCATCATCACGAATATCATTCGCTCATCACAACCCGCTCCAAGGGCACAACCCAAATGTCACAAGCCCTAACCAACCAAAACCCCAACCCAAAAGGAGGCGAAATCACATGGCAACGATTCGAGATGTAGCAAAACACGCAGGCGTATCAGTTGCCACGGTTTCTCGCTATCTAAACGGCAAAGGTTATGTGAGCACGGATACGGCGAAAGCAGTTCAAGCGGCTATTGCAGAGTTAAGTTATGAAATGAATGCGGTCGCCCGAAGCTTGACTACGAAACAGTCTAACCTGATTGGCCTTATTCTACCGGATATCACCAACCCGTTCTTTCCAGAACTAGCGCGTGCAGTCGAAGATGTGGCACTCACGTATGGCTACACGGTGGTCTTGTGTAACTCAGACGAAAATCCGATAAAAGAAAAAAACTATATAGAAACACTCGAAAAGAAATACGTGGCTGGCTTCATCGTCACATCCAGTCAGCAGAATCGAGAACTTTACATGAAGTTGAACAAGCCCATGGTGGCTCTTGACCGACCGATTGATTCATCGATTCCCTGTGTAATTTCAAGCAATCGACAAGGCGTGAAAGAAAGCACGAGAAGCTTGATTGAAAGCGGCAGCCAACAAGTGCTGTTCGTGGAAGGTCCAGATTATATTCAATCGGCAAGTGAGCGAAAGCAAGGATTTGAAGAAGCGATGCTGGAAGCGCCAAACGTGACAGAGCATCACATTCAAGCCAACTTTCACTTCGATGAATCGTATGAAAAAGTCAAAGCCTACTTGATCAATCATCCCGAAGTAGACGGAATTGTGACTAGCAGTGACGTGGCAGCGCTTGGTGCTATTCGTGCCTGTACAGAACTAGGGAAAGCAATCCCTGAAGACATTCAAATTATCGGCTTTGATGGCATTCAACTTGGAGAAATGCTGTCACCACCGCTTTCGACTGTACGGCAAGACATCTACAAGCTTGGCGCCATGGCCGCTCGCATATTGATCAAACAAGTGGAAAACGAACCACTCGAAAAAATGTACTACGAAGTTCCGGTTGAAATCGTTCACCGGGGAACGACAAGGAGTGAGACATCATGATTACAGTCATCGGCAGCATCAATATGGACCTCGTCGTCCGCACAGACAATTTTCCGAAACAAGGAGAAACACGACTGGGCGATTTGTTTGCAACAATTCCAGGAGGAAAAGGGGCCAACCAAGCAGTCGCAGCCGCTCGATTAGGTGCTGAAGTCACAATGCTAGGCGTTGTTGGCAAGGATGCTTTTGGCCAAGAGCTAACAAAAACGCTTCAAGACGAAGGAATTCACACAACAGCTATCCAAAGTGTGGATGAACCGACCGGTATCGCAAACATTCTTGTCTCTAATCAAGACAACCGCATTATCGTTGTACCAGGTGCCAATCATGTATGGGATGAGCAGATGGTTGCTGAAATGAAGCGACTCATTCCAAAAAGCAAAGTAGTCATCTTTCAATTAGAGATCCCAATCGACATGGTGAAAAAAGGGCTAGCCATTTGTCAGGAGCACAGCGTACAGGCGATTCTCAACCCTGCACCGACAGATGCCTTCACAGAAGAATTGCTGCACTTCAACGCACTGCTGACTCCAAATGAATCAGAAGCAGAAACGATATGGGGTTCAGAGTGGAAACAAAAAATCAAAGCGCTACCAAATAAAGTCGTTGTCACCCTCGGAAAAGAAGGGGCGATGTATCCAAGTGAAGTGTCTGATGAATATGTAACCGGTTACCCAGTCGAAGTAGTCGACACAACGGGAGCTGGAGATACATTCAATGGAGCACTTGCTTATGGACTTGCGCAAGACTGGAATCTAGCAAAATCAATTGAATTTGCCAATGCGGCTGCCTCTCTTTCAGTAGAAGCACTTGGGGCACAGACGGGAATGCCAAACGTCGATTCCGTTTTAGAAAGGATGAGACGATGAAAAAACACGGGATTCTAAATCGCGAACTTGCGGGGATATTTGCAACGATGGGGCACACCGATCAACTTGTCATTGCCGATTGCGGATTACCCATCCCTGAAGGTGTAAAATGTATCGATCTTTCTTATACGCTAGGGAAACCTTCATTTCTCGATATCGTGGAAGCGGTAACAGCAGATTTTCAGGTCGAAAAAGCAATTGTTGCCAACGAACTTCCTCAATTCAATGACGATGTTCATTATAAGCTAGATGGTCAATTTGAATTAACTTACATGTCGCACGAAGCCTTTAAACAACAAACCAAGCATGCCAAAGTTATTATACGGACAGGCGAAGCAACACCTTACGCCAACATCATCCTGCAGTCCGGGGTCATTTTTTAAACGGAGGTGAAACGTATGTTAGAAATGAAAGGAATCACCAAGTCCTTTAGTGGCAATACCGTCTTGCGCGATGTGCAGTTTGACCTTGTACCAGGTGAAATCCACGCGCTAATGGGAGAGAACGGTGCAGGCAAATCAACAATGATGAAAGTGTTGACCGGTATCCACCCAAAAGACGCAGGGACGATTCATTGGAAAGGTGAAGAAGTAGCTTTTAAGTCTCCTCAAGAGGCGGAAGCAAAAGGCATTGCAGTCATTCACCAAGAACTCAATATTCTTCCTTACTTATCAATCGCTGAAAACTTATTTCTAGGTAAAGAACACACAATTGGTAAAACAGGTATCTTGAAAACGAAGAAGATGGAGACGGAAGCGAAATCCCGATTGGCAGCACTGGGATTGAACATCGATCCGGCAGCTGAAGCGGCTACGTTATCAGTAGGCCAACAACAAATCGTGGAAATTTCTCGTGCCTTGTCTTCAAATGCAGAAGTCATCATCATGGATGAACCGACAGCAGCTCTCACAGACCGAGAAATCGACCAATTGTTCAAAACGGTTCGTTCGCTCAAAGAAAAAGGCGTAGCGTTCATTTATATTTCGCACCGAATGGAAGAAATCTTTGCTCTTTGCGACCGCATCACAGTCCTTCGTGATGGCGAATGGGTAGGTGTAAAAAACATTGCAGAAACGAGTTTTGAAGAAATCGTTCAGATGATGGTAGGGCGAGCCCTTGGTGATCGTTTTCCAACTCGTAACGTACAACTCGGTGAAACGGTGTTGGAAGTGAACAGCTTGGCACGAGCCCCTTATTTCGAAAACATTTCGTTCGATGTTAAAAAAGGTGAAATCGTTGCTATAGCAGGTTTGATGGGAGCAGGTCGCACAGAAATCGTGCAATCTCTTTTCGGCTATCGCAAACCGTCAGCAGGTGAAGTCAAAATTGATGGCAAAGCTGTCAAAATTCGCACACCACATGATGCCATTCAACACGGCTTAGCCTATGTGACAGAGGATCGTAAAAGTGAAGGTCTCATTCTGGACTTCAGTGTGGAGCAAAACATCAGTTTATCGAACTTCCCGACCTTGTCTTCCAACGGGATGATGTCCAGTAAAAAAGAACGAGATTTATTTGATCGTATGAAAGAACGGTTGGGTATTCGCACTTCTAGCCCAGAGCTCCCTGTGAAATCACTGAGCGGTGGGAATCAGCAAAAGGTTGTGTTGTCCAAATGGTTGGGTACCAATCCTTCCATCCTGATCTTAGATGAGCCAACAAGAGGTGTGGATGTAGGAGCGAAAAAAGAGATTTACTCGATTATGAATGAACTTGCGGAAAAAGGCGTGGCGATTGTGATGATTTCCTCAGAATTGCCGGAAGTGCTTGGGATGGCGGATCGAGTACTGGTCATGCATGAAGGCAAACTGACTGCTAATCTCGCCAATCAGCAATTGACACAAGAACAAGTCATGCATTATGCAACAGGAGGTGGAACGCGTGTCTAGTACAGCATCAAAGCAAGGTCTGGTTCAAAAATTGGTTCCGTTCCTAGGACTATTTTTGATCATTACAATCATCACTATTTTAAATCCCGATTTCTTATCGGTGAACAATTTACTTAATGTCCTTCGTCAAGTCTCCATCAACGCGATCATTGCGTTTGGGATGACGTTCGTTATTTTGACAGGCGGAATTGATTTATCGGTTGGGTCTATTTTGGCGCTAACAGGTGCCGTTACAGCAGGAATGATGGCAGGTGGTACGGATCCAGTTCTCGCCATGCTACTTGGGTTGATTCTAGGAGCACTACTTGGTGCCGTGAATGGCGTATTAATTGCCAAAGGAAATGTAGCACCATTCATTGCCACTCTTGCTACGATGACTATTTATCGTGGATTGACACTCGTTTATACGGAAGGTCGCCCGATTTCAGGTCTTGGTGATTCACTTACTTTCCAACTGCTTGGGAAAGGCTATTTCTTTGATATTCCGATTCCGGTTGTCACGATGTTGATCAGCTTTGGAATCTTGTACTTTATTTTGAAGAAAACAACTTTCGGCCGCCGCGTTTATGCGGTCGGTGGAAACGAAGAAGCTTCTAAGCTATCTGGTATTAAAACAGGTCGCATCAAGATTTATGTCTATGCTTTAACAGGCTTCTTCTCTGCACTTGCTGCATTGATTTTGACATCACGTTTAAATTCAGCACAGCCGACAGCCGGCCAAATGTTTGAGCTCGATGCCATCGCAGCGGTCGTTCTCGGTGGCACAAGCCTGACTGGTGGCCGTGGTTGGATTGTTGGTACTTTAATCGGGGCATTAATTATCGGTGTCCTCAACAATGGGTTAAATCTTATTGGGGTTTCGTCCTTTTTCCAGCAAGTTGTTAAAGGGCTTGTCATACTATTCGCGGTCTTGATCGACCGTAAAAAATTGATTTAAGGGGAGAAGTTCACATGAAAAAACTTTGGTTACTCGTCAGTCTTGCAGCAGTTCTATTCTTAGCAGCGTGTTCACTTGATTCACCGACTACTTCAACTGAGTCAGGTTCAGGTTCAGAAGGAGAAACAGAAGGTACTCAAACGATTGGTTTCTCGGTTTCTACATTAAACAACCCATTCTTCGTAACATTGACGGACGGAGCAGAAGCGAAAGCGGAAGAGCTTGGCGCTGAAATAACAGTAGTAGATGCACAAGACGATGCAGCGAAACAAGCTTCTGACGTGGAAGATTTAATTCAACAAGGCGTTGATTTCATTTTGATCAACCCAGTTGACTCGGCAGCAGTAGCAGCAGCTGTAGAATCTGCAAACGCAGCTGGCATTCCAGTGATTACTTTAGACCGTTCTGCTGAAGGTGGCGAAGTGGTCGCACACGTAGCATCTGATAATACAGCAGGTGGCCAAATGGCTGGTGAATACTTAGTATCTTTAGTTGGGGAAGGCGCACAAGTTGCTGAACTTGAAGGCGTACCTGGTTCATCAGCAGCACGTGAACGTGGAGAAGGCTTTAACTCAGTTGCAACTGATCAATTAGATGTTGTCGCAAAACAAACGGCTAACTTCAACCGTGCAGAAGGTCTTTCGGTCATGGAAAACATTTTGCAATCGAACCCAGACATTAAAGGTGTATTTGCGCACAATGATGAAATGGCACTTGGCGCTTTAGAAGCGATTGAAGCAGCTGGAAAAGACATTGTCGTTGTTGGATTTGATGCAACGGATGACGCAGTCGCTTCAGTCGAAGAAGGTCGCTTAGCAGGAACAATTGCTCAGCAACCAGCTATGATTGGTGAGATTGGTGTTGAAACAGCTATGCAAGTTCTTGCTGGTGAAGAAGTCGAATCAAGCATTCCTGTTGAGCTTGAGTTGATTGGTCAAGAATAAATCAATTTACTACAAAATTACTTATAGTTAATTGTTCAGACTGCAGACAAAGTCGATTCTTTCGAATTTGTTTGCAGTCTTTTTGTTGTCTAATAAGACTTTTATTTTATAAAATCAAATTTTTCAGTCGATTTTTCTAAACATTCTGCTCAAACTACCGATAACATCTTTATACGAGTCTATCCATCAGGAGGAGCATATGAACGTTTTCAATATACGCGAAGAAATTGAAGTGGAAAAAATCGCCGCTCCTCGTTACGGAGTAGCCATTATTGATGCCATTTTGTCGTTTGCAGAACGGAAAGAGCTTCTGACTTTTTTAATGGTTTTATTTACACCTATTGTTTTTTGGGTTGAGCATGTTCTCATTCCTAATCATATGGGACCAGAATTATATTATTTGTTGATATTTGGCTATAGTTTACTGTTTGACCGAAGAATTTATATCTTTTTGATGGCGATTATTTTTATAGGGTTACGCTATTTTACCTATTCAGAGGGTTTTACCGTTCACAACTGGTCAATGCTTGGAGTATTAAGTGTATTATATATTGGAATTGGAATTTTCTCGTTGTCAGCTTTGAAAATCTTGCAAGAAGCTCGCAGTACTGAGATGAAAAGTATTTATTCACTGTTGCAGACGATTCAAATGCGTGATCATTACACTGCCCAACATTCTCGCAATGTGGCGGAAAAGTCTGTGTGGATTGCAAAAGAAATGAACCTCTATGCAGAGTTTCAACAAAATCTTTATGTGGCAGGATTACTCCATGATATCGGGAAAATTGCGATTCCTGACTCGATTTTGATTAAACCAGATTCTTTGACGGTTCAAGAATATAGTGAAATTAAAAAACATCCACAGCTTGGGATGGATCTTTTACAACATGCTCCCGTGATGCGCAACAAGACAATCAGAGATGCCATTCTGTATCATCACGAACGTTTTGATGGCAATGGCTATCCAACGGGCTTAATTGGGAACGAGATTCCGTTATCTGCTCGAATCATGGCAATCGCAGATACTTATGATGCCATGACGACAAATCGAGTTTATCAACGTAAACGTTCGCCAGAAGAAGCGATTCGTATTATTCGAGAGAATGCAGGTACGCAGTTTGATCCTAAAATTGTGGATGCTTTTACAAGTATCATGAATCAAAAATTACCGGAGATGCGCAAAGTCGTATCGCTTTGAGGAACAAGTATGAAGAGAAGCTACAAATTTAAATCTCGCTTACTAAAATTTCTTATTGGAATTGTTTTTTTACTGGTTGTGGGTATTTCGAGTTTAGATGTTGTTTTTGCTGAACAAGATATATCGACACTCATGGACCAATGGTTTGATCAAAAAAAGTCCGAGGCCTTAGTTTCTGTACAGTCATCTGTGAGCAGCGAAAAAGAAGCGCAAATGGTTCGCTTAAAACAACACTTGCAATCGGAAATGGAGCGGGCTGAGAAGGAAATGCAACTGTTTGAAGAGGAGCAGATACGAATATCTGTAAAAAATTTGCGTGAGCATACGGAACATCTCATTTCGACTATCAAAATTGACAATGCTGCTGAGAAGCAAGCAGCTATCAATCGTCTACACCAAATTTACAATGAAGCAGTTCTGGAAATGGGCAGTGTAGAACTTATGGATAGTCCACAAGAAGAGGAAACGAACATGGAGATTGGTAGTGAGTCGAATGAGACTTCTAGTGAAGAACAATCTTCTAGCACGAAAGAGCCAGCTCAGCTCTCAAAGGAAACTACTGAATCAGAACCTGTTCTAGGAGAAGGAGCTGAATGAAGATGAGTTTGGTCATCTCTGAATCGAACACAAAAGAACAGCCAACTATAAAGACTGAAGTAATAAGCGCTTTGAAATTTGCAGTGTTTTTAATTTTACTATTTATATTTCTTCGTTTTAGCATGTCCTTGGCCATCATAAGTGGAGAGTCAATGGCGCCAACATTTGAGGATGGCAGTTTAGTTATTGCGAATAGACTATATTTTGAACCAGAAGCAGGAAACATTGTACTGTTTTCAGATAACAATGGATTTCAAGTCATTAAACGAGTAATTGGTATGCAAGGAGATCAAATCTCAATTGAAAATGGAATAGTGATTGTTAACGGTGTTGAGTTGAAAGAGTCTTACACACAAGGAATACCAAACGATATGGCAGCTCAAGTTGTACCCAAAGGACATTATTTTCTACTTGGCGATAACCGCACGCCCGGTGCTAGTTTAGACAGTCGAGACGCTGAGTTAGGAACTATCCCCTTAAATCGGATAAGTGGTGAAATGATGCTAGCATTAAATCCTTTTCGAATAGGCAACGGATATTAAATTTAAATCAAGCTAGTTAGACGTCTTGTAAAGATTAAGTAGATGTGAACTCAACATAAAAACAGTAAATTCTCTGGAATGCAATTTAGAGAATTTACTGTTTTTTGTCACAGCTATTTTGATTAAAGTGAGTGTTTAGTTTGGTTGTGAAAGAGTGAGGAAATCATCTAAGTCTTCACCAAAAGGTGTATAGAGTGATTCATACATCCCTATTTTCTTTCCTTGGTATTCAATATGTAGAGAACACGTGACCATTTCAAGAGTATCTCCATAGTTAAAGTTAAGTGTATGCGATACGGTACTCAATGTCGGCTCAAGTAGAGTAATTTCCATGGAAGGGTAACTCGTTTCAAAGTCTGCGGGATCTTCGTTTTTCTGTGTATATAAGTAATTCCAAAAACCGGATACTGTGCGATTAACTATTTCGTGTGTGGCCATCCATTCTTTTAACTCATGTGAATTCATTAGCCGCTCCTCTCCCCATATAAGGAAATCAAGTTTCCGTGACGTGGGCATTCGTTGTGTCGGGCTTTGGCTAGTGGTACGGACAACGTTATGTAGCTCTAGTATAAAGCTTTCGTCTAACTTTGTCACTCTACTAGACGAAAGTGAAAATAAGAAAAATTGAGTTCAATATGGCCATTGCTATTCCCTTTTTGTGGCCACCATGTACAATGAAAAGAGTAGTTAATTATGGTTCATCACCATAACTCGTGGTTGCTATTTTGAGCTTCCTAGTTCAAGTTTTAACCTTGTGAAGAAGTTATTCAGATTACGATACCCGAAAGCTCTTCGTTTGATCAGTTTGATCTTATTGTTTGTACCTTCTATTTTCCCGTTAGAGAGAGGCGAGAGTATTGTGTTTTCCATCTCACGTTGACGCACTATCACAGCTTTTGCAATCTTGGCCAGCGGCCCACATGGATGAAACATGAAACGGTCGATCCACTCTTTTAGACGACGAGAAGCTTGTCCAGATGTAGTCGACTTCAATACAAATCGCATATGTTGTAATCCGTAATAGATGTCCTTGATGAACTCGTCTTCGCGAAGGCATGCCCGTGCGACCTCTAAGTCTGCATCGTCTAATTGTTCTGGACGACATGCTAGGGAACGATCTATTGTACGTACGTGATAGTGACGTTTAGTTTCATCCAGAAAACGCCGACGGCGTCGCAGCGCATCCGTAAAAAACTGGATCAGGTGGAAACGATCGAGCACATGGGTCGCATCTGGTATCACAGAATTTGTGGCCTTCGACATGGCTGGCGCAAAGTCACTGACTACTGTTTGAATAGAGCTCTTCACTTGAGAGAGAGCCAAAGAGATTGCAGCTTCATCTCTACCTTCAACTATCGAAAGGACGCACCCGGATTTCGCATCAAGGACCACTGTCGCGTAATGATGACCTTTGCGCGTAGCGAACTCATCGACCAAGACATGCCTTGCGGTTTTAGTCTCCAACTGGCGCGAAGCGTATTGATAGAACCACCTTTCAACGGTCGTGTACGGAACACCATACTCACGCGAGACATCAGAGATTGTCCTACCATGACAACGTTTTGCAATCTCCACTCTATAATGTCTGGTGGAAGAACGAACTAGGCCTAAGCCAAAGTCATGAACAAACGTGATACCACATTCTTTACAGACCTGGCGTGGGACATCTATCTCGATCCAGATCGTCCCTACGCCCCAGGCGTAGGAATGTCTAAAACGGCGACGTTCCTTTGAGTGGCGGACTGTCTGACTTGAACAGACAAGACATGAGACTGGACGGTTCAGCGTAGAAATTCGAAACACGTTTGGTTCGTTGTCGGATGACGGATGAATTGTAAAAAATGATGGAAGTGGAAGGACTAATTTGATAAACTGTTGGGACAAGGCGAAAACTCCTATCGTGGTTTGTCTAGACAACAATTACGATACAGGTGTTTTCGCTTTTTTTCTATTTATTTACATAATTAAGCTGTTCAAGTGTCAACCATGACTTATGGTGATGAACCTTAATTATAGGAGGAATGGGAATAAATGAAATTTCGACAGGGGTTAGGTCTTACTGCACTCGCATTGCTATCCACTCTACTTCTTCAGGATGAAGTGAAAGCAAAAGAAGCTGAGAAAATAGATACCGATCAAGTGATAGTAGAAATGAAATCACAACAATCTCTCATGAATATTGAAAAGAAAGGCCATTTAATTGAACAATTACCTCATGAACCCACAAAACGCGTGGCAACAATAAAAGTACCTGATGGACAAACAATGGAGTCTTACATAACAGAACTTGAAGCAGCAGAAGGGGTTGTTTCAGTAGAGCCGGATTACAAATATCGCTTATTCTCTACAACTTCTCAATCACTGTTTGACCTCAGACAGTCGCATCATGCAAAGATAGAATCTGTTAACGCCTGGAATGTAACACGTGGCGCGCAAGATGTTGTGGTTGCTGTATTAGATGCAGGTCCACAACAAGACCATCTGGACTATCAACAAAATGTTCGCAAAGCTTACACACTTGATGAGGAGTATACAATCGATCAGCATGGTACGCACGTCACTGGTCTAATTGGGGCAGTCGCAGACAATGGCTATTTTGGAGCAGGTGTAGCACCAGGCGTTAGCTTATATTTAATGGATGTATTTGATGGAGAAGCGGCATATGTCTCTACTATTGCTGACAGTATCAATGAAGCTGTAGAAGACGGAGTAGACATTATCAACATGAGTCTTGGCGGGTACCAATCTAGCGAATTGCTCAATAGAACGATTCAGAATGCTCATCGCGATTACAATGTGGTGTTCGTGGCTGCTGCTGGAAATGAAGATACCTCCACTCCTTCTTATCCTGCTGCCTATGCCAATGTCATTTCTGTAGGGTCCGTTGATGCGATTGATAAAGCTTCCTGGTTTTCGAATTATGGAAGGTCGTTAGATATTGTAGCTCCTGGAGAAAATATTTATTCGACTTTAGCTACGGACAGATTTGGTACTATGTCCGGGACTTCAATGGCTTCGCCGATTGTAGCGGGTGTAGCTGCCCTTATTAAATCCCATGAACCTTACTTGACGAATATTGAAATTGAAAATCGTTTGTATGCCACTGCTAAAGATTTAGGGGAAACTGGAAAAGATACACGCTTTGGGCATGGCCGAGTCAATGCATACGCTGCCGTGAATCGTGTAGCTTCGCCAACCCCGACTGTCATGGATTTGACCAATACGTCTACGTTTATCCAAGGAGAATGGAATCGTGCCCAGTTAGGCGGTATTCTACTAGTTAAGAATGGTACAAAAGAAATCGCTCGTAGCACACCGATTCGTGAAAAAGGGTACTTTTCAATTCCGATTCCTGTACAGCAAAGTGGTGCAGAGTTAACGGTGGTTTATAGAGGAGTGGACGGAAAGCAAAGTTTGCCTGTAGCTGTGCGAGTTCTTCATAAAGAGCAACCAGCTGTCCATCTCCATACACTTCTCACAAATTATTCAACGCGAGTGACCGGAGCAGCTTTACCAAACGCGGGTATCACAATCAAACAAAATTCAACGGAACTAGTAGCCGGTTATGCGGATGCAGAAGGCCGTTTTGAATTCTCTATCCCGCAACAAGCCATCGGGACGAGATTATCGTTTGAAATTTCTGTGGGTGACGAAACCTATGAAGCAATTGATTATCGAATCATCAATGGGAACTATCCAGATCTAAAAGAGGATCATTGGGCCCTGACTTCTATTATGTACTTACGCGACGGAATGGTCATAGGTGGATATCCAGACGGCACATTCCAGCCGACACGACAGACTACTCGAGCGGAAGCGGCGCGAATGTTAGCCAGTGCCATGAATTTAGAGGTGGTAGATGAAGCATCTGGTTATGGAGATGTCCCTAGCACACATTGGGCGAACGATTATATCGCAGCTGTTACAAAAGCTGGATACTTTACTGGCAAACCAGGAAATAAATTCGATCCAAATGGTCAACTGACACGAGCAGAAATGGCGCGAATTATTAGTGGAGCTTTCCAATTTGAAGCAACAGAGGCGACTCATTTTGCAGATGTACCTGCAGGCCATTGGGCAAACCTAGCTATAGCGGCTATTTTTGAACAAGGAATCACAACTGGCTACCCAAATGGAACATACCGACCAAGTAACCCGATAACTCGTGCAGAATTTTCCCTGATGCTCGAGAAATCACTGAAGACTAATTAAAAAAGCTTAAGAGAGAGGCTAGAACAGAGATATTATTGAGACTACAAATTGAATGTAGAGGAGGGGCTGACTCCAGTGGGATCAAGAGCGTTACGTGAGGCCCCGCAGGAGCGTGTGCGACGAGGAGACTTACGACGCACCCTCGGAAAGCAGCCCCGGAACGGAATTTAACCTGCAAGAAATCTTTGTATTCTCTAGAACTTATTCAAGATAAGATGCTGAATTATTCTGTTCGAGCCCTTTGTTGTTATCAAAACGTCATCAAGTTAACATGTCAGACCTCTTGAAAATCGAGTATACTAGGAGAGGAGATTGACGCGAACGTATAACTTAATGTAAGGATGATTTCAACAATGAAACAACCAAATTTTCACGAGATGTACAAAGACCATTTGAGTGAAAAGCAATGGGCACCTATTGATGCAGAGCTATCACTCGAAAATGCCCTGGCACGCGTGACCAAATATGAACTAGATAAAATGCGTAAGTTTGCAGACATTAAAGGTGTTAGTAAACTAACCAAAGCAAAACTGGCAGAGGTACTTGTTGATCAGCAACAGAACCTGTTAGAAGCAACGATGAATGTCATTGACCGTGAGCGTTTTGAGTTTCTTGAACGAGCTGCTACCCATGGATTTATCGAGTTTGCTCCCGTGAATGTCCGGATTTACTCTTGGTTTTTGAAAACTGGTCTATTGATTCCTGGTTCTATTGACAATAAATTTGTCTTAGTGATGCCTGTGGATTACCGCCAACCTATTTTAGAAGCTAAAACAAATCTCAATTATCAGCGAATGATTAAAGAAAACGATGAGTTGATGTTTGTAACTAAAGGACTTCTTGAAATGTTTGGTGTCATGCGTTGGTCACAGCTTGTTGAGGAACTAACGGCAATCGACAGCATACCTACACATTTGCAGCCTTCAGCTGTTAAAACAGTTATTACGGAATACAACCACTACGATGATTACTTCGAAATTAAAAAAGAGTGGGTTTCGGATCTTCTTGTTGATGAACCAGAAGACCTCTTACAGGCAATTGATGAAAGACCTTCAATCGAACCTTTAGCTGTAACTAAGAAACAGATGCTGGAGTTAGGGAAGCGCGGAGAACTTGAGAAAACGCGTGAATTTGAACGTTTTGAAAAGTATCTACAAAAAACGTTTCGTGTTAAAAAAGAGGAAGGCGAAGAAATCCTTGCTCAGACAATACTCGACATACGAAACGAATTAACCTTCCATGAAGTCATGCAGGGTATCGTGAAATTTTTTGAGTTCTCAACGAAAGCGGAAGCAGCGGAGTTTGCCGGTTACTTAACAAAACTTGTGAACTCAACGCCACGATGGATTCTAAAGGGGCATGCACCGAACGATTTATCTGACCAGTCGGAACCAAAGACTACTACGCCACCGACTAAAGTGACTGGACGCAATGAACCATGTCCATGTGGTAGTGGGAAGAAATATAAGAAGTGTTGCGGTAAATAATTCCGTCATCTAAAAGAGGCTTGACCAAATTTATAAGTAGGTTCTCTAAGTTGAATTACAGAGAACCTACTTTTTTGTTTACTTTGAGTTCCGCTCCGGGGCTGCGTTCCGCGGGCGCGTCTAGTTTCAACTCATTGAAATCGAGTTGCGAACGTCAGAAAGACGCTCCAAAATCAGTCGCACCAACTGAGGCCAAAAGCGCCTCACTTGGCACGCCTGATTTTCTCGGACTTTCTCGAGTGACGTTCTCCACATCTAGAAGGGGCCTCACGTTACGACTTTTAATCCCACTGGAGTCAGCCCCTACTCTCCACTCAACTCCAATTTATATAAGTTAATAAATTACATTTGTCCCGACCTAATTTTTATTTTAGGTATATAAACCCAATGAATTCCAAGTGTATATTTAGTATGATTTGAGTAATACTAAAATTTGGGAGGTCATTATGAACAGACGTATAACCATTCTTTCTTTACTGTTTCTTTTCCTTTTTAGCCCTTTTGCAGCTGCCGATCACTTCCGAGACGTCTCAGGATTTCACGAAGAAATTCATTACTTAACGGATCAGGGAATCATTGCAGGGTATCCGGATGGTACATATAAACCAAAACAATCCGTCAGTCGACTCCATGCCGTACAAATGCTGATTCGCGACATCGATGATTTCACCAGTTCTGTCAAAAATCCGGGACTATCCGATATCACACCACAATCAACGGGCTATTATGAGATTGCGCGAGCCGTCGAACTCGGCATCATCAATGGAAAAGTTGCAAAAGATGGTTCACGCTATTTTGACCCAGCAGGTAAATTAACCCGTGGAGAACTAGCAGTAATTTTAACGGAAACGTATAATCTCACTACGGACAAAGCGGAAGAGAATTACTTCCGTGATGTGAAAGCGTCTAGTGTTTTTTACTCTTATGTCTCAATTCTAGTAAACGAACGCATCACTCTGGGGTATGGAGACGGTGGCTTCGGTCTAATTGATCCCGTATCTCGAGAACACTTTGCGGCGTTTTTAGCACGTGTTCTTGAAGAAAGCTTTCGACCAGCAAGTGCAGTGGACGAACTGCCAGAACCAGAGCCACAGCCACAGCCTGAGCCAACGCCAGACCCAAAACCAAAACCTGTAGACTATAGCTATGTAAAAAATGCTGCTAGTAAAGAAGTGGGAACGTGGGCATTTGAAAATTCCAATACATCAGTTACCATTCGTGATGCGGCAACGGGTCAAGTTGTTTACTCCTATGGCATGTATCAGCCAGTAACGCCTGCTTCCAATCAAAAACTGATGACAGGTGCAGCAGCACTTGAGCTTTTGGGTGAAAATTATCGATTCACCACTTCGTTATGGACGGGTGGATCGGTATCGGGAAGTACGTTGAATGGTCACGTGTACTTAAAAGGTCAGGGAGATCCTACTCTTTTAAAAAGTGATCTTCAGTACTTTGCTCGTCAATTAAAGGCAAAAGGGATAACACGAATAAATGGAAACGTTGTAGGCGATAGCACCTGGTATGACGCGAATCGCTATGCAGATAAAATGCAACCTGAGGATGAGCCCTATTATTATGCTGCACAGACAATGGCACTGACACTGTCACCGAATAGTGACTTTGATGCAGGTTCTGTTATAGTAGCGGCAACACCTACTTCATCTGGAAGCGCTCCGCGAATTACTTTGGAGCCGGCAACGTCTGTCATGACGATTTCTAACACGGCTAAAACGGTTTCGAGTGGCTCTGCGAATACGTTGAAAATCACACGTAAACTTGGAACAAATACGATAGTGGTATCAGGAAATATCCCGTCAGGAGCTTCCACTAAAAAGGAATGGATATCTGTTGTGAATCCAACTGGTTATGCTCTAGATGTTTTCAAAAAAGCGCTACAAGCGGAGGGAATTACATTCGGTAGTGGACAAGGCTTGTTGATCAGTTCAACTGTGCCAACTACTGCAGTGAAAGTGGCTGAATCAAAATCCGACACCTTGAAATCACTAATGCCAATTTATATGAAACTAAGCAACAACTCAATGGCGGAAGCTTTCATTAAAGAAATAGGGGCTGTCAAAAAAGGACAAGGTAGTTGGTCGGCAGGACTGCAAGCCGTTCGGGAATATGGACAAAGCCTTGGCTTATCAATGCAAAACTGGACGTTGATTGATGGTTCCGGCATGTCGTATCGCAATCGATTGACTTCTGATCAAGTGAGTCTGATGCTGTACAAAGTTCAATCCGAACCTTGGTATCCTGCGTTTGAGTATTCTCTTCCTGTTGCAGGAAATTCTAATCGTCTAATCGGTGGAACGCTTCGCTACCGTCTGACAGGCTCAGCAACAAAAGGTCGTGTCTTGGCAAAGACAGGAAGTCTTGATAATGTGAAATCACTCTCTGGATACACCAGAACAGCAGAAAATGAAGAATTAATCTTCTCTATTTTGACGGACCAAAACCCGACAAGTATGAATCCTCATATTGACCGCTTAGTAACGGCAATTTCAGCTGCTAGGCGTTAACAAATGGACGGACACGACTTTACTCGTGTTCGTTTTTTCTTGGAAACTTTTCCATACTTCGTCCGTAAAGACTAGTAGTAGTGAAATGAGGAGATGGAATGATGGACCATAATTTAGCAGAACGTCAACTTCAATTACGTGCAAAGTATGACGAGAAAATTCATCTGGAACGAAAACAACACGCTATTGCAAAGCAAGTAGCTGAGCATGAAAAGCGTAAAGAAATACTAGAGCAATCGTTCACACGAGAACAGTTAGAACTTCATAAAATGGATCGATTATCAATCGTCAATGTTGTCCGGAAATGGCGGGGAACACATGACGAGATGCGCCAGAAGGAGTTCGAAGAAGCAGCCTTGGCTGAATTAAAGTTGAATGAGCATGAAGCAATGCTTCGCGATTTGAAGCAAGATGAGGAAGACATTCAATTGCAACTTCAACGACTGGGATCAGCAGAAGCGGATTGGCAGAATTTCTTAAAAGAAAAAGAAGAATGGGTCAAACGTACAAATGCAGTTCAGTCTGAAAAAATTGATGCACAGCTCGTGCGCGTTTCAGAATTTGAGTCTTTGTTAAAAGAAATTGATGAAGCCATTTATGCGGGAAAGGCCGCAGATCGTTCACTTGGTCAAGCGCTTAAAAAGCTAAAGAATGCAAAAGACATGTCGACCTGGGATACTTTTCTTGGGGGAGGGATGATTGTAACGATGATGAAGCATGACGACTTGGACAAGTCAGAAAATGCATTGCATGAAGCGCAATTAAACTTACAGCGTTTTGAAGCAGAGCTTACGGATGTGCAAGAGGGAGCAATGGAAGGATTGTTCGTTGAACGGGGATCCTTTGTAACATTTGCGGACTATTTCTTCGATGACATCTTCTCAGAATGGTCCATTCATAATCGTATCAATGACTCTATTCAAAAAGTAGCAGACACGAAAACCAAACTAACTCGTGTCATCGGGAATTTGCAGATGCAGCGAGGGCAGATTGATCAGGGTTTGCAGGATGCGAAAGATGCTTATGAACATGCAGTTGAACTATATTAGGACAAATGAGGTTGGGAAAGAATTCAATTAAACCAGTATTTTCTTTAGGATTTGTTCTAGAGAAACTACTGGTTTTGCTTTTGTCTCTAGTAGTTTTTTGTGGTAGAAATTTTCCAAAAAAACGGGATTTTTCTATAGTATAACAACCAAAATAAACCATTCATTTTCACATACTAGACCACTACGACCAGCTCTTTTTCTCTTTCCCCTGACTTCCTCCGCATTTTTGGTAAGGTTTATATCTTCTTTACAAAAGCTCGCTATACTAAAGTCAAATCACGATTTTACTTGCAAGGCCGCACTACATTTTGCCAGGGGAGGCATGGAGAAATGAAGCAATCAAGTTGGATGAAAAAATGGATGAAACGCAGTGTGTTATCACTAGCTGCAGCAGCGTTAGTATTTCCTGGAGTACAAACACCAGAACCTGTTTCTGCACAGACGACAGATTTATTGATTTCAGAGTACATCGAAGGATCTAGCAACAACAAGGCTATCGAAATTTTTAATGGCACTGGTCAATCGGTCAATTTATCGGGTTACCAAGTGGCTTATCATCAAAACGGTTCCACTTCAGTTTCAGGAAGCTTGAATTTGTCAGGAACGTTGGCAGCCGGTGATGTACTAGTCGTCTACAATCCATCGTCGGCATCAGGCATTATTTCCAAAGGTGACGTCGCATCAACCGTCATCCAGCACAACGGAGACGATACGATTTTATTGAAAAAGAACGGAACGACGATTGATTCGTTCGGCCAAATTGGTGTTGACCCTGGCACGGCATGGTCAGCGAATGGTGTTTCAACAGTCGATAAGACGTTGGTTCGCAAATCAACGGTCACATCAGGAGATACGAATGCTACCAACGCATTTGACCCTTCTGCTCAGTGGACAGCTTATCCGGTAGATACCTTTACATTCTTAGGTTCCCATCAAGCGGATGGGGGCACTACGACACCACCGCCAACGGGAACAATTAACGATGCTAATGGCTATTACACAAATGTTTCTGGCCTGTCAGGCAGCGCTTTGAAAACTCGTTTGAATGACATTATCGACAACCACACAAAACTTTCCTATGATGCAGTTTGGGATGCTTTAAAATATACAGATGAGGATCCTGCTAACTCTTCTAATGTAATCCTATTCTATAGTGGGCTCTCTCGTTCGAAAACGTTAAATGGCGGAGACTTAGGAGACTGGAATCGGGAACATGTTTGGGCTAAGTCTCATGGAGATTTCGGCACAACTACTGGCGCAGGAACAGATCTTCACCATTTGCGCGCGACAGATGTGCAAGTCAATGGCGCTCGCGGAAACCTTGATTTTGATATCGGCGGAACAACAATTGTGAATTGTTTCGATTGTAAAAAAGACGGTGATTCATTTGAGCCGCCAAATCGTGTCAAAGGGGACGTAGCGCGTATCCTGTTTTACATGGCAACACGCTATGAGGTCGGCGATCAGCTAGATCTTGAATTGAACAATCAAGTGAACAACGGCACCGCTCCTTACCACGGGAAACTGTCTGTTCTCCTGCAGTGGCATGCACAAGATCCTGTAGATGCAGCAGAGCTCCGTCGCAACCAACGCATTTTCGAGAGACAAGGCAACCGTAACCCGTTTATCGATAATCCACAGTGGGCAACTTCCATTTTCAGCAACTAACTCTTAGATGGGCAGCCATTTCCTTTTGGAAATGGCTATTTTTGCTTTTGATTTCTTTTTAGAAAGGGGTTGGGACTATAAGTTGGTTTTTAGCTTAGGTTTTGAGGTTGTTAGTAGGTTTTTCGCTCATCAGGATGAGATTTTCGATCATCAGAACGGGTTTTTCGCTCATCAGAACGGAGTTTTCAATCATCAAGGCATTCCTCGATCATCAGGATGAGATATTCGCTCATCAGAACGGCTTCCCCGCTCATCACGACAGCCAACCACCGCCCGCACTATACAAACCTCGGCAGATTCTTTATGCTTAAGACAACAGAACCTGAACGCCGAAAGGAAGATTTGCATATGTACCAGTGGCAGACACCAGAAAGTCTACAAACTCTTCTCGAAGAACTTGTTGGCTGGGATAGTCGCAGCACGACTGCCGGAGAAATAGATTTTGCTCATAAGCTCGAACAGAAGCTAAATCAGCTTCCTTATTTTCAACAAAATCCTCAAAACTTAGTTTTAGGCGATGCTGGAGAACAGCGAAAGTTTGTCGCAGCGTTGTCGACCCATCCGGACGCAACAAAAACAATCGTATTGATCAGTCACTTCGATACAGTTGGCATTGAAGAATATGGTGAACTTGCAACACATGCCTACTCACCCGATGCACTTGAAAAAGAATTCCGTGCGCATAAAGATTCTTTGTCAGAAGTAGCTGCAGCAGATTTAGAATCTGGAGATTACTTGTGGGGACGCGGGACGATGGATATGAAAGCAGGCCTTGCAATACATATGGCTATTGTGGAAAAGGCGATTGCAGAACAGTGGCCCATCAACCTCGTTCTCTTAACAGTGCCAGACGAAGAAGTAAACTCTGCAGGGATGCGAGCGGCTGTGAAATTATTAGCTGAATGGAAAGAAGAGAAGAAGCTCGCCTACGCTCTATTTTTAAATGGCGAACCGGTGTTTTCCATGAATCCCACAGACACAGAATACAAAGTCTACTCGGGGTCCATCGGAAAAATTATGCCGTCTGCCTTGTTTTATGGGAAAGAAACGCATGTCGGAGAACCGCTGAGCGGAATGACTTCAAGTTTGTTAGCTTCCATGATGACACGTCGAATGGAAATGAATCCAAAGTTTGAAGAAGTCGTCTACGGAGAAGTGACACCGCTTCCGGTTACGCTTCATCAAAAAGATTTGCGTGAAAGTTATTCAACACAAACACCGTTTTTGTCGTCAGCTCTTTACAATGTATTCACAATGAAGCAAAGTGCAGCGGATGTTTTTGATGAGTTTGAAGAAGTGGCAAAATTTGCAGCGAATGAAATTGATGAATGGTATACGAAGGTATGCGAAAGACAAGGGGGAAGTCCTTTAGGAAAAGTTAGAGTGATGCGCTATGAAGCTCTAGAAAACTATGCAGTAGAGCGCTTGGGAGAAGCAACTGTGGAGGCAATCAAAAAACAATGCTTGTCACTACAAGATCTTGACGATCGTGAAATTGCAATTCAATTAACAAAAGAACTGCTCACTCGTTTTCCAGAACTAGCGCCGGCCATTGTTTTACTATTCACTCCACCGTATTATCCAGCGGTGAACTCAACAGAAGACTCTCTAGTACAGGCATGTATTTCCGGAATTCAAGCTCTAGCAAAGGAGAAGTTTGAATTGGATGTTACACAAGTGCATTACTTTAATGGCATTTCTGACTTGAGTTATGTGAATTACGTAGGAGATCCAACAGGCTGGGAAGTTTACGAGGCCAATACGCCGGTATGGGAAGTGACCTACTCCATTCCGTTTAAAGAAATGGAACAATTGAAGGCACCAGTACTGAATGTCGGGCCTTTCGGAAAAGACGCCCATAAACGCACAGAGCGACTGCATATCCAAAGCGCTTTTGTGGAAACACCAATGTTTGTAGAAGAAGTCATTAAAACAGTGATCAAAAGACAAACAGTTTAAACTTCAATTAAATGACGTAAGAAAAAACAGTAGAACCTCTAGATTGAACTAGGGCATCTACTGTTTTTTATAGAGCTCTATTCTAGCTCTTCAACAACTTTACTAACTCTTCATTAAACTTATCTTTCTCATCCACATACATCCCATGCCCACTTTCTTCGAAGGTCACAAGTGTGGAATTTTCAATGTGTTCGTTCATCCAGTGGGAGAGTTCGATAGGGCAGATTTCGTCTTTAGCTCCGTGGAACAACGTAACTGGAAGAGTCAACGCCTTCGTCTCTTGTTGAAGATCCTCATCCCGCAATGCTTTCGCATACCCAATTGTGCCATGAGCAGAACTTTCAAGTGCAAGCGATTGGAACCACTTAATAAAGGAATCTGAATGATCTTTTGCAAAAAACATACCTGAGAATTCATTGATAAAGCCAGGGCGGTCTTTTTCGATATTGGCGATAATATCATCGACTTCTTCAGGTTTCATGCCATGCTCAAAACCTTCTGTTTGCGTGAAGCGAGGAGCAGCCGCCCCCATCAACAATAAGTGTTTCACTTTGTCAGCGCCGAAATTGGTGATGTACCGAATGGCAATAGGGCCACCCATTGAAAATCCACCAAGCACAAAGTTTGTTAAGCCGAGAGATGTAACGACTTTATCCAAATCCGAGGCAGCCATATCATAGTCATAAGCGCTCCACGGACGATCTGATTTTCCTAAACCACGCAAATCAATCCCGATATAACGGAAACCATTTTCTGCAATTGCACTGATTTGCCCTTCAAAAGATTGATTGCTTAGAGGCCATCCATGAATGAATACGACGGGATCTCCTTGCCCAATATCCTCCACAAAAACCTTTACATCTTGTTCTACTTCAATCCACTTTCCCATTCTAACGCCTCCTCAAAATTAACGTGCTTAGGAGTTGAAATTCCCTTTAATTCGAGATACTAAACACTTTGGATTTTAATTAGCTAGTTCCAACGTCGGAATTTTCTAAAAACAATTGTTGAGGTGAAATAATTGCTGTAAAATTTTATGTAGAGATAAGTGCAAACGTTTGCGCAAATTTCGTTTTAATTGTCTTGTAAGCGATTACAATTTGAGAGGATGGATGAGAGTGGGCAAAGAAAAGACGATTTCGTGGATGACCGTGATTGCCTTAGTGATGGGTGTGTGGCTTCCATTTGTGCAAACAGCACCAGTGGTTGCACAAGAAACCCAACTGGCAGATACAACCAAAGAGGAACGTACGGTTCGAATGACATACGTTCGAGAGGATGGTCAGTTTGGCGACTGGAACATCTGGGCCTGGAATACTGGTGTCAAAGATGATCAGTTAGAGTTTCAAACGAAAGAAGGCCAACAAGCAGTAGCCAATATTGCGGTAGGTCCGGATACAAAACAATTTGGTTTTGTATTGCGCAGCACATACGATTGGAACACAGCACAAAAAGAGTTTGGAGATCGTTTTATACCAGTTAACTCAAACGATACGTTAACAAAAGCTTACGTAACGAGTGGTGTGGAAGAGATTCGTATCGTTCCTGATGGCTCCAAACCCGTCATCGAACAAGGAAATGCGACATTTTATTACCGAGATAAAGAACTTTTTAAACAAGATTTAATGGGAACGATTGAGGACGTCAAACTGAAATTTGCAGGCGATGTCTATGATATGACCTATGAACAACAAAACGAGCGCTTTGTCGTCGAGGTATCCTCGATTCCCAATGGAGTTACAACTTATACGTATCTTGTAACACGTGATGGGGTGACGACAGAAGTAGCTGATCCTTATAACACGGTAGATGGCGTTTCTTCTATCGATTTCAGACAAGCAGACCTTGTGGTGACTGGAGATGTGGTGCCACAAGTGATTACTTCAACTGACCAAGCGGTTTTGAATCTTTCTATAGAAGGACTAACGGAAGGTCTTACAATCTCATCAATCGTAGTGGATGATTCAGCACTTGGTGGGACAGGAGCTCTTCCAATCGATCCAGCTGTTTCCAAGATCACCTTGTCGGTAAAAGATACTATTTCGACAGGTGTGAAAGAACTACCAATAGTAGTGAAAGATTCTTATGGAAATAGTTATTCAAGTTCGGTAGAAGTTGAAGTCGCACAATCACCTGGAGAAGCCTTGGAGTGGGATGAATCCGTCATTTACTTTATGCTGACGGACCGATTCTTTGATGGGGATTCTTCGAATAATGATCCATACGACATCCAGTATGATTCATCAAAACGAGGAACTTATCAAGGGGGAGACTTAAAGGGGATCACTGAAAAGCTTGATTATTTAGACGACCTTGGAGTGAACACAGTATGGATCAGTCCGATTGTCGACAATGTGAAATACGATGTGCGTTTAGGCGAAGATGGGGAGCCTTATTACGGCTACCACGGGTATTGGGCAAACGATTTTTCAAAGCTGAATCCTCATTTTGGCACTATGGAAGAATTACACGAATTAATCGATGAGCTACATGCTCGTGATATGAAGCTGATGGTAGATGTGGTGTTGAATCACTCAGGTTATGGATTGAAAGATGTCGACGCCAATCTGTCAAATCCTCCAGCCGGCTATCCGACTGAAGAGGACCGTGCACCTTTCCGTGACCTGTTGCGTCAGGGATCCACAGTTGGAACTGATGAAGTGGTAGGAGAATTAGCAGGCCTACCTGACTTTAAAACAGAAGATCCAGCGGTGCGTCAACAAATCATCGACTGGCAAACACAATGGTTAGATATGGCCACAACACCTAATGGCAACACAATTGATGCATTCCGAGTAGATACTGTGAAGCACGTAGAGGATGCGACATGGACAGCTTTGAAAGCTGAACTTACGGAGAAGAAGCCTGATTTCAAATTGATTGGGGAAGCATGGGGAGCAAGTGCTAGCAACTCTTTAGGTTATTTACAATCTGGAATGATGGATTCTCTTCTTGATTTTGAATTCAAATCAATTGCGCGCTCGCTAGTAGATGGCAACATCAAAGTAGCGAATGATTCTTTACAAGCACGCCATGACAAACTTTCTAATACAGCCACTTTAGGACAGTTTTTGGGAAGTCATGATGAAGACGGGTTCTTGCATAATGTTGGCGGTGATAAAGGAAAATTAAAAGTAGCGGCTTCTTTACAAGCAACAGCTAAAGGACAACCAGTCATTTATTACGGCGAAGAACTTGGCCAGTCAGGTGCCAATAATTATCCGTACTATGACAACCGCTACAATTTGGCATGGGATCAAGTAGAAGGAAATGATGTCCTTGCCCATTACACGAAACTATTGAATTTCCGTGCGGATCACTCTGCAGCATTTGCTAAAGGAGAGCGTAAAACTCTCACAAGCTCTGACGAGGACAATCTATTGTTCTTTGAGCATAGCTACCAAAACGATGCAGTTTATGTGGGACTCAATGTAGCAACCGAGTCGCAGCAAGTGACGATTCAAACGGACCAGCCAAATGGTCAACTTACAGAACACTATTCTGGCAAGACAATTACGCTCGATGAGACAGGAAAAGCTGTAGTAGCAATTCCGTCGAATGCAGATGGCGGGACTGTTCTACTGACAGTTCCTAATGGTCACATAACGGCAGTACAATCTGGAGAAACGGCTGGGGAAGAAGTGGCACCTGTGCCAGACAACCATATCCGCATTCACTACAACCGAACAGACGGCAACTATGACAATTTTGGTGCTTGGTTGTGGAATGATGTAGCTAGCCCATCGGCGAACTGGCCTGTAGGTGCAACGATGTTTAAAAACACAGACAGCTACGGTAGCTATATTGACGTACCATTAGCTTCTGGAGCGAAAAACATCGGATTCCTCGTCATGGATATTACAAAAGGTGATGCAGGAAAAGATGGTGGCGACAAAGGATTTACCATTGTCTCTCCCGAACAAAATGAAATTTGGATCAAGCAAGGAGATAACACGGTCTATACGTATGAACCAGTTGAGTTAGCAGAAAACACGGTTCGTATTCATTACACGCGAGATTCTGGCGATTACGAAAACTTCGGTATTTGGAACTGGGGCGATGTAGCTAATCCATCTGCCAATTGGCCGACGGATGCAGCAAACTTCAGTGGAGTAGATCGCTATGGTGCGTATGTAGATATCCTTCTTACAGAAGATGCAAGAGAGATTGGTTTCTTGATTGTCAATGAAGCCACGCAAGAAAAAGATGGTGGAGATAAGTCCTTTAACCTTCTTGATAAATACAATCGACTTTGGATCAAGCAAGGAGACGATACGGTTTACATCAGCCCTTATGGCGATGTGGCAACTGGACTCCTCACGGGTGAGGTCGTTTCTGAAGATACCATAAGACTTGGTTTCACAATGACAGATGGCCTTGATCCAGAGCGATTAAAAACTGAGCTAGCGATTACAGATGCTACAGGTGCCTCAATTCCGGTAAGTGACGTGGTAATTGCAGATGATAAAACTGTCACTGTTACAGCTACATTTGAACTTGGTAAATTACCACTTTCCATTACGTATGCTGGTCGCACGGTTTCGGCTAAAGCTGGATGGCGCTTAATCGATTCCCTCTATGCATATGAGGGAGATGACTTAGGAGCAAGTTATTCGAAAGGCGATGTGACATTAAAACTATGGGCACCAACAGCTACTGAAGTTATAGCAAACTTTTATGATAAGAATGATGCTTCTAAACAAATCGGTTCTCTACCGCTCACACTTGGTGAATCGGGCGTATGGTCCGTCCAGGCCACGGCGAAGCAACTGAAAGTTAAGGACTTAAAAGGCTACTACTATCAGTACGAAGTCACGAATGATGGTGTGACAAAACAAGTACTTGACCCTTACGCCAAGTCAATGGCTGCTTTCACTGTTAACACGGAAGGTCAACCTGGTGAGGACGGGGACGTTGTAGGAAAGGCAGCCATTATCGATTTAAAAGGCACTGATCCTAAAGGATTTTCACATGCCAAAATTGATGGCTATGAAAAGCGTGAAGACGCTATTATTTACGAAGTTCATGTACGTGATTTCACATCAGATCCAACGATTGATAAAGAGTTAAAATCCAGATGGGGTTCATATACGGCATTGATTGACAAGCTGGATTACATCCAATCATTGGGTGTCACTCATATTCAATTGCTTCCGGTCATGGCTTGGTACTACGGTGACGAAACGCAGATGAATGAGCGCGAATTGGACTACTCTGCTGGTGGCAATGAATACAACTGGGGCTATGACCCACATAGCTATTTCTCGCCAGATGGAGCTTACTCAGAAGACCCAACGGACCCAGAACTTCGCATCAAAGAGTTAAAGCAATTGATTGATGCCATTCATGATCGTGAGATGGGCGTTATCCTAGATGTTGTTTATACGCATATGGCAAAAGCGTCTCATTTGAATGACATCGTCCCAGACTATTATGCATTCCAAGATGCCAACGGAAACTTCTTAGGTGGGTTCGGAAACAACTTAGCGACCAACCACGTGATGGCTGAAAAATTAATGGTGGACTCTGTGAAATACTGGTTTGATGAATACAAAATTGATGGCATGCGTTTTGACATGATGGGGGATGCGACGTATCCTTCGATTCAAAATGCTTATGACGCTGCAGCTGAAATCAATCCCGATGCATTATTTATCGGTGAAGGCTGGAGAACATTTGCAGGTCACATCGCGGATCCATCCCTTGCTGACATGGGAGCGGATCAAGATTGGATGAACAAAACAGATGATGTTGGTGTATTCTCAGATGAAATTCGTAACGAATTGAAATCTGGTTTTGGTTCTGAAGGGGAGCCTCGCTTCTTAACTGGTGGTGCACGCTCTATCGACACGATTTTCAACAATATTAAAGGGCAGCCTTCCAATACGGCACACGATGACCCAGGCGATATGGTGCAGTATATAGAAGCACATGACAACATGACACTGTATGATGTCATTGCCCAGTCCATTAAAAAAGATCCGGCTATTCCGGAAAATAATCTTGAAATCCATAAGCGTATGCGAGTCGGGAACGCCCTGATCTTAACATCTCAAGGAACAGCCTTCCTACATGCTGGGCAAGAGTATGGTCGCACTAAACAGTGGTTTGGAGAAGGGGTTCCGGAACAAAAGTATCATGAACTGGAAGATGCAGAAGGCAATTCGTTCGGTTACTTCATTCATGATTCGTATGATTCTTCCGATGCCATCAATATGTTTGATTGGCAAAAAGCGACCAATAAAAAGCTATACTCTATTAACACAACCACTAGCGCTTACACAGAAGGGTTGATTAAACTTCGTCGCTCGACTGATGCCTTCCGTCTAGGGGACAAAGCACTCGTCGACTCTAACGTGAAGTTACTCGACATTCCTGAAGTGGCAGCTTCTGATTTGGCGATGGCTTATGAAAACAAATCAACAGATGGCACAGGAACCTATTATGTATTTGTTAATGCGGATACAAAATCCCGTACATTTACGTTAGGGAATCTCGACCTATCCAAAGGGGAAGTAGTAGTGGATAGTGACGAGGCAGGCGTTAAAAAAGTGAAGAAAGCTTCAGGGTTTACACTTTCTTCATCGGCATTAAAACTTGAGCCTCTCACAACAGTAGTTGTGAAGGTAGCCGAGCCGAAAGGAAAGTCAAAAGGCAAAGGCAAGAACTAAATGGGGCAGGGTCAGCATTCGCTGGCCCTGTTTTGTTGTTTAGCCGATAAATCGGAAAAACCCTCCGATTCGGAGCAAAAGCCGGAAGATACTTACTCAAACATCGACGATACTCTCGTAATCCTCCCGAACAGCAACCACCGAATTATCCACTCAATATTCAGAAAACTAATTGTCAAACTACTCCAAACTATGCTACAGTACTAACAACAAAATGAAGTCTAAACTTCGTTTTAAAAAAAGAGAAGGAAGTGCTTCGTATAGTGGAACAATTCCTCACACAAAAGATTGAACAATTGTTTCCGACACTTTCAAAATCCCAACAGCGAGTCGCAAAGCTAGTACTGGATGACCCGACAGCCGTTCTTCTCCATTCCGCAGCAGAGCTTGGCAAACGGGCAGCTACGAGCGAGACGACCGTCATTCGATTTTGCTATACATTAGGGCTGACAGGCTATACACAGCTGCAAAATGAGATGACTTCCACAGTGGTAAAAACCAGTTCGCTCGGCGCCTATATGGCATCTAAAGAATCAATGAGTACGAAAGATCATGTAGCAGCAGAAATCATGCGTGATTTTAGTCATCAGCTTGAAGAAATAGGACAAGCTATTGATGAGGAATTATTTTCTGTTGCTACAGAAAAGTTGCACCACGCCAAAAAAATCGTGTTGATTGGGGAAGGGGCTTCGTATATTGCGGCACAGTGGTTCGGCTTTACTTTATCGATGCTGCGACCCAATGTGCAAGTAGGCACAAAAGATTCCACCTCGCTCATTCAACTGTACCGAGATGCAGATGCTGAAACTCTGGTAGTCATCATCTCTTTACACCGTTACTACAAAGAATCTTTAGAAGTAACAGAACACCTGCAAAAATTAGGTGCACAAGTCCTTGCTATAACGGATTCTAGTGTAGCGCCAGTCACTCGCTTTGCCGATTATTGTTTCGCATTAAAAGGGAACCAGACGTCAACAATTGATTTAATCCCCTCTGTGATGGCGTTTTTGAACACATTAGTTGCAGGAATGATGAAACAAGACATGTCGTATTATAAAGAACAGAAAGAAAAGTATGAGCAGATGCATCTGCTCTATTTACAAAAGAGATGGAGTTGAAAAGTATGGTGCCCCCGTTATCAGAAACGTTAAGTCGTCACTATAATCATTTGCACGCCAATCCTGAAGTCAGTTGGTCTGAACATGAAACAACACAATACTTAGTTCAGGAGCTAAAAGCGCTTGGCCTATCGCCGCAACGCTTTGAAGACATGACAGGACTGTATGTTGATATAGGAAAAGGGACGCCTCGAGTTGGGCTAAGAGCAGATATTGATGCCTTGTGGCAAGAAGTGGACGGCGAATTTCAAGCGAATCACTCCTGTGGTCATGATGGCCATATGACAATGGCTTTAGGGGCTGCGCAAATCTTGTCAGCAAAAGCAGATCGCCTTCCAGGAGCAGTTCGAGTAGTATTTCAACCGGCTGAAGAAAAGGGGAACGGAGCGCTTGCCCTCTTAGAAAAAGGCGTGATCGACCCGCTCAGTTATTTGTTTGGTGTCCATGTTCGCCCCCTCATTGAATTGCCGGAAGGAATTCACAGTCCCGCTTTGCATCACGGAGCGGCTCGAATGATTCGCGGCACTATCACTGGAGTTGAAGCCCATGGGGCACGTCCTGAAGAAGGCATCAATGCCATTGAAGCGGCATCGGCACTTGTTGATGCGTTGAAACGCATTTGGATCCAACCCGGAAAATCTGGCTCGATTAAGATGACCCAAATTCAAGCTGGGGGAACAGCCGTCAACATCATTCCAGGAACCGCAACCTTTTCTCTTGACTGCCGGGCTCAACAAAATGAAACGATGGATTTGTTAATGGCCGGTTTAGATAAAGCAATTGCTTCTGTTCAAGCTCTTTATGGAGTGACCATCGATTTTCATATAGGGGCTGCAATCGTTGCCGCGCAAGTAGACGCAGAGGCCGCAGATTTAATGAAACAAGCAATCACACAAGTTGTTGGGGAACAACGCTGTGGTGCAGAAATCGTTTCTCCAGGTGGGGAGGACTTCCATTACTTCACGTTCCACAAACCTAAGTTAAAGACAACTATGTTAGGTCTAGGATGTGGGGTGACCCCAGGACTTCATCATCCGAAAATGACATTTACTTCTTCTTATCTTGAAGATGGAGCTTTTATATTGGCTCGAGCAGCCCAGCTTGCACTGGAAAAGCTTGAGGAGGAAGCCAAGTGATTCATTTTACGGAACTAACGACTCGAGACCAACTAGAAGCGATGCAGGAATTGGAGCGTGTCATATGGAATATGGCTCCGATTCCGCTGCATCAAACGATGACATCCATTAAGCATGGAGGATTGATTATTGGCGCTTATGAGGGACAGCAATTGATAGGGTTTAGCTACGGTTTTCCGGGCTATCAGTCAGGTCAAAGTTATCTGTGTTCGCATATGCTCGGTATTCATCCAGACTACCGCTCTCAAAAAATAGGTGAAAAGCTTAAGCTAGAACAGCAGAAACGTGCTCTTGAAAAAGGCTACTCCCATATGGTTTGGACCTATGATCCATTAGAGTCTCGAAACGGCTATCTAAACCTTAGCAAGTTACAAGCGGTTACATTTACATATCTAGAAAACTGTTACGGGGAGATGCAGGACGGTCTCAATGCAGGACTTCCATCCGACCGTTTTGAGGTCTACTGGCCAACTGATGCTGAGCGGACTCTGGTAGACTCCCCAGCGCCTAAAAAACTTGCAGAGATTGAGTGGCAAGATGGGCTTCCCGTGTTATGCAAAATTCAATCTGTTTCTAATGAAGCCAGCTATCATGTCCCGATTCCAAAAGACTTTCAAAAGATCAAACAGCAAAATCCTGATTTGGCTGTAGATTGGCGACTCCAATCACGAGCTATCTTTCAAAATCTCATGAAATATGACTATTGCGCGGTAGAGCTCGTTCAAGGTGAACAGTACAACCACTATGTATTTATAAAAAAATCGCACGTTTTATTTGGAGGGAACTCGCTATGAAAATTGTACAAGTAACGTTACGCCATCTACAAATGGAGATGAAAAGTCCGTTCACCACGAGCTTTGGAACCTTTCAGACGAAAGAGTTTATTCTATTGGAGGCGGTGGATGAACAGGGAACTATTGGGTACGGAGAATCTGTGGCTTTCTCAGCTCCTTGGTACAACGAAGAAACTATGAAGACCAACTGGCATATGCTTGAAGACTTTTTGATTCCTCTGATTCTAGGCAAAGACTTGCAGCACCCAGATGAAGTGAGTGAAGTATTTGCACCAATTCGTAAAAACAATATGGCTAAATCAACGATTGAAGGGGCTGTTTGGGACATTTACGCTCAACAGACCAATCAATCTTTAGCCCAAGCTTTAGGTGGAAATAAAACGGCTATTGATGTAGGTATCAGTATCGGTATCCAAAATTCAGTGGAAGAATTAGTGGAAGTAGTTCGTGGTTACGTGGAGGAAGGGTACAAGCGTATCAAAGTAAAAATTAAGCCAGGCTGGGATGTGGTAGTTATGCGTACTTTACGCGAAGCATTTCCAACTGTCGCAATTATGGCAGATGCCAATTCCGCCTATTCCCTTAAAGATGTTGAGTTGCTTCAACAGCTAGATCAATTTGATCTAACCATGATTGAACAGCCACTCGCATCAGATGATATTGTTGATCACGCTTCCTTACAGAAACAACTGTCGACGGCTATTTGCCTGGATGAAAGTATCCACTCTCTAGAAGATGCTCGCAAAGCAGTGGAACTCGGTTCGACTCAAATCATCAATATTAAAATAGGGCGTGTTGGAGGACTGACAGAAGCTAAGAAAATCCATGATTATTGCATGGAAAAGGGTATTCCAGTTTGGTGTGGCGGTATGTTAGAAGCGGGGATTGGGCGGGCACACAATGTGGCACTAACGACATTGCCAAACTTTAGTTTGCCAGGAGATACAGCGGGTTCGTCACGCTACTGGGAAAAAGACATTATTTCACCAGAAGTCGTAGTAGAAGATGGAGTCATTCACGTACCTCAACAGGCAGGTATCGGCTACGAACTAAATATAGAAGCCGTGGAAGAATACACAGTCATGAAGAAAACATACAACTTAGAGTAACGTACAGAAATTAGAGGTGTTCATATGAAGAGAAGTTTACAAATGGCAGGTGCTTTTGTCGGCCTGATTGTGGGTGCAGGCTTTGCATCTGGACAAGAAATTTTGCAGTATTTCACTAGTTTTGGCTACTGGGGAATTGCGGGTGGCATTGTGGCCACGGCATTGTTTGCATTTTTGGGAATGACACTTGCGCAACTCGGCTCCCAATTGCAAACCACTTCCCATAAAGCTGTTATTTATCATATTGGGGGTCGTTATTTAGGCCTCGTCTTGGATATTTTGATTACGTTTTTCTTGTTTGGCGTGGCTGTTGTCATGTTTGCGGGAGCCGGGTCGACATTTGAACAGATGTTTGGGATGGATGCGCGCATCGGCAGTATTGTAATGGTCGTCTTGACGATTTTGACATTGTTGTTAAATTTGAAAAACATCCTAAATCTAATTGCAGCCATCACACCCTATCTATTGCTAGTCATCTTAATTATTTTAGGCTATTCACTGGCGACTATGGATCTATCGTTACTAGAGGCGCACGCTGTTGCAGTCGAACAGCCTTCAGCAGCAACTAACTGGTTTTTAGGCGCATTACTTTATGTTTCTTACAATATTGCTTGTGGAGCCGCTCTGTTAATCGTGATGGGAGGAGCAGAAAAGGACCGCCGAATTGCGGGAATTGGAGGAGCTCTTGGTGGCGCCTTGTTAGGTGTAATGATTATTCTCGTACACATTACGTTGTTAGTTAAAGTGGATACGATTGCTGGAGTCGACTTACCGACGCTTGCTCTTGCGACTCAAATTCACCCAGTCGTAGGAGTCTTAATGGCTGTGGCGCTTCTAGGTATGATTTACAACACAGCAGTCGGCATGTTTTACTCATTTACAGTGAGGTTTGTTGCACCCGACCACAAATCGTTTAAATTCGTCATTGTAGTCGTAGGAATTGCGGGTTATGTAGCTAGCCTTGTTGGCTTTACAACTCTTGTAGGTCAAGTGTATTCAACAGTAGGCTATTTAGGATTTGCCTTGATGGCAACAATTGTTGTCGCTTGGTTCCGGGCACGACAGCGAAGAGTCGCTTAAAGTCTTTGGGGGGCAGAGGCTAAGTTTACTATGAATTTTTACAATAGTAGTTGAGTTGAGTGGAGTGGAGGGGTTGACTCCAGTGGGATCAAAAGTCGGAACGTGAGGCCCCTTCTAGATGTGGAGAACGTCACGCTAGAAAGTCCGAGAAAATCAGGCGTGCCAAGTGAGGCGCTCTTGGCCTCGGTTGGTGCGACTGCTTTTGGAGCGTCTTTCTGACGTTCGCAACTCGATTTCAATAAGTTAAAAAATAGACGCGCCCACGGAAAGCAGCCCCGGAACGGAACTCAACTCAACTCAACTCAACTCAACATATATAAAAGCAGTAGATTCTTTAGAATTCAACCTAGAGAATCTACTGCTTTTTTCTAGTTATTCATACATAGAAACACCAATATGATTGACCCAATAAGATGCTGCCGTTTCTTTCATAGGATTCACAACCACACGCTCGGGGGTAGCCGTTACTTCAGTAGGAAAGAAAGATGGCTCAGCAGTTAACACGTCTTGCCCATCTGTCGTCAGAGTCATGACAGCAATACCGCCATAATTTGTATTCTCAATCGTTTGGCCACTAAAGAAGTTACCCAACGAGTAAAAGACATGTGTTTGCTGGTCATCTGTTTCTAGTAGTTCATAAGGCTGCAAGACGTGAGGATGCCCACCAAAAATGATGTCGGCCCCGGCCTTATGAGCAATTGTCGCAAGATAGCGTTGTTCCTCATTTGCCTGCAGTTCATACTCTGTGCCCCAGTGCATCAAAGCAATGACCACATCGACTTCTGCTTTGAGTTCGGAAATATCTTTTTGGATGGTGGCGACATCGATGACATCGACTAAATACGGTTGATCGGTTGGAATTCTATGGCCATTTAGCCCGTACGTATAAGAAACAACACCAATTTTTAAAGAGTCGAGCGTGAAGATTCGCTTTGTGTTGGCATCTTGTTGGGAAGTATAGGCACCTACGTAGGGTAAGTTTCTGGCGGCCAAGTTGGCTAGAGACGCCCGAAGTCCGGCTGGTCGTTTATCGAGTGTATGATTATTTGAAACCATGACTAAATCAGAACCAAGATCCACAAGTCCATCTAGAACGGCATCGGTGCTATTGAAATTAGGATAGCCAGAAAGCTCGAAGGATTCACCAGCAGCTAAAGATTCTAGATTAATCAAGAAGAAATCAAGCTCATTGGTCATCTCTCTCACACCTTCAATAGAAGGGCGGTAATCGTCATAGTTGTTCAGCCCTTGATGGAGAAGGACATCTCCTGCCATGCCAATCGTTACTTTTCGAACAGGGAGTTCATAGGTCTGAGCAATACGAGTTGTTGTTTCAAATTTGAAATCGTAGGTAGTGGAAGGTTGAAGCATCTGTTGGATATATTGATAAGCCGTGGAGTAACCGATAGAAGTGATAACGATGAGTAAGCTAGCCCATGCAGCCCAAGAGACCCATTTCATTTGAACCTACCTCCTCTACAAGCTATTACTTTTATCATAATTTGATGGAACTCATTTGTATAGATATAATCGCATTTATCTACTATAAGAATTTACTCATTGTGCTTCCATTATCTTGAATAATCATCTATTCTTAAATTACAACTTTAAAAGGAGAGATGGGAATGTTAAAGAAATTTGCATCCGACGCGCTGGGAATCTCAGATATCGGCAAGATTATTGACCCACAAGATTACGACAAAACGCAATCAGATGATTATGTTCGTCATGAAGACCAAGAAGAGATTTATTTCTTGATCAAAACAAAGAGTGATGAATATTGCTTCACGAATTTGGCTTTGATTCATGTGGATGGAGAGAGTGCCATCTCCTCGAAGCGTTTACTGAAGCGGTACTCGTACCATCGTCATCCTATTTCAAATGTCATGCTTGAAACGGCTGGAACTGTAGATTTAGATGTAGAAATCAAATTCCAAATGGGCACTGTTGCCTTCGACATTGACGTTGATAAAAAACAGCTAGAGCGTCTAAAAGATCTTTATAAATCATTGTTGTACATTGCTGAAGAAGTGTATGAAAACGAAAGTTACTTGGATATGAGTCGAAAGAGTGTCGATTTGGCAGCTAGCGTTCTGCACAATACACGCCCTGCAGAAAGTCAGTTGTCTGAAGACTTTGCGCGGGTAAATGAATATGCGTTTAACTGGATGAAGCAAAACAAAGAGACATACGTGCGCAAGGATTTCGGCGAAGTCTTTAAGAAATACATTTTAAATTAATCGGTTATTTGATATAGTAGAACAGTAAATAAACCTGCTGAAGCGGGAGAGGTTCATAGCGGACACCCTCTATAAAAAACTATGGATACATGTCACTTTGCCATGTCCATCCCGGGCATGGCTTTTTGTATGGATTCGTGTGTTTTTTCCTCTCCTGTAGCAGCTACATTCAGGGAGGATTTTTTTATGTCAGGAAGAACACAGCAACAAGGATTAGATGAGCTAACATTGCTTGGCAACCAAGGAACCAAATATCCACAGGATTATGCTCCAGAAGTATTAGAGGCAGTCGATAGCCTTCACTCAAACCGCGATTATTTTGTGAAATTCAACGCACCAGAATTCACAAGTCTTTGTCCAATAACAGGACAGCCTGATTTTGCGACGATGTACATCTCGTATATTCCGGATCAAAAGATAGTGGAAAGTAAATCTTTAAAGCTCTATTTATTCAGCTTCCGTAATCATGGGGATTTCCATGAAGATTGCGTAAACATCATCATGAATGATCTGATCAAGCTTTTAAATCCTCGTTATATTGAAGTGTGGGGTAAGTTTACACCACGCGGGGGAATTTCTATTGACCCTTGGTGCAACTATGGTCGTCCAGGAACAAAATATGAGGAGATGGCATTCCATCGCTTGATGAATCATGACCTTTATCCTGAAAAAGTAGATAACCGATAAGGGGAGATTCACTTTGTTACTTTATTTAAATGGTTTGTTTGTAGGTTTATTAATTCTCGCTAACATTGTTGCCGTCAAATTATTCTCCATTGGTGAATTTGCAATTTTGCCAGCCGCAGTTGTCATTTACATTTTTACGTATCCCATCATTGATGTGATTGTTGAAGTCTACGGTAAAGAACAAGCAAAACAAACCGTGCGAGCAGGTCTTGTCACACAAGTAGCAGCATTACTATTCATTGCTATCACGGTGGCATTACCTTCCGCTTCGTTTTGGGATGGCCAAGCCTCATTTGAGACAATTTTAAATGGTAGTATGCGAATTATCATCGCCAGCTTGATTTCTTATTTCATTAGTCAAAATCTAGATGTATTTGTTTTCGACAAATTAAAGAAAAAGCATGGCAACAAAAAACTATGGCTACGAAATAACGCTTCTACAATGGCTAGTCAGTTAGTAGATACAACCATTTTTATCACAATCGCATTTGCAGGCACCGTGCCATTCGCTGTTTTACTAGGAATGATTGCCACGCAATATGTGGTCAAATTCTTTGCTTCCATTGCAACCACACCACTTGTTTACGGTGCAGTATATGGTATTCGAAAAGGGCAAAAAACTGCTTCACCGCAACCCGTTTAATTCCCTCACCCCATCAAAAATTATTGCCACAATAGTATGAAAAATAGTATTCTTTTAGTATTGTAGCAAAATGGGGTGAGAAAATGTTTGATTTGTCGGTTGTTGGTCATGACATTGTCCATGAATTATCTGAACTAATGGAGCAGCACGTCGTCGTGACAGATCGATCAGGCTTTGTGATTGCCAGTACCAATCCCGAAAGAATCAATACATTTCATGAAGGCGCCGCCATTGCCATGAGACAAAAAGAACAATTTTATATCACTGAGCAACTGAGTAAAGAGTTAAAAGGCGTTCGTCCTGGAATAGTTATGCCTATTTTAATTATGAATGAAGCAATCGGCGTTATCGGTATTACAGGATTACCTGAAACCATTGAGCGCTATGCAAAACTAGTACGTAAGGTCGTTGAGCTATTTGTTACGGACTTCCTATCACGCCAAGAAAAAGAACGAACAACGCGTGAAATCGAATATTTCATAGCCGACTATTTACTAGGGGAGTATACCGTCACGGAAGCTCTTCAACGTGCCCGAATTCTTGATTTTCCATTAAACAAGTTTTACCAAGTAGCAATTTTACAGGGGACTAGTTTTCTAGGTCAAGAAACGGTGGATCGCATACTCAGTATGCAAACACTTCATCCGGAACTCGCTATAGTGAGAAGCGGGATGGGACAACTCATTTTGTTCTTACCAAAAATAGATAAAACCAAGCTCCTAGAAGGGTTGCAACAAATCCAATCCAAACTGATGAAACAGCTTGGAGATTACCAGCCCATTGGCATTGGTCGATGTGGTGATTTGCGAGAGTCTTATCAACAAGCGAAAACAGCCGTGAAAATTTCAGACAGGCAGCAGCGTGTTGTCTTTGAAGAAAATCTAAAGTTGGAACTCTTGTATTACCAACTACCAGAGGATGGTATTCAAACTTTTTTAGAACGAACAATCTCTCCAATCTGCAAAGACCATGAATTGATGGAAACGTTGCAAGCTTATTTTGAAACGAATGGCAGTTTACAAGATGTTGCAGATGAACTTTTCGTTCATAAAAACACATTGAAATACCGATTAGCTAAAATCGAAAATCTTCTAGGGATTCATTTTTCAAATCGAGCTGATCTTGCAGAAGTGTATACAGCCTATCGCTTATATGCACGAAAATAGAAGGACCGTTTTCCTAAATATTAGGGAAAACGGTTTTTTCATTGTCCAAAAGGACAAAAATAAGGCCAATTTTAAATGTGAATGTTGTGTGAACAGCCATAGTATTCAGAAAATTCTTTCTGTAAAGTAATTTGTAAGCGCTATCACAAAAGGGAGGGCGAGCCAGTGGAATGGATCACCCAATTACAACAAATTGTTGGCAAAGACCATGTTAAACAATCACGTGCCCAACTCGCGGCTTACAGCTTTGACGCCACTGCTGGTTTTCAAGCTATGCCTGACGCAGTTGTGTCACCTGAAAGCACTGAACAAATTGCGGCCATTATGAATGTTTGCCGAACCTATAAAGTTCCACTAGTACCCAGAGGGTCTGGAACAAATCTCGCAGCGGGCACTGTTCCTTCACAAGGTGGAATTGTCCTTTTGTTTAATCGAATGAATCAAATCATAGAGCTGGATGAAGACAATCTTTGTGTGACTGTTCAACCAGGGGTCATCACGTTAGACCTCGCTACATATGTTGAGAGCCACCAACTATTCTATCCACCAGATCCGAGCAGTATGAAAATTTCTACGATAGGTGGCAATGTGAGTGAAAACTCCGGCGGGTTAAGAGGATTGAAGTATGGTGTCACCAAAGACTACGTCATGGCACTTACCACGGTGTTACCGAATGGCACCATTCTCAAAACAGGAGGCAAGCTTGCCAAAGATGTGGCTGGTTACGATATGCAATCCCTTTTGGTAGGATCAGAAGGCACATTAGGTGTCGTCACTGAAATCACACTAAAATTAATCCCACTTCCAAAAGCCCAAAAAACAGGTATCGCCTACTTTACTTCTTTGGAAGCTGCTGGCAAGACTGTTTCAGAAATCATTGCAGCTAAGATTATTCCAGCAACGCTTGAGTTTATGGACCGCGGGACGATGGACGCCGTAGAGCAATTCATGAATCTTGGCTTACCACAAGATGCCGAGGCCATGTTGTTGATGGAACAGGATGGAGACGAGGAAGCTGTTACAAGAGATGTAGAACAAATGATAGCTCTCGCTATAAAAAATGGGGCGACGCACACAGCGGTAGCTAGTTCTGCTGAAGAAGCCCTTCGGTTAAAAGCGGGCAGACGAGCAGCACTGTCTGCGTTATCTCGCAAACGGCCAACTACAATATTAGAGGATGCTACTGTGCCTCGTTCTGAACTTGCAAAAATGGTACGAGCTATAGAAGAGATAGCTATTCGCAATCAAGTCGAAATTCATACATTTGGGCATGCTGGAGATGGTAATTTGCATCCCACCTGCTTAACTGACAGTCGTGATGTGGAAGAGATGAAGCGAGTAGAACAAGCTTTTGCAGAAATATTTGAAGTGGCCATCTCACTTGGAGGCACAATCACAGGTGAACATGGAGTGGGAGAGATGAAGTCTCCCTACTTAGAATGGAAAATTGGGGCAGAGGGCATTGACTTGATGCGAACGCTCAAGCAAGCCATCGATCCAGACAACATCTGCAATCCAGGAAAGATGTTTGCAAAATCTACAAAGCCTCGGGTGGTGCTTCACTATGGTTAATGTTCTCGAACAGCGAATGCAGCAGAGCTTTGTTGACCATGTAGATGAAAATTTACTGATGGATTGCATGAGGTGTGGCTTCTGCTTACCAGCATGTCCCACTTATCTGATCACAGGGCAAGATGAAGTCCACTCGCCAAGAGGACGTATCGCACTAATGAAAGCGGTCAGGGATGGTGAAGTGAAATGGGATGGTTCTGTTGAAGAAGCTTTTGACGTCTGTCTAGGTTGCCGTGCTTGTGAACCCGCCTGTCCAGCAGGTGTGCAGTACGGAACACTTTTAGAAGAGACTCGCTACGCGATTCAAGAAGCCAAACCTACATCATTAAAAGAAAAATTGATTCGAAAAGTTGCGTTTGATGGGTTGTTTGCTAATCAGCAAATTATGCAAGGCACAGTGAAATTGATCCAATTTTATCAAGCTTCCGGAATTCAAAAGGTGACTCGAAAAGTAGGCTTTATGGAATTGTTTCCAGACTCCCTTCGAGACATGGAGACCGTATTACCAAAGATCGTATCCAAAAAAACTCGGCAGCCACAAGAGAAAAAACAACTGCGAGTCGCATTTTTTACTGGCTGTCTAATGGAAACGATGTTTCAACAAACCAATCAACGAACGATTGAATTGCTCGAGTACCTCGGGGCAGAAGTCATTATTCCTGGAGGCCAAGCGTGTTGCGGTGCTCTTCATGGACACAGTGGGGAATTGCCAAAAGCTAAGCGAAACGCTGTTCAAAATGTGAACGCTTTTCATCATGAAGACTTTGATTTCATCGTTCAAAATGCAGGAGGGTGCGGCGCATTTTTAAGTGAGTATGGCAAATTGCTTGGATCTGTTGAAGCTCAGCGCTTTAGTGAACAACTTACTGATATTTCTTCCTTGTTGGTAAAGCTTGGATTAACAGAAAAAATCGCGCAATTGCCAAAAAAAACAGAAGGTGTTGTGACATATCAAGATTCTTGCCATTTGCGCAATGTAAATAAAGTTTGGGTGGAACCTCGAGCCCTATTACAAGCTACACCAGGTTGGGAATTTAAAGAAATGCCAAACGCAGCAGGGTGTTGCGGATCTGCGGGAATTTATAATTTATTACAACCAGTAGTAGCTGGTCAGATTCTTGAACAAAAAATGAAAGGGGTGAAGGCTGTTACACCAGCACGAGTTGTAACTTCAAATCCAGGGTGTCTTCTTCAAATGAAAGTTGGTATTGAACGCGAGGGTCTCGGAGCAAGTATGCAGGCGGTACATATCGTCGACTTTATCTATGAAACGATTTTCTAAACTACTAAAGGGGTGTAAGTTCATGAAAAAATCAAAACGTTCACTATTTACAGTTATGGGGTTATCGACAGTACTTTTACTAGGCGCGTGTGGTTCTGAAGGTTCGTCAAATGAGGCAAGTGCAGATGACAAAGAATACGATTTGAAAATGTCAGTGACCGTTTCAGAGTCGTCCACTTGGTTTGAGGCGGCTGAAAAACTGAAAACAGACTTAGCAGAAGAAACAGATGGGCGTATCAATTTAGAAATCTTTGCAAATGAACAACTTTCAGGTGGGGATTCTGGTAAAGCTGTTGAAGGACTTTCAAAAGGAACCATTGATTTAACGTTCAACTCTACAATCATCTACTCGATTTTAGATGAGCGCTTTGGGGTAGCATCTGCTCCTTTCTTATTCTCGAATCTTGAAGAAGTCGACAGTGTATTTGGTGGTGCCGGTGGTGAACAGTTGAAAGAAGTACTTGCTGAAAAAGGTGTACATGCACTCGGCTATGGTCAGAATGGCTTCCGCCAACTGACAAACAGTGTACGTGAAGTGAAGTCTCCTGAGGATATCACAGGATTAAAACTACGAATTCCTGGTATTCAAATGTACACAGATCTATACCGTGAACTAGGTACGGATCCAGTAACGATGACATTCTCTGAGGTATTTACAGCATTGCAACAAGGAACAATCGATGGTCAAGAAAATCCAATTGATGTTATTTACTCTTCTAAATTAAATGAAGTCCAAGACTATATCACGATGTGGAACTATTCGTATGATCCGCTTGTACTAGGTATGAATAAGGAATTGTATGATTCTATGAGTGATGCAGACAAGGAATTGTTTGATCGTCTGGGTAAAGAAGCAGCAGACTACCAGCTAGAACTAGCACGTGAAAAAGAAGCAGGTCAGATTGAAGAGTTGCAAGCAGCAGGTATGCAATTCTATGAACCAACAGAAGAAGAACTTGCGGCATTTAAAGAAGTCGTGCAGCCGCTTTACGACAAATACACAGACATTTGGGGTGCCGATTTACTAGAAGCATTCCAACCGTGATCAGGAGGAATCTATCATGAAGGTGCTAGATAAACTAGAAGAGATTATCTTGGTAATCGCCATGCTAAGTATGACAGTCATTGCTTTCACCAATATCATCTCTCGAAACTTTGCTGAGATTTCCTTATCATTCACGGAAGAGCTGACAATCAATTTGTTTGTGCTGCTGACCTTTGTGGGGACTGCTGTAGGTGTGCGAAAATACGCACACCTTGGCTTTACCTTGTTTTACGATCTTGGAAATAATGCTGTCAAACGAACAATGATCGTCATTTCAACATTAGCAGGCCTTGTACTGTTTGGGGTACTGTTTTGGTTCGGAATTCAAACGATTTTATTCCAAATGGATATTGGTCAAAAAACACCAGCACTTGGATGGCCAACCTGGGTCATGACGATGTCATTACCGATCGGTGCAGCGTTGTGTATCATTCGAACACTGCAAGTCGGATGGCAAGAATGGCAATTGAAAGACGGAAAGGAGAGTGAGCAGCTATGATTGCTTTGTTTTTGTTCGGCGCATTTTTTGTACTCATCTTCTTACGCGTCCCAATAGCACTGGCACTAGGGATATCTTCCTTGATCGTACTTGTGTCATCGAGCGGTTTATATGGTCTAGAAGCGGTCACAGATATTATGTACACAAGTGTTGCCAAATTCACTCTGCTAGCTATTCCGTTCTTCATATTAGCAGGCGTCATCATGGATCACGTTGGAATTTCTAAGCGGTTAATTGATTTTGCACAAGCAATGGTTGGCCATATGAAAGGTGGAATCGTTTTAGTTACGGTTCTCGTAGCTGTATTTTTTGCAGCTATCTCGGGTTCTGGACCTGCAACAGTTGCCGCTATTGGAGGAATTTTAATTCCTGCAATGGTGAAGAGTGGCTATAAAAAGGAAACTGCGGGAGCGCTTGTTGCAAGCTCAGGAGCTGTAGGAATCATCATCCCACCGAGTATCGCTTTCATCGTTTTTGCGGTCGTCGCGGGTGATCAAATTCCTATAACCATCAACCGGCTGTTTCTTGCGGGCGTTATCCCAGGATTATTAATGGGTGTAGCCTTCATTATTGCTGCTTTTTATGTCCGATATCGAGAAGAAAAGAAAGGGTTTTTCCATGCAGATGATCACAAAATGGAAAAGGCTACTGGAAAAGAACGACTAGATGCATTTGTTAAGGCACTACCTGGTCTGTTTATTCCCGTTATTATTTTGGGTGGAATTTATGGGGGCTTCTTCACACCAACAGAGGCAGCTGTTGTAGCAGTTGTTTATGGTCTAGTTGTTGGGTTAGTGGTATTAAGAGGCAGTCTGTTTAAAAGCATGTATCGTATATTTGTAGACGCGTCGTTACAGACAGCTGTTGTCATGATTATTGTGAGTGCGGCTTCCGTATTTGCCTACATCATCACGACAGAACAAATTGCGCGTGACTTAAGTGAAATCATTTTAGGGCTTTCTACAAACCCTATTGTCATTCTTTTATTAATCAATGTTCTCTTATTAATAGCAGGAGCCTTCATTGATGCCATCTCTGCATACTACATATTTGTTCCGATTCTTCTTCCAATCATGATTTTCTTGGAAGTCGATCCAACAGTATTTGGTGTATTCATGACGGTCAACTTGGCTATTGGCTTGTTTACTCCTCCAGTTGGATTAAATCTTTATGTGGCAGCAGGTATATCTGGTACAAACATCATTGAGATTTCTAAAGGTGTTTTACCTTTCGTGATTGCCTCGATCATCGTTTTGATGTTAATTACATATATCCCTGTAATTTCAACATTTTTACCAGACTTACTGAACGTAAAATAAGGAGGAATTCACATGAGATTTTCTAAAGAAGTAGCGATTATTACAGGAGCAGCAAGTGGTATTGGCCAATCGGTTGCCATTCAACTGGCAAGTGAAGGTGCGTATGTTGTTCTTGTTGATTTAAATTCATGCGAACAAACTATTCAGCAATTAAATGGCGCAGATTATCTAGAATGTTTAGGCGATATTCGTGATAAAGAATTTGTAGAAGCCACCGTGTCACGCACAATTGAAAAATTCGGTGAAGTACACATCTTGGTGAACAATGCAGGAACATGTAGTCGCCTTGATTTAGAGGATATGACCTTGGATCAATGGGACCGTGATCTTGATACAAATTTGAAAGCCACTTTCCTCTTCACTCAGGCATGTGTGTATCCCCATATGCGGGACTCAGGATATGGTCGAATCGTTAACATCAGTTCGATATCAGGAATTAACGGAGGCGTTGTTTCTGGTGGAGAGAAGAATGGTCGCTCCGGTCCTGCTTACTCCGCTTCAAAAGGAGGCGTCATTGCCCTCACTCGTTGGGTAGCCAAGGAAGTCGGTAAATACGGGATTACCTGTAATTCGGTTGCACCTGGCGCCGTGTTGACAGCCATTACAGCGGGTGTTGCTTACGATACTTCTGCTCAAGTGATTGATCGAATGGGTGAGCCGAATGATATTGCACAGGCCGTGATGTATTTTGCTCATCGTAAAGCCGGCTATGCGACTTCGCAGGTACTGAAAGTTGATGGAGGGTATAGCATTGGGTAACAAGACAGTAGAAGCAGTTGCTGCTGAGAGCTCTGTGCGTATTGTAGGAAGATTGACAAACGAGTGGGATTTATTTGAAGGCATGCGTCAAGTTTGTGTCGAGCATGGTATTGAAGCTGCTCAATTTCAGTGCTTGGGATCGTTACAACATGCCACCTATGTACAAGTAGAACGAGACGGGACAGAGGGACGAATTCGCTACTCAAGCAAACGACAAACATCTTCTCCTGTCGAATTGTTGTCAGCAACAGGATTCATTGGCAAAGATGAGAACGGAGAACTCGATGTCCATATGCACGGAGTATTTGTCGATTGTGATGGACAATTAAGTGGAGGGCATTTTTTAGCAGATGAAAACCCTGTAGCCGTAACGATTGAATATATTTTATTCCCCCTTACTGGCGTCGAAATGAAACGAAAGAACGACAAAGTATGGGGAATGCCTGTTTTCCATTTTTCTCAAGGAGGCGAATCTATTGGAAACGCTTAGTCATTTAGCTTTAAAAGCAGCAGCTGCGAATCCTGAAAAAGTAGCTGTAAAAGATACAGAACGTCAGTTTACTTACAAAGAATTTGCAGAGCGCACACTAGCATTATCATCCTATTTTCATTCACTAGGAATTCAAAAAGGCGAGCGGATTGCCGTACTGATGAAAAATCGGGCAGAACATATCGAGTTGGATGTTGCACTCGCACATGCAGGCATTATTAAGGTGCCTTTGAATTACCGACTTCACCCTAAAGAACTTCTCTATATGATTGACGATGCATCTGTTTCTTTACTAGTAGGCGACAAAGAGCTGCTGGATAGTGTGGAAGTAAACGTGCCATCGCTTTATGTAGGGGAACACTATGAAGATTTGGTCCAACAACATTTGGGCAAATCGCATCTAGCTGATGTTTCAGAAGACGATTTGTTCGCGATTATGTACACTTCGGGGACGACAGGAAACCCTAAAGGTGTTATGTTAAGTCACCGTAATATGATTGCAGGGGCGCTATCACTCGCCCAAGTCTGCAATGTCGATTATCACGATGTGGTGGGCCACGTGGCACCTTTAACTCATGGGAGTAATTTCTTGAGCCATGTGTCTTGGCTGTATGGGTTAACTCAAGTCGTCTACGATAAATTTGAAGCGGCACACTTTTTAGATGAATTGCAAAAAGATCAAGTGAGTATTATTTTCATGGTTCCGACAATGGTGAATTTAATGGTTCAAGATCCAGCTTTCGATGCTAAGAAACTGTCGACATTGAAGTCGATCAACATGGCAGGATCGCCAATTGCAGCAGCTAAATTACAATACGCTTTAGAACAAGCCGGAACTATATTCGTAGAAACTTATGGACAAGTGGAAGCCCCTATGTGCATCACGATGATGCCTCGTCATGAGCTATCAAAACGATTAGAATCATGTGGTAGAATTGGACCTTTCGTTACTGTGAAAATAGTAAACGATGAGGGCAATGAGGTGCCGCATGGTGAAGTGGGAGAAATCATTTGTAAAGGCTCTCTTGTCATGAAAGGTTACTGGAATAACGACAAAGCTACAGCTGACACTCTTAAGGACGGATGGTTGCATACAGGAGATTTAGCATGGCGTGATAAAGAAGGTTATGTGCATATCGTCGACCGTAAAAAAGACGTCATTATTTCAGGTGGTGTCAATATTTATCCGCGTGAAGTGGAAGAAGTGTTGAATCTCCATCCTGGTGTTAAGGAAACCTGCGTAATTGGTGTAGATGATGATAAATGGGGAGAAAGTGTTGTCGCTTATGTTGTCCTCAATGGCACACAAGAAGTAACTGTTGAACAGTTGCTAGATCTTTGTAAAAACCATTTAGCAAGCTTTAAAAAACCGAAGGAAATTCATTTGGTAGAGGAACTGCCAAAAAGTTCGTACGGAAAAATACTGAAACGTGAACTAAAGACACAACACGTGGGAGTGTAAAGGATGACGAAAACATATATACATGGCGTGGGAATGACCAAATTTGGAAACCATGCTGATCGCACTTTAAAAGATTTACTGCTGGATGCAAGTAGACAAGCTCTGGAAGACGCAGGACGTCCTAAAGTAGACGCAGTATTTGTTGGTAACTTCTTAGCAGGTAGTATGAGCAACCAAGAAATTTTGGGTGCCATCGTCGCTAATGATTTAGGACTTGGCTATATTCCGGCCGCTAAAGTGGAAGGAGCTTGTGCCTCTGGTGGAATTGCTCTTCGACAAGGCATTCTAGGTATCATGAGTGGTGAGTATGACACAGTACTGGTTGCTGGAGTCGAAAAAATGAAGCATGCTCGAACACCAGATGTGACACAGGCAATCAATGCAGCGATGGATACAGATTCCAATGAAAAGCATGCAGGCTTGACGTTCCCGGGATTTTTTGGAGTACTAGCTCATCGTTATTTTTATGAAACAGGTGCTAGTAAAGAACATTTAGCGATGGTGGCTTTAAAGAATCGTGAAAACGCATTAAACAACCCATTGGCACAGTTCCAGAAACCAACGTCTTTAGATGAGATTATGAATGCTCGCGCCATCACAGATCCATTAGGGCTATTTGATTGCTCACCTATGACAGATGGTGCAGCTGCAATCGTTCTTTCTAGAAAACCTAGTTCCATTCATGTCAGAGCTTCAGCACTTGTTTCGGGTCCTACTCAAATGCAAGACGCGCTCGATTTGTTATCCATTCCTGCAATCGGGGAGTCGGGTAGAAAAGCGTATGAAAAAGCAGGTCTAGGTCCAGAAGATATAGATGTCATTGAAATCCATGATTGTTTCTCTATGACGGAAATTATCGCGACTGAAGAGCTTGGATTCTTCACAAAAGGTGAAGGGTGGAAGGCGTTAATAGAAGGCCATACGAAGCCATCAGGTAAAAAACCTGTAAACACTAGTGGAGGATTGCTCTCTAGAGGGCATCCAATTGGCGCAACAGGCTTGTCGCAAGTGTATCAACTGGTTCATCAATTAAAGGGAACAGCTGCCAATCAAGTAAATGGCGCACGAATTGCGTTAGCACAAAATCTAGGTGGGACAGGCTCTTACTCGGCCGTCCACATATTAGAGAGGGTGTAAGAGATGAAAGTCTATTCATGCTGTGGTCACGAAACGGTTGTAAAACGCCATTATTGTCCAACATGTGGTTCAGATCAAATTGAACAACGTGAAGTCTCAAACGATGGAACAATTTATAGCTACACTACCATCCATGTACCTCCTGTAGAATTTGAACATCTAGCACCTTACTCTGTTGTGTTAGTTCAATTAGAAGGGACTTCAGCAAAGGTGACAGGGCGAACGACGGAGCAAGTGGCTATTGGTGATGCGGTTCGCTTTCTTGAACTGAAAGATGGAGCTTACTTATATACGAAATAATTTAAGACCTGTGCGAAAGCACGGGTCTTACCTGTAGAGGGGGGGAGAAAAAGTGGCACTACTAAAATCGGTTCTCGCAAAGTATCTTCCCCTGTGGATTATTTTAATTGCGCTGAGTGCTTATTTGCAGCCGACTCTCTACACTCTAATTCAAGGCTGGGCAGGTTTTGGTCTGGGACTTATCTTCTTTCTAATGGGTTTACAATTAGCAGTCCATCAGCTCGTAAAAACGATTCGTAACCCTAAGACGGTGTTTATTGGTATAGCATTAAAATGGGTGATCATGGTAGCTGTGTCGGTTATCTTGGCCAAGATTTTCTTTCAAGAGCGCCTGGACATTGCCATGGGGATTATTTTATCAGGAACAGTTCCCAGCGGCACCTCAGCTAATTTATATGCCTTAATTGCAGGAGGCGACGTAGCACTAAGTATTACAATGGCCACGGTAGATACACTTATTTCTCCAGTACTGACGCCCCTCCTGACAGATTATTTTGCCGGACAGTTAATTCCTGTGGATGTGATGGCCTTATTCAAGTCGATAGTGCTTATCGTTTTTCTTCCACTGTTTTCAGGAATCTTCTTACAATGGCGCTGGGGTAAGAAAGTGGACCGAATCAAACCCTTCACACCTATCATCTCGCAAGTCACCTTGTTGCTCATTGTGGCTTCGGTAGTTTCTAGCGCACAGACCTCTCTTGTCGAACATTTGGAGCTTCTACCCAAAATTGCGGGAGTAGTGTTTTTGCAAGTCAGTATTCCCATGGGACTTGGGTATTTTGTGGCGAAGTTAGTAGGAGTTCCTGAGGCAGGAGCGAGGTCAATCTTATTTCAAGTAGGTATTTGCAACACGGCATTGGCTGCCACTTTGGCGATGGAACACATTGGGGAACTAGCCGCTATTCCGGCTGTGATCAACATGATTATCAACTTGTCCCTTGGAGCATTTATCTCCAATTATTTTTCTCAGAAACCTTAAAAACCTTTGGAGAGGATCCAAAGGTTTTTTTAACGGTGCCAGATTTGAAATCCCTCCACCTAGAAAACCATTTCCTAGGTGAGTTTCTTCGAGCCTCCCCACGTCAGCCGAAAGGAGGGCGCTTTCGGCTGCGTTGCCGGGTCTCGGTAAAACTCAGATGGCCTGGGAAATGGCAACCTAGCCTCCGGGGTTTCAAATCAACAGGGTGAGTGGCGTTAGATTCGTGATGAACGATTAATCGAATCTGACGATCGATAAATTGGTTATGATGAAGGATTAAATTATTGTGATGAGCGATTAAATCATTGATGAGTGATTAATCGAATCTGATGATCGATAAATTTGCTGTAATGATTGAATAAAACTTTGAGGAGTGAAAAGACAGCTGCACTATTCGCTCAGTCAGACTAAAATACTTTAAATGGCCAAGGTCTTACTAGTAAGGGCTTTAAGTAATAAAGATTTGGTTTTAAAGAAGCAATTAATTTTTTTCTAAAATTTGAAATCCCTCCACCTAGAACACCATTTCCTAGGTGAGTTTCTTCGAGCCTCCCCACGTCAGCCGAAAGAAGAGCGCTTTCGTCTGCGTTGCCGGGTCTCGGTAAAACTCAGATGGCCTGGGAAATGGCAACCTAGCCTCCGGGATTTCAAATCAATAGACTCAAAAAATTTACTAAGTCACAGATAACACAAAATCTCTATAAAAACCAGGTAGTTTTCTATAGCTGGCTGACCTAAACTGTGATTGACTTGTTGCCAAACCGAGCCTCGCGTTAGCGCAGCGATTTTCTACCTTGTTAAATAGAGCAAAGTTTGAAATACACTGAAAAAATAGAGGCAGAGCCGACCCTAAGACGTTGCAAGTCACCACTTCCTGAAAAAAAGAACTTCAACTACCCGTATGCAATTGGAGAAGTTTGTGTAAGGTCGAACTAAGAAGATTCGCGCCGAGGCCCGCTCTAAAAGAGCGGGCCTCGGTCCTTTTCGTTCTTAATTTGAACTTAAAAACAAGCTTCGTAAGATGCATATGGATAGAAGGTAGTTCTTGAGAGTTCTTACTTAACTCTATTTGCCGGTAGGTAAACATCCAAGAAATAAACAGGACGCTTTTTGGTTTCAAAAAATATTTTCCCTAGATATTCACCGATGATACCAAGTGAAAGCAACTGAACACCGCCTAAGAATAAAATGACAGCCATCATAGAGGGATAACCCGCAACGGGTTCACCATATAGAATTGTGCGAACGACAATAAAAATGATATATAGAAATGCTAAAATAGAGATTCCGATACCGCTCCAAGAAGCAAAGCGCAATGGGGCGATTGTTGCTGAAGTGATGCCGTCTAGCGCTAAATTGAAAAGCTTAAGATAATTCCACTTTGTATCGCCAGCTGCTCGGGCATCCCGGTCAAATAAAATTTCTTTTTTGCGGAAACCGATCCAGCTAAACATACCCTTCGTATAGCGTTTTGATTCACGCAGTGATTGAAGTGCGGTAATGCATTTGCGGTCTAGTAGACGGAAGTCACCAGTATCACGTTGTACGGGAACATCTGAAAGTTTTTCTAGAATACGATAATACCTTCCTGATGACCATTTTTTGAAAAAGGTTTCGCCATCTCGACTTTTACGTTTCGCAAATACATCTTCATAACCTTCTTCCCAATAGGCAAGCATGTCGGGAATGAGTTCAGGAGGATCTTGAAGATCCGCATCGATAATCACGACCGCATCTCCTTTTATGTAATCAAAGCCTGCTAGCATGGCGGCTTCCTTTCCAAAATTACGGGAAAGATTGACAACAGAGACAGATGGATGCGCTGCATTGAATTCGCAAAGCAATTCAAATGTGCGATCCTTACTACCATCGTTGATAAAAAGATATTCGAAAGAATAAGTAGGTAGGGTGGCTGTTACTTCATCCAGCCGTTGTATTAATAGAGGAAGAACTTCTTCTTCATTATAAGCGGGGATTAAAATGGTAATTAATTTCATTAATTGAACTCCTTTTATTCGAAAACATAGTGAATCTTTCTTTACCAGTATACGTCAAATGGAAGAAGGAATGGGAAAAAGCATAGAAAATTTCCAATTCCCTACCGGAAAATGTGACAAACCATGCTATACTAATACAATTGAAAACAAGAAAATGCTTGGAATAAGTGGGGGAATTAACAGTGCCAGAAGATTATTTAAACAGATTAAAAAAACGCATTACACCCGAGTGGAAAAAAGGCTTTCTAGCTACTTGGATTATCGGATTACTGACACATCTTATTATATTTACACAGTATATTCCGAATCATGATGGACTGGTCAATACATATGCTGATCAACTCAATTTTGGACTCGGACGATTCTTCCTTGGACCGGTAAGCTGGGTTGGTTCTTATTTTGATTTATCTATGATTAATGGTCTTTTATCACTATTTTATATGAGTCTATTTGTCGTTGTTTTAATTGAATTGTTTTCACTTAAAAAAACACTGTCGATTTACTTGCTAGCGGGAGTCCTCGTAACATTCCCAGTCATAACATCTACTTTTGCCTATATGTTTACGGCTGACGCTTACATTTTTGGTTACTTTTTAACTGGGCTTGCTTTGCTAGTTACTGTGAAGTGGCGTTTTGGATTTATACCAGGAGCCCTTCTATTTTATGTGGCTGTCGGTATTTATCAGGCGAATTTACCGTTTGCATTGACCTTAGCAATTGTTGTAGTGATCCACATGTTGCTCGATGAAAAGAACACATTCAAATTGATGAGCTTTCAATTAGCTCGTATGATTGCGACAGTAGTGGGAGGGATGGGTCTTTACGCCATCACATTCTTTCTTTATCAACGCTTCTCGTCTTCTATCCGTAACTACCAAGGCTTAAATGAAATAGGGGAGCGCTCTGATAGTATTCGCCATTTACTTACAGAGAGTAAAGACGATTTTCTTGAGTTCTTTATTGGTGGTTTTGTGACAGACATCCCAGTGACACTTTTCCATATATTAAATCTACTAGTATTGGTTCTGTTGATTGGTTTTGTAGCTGCCAATGCTATGAAAAAATCAGTTGGACGAACTGCTTTAATTGCGGTAGCCATCTTATTACTGCCTTTCTTTACCTATAGCCTGTACTTCGTGTCACCAGGAGTCGTCTATCATGTATTAATGATCATGAGCATTATTAATTTGTACTTCTTAGTTATCGTATTCTACGAACATGCAACCTCTCAAAAAGTGCTTGCGTGGCTAAGTGTAGGAGTACTAGCGCTAACCATTGCAAACTCTGCAATCATTGCCAATATTTCTTATCTGCATTTGCAATTACGTTTTGAGAAGACGACGCAGTTTGCCAATCGCGTCATGGCTCGAATTGAAAGCCAGCCAGAGTATACTCGTGAAACAAAGATTGGTATTGTCGGGCGATATAGTGTGAGAAGTAGCGTCGGATCGGGACCGGTAAGTGACAGACTTCCACAATTAACAGGTATTGTAGGAGAAAGCATTTTAATTCTTCCTTACCAGTTCAATTATTTCTTCGATACGGTACTTGGAACTCCGGTGAAGTATGCTTCCTCAGAGGAACTCAATGCAATTAAAGAGACACAAGCGTTTGAAGAGATGCCGACATGGCCTCGAGAAGGTGCGGTAGAGATGATTGATGGTATTGTCATTATTAAATTCCAAGAACAGTAGAAAGGAGAGAATGAGGTGAGACGAATAAAAGGTGTTTTACCACGATTTCTACTTTCACTGATTACGTTCAGCATATTATTTCTTCTTCCACTTGCCATTCTCTTGATGAATGAATGGCTTGTGCGGGATTTACTAAATTTGCCGGTATTCGACTGGATTGAACAATACGACAAGCGATTCGTGCTCAACTACATCCTGTATGTAGCCTTATTTAGTATCTTGTTCCTATTTCCAAGAAAGATTTTCTATACATTAAGCTTTTTATTAACAGCATTCCTTCTTTTATTTGGACTAGGTAATCGCTTTAAATTGGAATTACGGAGTGCACCCATTACACTCGATGATTTTCGACTTCTTCGCGAAGTGACAGGATTTGAATCACCTGTCGAAATAAATTATTGGTTAGTGGGAATAGGCACGTTTGTTGCGGTCCTAGTGCTTGCCTTGGTGCTTTACATGCTGCCTTCTCATAAAGAAAAATGGCTTATAAAGGTAGCTGTGGTTAGTGCTGCAACTGTTTTCTTTTTTGCTATGTGGACAGACCGACCTTTTTCACCTGCAGAGCAAGCGGGACTGCAAAAAACGCTTTGGAAACTTGAAGTAGGTATGAAAAATAACGGCATGCTTGCAAACTTTGTCGTTCTTGCCAAAGAGTCTGAAGTACAGCCACCTAAAGGCTATTCACAACAAGCAATCACGACTATTGATGAGCGCTATAATCCTCAAGAAGAACAGCAGAACACAAAACCAAATGTTCTGTACATCATGAGTGAAGCCTTTATTGATCCTTACTATTTTGGAGAAGAACATTTTTTGGTAGATCCTGTGCCAAATTTCCGAAAGTATTTTAATGAATCCATGCACGGGACATTGTATAGTTCAGAATTTGGTGGGGGTACAGCAAATGTAGAATTTGAAGCTCTGACTGGGTTCAGTATGCAATTCATGCGACCAGATTATGTGCCCTATCAATTATTTCTACATCAACCTGTTCCAGCAATTCCTTCTCTTTTCAACGATGCGGGATATGAGTCGACAGCTGTTCACGGTTATTTTGCTTGGTTCTACCAACGTAATTCAGTCTATAAAAACTTAGGATTTGATCAGTTTATATCAGGTGAATTCATGGACCTTGAGAAGCCGAATACTCCGGGCGGGACTTTTCCAAGCGATCGTCACATGACAGACGCTATTTTAGAAACACTTGATGCAAGTGACCGCCCTGATTTTATCCATGCAGTGTCTACTCAAGCCCATATGCCTTACGGTCGTCAGCAAGAATCAGAATTTGTAAAGGCAGATACTCTGTCGGATGAAGTACGTCCTTATTTAAATAATTATGTCGAGAAAGTGCATAAAGTTGATTTGGAATTAGGACGATTGCTTTCAACTTTAGAAGAGCGAGAGGAAGAAACCTTGGTTGTATTCTGGGGCGATCATCTCCCTAGTTTTCCAAATGGTAATGAGCTTTACGGTCCGTTGGGGACTGATATAGCAGAAGATTGGAATGGAAAGCACGAGGATTTTTTGACCATGCACAGCGTTCCTTACTTTATTTGGAGTTCGAAAGACAATCAACCTCAAACTCGTGATATTTCAGCAACCTTCCTACCTGCGCTGGTTACAGAGTTAGCAGGCATCGAGGGAAATACCGTAACAGCACTAGGTTCTGAATTACTTGCTGAAGGGCATTCTCGAATTCCCTATACGCAGTGGGCTGCTGAAGAACAGCCTGTTTCAACAACTATGCAAGATCTGCAATTGCTTCAACACGATTGGTTGCACGGAGAACGATATTACGAGTCCTTGCACGGTGAGTTACAAGTACACCAAGACTTTCATTTAGGACTTTATGAAGAGATTCTCATACAAAATCAGAACAAAATAGAGACTGTCTATGAATGGATAGTAAAAGGCGCCCCTAAATATACGGAAGTGCTTATCAATGGAAAGCCAATAGATTCTTTTGGCTGGCAGCGTCTAGAGCCGGGGATTTCTAAATACACCATTCAGGTTGAAGAACTCAAAGTAGGGGATACGCTTCAATTTATGGTTACGAATGCCAGAGGTTCTGAACTCATGAAATCTCGAACAATAGAAATAGAGAACTAGGAGAGATTAGATGAAACCTATAAAAAAAGCGATTATTCCGGCTGCAGGACTCGGTACACGGTTTTTGCCTGCAACCAAAGCAACTCCAAAAGAAATGTTGCCGATTATTGATAAACCGATGATTCAGTATATTGTCGAAGAAGCGATTGCTTCAGGAATTGAAGATATCATTATTGTCACAGGAAAAAATAAACGAGCGATTGAAGATCATTTTGATCATTCCTTTGAGCTTGAAAGTCATTTGGAAGAGAAACAGAAACTTCAAGAATTATTTGATGTACGCCAGCCTGGTAATGTGGATATCCATTACATTCGTCAAAAAGAAGCCAAAGGTTTAGGGCACGCTGTGTGGTGTGCACGTAAATTCATTGGCGATGAGCCGTTTGCTGTGCTCCTCGGAGACGACATCATTGATGCAGGAAATCCTGGCCTCAAACAATTGATTACACAATACGACATGGTCGGTTCTTCGGTAGTGGCTGTTCAAGAGGTTTCAGCGGAAGAAACAAACCGTTACGGCATCATTGAATATGATCATCACCAAGACAAACTCTATAAAGTGAATGCGATGATTGAAAAACCTGCTCCGGGAACGACAAGTTCTCGTATGGCAATCATGGGGCGGTATATTTTGACACCAGAAATTTTTACAATCCTAGATCAACAGAAAGTAGGGGCTGGAGGAGAAGTTCAATTGACCGATGCCATTGAGCAACTTCTTGAAACCCAAGATGTCTACGGCTATGCATTCGAAGGAAAGCGATACGATGTGGGAGAAAAGCTAGGCTTCGTCAAAACAACGATTGACCTTGCGTTAAGAAGAGCCGATTTGAAGGATGACGTTCTTGCGTATTTACAAGAAGTGCTTAAAGAGATGAAAACTCACTCATGAATAAAGAATTGATTCGATTCATCGCCGTTGGGATTTTCAATACTGCACACTACTTTGCTTGGTTTGTCCTCTTCACGGAAGTATTTCAAGTTCATTATGTTCCAGCCCATTGGACAGCCTTTTTAATCAGTATGGTGGGCTCTTACTTTTTGAATACCTTATTTACGTATCGCGCAAAAGTTTCTTGGCGCTCATTTTTTCAGTTCCCGATAGTTTATGTTGTTCAAATCATTATTTCTACAGGACTCATTATTCTTTTCACAGATGGATTCGGAATCAATGAAAAAATCAGTTCCTTAATAGCCTCTGTAGGAACAATTCCTTTTACATTCGTACTATCAAGAAAAATCATTAAACGATAAAAGTTTGGGATAAATTATAATGATAAGATTTAATTAGTGCATAGTTAAGTGGAGTGTAGGGACTGACTCCAGTGGGATAAAGAGCGATACGTGAGGCCCCGCAGGAGCTTGCGACGAGGAGACTTACGACGCGGCCACGGAAAGCAGTCCCGGAACGGAACTTAACGTAAACTTGTAGATTCTCAAGGGTTTATTCTAAAATTCCTGCATATTTGTTTTGTTACTATTTTTATTGATTTACAAAAACGCAAGGTGAAGCCTAAAAAGGTCACCTTGCGTTTTATATGTAACTAAAATGAATGCTGACTATTGTATTTCTCAGCTACCTTATAAGCATCATACATACCATAAATCCAAAAAATAGGTGTTGTAATGAAACCAATTAGAACAAACATTAAAAGTCCGTTGATGAAATGAATAACAATAAACAGAATACCTTTGCCAATTTCGCCATTATAAATTTGACCAAGCCCTGTGAATAAAAAACTCAGTACGGCAGCAAGTCCAGGATTTTTCATTTTTTCACCTCCTTTGCCATTTATCTTGAAACATCTTTAGTATAATTCTTTTAAAGGGATATAAATAGAGGGTTACCAAATAAATGCAATTTAATGAAAGAGATAACGAACAATTTTTTAATTCTGAGGCAAGGAGCTTACTAATGATGCACGAAAACATAGAAAGTACTAATCGACAACAGCTTTATAAACGGACCTTGTGGATTGTCATGCTGTCTCAAATTTTTGGAGGGGCAGGACTTGCAGCTGGAATTACGGTAGGAGCCCTGATTGCACGTGATTTACTGGGGTTAACAACGCTGACTGGTTTACCGGCAGCTTTATTCACGTTGGGTTCGGCAGTCACCGCTTTCACAATCGGTCGACTCACGCAGCGTATCGGGCGCCGAATAGGTCTTAGCATTGGGTTTTTCCTTGGAAGCTTGGGAGCGATTGGTGTCATAGTAGGGACCACACTCGAGTGGATTCCCTTATTTTTTATGGCCTTATTTATTTACGGTGCAGGGACAGCAACCAATTTACAAGCACGCTATGCAGGGACAGATTTGGCACTTCCCACACAGCGGGGGAAGGCAGTTAGTATTGCTCTCGTGTCTACAACAGTAGGAGCAGTCGCTGGACCAAATCTAGTAGGACCGATGGGGCGATTCTCGGCTCTTATGGGGCTACCAGAACTGACAGGCCCATTTATCTTAGCAGCTGTTGCTTATTTGATAGCAGGCCTTGTGTTATTTATAGGCTTGCGTCCTGATCCATTTTTAGTGGCTAAAGAGCTTGTACTACAGAAAAAATCCGGGACAGAAGAATTGATTGAAACGACTAATATTCGTGGTGTATGGTTAGCGGCTACTGTTCTTCTGATTACACAATTTGTAATGGTGGCAATCATGACTATGACACCTATTCATATGGAAGGTCATGGCGCTCGGCTTGAAGCAGTAGGGTTGGTTATCAGCCTTCATGTAGCGGCAATGTATTTACCTTCTCTAGTTACAGGGGTAGCAGTTGATAGGCTTGGAAGAATTCCAGTCATCATCTTCTCGAGTATAACTTTAGCTATAACAGGTATATTAACGCTACAAGCTGCCGGCGATAATTTTTGGCAAATGGCTGTGCCACTTATTTTACTTGGACTAGGATGGAATTTAGGTCTCATAGCAGGCACATCCCTTTTAATCGATTCGACGAGTATGGAGGTACGAGCAAAATATCAAGGAACTATCGATGTGTTAGTGGCTATCTCAGGTACACTTGGTAGTCTAGTTTCTGGAGTCATTGTTGGTCTTACAAGTTATGCGCATCTTGGCATAGTGGGAATGAGCTTAGCCTTATTATTAGTACCTATTCTATTTATCTACCGATTGAAACGCTAATGCACGGTTTGCAGAGAATGGTGTATGATAGAGAGATGAATTTGACGCTTCGGAGGCTTTCACATGTTATTCAATTCATTTGAATTTATTTTTGTCTTTCTGCCAATCGTCTTTATTGGCTATTTCTTAGTTAACAAGATCCATCATACGGCAGGGATTGTGCTGTTACTACTCTCCTCTCTATTTTTCTACGCTTGGTGGAATCCAGCCTATCTCCTATTACTCATTGTTTCAATCCTAGTGAATTACGGTGTGGGCACTTGGATGATGCGTACTGAGGCTATGAAAAAACAAATTTTGATTTTAGGAATCATTTTTAACGTTTTACTATTAGGCTATTTTAAATACACGGACTTTTTTATCGCTAATTTCAATCACGTATTAAATACCAATTTTCAACTATTGCATTTACTATTGCCGCTTGCGATCAGCTTTTATACATTTCAACAAATTGCGTATTTGGTCGATCGGTATAAAGGAAAAGTGGAGGATAACAACTTCCTCAACTATGCATTATTTATTTCATTTTTCCCGCAGTTAATCGCTGGACCAATTGTTCATCACAAAGAAGTGATGGGGCAATACTTGGATGCAGCGAAGAAAAAGATGCATGCTGAGAATATCGCCAAAGGCTTATTTATTTTCTCGATTGGATTGTTTAAAAAAGTAGCCATAGCCGATACCTTTGCTGTGTGGGCAAATGAAGGGTATTCAAATGTTCAGGCCCTCACCACTTCAGAAGCATGGGTGACATCGCTTGCTTATACATTCCAACTCTATTTTGATTTTAGTGGATACAGTGATATGGCCATTGGTTTGGCACTATTGTTTAATATTGTTCTTCCATTAAACTTTAACTCACCTTACCGGGCAGTCTCTATTCAAGATTTCTGGCGTCGTTGGCATATGACACTCTCTCGTTTTTTAACGGATTACTTGTATATTCCTTTAGGAGGAAGTTATAAGTCGATTCCCCGTACATACGTCAATATCTTCATCATCTTTTTTGTCAGTGGAATATGGCATGGGGCTGGATGGACATTTGTCATTTGGGGAGTATTGCACGGTCTAGCCATGATAGTACATCGATTTTGGCATCAAAAAGGCTTCAAACTACCGGCTATTGTTGGTTGGATTATTACCTTCCAATTTGTTAACGCAACGTGGGTTTTCTTCCGAGCACTAACAGTGGATGATGCCTTAATCGTATTAGGGAAAATGGCAGCGATTCAAGATTTGGTTCAGCCTCTTGAGACGTTTTCAGCAACATCTCTCGAGCTGATTCTTTATTTTGTTGGAGCAGGAATAATTGCATTTTTCTTTAAGAATTCTTATGACTGGATGCAGGGACTACGACCGAATCCAATGTATGCCATTGCGGCAGGAGCCATGTTTTTATATGTTGCTCTAAAACTTCAACAAGTATCTGAGTTTTTATATTTCAACTTTTAGAGAAGGAGATAGACTATGACGTATCGTTTTTTTATTGTCATCTTTTTTAGTATGACACTTGTCCCGTTACTGATCATCGGCTCTTTTTCTTACTGGATTGATCCATTATGGAGTTTTTCTCATAAACACGACTATAACGATGTTCAAGCAGTTATCGATGAACGCCAGCAAAAAGTAAATGAACTATACTTTGGCGATAACGATTTTGATACGCTACTAATAGGAAGTAGCCGAACCACCTATGTTCCAGCTAATAAATTTGAGGGAATGGATGTCTACAACTTTTCTGCCAGTGATTTGTCGTTTCTTGAATATCGCCCTATGATTGAATTTGCTCAGCAGCAAAACAATCAACCATTTGAACGGATTATTCTTGGAGTAGATTTCTTCAAAAGCAGTGAATTTCAAAGTGAAAAAGCTGTAGATTTAGCACCCTACATCGAAAAAGTTCAAGAACCCTTTTACCGCTGGAAAAATTTAATTTCTCTTGATGTATTTGATTACGCCAAACGAAATTATGACTGGTCAGCAGAGGGGAGACTTCGCACTTTACGACAATACAATCGTGATAATATAGCTGAAGCAAGAGAGTTTGAACAAGCAACGATTGAAAAAGAAACAGCCGCTAAAGTTGAAAAGTTTAGGGCTGAATTCTATGGTGATAATTATCGCTATGATTCTCGTGTGAAAGAAGAGTTGGAAGCTATCCAAAGCGCTTACCCCAATGCAGAATTAATTGTGTTTACAACGCCAATTTCAACACCACTTTATGAAACATTAGTAGAAGAAGGAAATCTTCCTGATTATGAACGGTGGTTAGAGGATTTAAAAGGTGGGGCGGATGAGGTGTATCACTTCATGTATCCAAACAGTGTCACTAACAATTTGGCCAACTATTTTGACGGACACCATTTTTATCCTCATATAGGAGAACAAATAGCTAAAACAATTAGCACAGGTGAGATAGAAGGAGACTTTGGACAAATTCTATCAAACAAAAACTAAAAACTAAATGAACTTGAGACAAAAATAAAATCGGTAGATTCTCTAGGTCGCACTCCAGAGAATCTACCGATTTTTGTCTTCATTGAGTTACGTTTCGTGGGGGTGTCGTATTTACAACTCAATGGAATCAAGTTGCGAACGTCAGAAAGACGCTCCAAAATCAGTCGCACCAACCGAGGCCAAGATCGCCTCACTTGGCACGCCTGATTTCCTCGGACTTTCTTGAGTGACGTTCTCCACATCTAAGAATAATCAAGTTGCGAACGTCAGAAAGACGCTCCAAAATCAGTCGCACCAACCGAGGCCAAGAGCGCCTCACTTGGCACGCCTGATTTCCTCGGACTTTCTTGAGTGACGTTCTCCACATCTAAGAATAATCAAGTTGCGAACGTCAGAAAGACGCTCCAAAATCAGTCGCACCAACCGAGGCCAAGATCGCCTCACTTGGCACGCCTGATTTCCTCGGACTTTCTTGAGTGACGTTCTCCACATCTAAGAATAATCAAGTTGCGAACGTCAGAAAGACGCTCCAAAATCAGTCGCACCAACCGAGGCCAAGATCGCCTCACTTGGCACGCCTGATTTCCTCGGACTTTCTTGAGTGACGTTCTCCACATCTAAGAATGACTATTCGCTTTCAGTTGAATCGTCTGGAGTAGTTAAGGAAGAATCGGTTTCTTCTTGTTCAATAGGTCGAGTATACGTGTAACCAGGAAGTTCTAAATGGCTCTTCAAACTCTCTCTAGTTACCTCTAACTCGTCTTGATCTAGCTGCCAGTAGTAAACGCCTGTAGAAGTATCATCAAACCCTGCCAGAGAAATCGTTTCGATTTCAGGTACACCAGAGTTTAGATATTTTAAGAATGACATCATATTATCGAACGTTAAATCTGTTCGGATGTTGTCACCTAGTGCTTCGATGACATCACCGTATTTTCCGAATGATTGTACAGAAGAAGCACGGCTTATTAGCGCCTCTAAAATCATCTGTTGGCGTTTGCCTCGTTCAATATCATTGTCTACCATACGAGTTCGAGCAAGCGCCAATGCTTCTCGACCATCTAATAATTGACGGCCTTCTGTTAATTGAATAGTATATTCATCATTTTCATCAAGTTCTAACCGGTCGTAGGGAACATCCACAACAACCCCGTCGAACGCGTCGACTACTTCAATAAATGCCTCAAAGTTTAATCGAACATAGTAATCAATCGGTATTTCTAATAACTCTTCAACAGTTTCAATTGCTGCAAAGGTGCCTCCATAAGCATGAGCATGTGTGATTTTATCCTCATAGCCTACTTCTGGAATATAAGTGTACGTATCACGAGGAATACTTACAATTTTAATTGACTTGTCTTCATTATTTAAAGTTGCGACCATCAATGAATCTGAGCGACTATTTGAATCGCCAAAGTCTCGTTTTTCACTATCGTCAATACCGACAAGAAGAATCGACACATTGTCTTCTAATGGTTCTACATCTTCTTCTCGTAAATCAGAACCGGATTCTCGTTCTTCTATTGCTTCAAAACTATTATTAGCTGCAACTTCTGCTTTTTTTGCTAAATAAACGGCGTAGGTGGCTGACAAGATTACTAATGATCCGAGAATGATTAAAATGCTATATAGTATCTTTCGTTTGCGTGATTTTTTCATGGTTCGCAGTTCTGAACGCTGCATGGACATAACCTCTTCGCCACTATAAATTTTTGTCGAATACAATCATCAATTATACTATGCATTTGAAGTGATGAACAGAGATTCTTACTATATTGGTCGTTTATTTGCATTATTTTTTGAAAATTGGAACATTTACCAAATCAATCGGTATAATGAAAGTAGATTATATATGAAGGAGAAAACTACATGAAACAAATGAAAATTGGGATTGTGTTTGTTCTTATTTTGACGCTGCTATTACCTTTTAGCGAAGCACAAGCAGCTGCCCCTACCGCCCATCAAAAAGAATGGGATTATTTAGTCGCTCAAAAAGTCCTTTTACCAGAAGAGCTTTCTCGTGACTGGAAGAAATCCATCACACGTATGGATGCGGTCGTCTATCTGGCAAGAGCCTTGAAGCTAGAAAAACCGGTTATCCAACAGTCAGAAACGCAACAGTCTACTGAAGTGGATTTGTCTGAAGAAGATGTACAAGAGGATGACTCCAAAGTCATAACAGAAGTAGAATCGGAAGTGGAAACTGACATTGAAACAGAAGTAGAGACTGAAATCAAGACTGAGATCGAGACTGAAGTTGAAACAGAAACAGTGATTGAAATAGAGACTGAAGTAGAGACTGAAGTTGAAATTACAGAGGAGACTGAAACGTCAGAAATAGAAGTTGAATCTGAAGTCGATGTGGAAGAAACTCAAATCGACTCTGCAGAGCAGCAAGTAGATTCTGAAACTACAAATGACACTGATCAGCCTGAGAAACTTGAATTGGCAGCTGCTCCTTTATTTAGTGACGTACCTAGTGATCACAAAAATTACTGGATGATTGCTGAGTTTCATAAACGGGGAATCATCAGTGGCTACCCAGATGGAACGTTTCGTCCGAACAATTCATTAAATCGAGCAGACATGGCACGAGTTATCGCTTTAACATTTCAATTAACGGGAACGACAAGTGCAGTATTTACAGATGTATCTACAAAAGCTTATTTTTATGAGGCTGTACAAAATCTAGTAGCTAATAAAATAACAGTGGGCTACCCAGACCGCACCTATCGACCGTTCGTTGCCACAACGCATGAACACGTATTGTTGTTTATTGCACGGACGATGAATTCTGCATTTCGAGTAGAAGTACAACCTTTACCACCACCTAAGCCGCAAGTGTGTGAAAAGAAGATGTCCATCCCACACCGGAAAATTGGCGTGCAGGCAGCAAACTTCTGGAAGCAGCCCAATAAGACGCGACCAATTGATGCTCCCGCTTCGACAAATCCAACAGATTTACGCCGTTGGTCGGCTTCACTTAGCGAAAACCAAAGTTGGTGGCTCGTCCAACAAACAGATACACAAGCGCTTTATGGGGATACGATTACAGTTTCCCAAGTATCAGGAGATTGGTATAAAGTCGCTACAAAGGATCAATGGGTACCTTATAATGCAGCAGGATATCCAGGTTGGGTTCCCGCTTCTCAAATTGTAAAATCTTATTATGATTACAGCGATTGTCGGATAGCTATTGTTCATGCAAAGACATCGTGGTTAAAAGATGCTAGCACGAATAAAAATTCAGTAGAAGTCAGTTATTCAACTATACTCCCTGTAGTAGGCGAAGAGACGAACTCTTGGATCGTAGCTGCTCCCAACGATAAAAAGATGAAAGTGGCCAAGGCGGATGTCAAAGTGCATAAGAACTATGCATCTGTTCCCAAGCCGACAGCGACGACTGTGATCAATGAGGCGAAGCGGTTCTTAGGATTACGTTATATTTGGTCAGGAACATCTGCTTACGGTTTTGACTGTTCAGGTATTCTTTATGCAATTATGCGTACTCATGGCGTGCTTATTCCTCGAGATTCATTCTATCAAGCAACAAAAGGGACATGGATTTCAAAATCTAACATGCGAGCAGGAGATTTTGTGTTTTATGCTGGGAATTCTGGTAAAGGAAAAGTGTATCACGTGGGCCTATATTTAGGTGATGGCATGATGTTACATGCACCTAATGCTAGTAGCTCGGTGAGAATTGAACGCTATGATAACGGAGCCTATAGCTGGAATTATCACTCAGCTAGACGCTACATTCAGTAAAAGAAGCTCTCACTCAAGTTACGAGTGGGAGCTTCTTTTTTCAAACCATTGCTCAATTTCAGATGTAGGTAAGGGACGTGCATAATAGTATCCTTGAATGGTTTTACAACCTATAGCTTGTAAAAGCTCCAATTGCTGTTGAGTTTCCACACCTTCTACAACGACGCGCAGCTCTAATAGATTGGCTAAATCAACGATTGTCTTCACAATGCCAAGACTCTTTTTATTGGTCTCGATATCTAGAATAAATTGGCGATCAATTTTAATTTCATCAATTGAGAAGTGTTGTAAGTAGATGAAGGCAGAGAAACCTGTCCCAAAATCGTCAATACTTATAAGGAACCCCAGTTCATGCAATTCAGCGATACGCGTTTGAGCAGCTAAATAATCGCCCATTGCCACATTCTCGGTGATCTCTATTACAAACTGATGGGGTTGCACATCATATGTCTCCAAACATGATTTTAAATAAGGAAGAAGCTTTTCATGTAAAAAATGTCTTGGAGAAATATTGATTGATATTGTGCAAGTAGAAAAACCTTGTGATTGCCATTTCTCTAATTGTTGAAAAGCTTGCTCGATAACCCACTCCCCAATTGGCAAAATAAGTCCCGTAGATTCTGCATGATGGATAAAATCAAATGGTGGAATAATCCCTTTGTCAGGGTGATGCCAACGAATGAGTGCTTCAAAACCCTCTACAATCCCTGTTCTAGAATTGACTTGAGGTTGATAGTACAAACTGAACTCATTCATATCTAACCCTTTACGAAGGTTAAACTCTGTATGTAAAATATCTGCACTTTGCTCTTTCATAAATGGATTGAAGATGGAAGCGATACTCTGTGATCCGAGTTTTTTACCATGACTCAAAGCAATTTGGGCACTTTGTAAACAGTGTTTGACGTTGTCCCCATGAATAGGATAATCTGCTCTGCCGTAGCTATAAGTGACATATACTTCTTGACCTTTGCTATGGAAAGGTTTTTTAATTTCCATAAATTTCTCTTCAAAGTGCAAGCGCTCTTGAGGTTGTAGGTACAATACAAAATGATCCATAGCAAGACGGGCGACAACATTGGGCTCTTTAAAATTCATTTTTAGACGATGTGCTATTTCTTGTAAGACTTCATCGCCACCGTCGAATCCTAGTACTTCTTGAATTGTGGCAAACTGATCGATTACTAAATAAATAAACGTTCCACTAGCTTGTTCGGCTAGGTGAGTAGAAACTGTATCCTCAAAAGCATTCTGATTGGGTAGCCCTGTTAATTGATCGACATAGGCAAGTTCTTCGATTCGTGCTTCAGCTTCGATACGATAAATGCGTTCATATAAGAAAGCCACCATATCAGCGAGGGTGCCAACTAATGTTTGATCTAGCTCAGTCCAGACGCGTTTTGAGAGAGACTCGCAACAAAGTACGCCCCCAATTCCAGAGCTCAGCATAATGGGAGCATCTAACATGGAACGTATGCCCCCCATGGACTCAAAGTACTCTGGATACATCTCAGCCACACGTGGGTCTGTTTTTACATCATGAATAGCTAGGGACCGCGCACTCTGCACAGCTTCAAAATAAGTAGGATAGTGAAGTTCGTCAACGGTCTGTCCGAAGTTATGGGTAGGAATACGCGCGTCATAAATAGTTTGCGCCTCTAGGACCGTCTGCGAAGGATTGAATAGCCAGATGCCGACGCGTTCAACTTGAATAAGTTGCGCGATAGTCTCACAAGCGTTCTCAATCGTTTCTTTCAATGACTCTTTTGTAATTGATCTAGATTTAGCCAGCTCAAATAATTTCATTTGTTGCTCGCGCATCGTTGCCTCAATCTCAAAGAGAGAACGAAGGGCTTTTTCTTCATGAGCAGTAAAGAGGGCAAAGTGATTTCCGCTAGGGGTGGAACCCATTGTAATTTCATACAATGCGTCGTTGATTGCTAATTGAAAGGGCTTGAAGTCTAAATCATTACTTTTTGACCATAATATATCTTGCTCATGAGTAGTTAGTTGTGAAAAGATAGATGTTTGATCAAGGAGAGGATGCAATTGATAGGTGATTCGATCAATATGCAAAACTGCAACCGTTTGTCCCATTTGTTCCCCCCCTTATTGTGCAAGTAATATCATAAAGATACCATATTTCCGAAGAAATGACAGTGTCAACTTTTAAGTAAACCAATTAAAAAAGGTCAACCTGAGTAGGCTGACCTTAATGTGCTATAAAATTATTTCTAAGCTTCTTCACTGATAATGACATTTTTCCCTTTTAAACGAAGCAGTAGGGGAACCACTAGCCATAATAACGTAACAATTAAAAAAGTTAGGGATAATGGATTTGTGACAAAAATACTAAAGTCCCCATTTGAAATGGTAAGAGCTCGGCGCATATTATTTTCAATCATAGGTCCGAGAACAAGTGCAAGCACTAAAGGAGCTAGTGGGTAATCATGCTTCGCAAGTAGATAGCCTAAAACTCCGCAGGCTAATAAAAGAAACAGGTCAAAGGTAGTGTATTGAACAGCATAAACCCCAAAGATTGAAATAGCTATGATAATAGGGAGTAAGTATTTTTTTGGTGTCTCTATAATTTTCGCAAATACACGAACTAGAGGCATATTCAGAATTAAGAGCATCAAATTCCCCAAAAACATACTAGCTATTAATCCCCAAGCAACTTGTGGATGTTCTTCAAATAATAATGGGCCTGGCTGTATGTTATACATAATGAAAGCACCCATCAGAATGGCGGTTGTTCCTGAACCTGGGATTCCTAAAGTCAGAAGTGGGATCATGGCACCACCTGATGCAGCGTTATTAGCTGATTCAGGTCCTGCTACACCCGCAATGTTTCCTTTTCCGAACGAATCAGGATCTTTGCTTAGCTTCTTTTCAGTAATGTAAGAAAAGAACGAGGCCAATGTAGCACCTGCTCCTGGTAGAACACCTAAAAAGAATCCTAAAATAGACGATCGACCAATTGGACCCACACTCTGTTTTAAATCTGATTTTGTTGGCAGGATGCGTGTGATTTTCGCAACGGGCTCATCGTGCGTTTCTTTCTCAAAGATGGTTTTAAATACTTCTCCTAATGCAAAAAGACCTACTGCAATTGTTAAAAATTCGATACCACTAAATAAAATAGGGGAGTCATATGTAAAACGAGCAATTCCAGAAACGGCATCGATTCCAATCGTTCCAAGCATTAGACCAACTACAGTCATTATCAAGGCTTTTGTAATGGATTTTCCAGCAAGTCCACTCACTGCTGCTAATCCCAATAACATTAGAGAGAAATAATCTGCTGGCCCAAAGTTGATGGCAATTCTAGAGAGAGGTTGTGCAAGCAAAACTAGACCTATCAATGAAATGATACCTGCAACAAATGAACCGATTGCTGAGATGGCGAGAGCCGCACCAGCACGTCCCTGTCTTGCCATTTGGTAACCATCTAAAGTCGTCACTACAGAAGAAGATTCACCAGGTGTATTTAATAAGATTGAGGTAGTGGATCCACCGTACATGGCTCCATAATAAACACCTGCTAATAGAATGATGGAGCTAGTTGCGGCCATCTCGACCGGCAGGCCAGACGTTAAAGTTGCTGTAATCGGAATGAGTAAGGCAACACCACTCATCGGTCCAATTCCTGGAAGCACGCCTACTGCTGTTCCTATAATAACGCCAACTAATGCAAATAGAATATTGTGCCATTGAAATGCTACTAAGAAACCGTTCATTAGATATTCAATCGTGCCCATTATTGTTCACCTTCCTATAGTGGGAATCCCGGAAGAGATCCACCTAAAATATTGACGTAGCCAAAATAAATGACTGCTGAAAAAGCAGCGGCAATTAGTAATGAGTTCAGCCACTTTCCTTTTTCTAACACTTGAAAAGATATCAGTAAGAATACAAAAGTAGTAATCAAATAACCAAGAGGTTCTAGTAGAAGTACGTAGCCAATGGCAGATCCTAAAATAATAAAAAATCGTTTGTATTGTGGGGACGATAACGACTCAGCTGAATTGTGTTGTTCCTTTGGCTTTGACTTATAGCTTTCAATAATTAATAAAATGCTTAATGCAATTAAAGCGGCGCCCAAACCCATTGGAAAAATTTTAGGGCCAACTGACGATCCATAAGCGCTATCGGAAATCTTTAATGCTTCTGTAAAAAATAAAATACCAATTACGAAAAATACAATACTTGCGATTTTATCAAAACGCACTGTCATGATGTGTTAACCTCCTTAAATAAGTAATGCGAGCATTTTCATGCTCGCATCTGCGTTTATTTTTGCATTTCAAGAGCTGTTAAGATTTCAGTGATAACTTGTTCTTGTTCTGCTAGAAATTCGCTAAATTCTTCGCCACTTCGATATTCATTTGCCCAGCCATTACGTTCAAGTTCAGCTGTCCACTCATCAGTTTTAACCATCTCATCTAACTTTTCAGTCCAAAACTCTTGAGCTGTAGGTGACATATCTTTTGGTCCGAATAGACCTCTCCAAATGGTAAATTCAGCGTCGATGCCTAAATCATAAAGAGTGGGAACATCTTCTAACCCTTCTAGATTAAGTTTTTCTGGGGATGTGACAGCTAGAACACGTACATCGCCACTTTTTACATAAGAAGTGACAGTTGAAACGTCTGTTCCAATAGCATCAGCATTTGATCCTAGAAGTGCAGCCATTGCCTCACCACCACCATCGTAAGATACGTATTTTGCAGTTTTTGGATCAATCCCATATTCGTAAGCAGGCAAGATTGTCAGTAAGTGATCCATGGAACCTGGTGCAGACCCACCAGCTAAAGTGATGGAAGTTGGATCAGCTTTGATAGCATCTAAGAGGTCTGTTAACGTCTCAAATGGAGAATCTTCTTTAACGACGATTGCACCAAAGTCTTTCGTTAATTGAGCAAGTGGAGTTGTATCCTTGTAGCCGTATGGACTATTTCCTTCTGCCTTTAAATTATTGATTAAAATTGGAGGTGATTTCACCATCAGCATATGATCGTTGCTAGCTTCTTTCGTCGCATAGGTTGCCATAAATACAGCACCACCGCCACCTGGTTGATTTTCTACTGTAATTGCTTTTTCAACAATTTTTGTTTCATTCATTACTTTACTGATGGCACGAGCTGTTAAGTCCCAACCACCACCTGCTCCAGATGGTGCGACGATAGTGATATTGTTTTTCGGATACTCAGACTCTCCGTTTTCAGTAGCGGCATTTGACGAGTTTGTACAACCTGCAACGTTAAGTAACAAAAATGCTGAAGCTGCAAACAGTGATAATTTTTTTCCAATCTTCATGATAAATCCCCCTTTTAGTAAAGCGCTTTCATTAGCTTTTTCTAACCTTAAACTTTTTTCGGAAAATTGAATATATTTACAACATATTCTCTTTTTAGTGCATTGACTTTATTTTGTTCAATTGTGTTCATGAAAAAATCCCCTACACTCAGTGACGGAGGTAGGGGATTCATTTATTAAATTAAAAAATAGCGTCTTTCTGGACGGCCAACGGTACCATATACTTGTTCAACCGATAATGTTTTCTCACTAACTAAATATTCTAGGTAACGTCTAGCTGTAGATCGGCTCATCCCTAATTCCTGGCCCAAAGATTCGGCAGTGATACCCTCCCTAAAATTGGCTAATACGCCCATCACTTTGTCTCGAGTGAGTCTGTCAATGCCCTTTGGTGCTAGAGGAGCCGCCGTTTCAATGGAAGTTTGAAAAAGTTGTTTAATTTGCTCCTCCGTTAGTTGAGTATCTTGCATGAGGACGCGTTGCTTCATTCGATATACCGACAGACGTTCTATGAATGATTGCATAGTCAATGGTTTAATTAGATAGTCTTCAATCCCGACGGAATACGCCTTTCGGACAACATCCATTTCAGTAGCCGCGGTAATTAGGATGATGTCAATGTCACTGTGATTCATTTTTACATAATCAGCTAAATGGATACCGAGGCCATCCGGTAAGTAAACGTCCAATAGTATTAATTTAGGTTGCAATTCCTCGAGCCAGATTTTAGCTTCGGCTACACTGTGCGCAATCCCAACAGTTTGAAAACCATCCACAGCAGCTACAAATTTCTCATGAATTCTAGCTATGCGGGGATCATCTTCTACGATTAAAACTTCAATTAGATCCGTCATTGCGTTTTCCTCCTATGGGAATGGAGACAACAAAGAGTGCTCCCCCTAAATCTCCATGCTCTACCGACAATTGCCCAGATAACAAGTTTAAATTTTCTTGAACAATGGCTAGACCATAGCCACGAGTAGTTTTATTTTTAGTGGATTGCTTTCCTTCTAATAACTGTGGTAATTTCTCTGGCGATATTCCTGGACCAGAATCTTCAATTTCAAAAATAAACTCCGTATCACTCTCTTTGACATAGAATCTAACAATCCGCTCTGATTCTCTATGAGTATCTACTGCCTCAAAAGCATTCACTACTAAATTGCTTAGGAGTGGTAGAAGCAAATGCTTTGCGATGGTAGGCGGTAAAGTCGAGCACGCGCTATCTTCATCAAGTTCAAGGTGGATTTTCAACTCTCGCGCACGGTTATAAAAACCTATGACCATCGCGTTCAAATGTGTGTCTTCAATGTGTTTGGTGATAAAAGCCAAAAGGGATGTAGTTTCTAGTTGTTCATGATGAATGAACTCGATTGCCTCGTCATACTCCTTTAATTGGAGTAAGCCTGAAATCATATAAAGAAAATTTTGATGTTCATGTGTTTGGGCCCTTAAGGATTCAATATAGTCCTTGGTTTGTGCGAGTTCTTCGGCAATTGCATCAATATCCTCGATTCTTCGAAAACTGGCTACAGCACCGGTCACTTTACCGTCTTTGCTAATGGGAATTCTATTGACCAGTGTTTGAATGCCATTTAAAGAAATAACCTGATCCAGTTCCACTTTCCCGCTTTGAAGCACTTTTACTAATCTTGTTTGGGGAATTATATTTTCGATAATTTGGCCTTTAAGAGAAGGCAGCGCTGGGAAATAAGCATCTGCTGCGGGATTGCTTAACGTAATCATTCCTTTGTTATCAATCACAATGATGGCTTCGCGAATGGATTCCAAAAGAGCATTTCGTTGTGAAAGAAGGGAAGCGATTTCTACTGGTTCATAATCAAGTAGCTGTTTTTTAATTCTTCCCGATAAGAAGCGAGAGAGTATTACCGACAGAAGGGAAGCTACAATAAAGATAATGGCAAGGTACTTAGCATATTGAAGATTGATCAAGAAAATATTGTCTAATAAAAAACCTACTGAGACGATCCCTATAATTGTTCCATCAGCATCCACCACAGGCGCTTTTCCTCTTATTGCCTTGCCCAGTGTACCAGTCGCTTCTGAAATGTAAGATTCCCCATTTTCTAGAGCTCGCGTATTATCATCGCCCACCATTTTTTCGCCTATTCGATCTGCAATTGGGTGCGCATAGCGAATTTCATTTTCATCTCCAACAACTACATATTGTGCTTCGACTTCTTGCTGAATAGATAAGGCTAACTCTTGCACTGCAAGTGACGGTGTATCAGATTGCAAGGCTCTGATAATTTCAGGATGCTGTGCAGTAGTCTCAGCGATGTTTAGTGCCCTTTCCCCAATTTCCTGTCGAACACTATGAGCCATTACGAAGTAAGACGCAGTGATAACGAGCACAAGCACAACCATAGCAAGAATGAGCATGTATTTGGCTAAACGAAACTGTAAACTTGAGCGGTTCATAGGGAGGTTACTCCTCTTTTTCTGCTTATTATACCGAACGGTGTTAAGGAAAAATAGAAGAAAATAGCAAAAAAGTAGGAAATGGATCAAGTAGACACGAAAATTGGTGACAGTTGTCACTGATATAAAACTAAGAAATCGCTTACACTAAAGGGAAATGTGTAAAGGTGGCAATTACTCTCTATGAAACTTATGGCTGATTCGACGTGTGATTTATCACAAGACGTCATTACTAATTACGACATTTCGATTATTCCTCTAACTGTTACTATTGAAGGTACAGACTATAAAGATCGTTTAGATATTACAACGGATAGTTATTTTAAAAAACTTGAAGCAGGAAGTGAATCGGCTTCAACTGGTGCACCAAGTCCTACTCTTTATGTGGACCATTTCAACAAAGCAATCGCAGAAGGACATCGTGAAATCCTGTGCATTTGTATGTCTAGTGGAACAAGCGCTTCTTACCAATCAGGTGAATTAGGAAAATCGCAATTTATTGAAGAGAATCCTAATGCCGATGTAGAAATTCATATCGTTGATTCAAAATCAATGAGCCACGGTAGTGGCTGGTTACTAATGAAGAGTGCGGAGTTGGCAAAAGAAGGGCAATCTTTCGAAGAAATTGTTGCCTTCGTAGAAAGTCACAAAACCAAAGTAAAACACTTCTTGTCTGTTGATGATTTAAGCCATTTAATTCGGAGTGGTCGTATTTCAGGAGCAAGCGCATTGATTGGCAAGTTTTTAAATATTAAACCCATCATGTCGATGAAAGCAGGTAAAGGTGCGGTCGTGGCAAAAGAAAGAGGACGCAACCGTGTGCTTAAGCATTATGTCGAAGAATTTTCGAAGCGTGTTGATTCTAAGAACACAACTTTCTTAATTATTGGGTATTCGACAGAGCGTCAAGTGGCTCTTGATTTACAAAAAAAGCTGCAAGCAGAGACTTCGTTTTCTGGTGATATTCATATCATGCAGATGGGTGTGGCTGTAGCTACTCATGTTGGTCCAGGTGGACTGTCGATGTTCTTTATGGAAAACTAAATTAGATAAAAAAATAAATCAGTAGGTTCTCTAGATGAAATTCCAGAGAATCTGCTGATTTTTTTGCATTGAGCTCCGTTCCGGGGCTGCTTTCCGTGGGCGCGCCTATTTTCAACTCATTGAAATCGAGTTGCGAACGTCAGAAAGACGCTCCAAAAGCAGTCGCACCAACCGAGGCCAAGAGCGCCTCACTTGGCACGCCTGATTTTCTCGGACTTTCTAGCATGACGTTCTCCACATCTAAGAGGGGTCTCACGTTCCGACTTTTGATCCCACTGGAGTCAACCCCTCCACTCCACTCAACATCTTAATTGATTGAGTTGCATAAAGATTTTTAGTCCCAACCTAGAATGTAAATAAGACGGTTACTTAACAGATTATGCTCTATTTTCGAAGCATTTCTGAGCGAACGCCTTCCACATCTAGCACAATCGAGTTCCAGGCGTTAGAAATACATTCGAAAATCAATCGCACCCATAGAGGCAAAGAGCGTCTCTACGGGCACGCTTGATTCCCGAAGCATTTCTGAGCGAACGCCTTCCACATCTAAAGTAATCGAGCTCCGAACGCTAGAAATTCACGTAAAAATCATTCACCCCAACTGAGACAAAGTACGTCTCATTTGGTGCGCCTGATTTTCACGCGATTTCTGGGCAAGCGTTCTCCGCATCTTAGTTATCCCACATACGCTGCAAGGCAAGTTTGGAGTAGCGTGCTGTTTCTTCATCTACACGGATCGGATTGATCACGGTCCCGTTGACAAGTTCTTCTAATGTCCACGTGAGATGGGGGAGGTCAATGCGATTCATTGTTAAACAAGGGCACATGAATGGATTCAATGAAACGATATCCAAATGAGGGTTCTCTGAAATTAGTCGATTGACTAAATTCATCTCCGTGCCGATTGCCCACTTCGATCCTGAAGGGGCATTTTTTATTCGCTCAATAATATAGCTAGTCGAACCGTTATCATCGGAAGCTGTAACTACTTCATGGGTACACTCTGGATGGACCAGTATGCGACGGTCAGGTTCTGTAGCACGTAAATGAGTGATATGCTTAGGCAAAAAGTTCATATGCACGGAACAGTGACCTTTCCATAAAATGACCTGTACGTCTTCATGAGCACAATTTGCTTCTAGTTGATTTCGGATAGGGTCCCAAATAGCCATATGCTCTAGAGGTATCCCTAAATCTGCTGCCGTGTTACGGCCAAGATGTTGATCTGGTAAAAATAGCAGGCGCTGCTTTTGAGAAAACGCCCACTTCACCATATGATGAGCGTTAGAAGAGGTGACCGTCGCTCCACCATGCTTTCCAACAAATGATTTGATAGCGGCTGTCGAATTGACATAGGTAAGTGGTAGGATCGTATCTCCAAAAAGTTCTTGGAGATTGTCCCAAGCACGTTCTGTTTGTGTGATTGTCGCCATATCGGCCATCGAACATCCTGCGCGTAAGTCAGGTAAAATCACATTTTGGTGAGGAGCCGTTAAAATATCTGCGGTCTCTGCCATAAAATGAACGCCGCAAAAAATAATGGTATCCGCTGTTTGTGCAGCAGCAATTTGTGAAAGTTGCAGAGAATCACCTGTGGCATCTGCAAACTGAATCACTTCATCTTTTTGATAATGATGACCAAGTATATAGACGCGTTCTCCTAGCTTATTTCGAGCCGCAACTGCTCGTCTGTATAATTCATCTGATGGAGTGGATGTATAACTTGTCGGAATTGTAGAAGTATCATTCAGTAGTTCTAGAATGCTCATTGAACAGCCTCCTTATGTGATGATGTAACATTTAAACTCAGGTCGATTTGTTTCAAGCTATGTGTCAATGCACCCATAGAAATCATATTTACGCCTGTGTCTCCATACGCTGCTAAAGTTTCAGGTGTAATACCACCCGATGCTTCCGTTAAAATTGGCTGAGGTACTAGTTGTACCCACTTCTTTACGGTAGCAGGAGATTGGTTATCGATCATGATTACATCGGGTTGAGCCGCAATGGCCTCTCTCAATTGTTCTTCTGTTTCGATTTCGACTTCGATTTTTACTACAGGACCTACTTGTTGACGTGCTTTTTTAACAGCTTCAGTAATAGAACCACAAGCAGCAATGTGATTATCTTTCAACATGACGGCGTCATATAAACCGTTGCGGTGATTTTTACCTCCACCGATACGTACAGCATACTTTTCAAACATACGAAGACCCGCTGTCGTTTTTCGAGTATCTACGAGTTGAGTAGCAGAGCCAGTTAGCTGCTCTACACATTGGTGAGTAAGAGTAGCAATCGACGACATGCGCTGCATTAGATTTAACAAGACGCGTTCTCCGGAAAGGATAGAGCGGGTAGGACCCTCTAGTTCAACAAGGGCTGTGCCTAGTTCAAATAATTCTCCATCCTGAATATGTAGCACAACCTTTACACGTGGATCGAGTAGGCGAAAGCCAATTTCAAATAGATGCACTCCACAAGCTACACCTCGTTCTTTAGCACGAACAATGGCAACTGAATAATGATCCGGGGCAAATACACGACTGGACAGGTCATCTTCACCGATATCTTCTAAGAAAAAATTGCGTAATTTTTCTTCAACGAGTAATGAATTCACAATAATACCCTCTCTTTGGTAGCATGTAGTTTTCGTTCGTGTAACTGTTCAGTACCGTCAGAGTGAACAATCACTTTTCCTAACCACGCATCCGTTGCCTCTGGATGATCTTTTCGGAAATGAGCACCACGGCTCTCTGTTCGTAAGCTGGCGGCCTTAGTAAGTAGTGAAACAGTTGTGTATCTATGAAGTGACTCAATTTCAGAGGCGGCAACTGCTTCTAAATCCCATCTAGTAACCGGAAGTGATTGTGAAAAAGCTTCGATGTGTTCATCTCGAATTACCCCTAATACTTCCGTGAGTTTTCGTCTAGATACCTCTTTTACTTGAAATGGAGTCGGTAAGATTTCTCGGATTAGGTCTAAGTTAGGAGTGGGGGACTTGCACTCTTCGGCAATGGCTTTTGCTGCTAGATTACCCAACACAAGACACTCTAACAGTGAATTACTAGCAAGACGATTGGCTCCATGAACTCCGGTGCATGCCACTTCTCCCACCGCATACAGTCCAGGCAGAGAAGTTCTACCTGTAATGTCTGCTGATACACCGCCCATATGAAAATGTGCACCAGGACGAACTGGGATTCGGCCAAGCGAGGCTAACTGTTGATTGTTCATTTTCTGCAACGTTTCTTTTATAGTAGGAAAACGTTCATCTAGGTTGTCTATATGGGCAACGTTTAAATAGACAGCAAAGCCTCTTTGCCAATATTCTTCAACCGCTCGTGCAGTTGCGTCACGAGGAGCCAGTGGGTTAATAGGAAGTGACTGGCCAAACACGTCACAAAACGTTGCGCCAGCTCCGCGAACCGCTTCTGTGACCAACCCGATTGTCTTATTGTCCTCGACTGCAACTGTCGGATGGAATTGAATAAATTCTAAATCACTTAAGGCGGCCCCTGCGTGATAGGCCAACGATAAACCGGTACCTGAAGCAGCGCGGGAATTGGAAGTGACAGAAAATAAGTCTCCAATTCCACCGGTTGCCAGAATGACCACCCGTGCAAAAATGGTCTGAATTTCATGACTGGCTGAATAAATGCGGACACCTTGACAACGACCGTTGTCGACTACTAATGAATGGACGCGAACGTTTTCAATGCGCTGCAACTTGTTTGTTAGCTCAGTTATGTGAGTCATCCAGTGATAACCTGTTTGATCTCCTCCGGCATGAAGGATGCGCTTTGAGGAGTGAGCTGCTTCAGTCCCTAAGTTCAACGACCCATCTGGCATTCGATCAGCGGGAAAACCTTGGTGAAGAGCTTCTCTGACAAATTCTTTTCCGTATTCCACTAAATAGCGGGCAACCTCACCATCCACATGGTGATCACCAGCATCTAGTGTGTCGGCTAGATGGCGTTCGGTAGTATCCGAGCTATCTAGAGCGGCTGCGATGCCACCTTGTGCGAGCCAGCTGTTGCCTGATGTAGCTGCGTCTGACACGATCAAACAAGAGAGATTTGAAGGAAGATGAGCAGCCACAGTTAATCCAGCTAACCCAGATCCAATAATACAAACTTCGACCATAATTTACACCAACTTTACAAGTGTCTTGACACCTATTATGAACCGAGAGAAAATGAAAGACAAGTCACAAACAAAGGTTGTGAAAAAGTTGAACTATTTTGATTATGCCGCGACTACTCCAATGCGCGTTGAAGCAATAGAAGTCTATTCAAAAGTGGCACGTCATTACTTTGGAAATACACAAAGTCTCCATGATCAAGGAACCTCAGCTATGGGATTACTTCAGAAGTGTAAGGGAGTTTTGGGGGAGTTGTGGGACGTCGATCCCGATTCCATCTACTTTACAGGAAGTGCTAGTGAGGCGAACCAATTGGCTATTCAATCATTAGTTAAAGGGAAAAAGGGAAGGATATTAGCGAATCCACTGGATCACGCCAGCGTTCTGACGGTTTTAGGAGAACTGCAACAACAAGGTTATCAAGTGGAATGGCTGCCACTACTCCCGTCAGGACAACTAGCACTTGATAAACTCACTGAGTTAGTAGATACCGATGTGTTAGTCATCATCTGTCAGTGGGTGAATTCAGAGACCGGCATTATCCAACCACTGCAAGATATTGTAAAGATAGCCAACGCCTTTGATGTGCCCGTGCACTGCGATGCCGTTCAAGGATTCGGGAAGTATGCTATGGGTTCTTGGACGAAAGAGCTAGGAAGTTTGGTTGTTTCCGGCCATAAATTTGGAGGGCCCAAGGGATGTGGAGTCGTTTGGATGAACCCAAAGAATCATTGGCAGTCTCTTTATGAGGGGACGACTCATCAGAATGGATTTAGAGCGGGCACACTTGATTTGCCTAGTATCGCTGCTACGACTGAAGCAGCTATCCTTGCAGTAAAGGAACAATCAAAGTTGCTTGAACAAGTAACTAGTTACTATCAACAGCTTCGATCAGCTCTTCCTCAAAACTTACTTGTCGTTGGTGAACAGGCAGAAAAATCTTCGTACATAATGGGGATTTTAGGGTTTGGTATCGATGGTCAGCATACAATGCTCGAAGCCAACCGAAATCAAATAGCTTTTTCAACAGGCAGCGCTTGTAAAATCGGTCATGGTGAAGCCATGTCGGCTCTCACAACTTTAGGTTACGCCAGCGATGAGGCCCGTCAGTTCGTGCGTATATCGTTCGGTTATCAAACGACACAAAAAGAAGTTCACCAACTTGTGGATTGGCTAAAGCTTTACAATATAGTAAAAGAGTTTGGGACAAAATAGAGTAATAGAGCTCACTGGTTAGAAAGTTGAGTGGAGTGTAGGGGTTGACTCCAGTGGGATCAAAAGTCGGAATGTGAGACCCCGCAGGAGCCTGCGACGAGGAGGCTCACAGCGCGCCCACGGAACGCAGCCCCGGAACGGAACTCAACATATACAAATAAATCAGCAAGTTTTCTAGAATTTACCCTAGAGAACTTGCTGATTTATTTTTGTCCGAACCTTTTTTTATGTCGTGATTCTATTTAAAAACTCTAACGCATATAAATAATCTTTTTTCTCCACGTCATTCTTCCAAATAAAAGTTTCCGCAATACGAAATGTTCGCATCATCACCAAAAACTCTTTCATTGAATTATGGATTTCAGGATTCTCTATCCAAAAATTAATCGGGATGTCTAAAGCCACTGTTTGAAGTAGTTGTCCATCGTACGTAGCACCAATTACCGGATTTTTGTAGAGACGATGCAAGCTCTCAGGCAAAAGAAATTCTGTTAGCACCTGCAATTGAATTAGTCGACACAAGTCGTGAGTAGATAGATGACAAATTTGTTGATGTTCAATTGACTTGAACCAGAATTCGACATAATCAGTTGAAAGCAGGGAAGAAGGGACTGTACTTGAGTCGTGCTGAAGATCATACAACGTATACGTTCTGTGCATCGTACATTCCTCCAAAATCTATTCAATTGATGAATCACTCTCGCAATGTATTCAGTTTTCCCAAAATGATTGAAAAATAAACAAAACTAATTCAAAGTACAATTTACCGAATGAAGAATAGTGATTTAAGAGCATAAAGTACTAATAAAATAAAAAAATTTTTAAAAATAAATTGAAAATTAATTTATAATAATGCAAAAAGTACTAGTAAAATTTTGTGGAAGGTGCTATTGTATGGGTACAAATTAACTTTACGAATTGGAAGGCGATGACTATGGGGAAAAAAATATTTTGGGCGGACGAGGCGGAATCAGTCTTTTCTTTGTTACAAGGAGCCCTGGAGCGCAACAAATCGCCAATTGCTGTTATTTCTATCTCTCCGTTGGATGGTCTAGCTAAGATTCAAGATGATGAAATAATTTCCTTTATTCGTAATTCTGATCTAGTGTTTCATGACCCAGAAAAAGACGGTTGGTGGGCTGTTTTGCCGAATAGTGGCAAACGAGAAGTTATAGCTTTTTTAAAGAGACTTGAGAAGCACTTTGAAGTAGATGAACACGCGCAATATCGCGTATTGTTCACAGAAGTACGTGACCCTGAAGTGAAGCTTTTAACAATTGTTAAAGCGTTTAAAAGTCATACTCCTTCATTAGAAGCTAATAAAGCGGAATTTGTAGATGGAGAATGGGTGAAAGGGGTAAAAAGTACTATTCGCGTTAGTCTTATCGTGAATGAACCGATAGTAATGGAAGTACTCAAACGCTCCATCACTACCATGAAACTTTCCAACTTTGATTTAGACTTACAAACTTATGGAGACGGTTTGGCCTTTGAAACATCTGAGTGGTACACAAGTGCACACACGCATTTAGTTATCTTGGATGATGTGCTTCCTAAGAAAAATGGCATTGAAATTGTCCATTTTTTGCGCAATCTACCAAGCAATCAGAAGTTTCATATCTTCATGTTGACGGATCGAGTCTCAGAAGAAAATTTAATCAATGCGTATCAAATGGGGATTGATGAAGTCATTCAAAAACCTTTTAATCTAAGGTTGTTTGAAGCATTGTTTCGCAGAACAATTGAGAGGTTGTGGTTTGAATGACGGTTTCAAGCATAACACTTTTATGGATCATTCTCACACTACTCGTGCTACTTCTTCTATTTAGCGTATATTTAACAATTCTGAGGTTACTTGAGAAAAGAAGGTTGCAACGAGAAGAATCTTACCTCTCACGAACTAAAGAGCATTGGATGAGCTATCTGTTTTATAACGGGAATTGGGACGCTACTCTAATTCCACAAGATTCCCATGAAATGAGAGCTGCTGAAAGACTTCTTGTGAAGCTTTTAAATAGTGTATATGTCGAAGGTACGCGACAAAAAATATACTTGTTTGTAAATGAGTATATGGAGTCTTACTACAGAAAAATGCTTTCAAGTCCTGAGTGGAGTCACCGCATGAACGGGTTGTATCGAACGATAGATTTTCAGTTGGTGGCATTAGGGGAATCGCATCTCGCTAAATGGTCAACTAAAAAAACACGTACTATAGAAGAAACTTATTATTTAGCGCTATTAAAAATAATGGTAGGGAAAACAACCGCACTTCAATTGATCAAAGAGTCTACTCATGAGTTCTCTGAGTATCAGAACCGGGCACTGCTATTAAAACTAGATAACCGCCAACTTCAAGAATTAGTTGAGAATTATAGTTATCTAACACGTGCTGCTAAACTAGCTTTAATCGATGTTATTGGAGAAAAAAATCATATTATTTATCAAGATTTTTTACTTCAGCAATTGAGTAGTGAAGAAGAGTCGGAAATTCGGATTCGTATTCTAAAATCTTTGGAATTAATCGGCTTCCTACAAGATTATTCAGCTATCACGGTTTTTTTAGATTCTCCTCATTGGGAAGAGCGAATGCTGGCTACTCGTTTGATTGGTAGTTTCCCACTTCAACAAAGTGGTCATTACTTATTGCCGATGCTCGAGGATAGTAGCTGGTGGGTGCGATCAACAGCTGCTCGATCAGTAGCTAAACAGAAAACTGGCGTAGAATTATTACTGAATTTTAAAGAACGTACAACCGATCGTTTTGCAATGGAAATAATTGACGAGCAACTCTTGAAGGGGGTAATCGCATGACAGCTGTCTGGGAAGCAATATTAATTTTCTTTGGGCGCTTTCTAATTTTTTATATGATTGGTGTCATCGTTATCTACACTTTTATGTTGCTCATGTCATTACTGAAATTAAGAAAAGAGTACCAGTTAGATAAAGAAGAACTGGATGATGACTTTCTCTCCAGTTATTATTCAAAACCGGTCTCAATCCTAGTGCCAGCATTTAATGAAGAAAAAGGTGTAGTGGATAGCGTGAGATCGCTACTCAGCTTGCGCTATCCCCAATTCGAAATAATTGTTATCAATGATGGATCTACAGACTTAACAAAAGAAACCATGATAACTTACTTTGCTATGAAAAAAATGAACAAAGTCATTCGACGTCAATTAGAGAGTGAAGAAATTGAAGCCGTTTATCAATCCTCCATTCACCCCAACCTCCTTTTGGTAGACAAAGTAAATGGAGGAAAGGCAGATGCCCTAAATGCTGGTATTAACGTTTCACGCTTTCCGTATATCTGTTCAATCGATGGGGATTCCATCCTTGAGGAGCGTTCATTGTTACGTATTATGAAACCGATTGTTGGTTCAAACGGTCAAGTAATAGCAGCAGGAGGAAATGTGCGGATCGCCAATGGCCTTTTCGTGGAACACGGTTCCATCTCGAGTCCTGCGTTACCTAATAACTTGATTGTTGTTATGCAGGCCGTGGAGTATTTACGAGCATTCCTAATGGGCAGAATTGCACTCAGTCAGTTCAATCTAGTGTTAATTATTTCAGGGGCATTCTCTGTATTTTCTAAGGCCTGGGTGATTCGTGCAGGTGGCTATGCCAAAAATACAATTGGAGAAGACATGGAGCTGGTCGTAAGGCTGCACCGTATACTAGCAGAGAGTAAAGAGAAGAAACGAATTGAATTTGTTCCAGACCCAGTGTGTTGGACAGAAGTTCCTTCTAAGTTATCTGTTCTACGAACGCAACGCAGAAGGTGGCATCAAGGATTAACGGAAAGTCTTTGGCGGCATAAGCGTATGACGTTCAACCCAAAATACGGAGCTGTAGGTATGGTGTCGATGCCGTACTTTTGGCTAGTGGAATTTTTAGGACCGATTATTGAAATCGGTGGATACATTTATCTGGTCTTCGCTTTGTTTGCTGGAGAGGTGTATATCGAAATAGCTATTTTACTTGCACTGCTCCTGATCTTATACGGAAGTGTTTTCTCAATGGGGTCTGTTTTAATGGAAGCGTGGAGTGTAAACCGCTATCCGAGGATTCGAGATATTTATCGCTTACTAATTATGGCTTTGACTGAAATCTTCTGGTATCGTCCTCTTACATTGCTATGGCGAGTAGAAGGGTTAGTGCGCACTTTGTTCCGAAAAAGGGAATGGGGCAAAATGGAACGTACTGGCTTTCAAAAGAAGGAGATGACACCATGAACCGATTCTTGATTGTCGTTCTTGTAGTGGCGGGCGTATTTGGCCTGCCCTATTTGCTTTGGGTGACATCGCCTAATTCTTCTGTAACTGCTTCAGAGAGTGTTCAACAAGATTTAGATGAGTTTGAAGGGATTAACTGGTTTTTCCAACACAATAAGTTATCAGATGCTCAAGATGCAACTGTTGAATTAGATGTGTTATCAGGTTCTTTTTCACAAGCAGAGTGGGATGCTGCTAGCGTTGCTAATGAACGCAATAAATTATTGTTGGTTCAACCGCTTGAGTGGTTAGCTATTCAAAATGAATTGTTAACGCGAGAAATAGAAGATTTTACTGGTGTTCGATCTACAGGGTGGATGATGCATTATTTTGAGGATCTTTCGAATTCAAATCCCGATATTCCGAAATCCACTAAGGCTTTAGTGGAGGGGGAGTGGGATTTTCAGGGCTCAGGCTACGTGTTTACCAATGAAAGACTTGAAAAAACAGTCGTCCTAGAATCCACTGAAGTTTACGAACAAGGTACTACTGATCAATGGCAAGAGAGTAATTATCGAGGCTGGATCCAGCTGCTAACTGTTCCCATTGAAGAGGATGTGACGTTTTGGTTCAAACTACCGCAATCTGTAAGCGAAAAAGCGCCTACTACTTTAGCGGATGGGATGATACCAGGTGTCGTTGAACGCTCCCATCCTAAAGTACATGCAGTCTATATGGCAGGTGACTATCAACAATTAGAATCACCACCTGCACTTTATCAAGTGTTTGGTCTATCAACTGTCTATGATTTCTTTTATGAAAATCGAAAAGATGGCTTTTATTGGTCGTTTTTTGCAAGTCGATTAGATGATTTTGTTTCTGACGCTGAAAATCTTCCGGGTTATCCCGAGCGACAGAACGAGGAGCTAGTTCATCATTCGCGGGTGCAGGGCAATGAGTTTGAAGTGCAAGTAAACGGAGAGTGGGAAAAGCTTACTGTGAAAGGTGTCAATATAGGTATGGGGAAACCGGGCTTTTTCCCTGGTGAAGCAGCTATAACAGAAGAAGAGTATTATCGCTGGTTTCAACAAATAGGAGAGATGAATGCCAATACAATTCGGGTCTATACTGTTCACCCACCTGGCTTTTATCGTGCTTTAAAACGATACAATGAGGAGCATGAAACGCCGCTCTATGTTTTTCACGGGGCTTGGACAGAAGAAGAATTGCTTGAAGAAACACAAAATGCTTTTAACGAAGAAACTGTGAAGCGATTTGAAAAAGAGTATAAAGACATTGTTGATATCATTCACGGAAATGCACGCGTTCTTCCACAGGTTGGCCATGCCTCTGGTACATATGAAACAGATATATCTGAGTATGTGATAGGGTGGATTATCGGTATTGAATGGTATCCAGAGATGGTCGTAGGGACAAATGAAGAAAACAAAGATGTAGGCCAATATAGAGGGCGCTTTGTAGAAACTGACCAATCGTCACCCTTTGAACATTGGTTAGCAGAACATATGGATGGTATTTTGACATATGAATATGAAAATTATAACGAACTCCGACCTATCAGCTTTACCAATTGGGTCACAACGGATTTGCTTGAACATCCTTCAGAACCTAATGTGGATGAGGACTTAGTTAGCGTAAATCCAAATGTCATCTCGCTAACAGATGAAATGACTTCGATAGGCCAATTTGCATCGTATCACGTCTATCCTTATTATCCAGACTTTTTAAATGTGGACAAAACCTATTTGGAATACGTGGATCAAGACGGTGAAAAAAACAGTTATGCGGGGTACTTGAATGAATTGAAAGCGGCGCATGACATGCCAGTATTAATCGCTGAATTTGGCATACCTGCTTCAAGGGGCGGAACTCATGTGAATCCCTATGGCTGGAACCAGGGGAATGTAACCGAAGAACAGCAGGGGGAAATCGTATCAAAGTTATTCCGAACAATCGTAGCTGAAGACTATTTGGGAGGCCTCGTTTTTAGTTGGCAGGATGAATGGTTTAAGCGAACATGGAATACTCAAGAGTACGATAATCGTGAACGTCGCCCTTATTGGTCAAATCGACAAACCAACGAGCAAAATTTTGGACTGCTTAGCTTTGACTCGATGAAAATAAAAATTGACGGAGAATTCTCGGATTGGGACGAATCTGCGCTAGTGGAGAGTTCGAATCTATCCCTTTACGTCACACATGATGAGACAAATCTGTACTTGCGAGTTGAAGGAGTCCAGGATTCAGACAAGGCTAAAATTGTAATGGATACTATTCCTGAGCAAGGAAACAGTGCGATTGAAGGCCTCAACGAGAGTACGTTTAATGAAGGGATCGACTTCGTAGTTGATATTGATGGAGCGGATACACGGTTACTCGTTGACAGTTACTATGATTATTACCATTTCCTTTATGGCAATGAAGAGAATATGATTGAACCCGTATCAACCGGCAAAAAAAATTCAGGTGAATTTACACCTATTTATTACGTGCTGAACAAAGAGCTTTATTATCCAGAGCTTGATAGAGTAGATCCATTCCAATTCTATGAAACTGGGAAATTACGCCGAGGGAATGGTAATCCAGAGTCTATGGACTACGATTCGTTAGCGGATTATGAATACGGTGAAAATGCAGTGGAGATACGTATTCCGTGGCTGTTGCTCCAATTCCGAGACCCGAGTCGATTAGAAGTCATTGGCGATGTCTTTAAAGATGGAGAGACCGCTAGTAAATTTATAGAATCAATTGGACTGGGGCTTATCGTTGATGATGAACTAGTCGCTAGTAATGGAAGTGGGCAAGTGGCGTCATTGCAACGGTATACATGGGAGAGTTGGAATTCACCGACGTTCCAAGAACGGTTAAAACCATCCTATTATATTTTGCAAGAAACCTTCTCTGAATCAAATTAATTTGATGAAACCTCAAAAAGGTATACAATAGATTTATAACATATTTTGGGCGAAACTAGTTTTTTGTACCTATATTAATTTTGGTGCTGCCATTGTTTAATTAGGTATATAAGTGCTAGTTTTTTTAAAGGGGGAATGTGACATGCTTAGACAGTTGAAAAATGAGAGTGGTTACACATTGTTGATTACGCTTGGTCTCATTTTGATGCTTATGCTATTTATGTTCTCCTTCACACGAATTGCGGTATCACAAAAAGTTCAAGTGGAGAAAACTGACTCTACATTAGTAACGACTGCCCTTGCTGAGATGGGCGCAGAGTATTATAAAGAGCAAATTATTGCTGAAGTAAATGCCTTAATAAATGATACTTCAATTAAAATGGACGGCATTAAGAGTACGGCAACTAGTTACTCAGATTTAACTTCAAAAATGAATCAATTAGCAAATACACAAAATACCAATCTACTAACTTATTATACTAGTAATCAGTACTTTGAAACGGATGCTACACCAGAGTCCTTACGTACAGCTAATACAACTTTTGTAGAAAATCCAGGAATTGGGTATCGTTTGATAGAGCGTTCTACTTTAGACATCACGACATCAACACTCTCCTTAAAAGTTGTGGGATTCACACCTCAAGAGGTGAGTGAACCGATTGAAATTTTCCTGACTTTGCCTAAACAACTCATGTGGCAGGGGGATAAGACCGAAACCTTCACTGCAACCTACTCATTTGAAGAATACGCAGATTTACCAAACGAGAAAACCATTGTTATAAACGATCCCAATTCAATTGGATCTAGCACGTATACGTTTCAACAAGAGCACTTTTATCATTTTGTAAGTGGTGCTTTGTTTGATAAACAGCAATTTGGAACGGACGGCAGCTTAGTGAAAGTAAATGTTCTTTCAGGTGCACCATTGGAATTTGACAAGCATTTTCAAGTTTTAGATTCTAATCTTATTACTACCACTCTTACTTTAGATTTCAACTCAAATTCCCAAACGGAAATTGTGAATTCGCATATTATTGCTAATAAAATTACCATTACCAAAGGCGATGTTGTAATGGAGAATGTTGACCCTAATAATAATTCACAAAAAGTCGACTTCACAAATGCATCAACAATCTGCTTGAAACCGAGTGATTCGGTGACCGCTGATGCCTATGACAAGAATGTTGTGAATTTAAAAAAGGTACTTCTCTATAGCGGAGACTCTAAATTAGTCTACAAGAAAAGTAATGGATTGTATTATTATTTCACTGGAAGTAACGAGTTTGTTATTCCATCTCCTCAGCTAGATAACGCTATTTATAAAGAAGCGTGTATGATTACGATGACAGCTCAGGAACAAAAGACTGTTTTTGAAGCGTATGATCCAAACAATATGAGATTAAGTGATGTCATTTATCAATAATTAAAGTAGACAGACAAAAATAAAATCAGTAGATTCTCTACGTTGTATTCTAGAGAATCTACTGATTTATTAGTTTACGTTGTGTTGAGTTCCGTTCCGGGACTGCGTTCCGTGGGCGCGTCGTGAGTCTCCTCGTCGCAAGCTCCTGCGGGGCCTCACGTTCCGACTTCTAATCCCACTGGAGTCAGCCCCTCCACTCCACTCAAAATGCCAGTCATTTAAGTTTTATAATTGAGTTTAATTATAGCCAGTTTTAATTAAGTAGTTTCTGGTGTTGCAGGGACCGTAACGGTTTCTTGTTCTTTTTTAGCCAGTTCCATCTCCGTTAACTTTAACGTTCGCGCTGTTGAGTTTAATAGATCAAAGAACAGTTCTCGGTCATCCGATAAAGAGACTCCGTAAGATGGGACCATTTCTTTCACTCGTGGGTACCACTCTTCAATAAACTCTGGGAAGCAGCGTTCAAGAACTTCTAACATAACGTGAACAGCAGTAGAAGCACCAGGAGAGGCTCCTAATAAAGCGGCTACAGAACCATCAGTTGCACTGACAACTTCCGTACCAAATTGAAGAGTTCCTTTGCCACCGATTTCGGTGTCCTTGATGACTTGGACGCGTTGACCGGCAACAACTGTTCCCCAATCCTCAAGTTTTGCATCAGGGATAAATTCGCGTAATTCTTCCACACGTTTTTCATTCGACAGCATGACCTGCTCAATCAAATATTTGGTCAGAGACATTTCTTTAGCCCCTGCAGACAACATGGTAAACACGTTGTTTGGTGTGACCGACTTAATCAAATCAAGATTCGATCCTGTTTTTAAGAACTTTGGAGAAAAGCCTGCGAACGGACCAAACAGTAAGGACTTTTTGCCATCTATATACCGTGTATCTAAATGCGGAACAGACATTGGCGGCGCGCCGACTTTTGCCTTTCCGTAAACTTTTGCATGGTGTTTTTCAACTATTTCTGGATTATTACATACTAAGAATAAACCACTTACAGGGAAGCCACCGATGTTCTTCGATTCATGAATGCCTGACTTTTGAAGTAAATGAAGACTACCACCGCCTGCACCGATAAAGACGAAATCTGCTTGATGGTATTCCCATTCTTTCGTTTCATGGTTGGTCACTTTGAGTTCCCAGCGACGATCCTCTAGGCGTGTCAGGTTGTCTACACGGTGTTTGTAATTTACTTCGACTTCTTGCTGTTGAAGATAATCAAAAAGCATACGAGTCAAAGCACCAAAGTTAACATCTGTTCCAGTGTCAATCTTAGTTGCCGCAATTGGTAGACCATCCGTGCGGTTGTTCATGATTAATGGAATCCATTCGGCAAGTTTTTTAGGGTCTTGAGAAAATTCCATCCCTTCAAACAATGGGTTCGGAGAAAGTGCTTCAAAGCGTTTGCGTAAAAATTCTACGTCTTCTTCACCTTGCACCATACTCATATGGGGGATAGGCATAATAAAGTCTTGTGGATTTTTTAATAATCCTTTTTCCACTAAAAATGACCAGAACTGGCGTGATAGTTGGAATTGTTCATTTACTTTAATTGCTTTCGTTATATCAATTGAGCCATCTTTTAATTGAGGTGTGTAATTTAGTTCGCAAAGAGCCGCGTGACCTGTACCCGCATTATTCCACTCATTTGAGCTTTCAATACCGGCTGCATCTAGTTTTTCGAATACTTTAATGTTCCAGTGAGGGACAAGTTCTTTCAGAAGGGCGCCTAAAGTTGCACTCATTACGCCGGCACCAATCAAAATGACATCCATTTGTTTATCTTGACTGTTCATGATTGCGTTCCACATCCTTGAAAGTTATTAAGCACTTTTCGCTTATCAAAAAAAAAGCAGGTTCTCCCGCTAATGGGGACCATACTTCGAGAATTGTATACGTACATTCCCTATTATACGCCTGTTCATTGACAAATTTCTACTATTATTTATTAGATAGAAAGCATGAAAAAATTAGGATATGATAGAGGAAATACACATTGGAGGCTCATTATGCCCTTTTATATAATAAGAGATGATATAACAAAAGTGAAAGTTGATGCTATTGTGAATGCCGCAAATCGACAATTGCAAGAAGGTGGGGGTGTCTGTGGTGCTATTTTTGAAAGTGCTGGTCGCCAACAATTGACAGAGGCTTGTCAGCTTGTCGCTCCAATCAAAACGGGAGAGGCCATTTTAACGCCAGGTTATCAGTTACCGGCAGCCTTCATTATCCACACTGCGGGACCGAAGTGGAGTGGGGGACACAATGATGAAGAATCCCTACTCAGAGCCAGTTATCAAAATTCACTAGAACTGGCAAGTCGACATCAACTGAAAAGCGTAGCCTTTCCCTTAATTTCTTCAGGGATCTATGGCTTTCCAAAAAAACAAGCATTCAAGATTGCTCGCGACGTAATTGGCAAGTATGTTGAAACACACGAAATGACGGTTTATTTGGTCCTGTTAGATCAAAATGCAATTACAGTAAGTGAAGAATTAAAAATAGCCATTGAACAATTCATTGATGAAGAAGCGGTTCATCATCTTGAACAACGTTATAGTCGGTCTCATGCCAACGTAAGAGAGGAAGGGACATTTTCTTTTAAAGAACTGCCAGATATACACGAAGAAAAGCGCTCGACACTTGATCAGTTTTTGACGAATGCGGAAGAAACCTTTTCTCAAAAGTTATTGCGTTTAAATGATGAAAGACAACTATCAGACCCTGAAGTATACAAACGAGCTAATTTAGATCGTCGACTATTTTCAAAAATTCGCTCCAATAAAGACTACCAACCTAAAAAAGCAACGGCATTAGCTTTGGCATTGGCTCTTGAACTATCACTTGAAGAAACGCAAGATTTATTAAGTGCAGCAGGGTATTCCTTATCGAAAAGTACCAAATTTGATTTAATTGTAGAATACTTTATTCGTCAACAAAATTACGACATATACTTGGTGAACGAAGTATTGTTCACGTATCATCAACCGCCACTCGGAACTTTTTAACTGTCGCTTCGCAAGCGACCAGTTGTGTTAAGAATTTTCGTATCCTTTAGTTACTAACTAATTAAAGGAGGAACTACACATGAAAACTGAAATTTTGTTTCTAGTAGACCGCAGTGGTTCAATGCAAGGTTTAGAAAAAGATACGATTGGTGGCTACAATAGTTTGCTACAAAAACAGCGTGAAGTAGAAGGGGAAGTTATTCTCTCTACCTTATTGTTTGATAATGAAATCGAATGGTTGCATGACCGAATGAAGCTGGAAGAGATTTCACCCATTACACAAGCAGATTACTATGTAAGGGGAAGTACAGCTCTTTTAGATGCAATCGGTATAGGAATTCAGAAGCTAATCAATGTTCAAAAGCAACAAAAAGCAAAAGTCCTGGTTGTTATCACAACAGATGGGATGGAAAATGCAAGTCGAGAGTATAATGCAAAACAAATTCGAAAGATGATTACTGCCCAAAAAGAACTGGGTTGGGAATTTCTATTCTTAGGTGCCAATATTGACGCAATTACCACAGCAGAACATTTTGGTATCCACCGAGACTTTGCCGTCAATTATCATGCAGATGCAAAAGGGACGGAATTAAATTTTGCATCCGTGAATGAAGCAGTCTCTGCTGTCCGGTCGGGGAAGAAAATGTCGCGTGAATGGAAGGCGCAAGTCGAGCAAGACTTCAAAACTAGAAAGTAAGAAATTGGTACAAAAAACGCTTATAAAACTCTATTAATTACAAGTTGAGTGGAGTGTAGGGGTTGACTCCAGTGGGATCAAAAGTCGGAATGTGAGACCCCTCTTAGATGTGGAGAACGTCATGCTAGAAAGTCCGAGAAAATCAGGCGTGCCAAGTGAGGCGCTCTTGGCCTCGGTTGGTGCGACTGCTTTTGGAGCGTCTTTCTGACGTTCGCAACTCGATTACAATGAGTTGAAAATAGACGCGCCCACGGAACGCAGCCCCGGAACGGAACTCAACGTAAAAACAAGTGTTCTCACTATTCAGCTGAGAACACTTGTTTTTGTTATGCCATTTTAGCGCCTGTGATTTTATTGACAATGACTGTAAGTGCACCGTCACCTGTAACATTTGTTGCTGTTCCAAAACTATCTTGAGCTAAATAAAGGGCAATCATTAGTGAAACCATAGTTGGATCAAATCCAAGCATTGTCTCAAGTAAACCTGCTGCTGCCATAACTGCTCCACCCGGAACTCCTGGTGCAGCTATCATCATAACTCCAAGAAGAAGAATGAATGGGAACATTTCAGATAAGGTTGGAGAACCACCTGTTAACAGGATTACTCCCATAGAACAGCTAACAAGTGTGATCATGCTTCCTGATAAGTGAATCGTAGCAAATAATGGTATGGCAAATTCGGCCACCTTTTCGTTAACGCCAGTTTTCTTCGATGACTGCAATGTAACTGGAATTGTAGCAGCTGATGATTGCGTTCCAAGTGCTGTGAAGTACGCTGGTAACATTGTGCGTAAAAGGTGTAGTGGATTTTTTCCACTAGAAATTCCTGCAATCGTGTATTGCAAGAGTAACATTGTCAAATGCAAGGCAATGATCATGATGAACACTTTCGCAAATACGGATAGAATGGATTGGACTTGCCCTCCATAAGTCATGTTCATAAAAATCCCTAGAATATGAAGAGGTAATAGTGGAATAATCACATAAGTAATCAATTTTTCAATAATGCGTTGGAATTCATCCATGATTGTCCGTAGCTGAGTACTATTTGTTGAAGAGATTCCAATGCCGAGAACGAAAGAGAAAATAAGAGCCGTCATGACACCCATGATTGGTGCGATTTCTAATTCAAATAGGCCTGATAATAAAGCCTCACCAGGGTTTACAACATTCCCTGCAGTCGTGTTTTCGATGAAGCCAGGTAATAAAAGTGTACCTACAGTAAAAGCGAGAGAACCTGCAATTATCGTAGAAATATAAGCAGTTGTAGCTGTAATTCCTAGTAATTTACCTGCGCCTTTACCAAGGTGTGCGATTCCTGGAACAATGAACCCGATGATGATAAGTGGAATGGCAAATCCTAAAAAGCCGCCAAATAAGCTATTAAATGTAGCAAAGTAGCGTACAACGATTTCTGGTACGAATGATCCCAGGGCAACTCCTAATAGGATAGCTAAGATAATTCGTGGCAATAGACCAAATTTAATTTTCATGTGCAGTTAGTCCTCCTTAGAAATACATTTGTTTTTCATGAGCGTATCATATCACAGAATAGTAGAAATACTTATTTTTTGAATAAATAGAATAATAATATGGTACTCAAACTAGTAGTTTGAGAAGTAGAAAATCATTGTCTTCTTAAAATTAATTTGGTTTAAAAATAGAATTGGTCTAGTGAACTTGACCTATACAGCAAAGTTTCTACGAGAAATTCAAGCAAAAATGTAACCGATTTCAAAAAATAGACGCTTTCTTTACAATTTTCAGATATAATATACTAGCATGATACTAAAGATGGAAAGGATGAACATATTGAATTTGTTCAAACGTGCTTGGAGTAAGAGTTTTATCGCACTTGTCCTGGTTGTCTCATTAGTAATGCCATACATACCGGCACAAGCAAAAGGCGAATTCCTATCAACGAAAAGTACTACGATGACATTAGGAGATCGTACAATTTCCAAAACCGGTATGCTGACTGGTACAACTACAGCAGTAGTACAAAACACGCCTATTACAGTTGCCGATGCAATCGCCAATAATGTAGGGGCAGCCACAGTGGAAGGTTATCTAGTCGGAGTGGCCGTTTCAGGCACAAACTACGATCAAGAGCCTCCGTTCACAGGAGCAACAAATGTAGGTATTGCTGATTCTCCTACAGAAACAGATACAACAAAAATTCTTCCGGTACAATTACCATCAGGAGCAGTCCGGGCAGGATTGAATTTAGTAGATAACCCAACTTTATTCCAAACAAAAGTTCAAATTACAGGTACACTTGGTGCTTACTTTAGCGTTCCGGGACTTCGTAGCGCATCTGCTTATACATTAGTAGCAGAGGAAGAAGAAGTGGTTGTAGCTGACGATTTATTCTTCTCGGAATATATTGAAGGTAGTGCAAACAATAAAGCATTAGAAATTTACAATGGCACTGGCCAAGCAGTTGATTTAACGGGTTATGTTGTCGAGCTATACTCAAATGGTGGTACAACAGTACAAAATTCAGAAACTCTTTCAGGAACACTTGAAAATGGTGATGTTTTCGTTCTATATAATGCATCATCAAATGATGCTATCAAAGCTGTAGGTGATGTTGCTTCTACGACAACCTTCTTCAATGGAGATGACGCAGTAGTATTAAAGAAAAATGACGTCATCATCGATTCAATCGGTCAAGTAGGAACAGATCCTGGTACAGAGTGGAAAGCAAATGACGTATCCACATTGAACCAGACACTTGTGCGTAAAGCTTCTATCACGGGTGGGGATACAGATGCATCAAACGCATATGATCCTTCAGTGGAATGGAACTCATTCCCGATTGACACAGTTGAATACCTTGGTTCACATCTTATGGAAGGTGGCGAAACAACGCCTCCACCAGCAGAAACTAAAGTGGCTGATGTAACAGTTTCACCTGCACCTGGTGCTGTGACAGCTGGAACCGAAGTAACACTTGCTACAGCAACTGCTGACGCAATTATTTACTACACGACAGATGGTTCTACGCCATCAGTAACAAGCACACGTTACACAACACCAATTGAAATTTCACAAGCGACTACTATTAAAGCAATCGCTGTAAAAGATGGCCTAGAATCAAGTGAAGTGAAAACATTTGACTATTCTATCGTAGCAGTCAGTACGGTTGCAGAAGTTCGTGCAGCTGCACAAGGATCGACTGTCATCACAGAAGCAATCGTTACAACGGATATTCAAAAATTCGGTAACAACGGTTTCTATATTCAGGATGAAACAGCAGGTATTTATGTGTTTGTGAGCAGCGATACAGGGGTTAAGCAAGGCGACCGTATCCAAATTCAAGGAACTCTTGGCATTTACGCGGGCGATATTCAAATCACAAACCCAGTAATTACGAAAATAGACACGAATAATGCACTACCAGAAATTCAAGTAGTGAACGCTGCAGGTGTCAATGCAGAGACACAAGGTGAGCGACTTCTTATAGAAGATGCAACTATTTCTGCAATTCGTGATGCAGGTTTTGGCACAATCGAATTAACGGCTACAACGGAAGATGGTTCTTCTGTTCTTGTCCGAAATGATAATCGTAACGGCTATACGTACGAAGATTTCATGCGCCAATTTAAAGAAGGCGACGTTCTTGATATCTACGGCTTTGCAGGTATCTTTAATGGGACTTTCCAGTTCAAAACAGTTGGAGCTGAAAGCTTTGAGTTATCTGTAAAACCAGCTGTCTTTACAAATGTATTCCCAGGTACAGTAAATGAAGGACAAGCGATTGAACTTCTAACTGAGTGGGAAGATGCTACGATTTATTACACGCTTGATGGGACAACACCAACAACTGCAAGTGCAGTATATGAGTCACCAATTGTTCTTGATGAGTCAACAACAATTAAAGCAATCGCGGTGACAGCAACTGAAACTTCAGAAGTATTCTCATTTAAATTCACAGTTTTAAAGACTGAAAACGTAACAATTGTAGAGATTCAAGGAGAAGATCACTACTCGCCATACACAGGTGCAGGTGTTTCTGGAGTTACAGGGGTCATTACACACTTCTATAATTCGGCTAACTTCTTTATTCAGACTTTGACGCCTGATGACAATCCAGCGACTGCTGAAGGTTTAGCTGTAAATCTACCAAGTGCACAAAGTAGTTTCTCAGTAGGGGATGTAGTTACAGTTAATGGTACTGTACAAGAGCATTTCTATGAAGGGTACTCAGATAATCGCCAAACAGATTTACCAATTACTCGTATTGGAAACTCTACAGTAGTGAAAACTGGTACGGCAGCTCTTCCAGAACCAATTAAAATTGGAGAAGATCGTATTCCTCCAACGAAAAATATTGACAATGATAACCTTACTTCATTTGATCCAGATGAAGACGGAATTGACTTCTGGGAATCATTAGAAGGTATGCGCATCTCCGTCCCAAATGCACAAATTGTTGGACCACAGAAATACGGTGAAGTGATTGTGGTAAACCCAGATGCAACTAACAATCCATTTAACCTATTAGGTGGAATTAACATTTCTGCAGACGATTACAATCCAGAGCGCGTCATTTTCGATATTGATAATGAAGCGTATGTAGCAAAATCTGGTGACCGATTTGCGACAGCTCCAGTTGGAGTCGTTGGTTATGGTTTCGGGAACTATAAAGTATTTACAGCAGTAGAGCAGTTACCTGAACTTATCGAAGGTACTCATCCAGATGAGACAACTGCAATCACGGCAGCGGAGCAAAAGTTAACGGTTGCCACATACAATGTAGAAAACTTCTCAGCGAATAGTGCAGAAACATCTGACGAAAAAGTTGAGCGCATCGCAAAATCATTTGTAGATAAGATGAAATCACCTGACATCATTGGTCTTGTTGAAGTACAAGATAACGACGGATCAACTGATTCTGGCAGCTCTGACGCATCTCAATCTTATGAGCGTCTAATTGCAGCAATTAAAGCAGCTGGTGGACCGGAATATGCTTACACAGATATCGCACCAGAGTATAACAAAGACGGTGGACAACCAGGCGGTAATATTCGTGTAGGTTACTTGTATAATCCGACTCGTGTTGACTTAGTAGCGGGTACTAAAGGTACATCTACTCAAGCTACACAGTGGACGAACTCAGGTTCACTTACATTGAATCCAGGTCGCATTTTAGACTTACCACAACCAAATACTCGCAAGCCTCTTGCAGCAGAATTTATGTTCAATGGTGAAAAAGTAGTTGTCATCACGGCTCACTTAAATTCTAAAGGTGGCGACCAAGGTTTATTCGGAAAGAACCAACCACCAGTCCTTGGCTCAGAACCAGAGCGTATTGAATTAGCAACAATGATCAACGAATTCATTCAACGTGGTTTAGAGAAAGATCCTAATTTAAATGTGGTAGTTGCAGGGGATATGAATGATTTCGAGTTCACACCTGCTATTACAGCTTTAAAAGGTGATATTCTAGCTAACATGATTGAACAAGTTCCAGTTGAAGATCGCTTTACGTATTACTACCAAGGAAATAACCAAGTTTTAGATCACATTTTAGTAACAAAAAATCTTCTTGAAAAGACTGTAGTTGATATTCTTCATATCAACGCCAATAAAATGGAAGAGCATGGTCGTGCATCAGATCATGATCCAGTATTGATTCAAGTAGATTTCACGAAAGAAGTTGTACCACCGGTACCACCAGTTACGCCAATCACATACTCAAGCTATGTGACGTATGAAAATCAAAAATTAAGTAAAATCAACATCACACAAAACAGTGTCCATGTAACAGTAAAAGATAATGTGGTGACAAGATTCGGTATCAACATTCTCTCGCAAGTTGCTGGATTGACAGGTTCAGGGTTGGCAGACAAAACTGTTTCACTAAATCCTGCTAAGCCTGGCGCAGTATATGATTTTGAAGGTGCAGAAATTAAAGAAGTTATTGTCTTAAGTCGACACAAAATGGAGATTCGCAATGCACAAAACGTACAGAAATTTACGTATGTGAAAGTTGCAAAAGAATCAAACATTACCTTTGTCTCTACAATGGAACCTCCAGCTGAAGAGCCAGTAGAACCAACAGAACCAACAGAACCAACAGAACCAACAGATTATAATACAGCTGACGGTTACTACACAGGTCTTGAAAATTTATCAGGTGAAGCGCTGAAAGACGCGCTTCACGATATTATTGACGAGCAGATCGTCCTTTCCTATTCACAAGTTTGGGAAGCATTGAAATACACAGATGAGGACCCAAACAACACTAATAATGTGTCACTCTTTTACTCAGGAGTTTCACGTTCGAAATCTTTAAATGGTGGGAACGTAGGAGATTGGAATCGTGAGCACGTATGGGCGAAATCCCATGGAAATTTTGGGACAAGCAATGGTCCAGGTACGGATATTCATCACTTACGTCCAACAGATGTTCAAGTGAATAGCTCACGAGGCAATTTAGATTTTGATTGGGGTGGAAATGCAGTTACAAACTGCCCTGATTGCAAACGTGATAGCGATTCATTTGAGCCGCCAAACCGCGTTAAAGGCGATGTAGCTCGTATGTTATTTTACATGGCTACACGTTATGATGAGACAGATCGAGTGGATTTAGAACTTAATGAAAAAGTAAACAATGGATCGGCTCCTTACCACGGTAAACTATCTGTCTTACTTGAGTGGCACGAACTTGATCCAGTAGATGCTACTGAAATTGAAAGAAATAACCGCATCTTTGAAGCGCAAGAAAATCGTAATCCGTTCATTGATAACCCTCAGTGGGCAGATATGGTATTTGGAGCTAACTAAAGATAATTTTCTTTCATGAGAAGTGAAACTTTTTAATTAGTAAAACGTACTACTAATTGCCAACCATTGTCTGGCATAGAAAAAGAGAGCGCTGTCCAACCAGCACTCTCTTTTTTGTGTTCAGGCGATAATGGCAGCATTGTCACCTTATTAGATTGGTCTACGACCGTATTCACGGTCTGCATAAAGTAAATGCTTGCCGCCTGATACATCATCATAATACTGTTTTCGTTCACTCTCTTCAAAACTCATCCGATTGAAATGCTCATTTGTCTCATCATCACCTGTGACAAACTCCTTGAATTTCTCCCACAGTCCTTCTTTTTCATGTCCTTCATGTTCATTGTGACCCCGATAAATTCCTACTTTGTCGTCACGTTTAGACATGATGTACATGTCTTCATCTGTATATCCCTCTGCACGTAGTCTGTCCATTTCAGTTTGAAGGTCTTGCTCATTGTCAAACGTTTTGTAATAACGATTTTCCATAAATGAATTGCCTCCTTAAATGTTTTGAAATGCGAAATACTGTGCTGCCATTCTTACAATTCCACATCTAGTAATCGGTTAAACGTATTTTCGCAAATCAAGGAATATTATCCTAGTTAAGAGTATGATTTGAAGTTCTTGCGTCGTTTATGATTCTACTGATAGACTAGACAAAGCAAACTAGTAAAAAGGAAGTGATGAATTGATCGATGCTCTTATTATCTTCATTGCCCAACTGATCTATGTGCCCATTTTGACATTAAGAACAATTATGATGGTAAAAGGCATGAAGGCTAAGGCAGCCAGTTTTGGTATTGTAGAAGGGATAATCTATGTAGTAGCACTGGGTATAGTTTTCAGTGATCTTTCTAATTATATGAATATGGTGTCGTATGCATTAGGTTTCGGTATTGGAATCTATTTAGGTCAGATTTTAGAACAGCGCCTAGCAATAGGTTTCGTGTCGTTAGAAGTAAATGTAATGAACAAAAATGAAGAAATGATTGACCGTTTGAGAAGTGAAGGGTTCAGTGTTTCTACTTCTGAAGTAGAGGGTATGAATGAGGCACGGCGCTATCGTTTAGATTGTACAGCTCGTCGTGACCGTGAGCAGGAATTTATACGCATTGTTAGTCATCATGAGCCAAATGCATTTATCGTTTCCTATGAACCAAGAAACTTTAAGGGCGGCTATATTACAAAATCAATGAAACGAAATAGAAAACTAGCTAAAGAAAAGCAGCCGGGAGGAAGCTAATGGATAGCATTATATTTGATTTAGACGGTACATTGTGGGATTCACGACAAACCATTGCAGATGCATGGACGCAGGCGATACAAGGTGAAATTACAGGGCACCCTGGGTTTACGAAAGACGATATTGGAAACTTGATGGGATTGCAAATTCCCGTAATTGCTGAGAGGTTATTTCCAGATGCCTCACTTGAACGACGCAAAGAGTTAATGGATGCATGCGCAACAGTTGATCAACAACTTATTAGACAAGTGGGCGGGACCTTGTTTGAGGGAGTAGAGCAGACCCTACAAACGCTCTCGGAAAAGTATCGTTTATTTATCGTCTCTAATTGTGAGGATGGATACATTGAGGCGTTTTACGCAGCTCATGGACTTGAAAAGTATTTTGAAGACTTTGAGAATCCTGGTCGCACAGGTTTATCGAAAGGAAAAAATATTCAGCTTGTCATGGAAAGAAACAATCTAAAAGAGGCAGTATATGTGGGAGACACGCAAGGGGATCTAGACGCCGCAAGATATGCAAACATCCCATTTATCTACGCTTCGTATGGTTTTGGTCAGCCAGAAGAATTTGATTATCAGTTAAATCTATTTAAAAACTTGCCTGAGTTAATGACGCTAAACGTTGGAAAATGAAACTTTTTCGTAAGTCATTCGTAGAATAGCTATCTCTTTAAAAAGGAGCGGAAAAATATGAGTAATTTACGTGTTGTAAAAATAGTAGCTTTACTATATCAAGTTATTCTAGCGGTTCCTCTGTTAGGTGGAGCAATTGTAGTTTCTACTGGATGGCAGGCCTTGACTGTCGCTTTCTTCATCCATTTAATTGTGTTCATTTTGGCACTTAAAAACAATGGTGCAAAATTAGCTTCTATTATGGGGATGATTACAAGTGTACTAGCCTGGATTCCTGTTGTCGGTTGGGCATTGCATACAATCACAGCGTTGCTTTATGCATATGAAGTGTTCATTCGAAATAAATAAAAAACTGTCGGCAAACTTCTTTTGGGAAGAAGGCCGACAGTTTTTATTTTGTAAATAGTTGAAAACCAACACCGGATTTTTCTTTAATTTCATAGAGTGCATGGTCAGCTTCTTTTAAAAGTTGATTTTTGTTAAGTGCCGTTCCAGGGAATGCGGAGGCGCCGATGCCAAGTTTAATTTGAATTTCTTTATTTTTGTAGATAAAGGGCTGTTTAAATTCTGCCAATATACGATTCGCTACTTCATGAATCACTTCATTACTTTTTATCTGAGGTACAAGCACAGCGAATTCGTCCCCGCCAAAACGTGCGACTAAATCGTTGTCTCGAAGAACTCTTTGAATACGAGAAGCTGCCTCTTTAATCACAGCATCACCAGCGTCATGTCCATAGGTATCGTTAATTGATTTAAATTTGTAGCCATCTAATAGAAATACTGCCAAACGTTCAGTCGTTCCGACCGTCTGTTGAAGTAGATAATCCAATTTATCATCAAAGGCTCGTCTGTTTGGAAGACCTGATAAATGGTCAATAAATGCCATGCGCTGCAACTCATTTTGGAGGTTGGTCTCAATCGTTGCATCACTTAGTAGCGCATACCAGCCTTGTTGATTATTTTCTACATAAATAGGAATAAATTTAAGTTTAATATATTGTCTATCACTGGTATTTTTTCGAGTTACCCAAAGTTCATGACGCGCACTTTGCTGGGGGAAATGGGAATCTGAGAACCACTCCGTAAAAAATGTTTCTTGAAACCATTCGGCTAACAAAGTATTTTGAATTTCACTTGAAGTGGAGTTCAAAAATTCTTTTGCCTCGGGATTACATTTCACGATAAGCCCCTCATTATCTACTTGAAAGATGGCTTCGTTATTATATTCTATAAGAGATTCTAAGCGTAGTCGTTCATCGTCCAGTTGTTTCTGTGCGGCTTGTAAATCACGCAAAGCTTGTTCATGATCTGTAATATCACGGACGATAGCTAAAATAAAATGAAGATTGTGTTTTTCCATATAGATAGGAGTTAAAAGACTCTCTCCGATAATTTGTTTTCCACGGTGCTCGATGGGAGCTACATACCGCACTTTTTCTAAAGTAGTACGGGCTTTGTCATAGTGGGCTCGTAGGTTGCCATATGCATCTTCTGACACAATACTCTTTAATGATACATGGCGAAGTGTAGAGGGCAGGTTGACAGTGTCCTTTGCTGCTTGATTGGCATAGACGTACTCATAGTCTTTTCCGTTGTAGCTCATCACAAACACTAGATCGTCGATTTGGTTAAAGGTTTGAATCAATAAAGAAAGAAAATCACTACCTAATTCTTCAAATATCTCTTTAATTCGCATACCCTCACCCCTTAAAGACTGTCTACTTCTATTATGCCATAGAATGAATACTTGAATGTAAGTTTTTGATGTTTATACTAAGAGTAGAATCTAATTACACAACTAAACGACAGAATGGACCGATTGTATGACTATTTCTAAACGAACGAAACTATCTTTATTTATTTTAATAGGCTTACTTGCTGCTTCTTCACTTACACTTCCTTTTCTATTTATCTTTATAACGGTGCCTTTACTGTTACTGGCTGTAGGATTTTTTACAGCTAAAAAAGTGCGTTCCCAGTTACCAGAAGGACTCCTATTTTTGTTGATTTCCGTGCTCATTGGTGGAGCAAGTGTATTTTTATCAGCTGTAATTCTGTATACTGCTATAGAAATGGGATACAATGGGAAAAGTAACGAAGAACTTGACCGCATGGATGTTCTGCAATCAGCAGGGGAAACTGCTCGAAATGTTACCGTTTTTCTTGCTTTCTTGTTCAGTTATATGAATTTCCTTGCGTTTCTAGACGATAAAAGGGAAAAGAAAGCAGCGAAAAAGCAAAACGAGGAAAGTTAGGGGAAAGAAGTGAATACTAAAATCTGGTGGGGTATAGCCGTAGTTTTTATGGGAGTTATTTTTTATCTATCCCATCAACCGGCTATGAATTCCAATGCTTTAAGCTCTCAACTTACAAGAGTTCTATTAGAAGTTATCCCTTTTGTAGATCCGAGCACTCATAGCAATCAATTCAATCATTTATTAAGAAAATCCACTCATTTTTTGGCCTACTTCGGGTTAGCAATTATCTTTTGGTTCGTACTTCCATACAGCAAGGATTCAGTTAAAAAATACAGTATTGCTTGGTTGCTAGCTACTCTTTACGCCTGTACGGATGAACTGCACCAACTATTTGTTGATGGACGTGGAGGTCAATTGTCTGACGTACTACTGGATAGTAGCGGTGCTGCTCTAGCTATGGCCTGTCTGTTTATACTTCACAAAAAAACTCGGAAACATTTGTCTCCGAGCGTATCAAACGATTAATTTGTAGCAACTTGTAAAAGACGAGCGCTTTGAAGGCGTTTTCTGACAGCGATTCCACCCATGGCAGCTAGTACAGCTTTCACAATGCCTAGTGGAATAAATGGTGTTACACCACCAGCAATCGCAGCAGTCCAGGACAATTCAAGAGCTATTTTTAACCAAACTGTACCAAATGCCAATGTAACTATCATACCGAGTATGTTTGCAACGATGGCTTGTTTTACAGTAAAGCTAGTCTTTTCTAAATAAAGGCCAATCAAATAGGCTGTCGGTAAGAAACCGATCAAATAACCGCCAGTTGGTCCTACTAGAGATGCTAGGCCACTACTCATCCCGGCAAAGACAGGAACTCCGACTGCACCAAGTAATAAATAAATGGCAACTGAAAGTGTTCCATAGCGGCTTCCTAGAATGGTAGCTGCTAGACCAATAGCCAATGTTTGGCCAGTGATGGGAACTGGTGAAAAGGGAAGAGGGATAGTGATTTGAGCAAACACCGCAATAATAGCGGCAAAAAGGGCACTAACAATCATCATTTTTAACTGTTCGTTTCTCATAAATGTCATCCACCTTTATGTAAAATGAGTTAACCTATTTAATTTATTTGGTTAACACATTATTAGATTACTCATTTTTATAACTAGAGTCAAGGGGAATTTTCAAGTTGAGGAGAAGTGATTACATGCTGAAAAAACGTCTAGTTTCCTTATTACTTTTAGTTATTTTTATAATTAGCTTAGCTGGATGTGTCGTAGCTCCAATTGAGTTTGAAATTTCTCCCACAGAAAAGGTACGCATTGTATTACCAAATTCAGTGGAACCGGTAGATTTAACCACATATGAACAATCCCTTTTAGATAAAGTCAACGAGGCAAGAGCTGAAGTAGGAGTTGATGCACTACTTTATGATCCTCATGTTGCCAAAGTGGCACAGCTAAAAGCGCAAGATCTACTGACTAGTAATTACTTTGATCATGTTTCTCCTACTTATGGGGGACCAAGTGAAATGTTGACGGAGTTCGGTGTAGAGTGGATGGCTTCAGGAGAAAATATTGCGGCTGGTCAACTGACTGTTGAAGAGGTTCATGAGGGATGGATGAACAGCCCGGGACATTATGAAAATATCGTAAATCCTATGTTCACTCATATTGGTTTTGGTTTTACTGAAGGTGGAGGAGATTACGGAACATACTGGGTGCAAATGTTTACAGCTTACTGATCAAAACGTTTAAAGCTAGTCGACGAGGGAATACTTATACTAATTCGACAGACAAGGAGCGTGTTTTAAGATGGATGCTAAACAAACTGCACTTCGTATATTAGAAGAAAGCCGATTAGGTACAATGGCCACGGTCAATGAAGGGAAACCTCATAGCCGTTACATGACATTTTTCAATGAGGAATTTACTTTATATACACCAACGAACAAAGGGTCTGAAAAAGTGGATGAGTTAGAGTCTAATCCTTACGCGCATATTTTAATTGGCTATGAAGGAGAGGGCTTTGGAGATGCCTATCTTGAAATTTTGGGACGTGTATCAATTTCTGAAGATGAAAGCTTGAAAGAAAAGGTATGGAACGATCGTATGAAAGCTTGGTTTGATGGATCTCATGACCCAAACCTCGTCATACTAAAAGTGACACCTGAATCTGCGCGCTTAATGAACAAGGGCGGCGAAAAACCGCAAGAAATTACTTTCTAAGATACCTTAAGTTTGATTAAAATAAACCAGTATTTTTCTGAGTGAACTTCAGAGAAAAATACTGGTTTTTTAATTGAGTATCGTTTCATTGGCAAAGTAATTTTATTCTTCTCGGACGCTTAAATCAACCGCACGAAATGTTCCCCAAGGACTTACATGAATAGTTGCCTGCAAATCGATCGCTTCTTCAAGAGCTAGCCCTTGCCCTTGTTCAACATAAAATTGTTCTAAGTTTTCAACAGTCAATCGACCGTCCCATACCGTTCCGTGAAGAGCACCGATAAAATCTTCAGTACCTATTCGACCGATTGTAGCAAAGCCATCTGCTTGCTGTTCAAGTGAAAAATAGACGGTTGAACCATCCGGGAAATTACTTGCTTCTGCGGCTTCATTGAGATCGGGGTATTGAAGCAATACATACTCCCCATAGAAGGGGTCCCAAGGATCAAAAGGCTCTGCGCGCAGAGTGAACTGTTCACCAAACCAAGATGTTGCATAATAGCTGAGGAGAATGGCAACTACAACTACAGTTTGTACGATGGGAAGTAACCATTTAGTCATGTCGCCGCACCTTCCTTCCGACGATTTAACCACCAACCTATGCCTGCTAGTACAAAGAGCAGGATAGCTCCAATTAGGAAGAATAACGCCATATCAAGTCGTTGCCAAGCGTAAATAAAGTAAATGACAAATTGGATCAGAATAAAGAATATAAAGCCCCCACGAAGTGAACGACCTTCTCTTTGCGCCACGATTAGGTAGCCAAATCCAATAATTTCAGCTAATAGAGTTAAGCCGATTGCGGTTTCGTCGAAGAGCAAAAATCCTATGCTACCTAAGGCACTGATCCATAAGACATCCCGATGTGATTTAAAGAACAGCACTGCTAAACCTATGGCAACAGCTAGAAGTAGTGAAGCCTCCAGCCAACTTAAATGGACTATTGATAAATTTGTTTCAGCCCGTGCAATTAAATAGCCGATTCCAGTCAATCCAGCAAAAATCTGAATGAGTGGTTTTAAAATTACTGCCTTTTCTTTCGAAACAAAAATCAATCCAGTGAGAGCGAAGAGGGTCCAAATTGGCCATAGTGCACTTTCGTACTCGACCAGTACCCACAGTAACAAGCCTGCACCAAATAGGTGAATGAAGCTGAATGCTGTTGCTTCTGGACGTTTTGTAAAATAAAAATGAGTTAAAGTGACCGCTACAAATGCACTCCATTCTAACCAACCGAGATCAGGTAAAAACGTCGCCAGTAGCATAGCGCCTGCAATGAAACTCGCTAATGAAAATACAGGATGTTTGAGTAAATAAATATGGGCAAGTGCTGCTAAGTAAGCTAACCACGGTAACACCGAGTTAAAGACCGAGAAATGAAATGTTTGAAGAGTAACTAAGACGGCTGCTAAAAAGAACAAATAGCCTGTTACGTAAAAAATAATAGGCTGACCAATTTGTTTCTTTTCAGTGTATCTAGCAATCCCATAAGCTATCCACATAAACACTAGGATGGCGCCAGTCTTCAACACATCAGGTATCACACTCCAATTGGCCGCAATAAAACTAAAAACAGCTAGCGTCAAGAAGATAAGTCCAATAGTTAGTAATAGCGGAAATTTCGTTTTTTGAGGCTGTTTTTGTTCATAAAAAACAATGGCATCAACGGTTGGTTGATCAAGTAAACCTGCACCTTTCCATTCTTCTACTTTCTTTTGCCATTCGTGCATTTTCCCCACCTCCTACTTGTAGTATACTGCTAAAAATTGACTGCTACCTATCTGTTTTTTTCCTAATTTCCTGTATACTTAACTAGGATAAGTTTAGGAGGAATTTGATGAAGAAACTACTACTTACAGGCTTTGAACCATTTTTAACCTTTTCACTCAATCCGACGATGCAAATCGTGAAAGAGTTGCATAATTCTGAAATAAATAATTTTCAAATCGAAGGTCATATTCTGCCAGTCGATTTTAACCATTCTGAAAAGGAATTGCTTGTTCTGCTAGATAAAGTGAAACCAGATATTCATATCTCTCTTGGTCTGGCAGGGGGACGCTCTAAAATTACACCTGAACGCATAGCTATTAATATTAAAGATGGTGATGCAGATAACGAAGGGCATAAACCGCAAGATGAATGGATTGATCCCGACGGAAGAGAGGCTTATTTTTCGACTTTACCGGTTCGTGAGTTTGTAGACGCGCTAAATGCAGCAGGGTACCCCGCAGAAATTTCAAATACAGCAGGTACCTATTTGTGTAACAACATTATGTATGTCGGACGTAAATATGCTGAAGAAACTGCCCCTCACATGAAGAGTGGTTTCATCCACATCCCTGCGTCGCACGAGCTGGCCATTGAACATGGGCGCATGCCGAGTTGGTCTCATGCAGACTTAGTGGCTGCAATTCGAATTTGTCTTGAGACAATTACGAAGCAAGAGGAGAACAAACAATGAGCGTTCACTATGAATCTTGGTTAGCCTCTTCATCTATTGACGAGGCAATGAAGAAAGAATTACGAGAAATGACGAAAGAACAGATAGAAGATGCGTTTTATCAGGACTTGGCATTTGGAACGGGTGGCATGCGTGGAGTTTTAGGGGCTGGTACCAATCGATTGAATGTAGCTACAGTTCGTCGGGCAGCACACGGGATTGCCAACTATATCTCTTCTCAGGGAGAAGAAGCAAAGAGTCGTGGGTTTGTTATTGCTTTTGATAATCGTCGTATGTCTAAAGAGTTTTCACAAGAAGTAGCCTCTGTATTAGGTAGCAATGGAATTCAAGTTTACTTATACGAACAACCACGCACAACCCCACAATTGTCGTTTTCGATTCGCCAATTGAACTGTTTTATGGGGATGATGATCACAGCTAGCCATAACCCCCCTGAATACAATGGATTGAAAGTATATGGGGAGGACGGTGCACAATTAAATCTTGAAGATGCGGAACGAGTAGTTGCAGCTATTCAACAAGTGGCAGCACCTGAGACTATTTCATCGCTCAGCTTTTCTGAGTCATTCCGTGATGCCTCTATTCAATATATAGGGCAAACGTTAGATGAGGCTTATCAACAACAAGTGGCCTCTGTTGTTTTTGATTTAGAGAGTTTACAAAAAACAACTTTAAAAACTATTTTCACTCCGCTGCACGGTGCTTCAGGGAGTACTGTGAGGGCTTTGCAAGATAAGCTTGCCATTCCTCACTTTAGTTTTGTCGAGGCTCAGATGGAACCAGATTCTGAGTTTTCTACGCTTACTTCTGCAAATCCGGAAGATGAAAGTGCATTTGCACTGGCTATCGAGCAGGGAATTGCGCAACAAACAGACCTTTTAATCGCTGTTGATCCAGATGGTGACCGTGTAGGATTAGCGGTTTGGACAGGTTCATCCTACCAACTGTTAAATGGGAATGAAACAGGTGCGCTTGTCCTGCATTTCATTCTTTCCCAACACCAGCAACAGGGGACACTTCCTACAAACGGTATCGTCTACAAAACGATTGTGACTTCCGAAATGGGACGAATGATTGCTAAAAGTTTTGGAGTTACTACAGAAGATGTGTTAACTGGCTTTAAATTTATTGGTGAAAAAATCAGAGAGATTGAACACGACTCTTCCTACAAATTCCTATTTGGCTATGAAGAGAGTTATGGGTATTTGGCAAAACCGTTTGCTCGAGATAAAGATGCCATTCAATTAGTGGTGTTATTAACTGAAATGGCAGCATACTACCATGCACAATCCATGACATTGATGGAGGCTTTAGATGCGTTGTATGAAACCTACGGCGTGTTTAAAGAAAAACTCATTTCAGTGACAATCAAGGGGATGTCGGGAGCTGCTCAAATTCAACAAGCCCTTCAAAGTGTGAGAAAAGAGCAGTTGACTCAAATGGCCGGATCACAAGTTATTCACTTCGAAGATTATCTTTCCCAAGTCCGAAAGTCCCACGATGAGCAAGAGCAATTAACGCTGCCACCAGCAAATGTACTCAAATTTGTCCTTTCAGACGGTACATGGGTGTGTTTACGTCCAAGTGGGACGGAACCTAAGATAAAGTACTATATTGGTGTGCAAAAAAACACTGCCACCGAAGCACAAACTAGACTGAATGAAGTAGGTGAATGGGTAAATGGGTGGATGGAATTGAAATTGAAACTTTAAACTTTCCCAACCCCAGAGACCTATCTATTTAAAAACTCGGTTGTTATACTTATAACTAAGAACAAAGCCGAGGAGGAACGCATCGTGAACGCAAATTCAATCTTAGCAACTAGACCTATGGACCAGCTTTACGTATCTGGATTAAAAAAGCGCTTTTTAGAGACGTTAAAGGAAGAATCGATGATCTTTTCAAGCCATGCACCCAATCGAGTGCAAGCAGTTATTCAAGCGGTATTTGACCTTATGAATCAAGAACGTGTTGTCGAAGCATCGAAAAGTGAGATTGCGGAACGTGCTGGACTAACTCTTTACTTTGCCTCTCAAATTTTGAAACAACTCGAGAACGAAGGCTACGTATTATTACGTAGAGGAATCATGGTACTTCAATTTAAATAAGACCCCCAAATACGTGGTGACCACTCCTGTGGTTGCCACGTATTTTTTATGCAGTATTGTATGATTAATCGTTTAACAATTCTTTCAAGCGTAGTAAAGCTAATTTTTTGCGTTTTTTAACACCTGGAACGGAAAGTGCTAACTTTTCAGCAACTTCAGCTGCAGTATACCCATAGTAATAACTCATCATCAGAACTTGTTGAGAGACCTCTGGTAAGGACTGAATTAATAGAACCATTTTAGGTTCTTGTTCTACTGACGGAAAGGTGGCAAAAAAGCTGTCTTCCATAGGTAGATCCTTAGAGACTTTTTTTAATTCATCAAGAACTGCTCCATACATTGTGCGGTAAGCATACCCCGCGAAAGAGCCTTTCGATTCGTCAAAGTTTTGCCAAGCTTTCCAAAGGGCGATTGAAGCAGCTTGTCTAAAAATCTCATGATCTTTGTAGATGTGCGTTTTTCGTAAAACAGAGCTAATCATTGGTTGATAGGCATCAAGTAATTGTTCAAATGAATGCATCATGGTAGTCCTTAATCGGTTGCGCAAACGGTGTAATTCCTAGGTAATACTAAGATTACTGCCTACTAAAAATCAGCACCAATCAGTGATTAGAATCTTTGTCAGTAGAAACCTATACGTTTGTGTGACAAAACAGAAATCTAGTAAAATGAAACTTTCATAAAATGAGGAAAATTCAGATAAAGGTATTTACTGGCTAATTATGGAACGGTATACTAGGGATATTCGAACTATAGAGGAGTCAAATAAATGGGATTAAAGGAACAACTGAATCTTTGGCAAGTCGAAAGTAGAGCAATTTTTGCAGTAGCTGGTTGGTATATGCAACCTTTTAAGTCTGTTATCTTTACAAAAGATGGTGTGGTTTATTCGAAATTAAAGCCTGTGGAAGTAATGGAAGAACTCTGTGTTAGAAATGGAGCTTCCTATAGAGGGAGGGAGGAGGCGACACGTGTCCTAAGCAATCGACAATTCAACAAAAAAGTGCCTGTTTTAATCGCTGCACCAAATGTAGCTGCATTCCCCACATGTTCACCACAACAATTAGATTGCATCTGGCTGTTTAACCATAGAATGTCATTCGACAAACAGTCTGAAACGATCACTCGCGTTACATTCCCTACAGAAGAAAGTATACTTGTACAAGCCTCTCTCAACAGTTTAGAGAAGCAACGTGGTCGTCTGTTTAGCGTTGTTGGCTATCACTCCTTACATAAATAAGAAAAGACCCTGTCGAAGTTGACAGGGTCTTACTTTTAGTTATTGAACGCGAGCAAATCCGAAACCTGAAGCGTAGTCATCGCCGACTGCCGCTCCACGGCCACCCAAGATATCATTTGCTTTTGCACGATTTTGAAGGTTTGTACGTAATGTAGCCGCTGTCCAAGTTGGATTTTGAGCCCAAACTTTTGCAGCTAGACCTGCTACGTGTGGTGAAGCCATTGATGTACCACTGATTGTATTGTAGCCACCATTGTTCCAAGTTGAGTAAATTGCTGCACCTGGAGCTGAAATTTCAATGTCACCAACACCAATTACATAATCCCCATCAGTAGCCGTATAGCCACGAGAAGAGAAATCAGCAACGCGAAGTGTACCATTTTCTAAGCGGTTTTCAAGAGCTGCTACAGCAATTGCATTTCTTAGAGCCCCAGGGTAACCGATTGTACCTGCACGGAAGCCAGAGTTACCAGCTGCTGCAACGACTAGGACACCTTTGCCATAAGCATAGTCAACAGCACTTGAGATCAAGCTGTTGTTTGCTGAAGAACCTAAAGACATGTTGATAACAGTTTTTGTGCCTGTTGCAGTAGCTTGGTCAGCTGCATGACGAATGGCTGCTGCGATATCATCTGAGTAACCAGAACCATCATCACCTAATACTTTGTAAGCCCAAAGATCAGAATCAGGTGCTACACCATAAACACCAGCTCCATCGCTACCACCATCTGCAAGGGCAGAACCTGCTACGTGTGTACCATGTCCATTAGCATCGTTACATTGACCATTTGTAAGACCAGCAGAAGTTGTGAAGTCTTTACATTGCTCAACAGTATTTACTAAGTCTAAGTGGTTCACATTTACACCAGTATCAAGGACAGCAACGTTAATGCCAGCTCCTCCAGTAGTAGTAGTTAATCCACTGTTGTTATAGATCGCTTTAATTCCCCAAGGCACTTGTTGTGTTGGGTATTCAGCTAATGCTCCTACAGTGCCTGGCTTCTTAGCAGCGCGAAGATCGGCAGCTACTGAAACTTCATCTACTTTCGTCACTTTTAAGTTTTTATTCTTTTGAAGTGCCGTAAATTGTTTCTCTGTCATGTCGGTTGTAAAGGCGTTTCCGTTTGAAAACTCCCAACGTTTACCGTAAGTAGCTTTTGCTGAGTTCAGCTGAGATTTTGATTGACTCATCGTTGAAACACCTGAAGGCGAAGAAGACGAAGCCTCAATTAAAACTCGAACCTTGTCACCGACATTTGCGTTCGCATTGACTTCTGCTGCTGAGACCCCAGTCACTGAACCTGCCATAGATAATGCTAATAATCCACTCATCACGATTGCTCTTGCTTTGTTCATTTTCATAAATTTCTTCTCCTCCACCATTGTCTGATTTTGCGATTGCTATGTTTCTTAAATAAGAAGAATATGTTCAGAGGAACTCGTTCAGGTGTCCAACCACCTTATGTAGAGAACGAGTTTCAAATGGAACACGATCATCTTTAAGCGAACACAACTCTCAACTGCTTGGTCTAACTCTTATACGGTTGTGAGAAACAAAATGGATGCGCCTGCCACTCATTACTCACGGAAACTTTTAACATGCGGTAAAAGTTTCAAGTCACCTTTGCAAAGATAAATTGTTGTGGGTGTTACTAAACTGACTATACCATGGACAGAATATTTTGTTTATTGGGAAAAATTAAACGAGAATACTCGTTCTCTTTTCCCAACATTTTCTACTTATTCCCTGTCTATACATTCCATTATTTGTTTTGTTAATTCCGAAAATTTGTTCTAAAATGAAAGAGAGCCGAGAGGAGGTAGAGGTAAAATGAAGATTGGATCCCTAATAAAATTCCATCGCACGAAGCAGGGGCTGACCCAGCAAACGCTTGCAGATGGTATTTGTTCCGTTCCTCATTTGAGTAAGATTGAGAATAATAGCAAAGAAGCGAATGAAGAAACAATTCGCTTACTCCTAGAGCGCCTAAGCATTGACCTTCAAGATGTGGAAAAGCTGGAGGAAGAGATTAAAAATTTAATTAAACAATTTGCCGATCAGATGTATTATCTTGAAACAGATGAGGCTAATGGAATCTACAATAGACTTTTACTAAAAGAAGAATTAATTCCTTTTACCGAATATCTTTATTTATTCGAATTATATAAAACTCGTTATTTATTGCTCATTAATAATATAGAAAAAGTAGAAAAACAACTAAAGTGGTTGAATGCCCATAAATCTAATTTTTCCCAACAAGAAGTGTATTTACATAAATACATTAGTGCATTAGTTTTAATGATAAGGGGGAATATGGAAGAGGCTGATGCTCAATTAGGACAATTAATTGAAAATAGTTTTTTAAGTTCTGAGTATATTGGTGAACTTAGCTACAACTTTTCATTGGTGAAATCATCTTTAGGAGAATATGGAGCGTCAATCTATTACGGAAAAAATGCATTGCAACAGTTTAAAGAAGATTTTAACTTTATTCGAATAGTTAATACGCAAATGTTATTAGCTGTTAACTATTCTCGAGCAAATATGTTCAATGAAGCAGAGGAAATTTACAAGCATCTTATTCGCAACACTCGCATTTTAAAAATGGAATCATTATTACCTAGAATTTATCACAATATGGGTGACCTCTATTACACAATGGATGAGCATGGTAAATCTTGCGGATATTTTGAGATGGCTATGGAGTATTTACCGAATAACTCGGAATTGTATATGCTTTGTCTTTACAATAAGGCGATTTCTGAAAATCAAATGAATGAGAAAGAAAAAAGTGAAGATAGCTTTAAAGAATTAAATACCATAGCATCAAAATCTAAGATGTTACATTATCAATTATTTTCTAAATTTTATTCCTTATATATTAACGGGAATGAAATACAAGCTATGGAGTTTCTTGAAAACAAAATCTTACCATATACTAAGAAACATTTAGAACTAAAAGAATCTCACCATCACTTCGCCCAGCTCTTATCTGATTATTATAAGGAAAAAGGTCAATACGATAAGGCATTAGAATTTATAAATTAAAGGAGAGTATACTTATGAAAAAACGTGTTTTTATTGGGACATTATTTGCATTTGCATTAGTTTTTAGTCTTTCAAATGATGTATCTGTTCTAGCGGCGCCGGAATTCTTTTCTCCATTAGGATCTTCGAAACCACCAACTATTCCAATCTTACCGCCAATCGGATGATTTCTTACACTAAAAGCGAGGGGACTTGTTCCTCTCGCTTTTAATTTAGCCTATTTAAATTGAAAAATGGTAAATATTGCTTTGTGTCCGAGACTTTTTTCTACTATTATTAAGAATAATAATAAAAAAAAGAAGGTCTTTTAATGAATTATAAACTATATGTCCTAAATGAATTGGAACAGCAAAACTTGTACTATGATCCCTTATCTCTTCCTTATTCTAAATTAGTCGATGAGCGTGATTTGACCGATAAGGAATTAGAAGCTGTTCTTAAACGTATTGGAGTCAGTAATTTTGTGGTAGAGCAAAAGCTTTCACACATAAAAAACTTATTGCAATTGTTTATGAAACACCTCATCTATACTGATTACGATAAAGCTGAATTTGTTTATTCAGAGGTTGCTACATATGACAACTTTCTTCCTTATACGGATCACAGTCGTTTAGCGTCTTTGTTAAAAATTAGATACTTTCAAGTTAAAAAGGATAAGGGGAGAATAAAGTCTTTACTGAGTCAATTAAAAAAAGAACGAAAGTACTTTACTCCATTAGAAGAATTACTTTATGAGTACTTACAAGGGCTAAACGAGTTAAACCTAGGTGATTATGAAGCAGCAAATAAGAGGCTTGATCACGTTATTAGAAACACATCTTCTTTATATGGATTTGAGGGTGAAGTTTATTATCATTTAAGCTTAATTAAAACTTATTTAGAGGAACCTAGCCGAGCCATCTATTACGGGAAAAAGGCTTTGGACTATTTAAGTCAGCAATATAATTATAGAAGAATTTTGCACGCTCAAATGTCATTAGCTATTAATTGTGCCTATGCAAAAATTTATGAAGATGCAATCGAATACTATGAGCATTTACTGCGCAATTCTCAATTGTTGAACCAACAAGAACTTCTTCCGCATATTTATCACAATATGGGCGATTTGTATTTCAAAATGAAAAACTTCTCATTATCAATAGCCTATTTTAATATGGCAGTTAACCACTATGAAAAAGAAGATGTTCATTTCGCAAGCGCGCTTTTAAATTTAGGTTTAACGGAAATGGAGATGGATAAAAAAGAGGATGCTTCTCGAACTTTTAATCGTCTGTATGATGTTTCTGAGCGTCTATCATTTAAAAATTATAGCTTATATGCTGAGTACTATTTGAAACTTCTTCTGGATGAGTATGATGGGGCCTACGAATATTTAGAACAAGTTGTTATTCCCTACACTAAGTCTCAGCCGAGTGAAAGAAACTTTGAAATCATTTTCTCCGACATGCTAGTCAACTACTATAAAGACAAAGGGCAGTTTGAAAAAGCCTTTTCCTATATCACGGATGACAAATACAACTAAAAAAAGAGGCCTTGTCTAAGTAGATTAGATAAGGTCTCTTTAGATGGATTGTAGAGCTGCCGCAAGTTTCGCATAGTAGTGCGTGGAACCAATTTGAATTTCAAGTTCGTTTAGAGCTTTTACTTGTTTGGGATGAAGACCAGAGACGATGACCCTGACGCCCATGATAGAAGCAGATTTAACAAATTGATCAACACCTTGCCAGTTTTCTAAACCAAAATCACCTGATGCGGTGAAATCTAAAATGGCTATTTGGGTTTGTTCTTCGACGAAATGCGTTAGTAATCGGTTGAAAATCAGAGTCATTTGGTTGAGTTCCAATGCCCCAAAGAGAGGAATCAACGTAACTCCTTCTTTTACAACGATTGCAGGCGCTGACAGTTCTTGCATCCCTACTAACAAACTTTGCACTCTGTCTTTTTCTTCAACTAACTCAGAATTTCGAATGGATAGCTCTGTTTGTAATAAGCCAAGCTTAGAACTTACTAACGAATATTGGGAAGATTTTTGCACAACAAGGACGACACCTTCACCGCGACTCCAAGTGACAAACAAATCGACAAACTCTAAGTTTCCAGACTTTCCTACAAGGCTCACTTCTAATGGCTCGCCAACTTTTAATTTACCAATAAACTTAGCTACTTTAGATTGACTTCCTGAATCTACATTTGATAGGAAAGTGCGTTTCCAACCATACTTTTCAATGTATTCTTCAGAGGCATCTATCATCTCAAGTTGTTCATTAATTACAACAGCCGGTAAGGCGAACTCACGAAATCTTTTTCCCATTTGGTCCACCTTCTTTAATCCATTGTTCAAGTGCTGGAAGTGACTCCATGATATGCACGGAAGATGGAAGGAGAGTATGTAAATCAATTAATTCAGTAATTCGACCGCCAATAACGACTGCTAAAGAAGGGTGTTCTTCTTTCAGTTTTAATACCAGACTTTGAATGGCCATGATGCGGTGGACAAGTGCTGCAGAGATCGCAATGACATCTGGATTCCAACGTTCAATGGCTTTTAAAGCATGTGTCTCTGGCATATTAGGCCCTAAATAGCGTACGCGCCAACCATTTTGTTTAAAAATACTGCTGACCATTTTTAAGCCAATGTAATGTTCTTCATCTTGTACACCCATCAGTAAAACGGTTTTTTCAGTGCGAAGCTGAGGTTGTAGCTGAATATCTAATCGAGATAAGATAAAGTCACAAATAGCGGTAGCTAGATGTTCGTCTGCCACAGTGATCTGATTGTTTTCCCACAATTGCCCGATGTGTTGCATAGCGGGGGTCAATAAATCATTCATCATTTGTTGTCTTGATGTCCGCTCTATCTCTTGTTCAATCAGCTGTAAAGCTAGTTCTTCCTCACCTTCTAGTAAAAGGGAGGCAAGCTGATAGATTTTATTCAATTGGCCTAGCTCCTCTCTCTCACCACTTGTAAACCATCTTCTAGACAGCGCTCCATAAAATCACGCTGATTCTGATTTTGAACATGAGGGAGATGTCGTACAAGGCGAGAATAGTTGTCTTCTATTAATTGTACAGGAACTTGTCTCGAAGTTAAAACATCTACCAACCAATTTGTGTATTTTTTGAATACAGAAGTAGATTGAGTGAGAAAGGCAGTCTCTAAATAATCGAGATGATGGTAATTGTCTTTCAAAGTGTTTTCTTTTCCTGACTCTCCAAACTTTTCATGTAACCATGGGTAACTCTCATAAATTTCTTCTGTTACATTTCTAGCAATCTGCTCTTTCCATTCTGTCGTCACGTAGCTACCACCTCATATTGATGTATTGTTGGTACGATTCCTGCTAGTTCTTGATCTGGATACTGCTTTTCCAGCTCATGAATATCTTTAAATTGTTGGCTGCGTACCCACGTTAAATAATCAGTACGAGTGTTCCACTCCATATAAACGGTTATCTCACCAGATTTTTTAGAATTCTGTAATAAATGGAACCTAATGAAACCAGGTTCTTTATCAACTTTACGGGACCTTTGCTTGTAAATTGCAATGACCTCTTGTGCTTTTTCTGGTGGTACCAGAAATGTAGATGTTACAACATACATTGTCAGTCCCCCTTTTCTGTACCATCCAGTTTACCACTGTACAACCTCATTGTCTAAGATGGTAAGTCTTAATCTGCCTATTTGTGTCCATTTCTGATACGATAATGAAAAAGCCTCATAGAGGAGTGAAATGCAATGGCTGAAACAATATTAATCGTTGAAGATGAGTTGAAAATAGCGCGAGTCTTACAACTAGAATTGGAATATGAGGGGTATAAAACAAAATTGGCACATACCGGTATGGATGGACTATTACTATTTCGAGATGGTGGAATTGATTTAGTTATACTGGATGTTATGCTTCCCGAAATGAACGGTTTTGAAGTGTTGAAACGCATACGTGCAACGGATGAACAAATTCCTGTGATTCTAGTCACTGCAAAAAGCACGGTCAAGGATAAAGTGGAAGGACTTGATCTAGGAGCGAATGATTATATAACCAAACCTTTCGAAATGGAGGAGGTTTTTGCCCGTATTCGTTCGGCTTTGCGTCGTGCTAACAGTGAGAAGATAGAGGGCATTCATGTAGGTGGGATCATTGTCGATGAAGCACGCCATGAGGTGAAAGTCGATCAGCATTCCGTTCAGCTAACACCCCGTGAATTTGAATTGCTTGCTTACTTTATGAAAAATCCTCTGCAAGTTTTGACAAGAGAACAGATTTTAGATGCGGTCTGGGGCTACGATTACTATGGAGATACAAATGTTGTAGATGTCTATGTCCGCTATATTAGGAAAAAGATTGATACGCCGGAGCGAACATTTATCCAAACGGTACGAGGTGTGGGGTATTTGTTGAAGGAGACCCGACATGAAGCTTAAAGCAAAAATCCATTTATTTTCTACTGTAGTAGCGGTAGTGACATTGGTCGTCGTAAATGGACTTTCGTATTATCTGTTTGAACAATTCTCTTATTCCAATGCTTCTGCACCTCTTCGAAATGACGTGCAACAAGTAGCTGCTGCATTTACAGATGTTACGGACGTAACGCAAATCCCGACAGTGTTGCGGGCTTACGTGCCAGAAAATGGCGCTTTGCGCATTGTCGATGGGGACTCACTTATCTCTTCTATTGAAACAGTTGAAGGATTGTACAATTATAGAACTACGATTGCAGCAAGTGAGCCATACACTCGGACTGAAAACGACAGTGGGACGATACTCAGTGTTTCCACTACGGCCTTGTTAGGGACAGGAGAGGTTGTCACGATTGAGCTGCATCAACAAGCTGCTGAATTGGATGCTATGTTGGCGTTGTTGTTTCGAACATTTCTGATAGCCACAGTTTTAGGTGCTGTTCTTCTATTCACCTCTAATTTCATCTTAGGGCGACAAGTGACAGCTCCCATTGAGCGCTTAATCGGTCACATGCGATCAAATCGAGAACAAGGGACCTACCAAGTCGTGGCCGTAGAAGAAGATAAGAAAGATGAACCTGCCCAAATGAGTCGAGAGTTTAATGCCATGATGGAAAAATTAGAGGAAAACTATGTGAAGCAGGAACAGTTTGTCTCCAATGCTGCACATGAATTAAAAACACCGTTAACGATTATTGAAAGTTATGCCAACCTATTAAAGCGTCGCGGAACGGCTGATGTCCACGTGACCGCAGAAGCGATTGAAGCCATTACTTCTGAAACCGAGCGAATGAAATGGTTGATTGAACAGTTTCTTGAATTAGCCAGAAGCCAACAATCGTTGGATGTTGAGTTAGAAGAACTTGATGTTGTTCCCCTAGTTACGGCATTAGTGGAACAGCTCCAACGTGTTTATGGTCGTGACATTCAGCTTTCAAGCCCGGAGAAAGTGATGCACAAGACAGATCCGGCAAGGCTTCGACAATTGCTTACCGTGATTATCGACAATGCCCAAAAGTATAGTGAACAACCTATTCGAATCGACATCGACATGCAGCAAATTCGGATACGTGACGAGGGAGAGGGAATACCGCAATCAGCCATTCCTCATTTATTTGATCGCTTTTATCGAGTGGACCAAGCGCGCACTCGTTCAAAAGGGGGCAGTGGAATTGGTCTAGCCATCGCAAAAGAACTAGCTACTCAACTTGCCATGACTATTGAGGTTCAAAGTAAAGAGGGCGTCGGCACAACTGTGCTTTTAACATTTGACTGATTAGATTCTCATCAAATTTTAATGTAGTGTAGGTATACTGATGATACGAACTAATTCGAGAGAGGTGAGCGCAATGGCCGGTTGGAAAACGCGCCCTTGGTTTATTCCTATAGTGTTAACAGTTGTTTTGCTAATCGGAAGTTTTTTTTACTTTCAAACGCAGACTTCAGGGGAAGAAAAAATGACTCCTGCAGATATTCAGGAACAGCTTGAACGCATGTATGGAGGCACCGTGACCCAGCTTGAACTTGTGCAGAACGATTATGTAGCACAGCTCGAGAAAGAAGACGGTCTTTATGAAGTGCGAGCTAATTCTAATTACGGAACGGTTGTCTCTATTGTTCGCACGGAAGAGAGAGAAGTGGCTACAGTGGAGACACCTGAATCGGAACCTGTCGAAGAGCGACCAGAAGAACAACCTGAATCGACTCCTGCTGAAGCACCGACACGCCTAACGGAAGCAGAAGTTAGCGAAATCGCTAAACAGCAAGTCGCTGGTGAAGTAGAAGATGTTGATTTTGAACAGTCTGAAAGTGGTGGCTATTACTTGGTGGAAATCGAGCAACCCTCACAAGGTGATGATGATGGACCGGAAGCCACTGTGCAAATACACGCGATTACTGGAGAAGTTTTATCGGTCGTGTGGGATGATTAGAGAAAGTATAGGAGTTTGGGGCAAAATTAATCAGCAAGTTTTCTAGGGGGAATTCTAGAGAACTTGCTGATTTTTTGTGTATGTTGAGTTCCATTCCGTGGACGCTTTGTGTTTACAACTCGATGGTATCAAGTTGCGAACGTCAGAAAGACGCTCCAAAATCATTCGCACCAACCGAGGCCAAGAGCGCCTCACTTGGCACGCCTGATTTTCTCGGACTTTCTAGCGTGACGTTCTCCACATCTAAATATAATCAAGTTGCGAACGTCAGAAAGACGCTCCAAAATCATTCGCACCAACCGAGGCCAAGAGCGCCTCACTTGGCACGCCTGATTTTCTCGGACTTTCTAGCGTGACGTTCTCCACATCTAAATATAATCAAGTTGCGAACGTCAGAAAGACGCTCCAAAATCATTCGCACCAACCGAGGCCAAGAGCGCCTCACTTGGCACGCCTGATTTTCTCGGACTTTCTAGCGTGACGTTCTCCACATCTAAATATAATCAAGTTGCGAACGTCAGAAAGACGCTCCAAAAGCAGTCGCACCAACCGAGGCCAAGAGCGCCTCACTTGGCACGCCTGATTTTCTCGGACTTTCTAGCGTGACGTTCTCCACATCTAAGAGGGATCTCACGTTCCGACTTTTGATCCCACTGGAGTCAACCCCTACACTCCACTCAATCTACTAACTAGTTTAGTTCTATTACTATATTTTGTCCTAGCCTCTTTTATTTTTGGAATAGCATTCTCATGAATTTTTAATGTTGCTCACAGGAAGCTCTCATCTGCGCTGGATATGATAAGAGTAACCAAAAAAGAGGAGGCGTTACAAGATGAAAAACATGAAATTTAACAAATGGCTATTAATACCAGCAACAGCAGGAGTTCTTGTCGTAGGAGGTGTCGCATTAGCCGATGAACGTGATGATCTTGCTAACTTTATCCCTGTCAACCAACAGCCAGCGAATGCCGAGTATATTACACAAGAGGAAGCTATGAAAATTGCAAACGAGCGAGTGGATGGAGAAGTCGTTGAATTTAAACTAGACTCAGATGATCGCCGAGTACACTTTGATGTGGAGATGCGAGATGCTACACACGAGTATGAATTTGACATTGATGCCGTTACAGGTGACATTTATGACTTTGAAAAAGACCGTGATGATGATCGGAATCAAAGTCAAGGTCAGTCTTCAAACCCTTCAACAACTCCAGTGGCGAATGATGCAGCTGTTTTAACACAAGAGGAAGTAGTGGCCATTGCTCAAGCAGAAGCAACAGGAACTGTAACGAAATTTGAAAGAGACGATGATCATTTTGAAGTGGAAATTCGTGACGGCAATGTGGAATATGACTTTGAAATCGACTTGTATACAGGAGAAATTCTAGAGTTTGACCAAGAGACGGATGACGATGAAGATTTAGATGACTAATAACTTTAAAGAGGCCTAGTGCCTCTTTTTTTTGCTTTCTATTTTGGAAAGTCGTTTAGTGAAGAGAAAAGGTCGGGTATAGTAATAGAAACTCATTCTACATAGGAGGCAGTTGATTATGAAACAGCCTAAACCAGATTACCGTATGAACCGTGGGATCCTAACTGCAATTGGAGCCATCGGTATCGCACAAGGATTAAAAATTCTTACTCATAAAAAAGTAACAGGAAAATGGGAAGTGAAAAAAGCAATTTCAACTGGAGGTATGCCAAGTTCCCATTCGGCAGGCGTTTCAGCACTTGCTTCATACGTAGCAGCAAATAAAGGATTTCGACATACAGAGACTGCATTAGCTGTCACATTCGGTATTATTGTAATGTACGATGCGCAAGGTATTCGTCGTCATACAGGGGAGATTGCTCAGTTAGTGAATGATCTTGAGGATCAGTTCTCTAAAATCAGTGGAGAGTTTCCAAGTTATGAGTTCGTAGAGCGTGACAAAGAGTTAAAAGAGCTTCTTGGTCACCAGCCAGTTGAAGTAGTAGCAGGCGCCTTGCTAGGAACTTTATTAGGAATCGGATCAGCGAAATTAGAAGGTAAATAAGCAAAAGAAGTTGGGACACAATGTAATTATAAGAAATAGTTTATAGGAAGTTGAGTGGAGTGTAGGGGCTGACTCCAGTGGGATCAAAAGCGTTACGTGAGGCCCCGCAGGAGCTTGCGACGAGGAGACTCACGACGCGCCCACGGAACGCAGCCCCGGAACGGAACTCAACGCAAAAATAAATCAGTAGATTCTCTGGATAACTCAGAGAACCTACTGATTTTCCTTTAATCTGAACTATTTTTATAAATCCTACCTTAAAACTTTAGCTGTGATAGAAGTTACGCGCTCTTGATCAAATGGTTCTAGACACTCCTCGTTGAAATGCGCCAACATATACTGCACCATTTCCTCTCGTAGTACCGTATCCTTTATCTTACCCAAAGCTTCTAAACTTGCCATTAAAACATTCACATCTTCTCTTCCGTAATGCGCGATACCTGAAAATGTGTGGTGCAACAATTCTCTTGCGTTAATATGAGGAACAATAACTTTTCCTTTTTCAGATGAAAATTGAAGAAACTCTGCACTTTCTGCAAGAGCTAAAGGCAGCAAACCACTAAAATGACGAATGCAAAGTATAGCTGTGTTCGGATCATTGATACCAGGAGAAATAGCTCGCAGTGCAATCTCAACTAACTTTTGTAAGGCATAGCTAACGTCTTGCTCAGAAGAAGGTTCGGGTCCGATGATAATATAATCGTCCAGTTCCAGTGTAGCCTCACCTTCTTGATAACAAATGAGTACGACATCTTCTTTCGTAACAAACGATCCAATCGGATGAATGACTTCAATGACCATATCATGAGAAGCAGCAAACGTTACCAACGCTTCAATCTCAATTAGTTGAATATACCCGACATGATTGGATACCATCTGATGGCTTTCCGGAGTTCTTTTAGCCGGTGCTTCAGCCAACCGCACATAATCATACTTTTTATAAAGACCGTCGTTTTTTTTGAAGACGGCATGAACGTCCGCAGCTAAATCGGCAACGAGATTACTTACCTGGATGGAAGTAGCGACATTATGTATAAAGTATGCAAAGAAGGCGAGACAGACCACTGCAAAAAGGACACCTACTACTGCTGAAATAACATTGTGGTCGATTGAAGCTTCCCGCATAAACAGTAAGGATAAGATGGAATAAACGAATCCACCCATAAATATTCCCAAAACCCGCATGGTTACTTTGTCCGTGATAAAGTTCTTTAGCACACGTGGCGAAAATTGACTAGAATACGTGGTGAGCACGACCATGATAGTCGAAAACGTGATAGTCGTCATCGTCAGAAGGGCTCCAGCAATTGTTCCTAATATAGTCTGAGCAAGATCAACGGATGTCAGTAAAAAATAAGGGAGTTGATCAACTAGTTCGCCAATGTATAATGTATCAAGCATTACGGTAGCGATAGCTAGGACGGCTGAGAACAAACTAAACATGACGGGAGTAAACCAAATACTTTCATTTAATCGAAAGAAAAATTTCTTCAAGACTACACCTCCTTAAAATTTAGTATAGCAGGTTTCTTGAGGGGACAACTGAGGGAATAGAAGAACAAATGGGCAAGGGGGAACTACAATGGAAGAAACAAAACCATGGGTAAGACGATTTAGCCGTGTGGGCTATATGGCAAAAGGTGTCGTCTACATAATTATCGGGGTATTGGCTCTGCTTGCGGCAGTCGGTCCAGGTGGCGAGACAACTGGCACAACGGGAGCTGTTGAATCCGTATCAACAATGCCATTTGGAAAGTTGTTGCTGTGGATAATTGGAATTGGGTTATTCGGCTACATCGTCTGGAACTTAATCAAAGCGATTAAAGATCCACAAGGAGAGGGTAGCGATGCAAAGGGATGGATCAAACGCATCGGCTACTTTGTAAGTGCCATTATTTATGGAAACTTGGCGATTGGTGCTATTTTGCTAGCTTCGCGTCAAAAATCATCTTCAGGTGGAGGGGAGTCGGAAAAAGAAATCTCCGCTCGTTTAATGGAGCAGCCATTTGGCGTTTGGCTCATTGGGTTACTTGGTCTTATTATTCTTCTTTATGGTTTATATGAACTGCAAAGTGGAGCACGCTTGAAATTTATGGAACAACTAAAAACGCATGAAATGAATGCAAAAGAAAAAGAGGTTGCTGAAAAATCAGGACGAGTAGGCTTGATTGCACGTGGAATCGTACTTGGTATCATCGGGTTTTTCTTCACCAGAACGGCTTGGACCCACAACCCAGAGGAATCAAAAGGTGTTGGAGGCGCACTCGACGAACTTGCCTCGCAACCTTATGGGACGATTGTATTAGGAATCGTGGCGACAGGACTTATTTTATATGGTATCTACCAATTCATTCGAGGTCGCTACGAAAAAATGAATTACGGACGTCAATAAACTATACTACGACTACCTTCAATTGAGGGTAGTTTTTTATTGTGGGAAATTTCAAAAAAATAGCTTCCCTTTTTTTGAAATGAGCGTATAATTGCATATAATATATTGCAAGATACTGCAAATCGGAAAGGTGGACAATACGATGCCTGTACAAGTTGAAAAATCGATTTCCCATGAGAAGAAAAGTAAGACGCCCGATCAACAGCTCGTATTTGGTCGAACGTTTACGGATCATATGTTTGTCGCAGATTATACAGCTGGTTATGGTTGGCATGATTTTCGCATTCAACCCTACCAACCGCTTGTTTTAGAGCCTTCTGCCATCGTCTTTCACTATGGGCAAACTGTTTTTGAAGGATTAAAAGCCTATAAATCGCCTACTGGCAAAGTTCGCTTATTCAGACCTCGTCTCAATTTTGAACGAATGAATGAATCATGTTCACGTATGTCGATGCCAGAAATCGACCCTGATCAAATGCTTGAATCCTTAATGGAATTGCTTCAACTAGAAAAAGATTGGATTCCAACTGCTCCTGGTACGAGTCTTTACATCCGACCTTTCATGATTGCTACGGAAGCTTATTTAGGAGTTGCCCCATCTCAAAAGTATCAATTCATGATTATTCTTTCACCTGTAGGTTCTTATTATAAAGAAGGAATTGCTCCCGTAAAAATCCTTGTTGAGAATCAATATGTACGAGCGGTGGCTGGAGGAACAGGAACCGCAAAGACTGCTGGAAATTACGCAGCTAGCTTAAAGGCTCAGGAAACTGCAGCGGCGGAAGGGTATGCTCAAGTCATGTGGTTGGACGGAGTAGAGAGAAAGTATATTGAAGAAGTAGGAAGTATGAATGTGTTCTTTAAAATTGACGGTAAAGTCTACACACCTGCATTAAATGGAAGTATTTTAGACGGCATCACGCGTCGATCCATTGTGGATATCCTACGTTATTGGGAGATTCCGGTCATAGAAAAACGCATCTCTATGGAAGAAATTCGTCAAGCGCACCGTACAGGTTTACTAGAAGAAGCGTGGGGAACAGGAACGGCGGCTGTGATTTCTCCTATCGGGGAGTTCAAGTGGCAAAACGAGTTGTTCTATGTAAACAATGGACAAACAGGCGAGTTGTCGGCTCGTCTCTACGATACATTAACAGGTATCCAAACAGGAGAACTACCAGATCCGTTTGGGTGGACCATCGAATTCTAATCGTAAAGAAGTTTGAACAATATTAACTAATAATATATTTGGTAAGTTGAGTGGAGTGGAGGGGTTGACTCCAGTGGGATCAAAAGCGTTACGTGAGGCCCCGCAGGAGCGTATGCGACGAGGAGACTCACGACGCGCCCATGGAAAGCAGCCCCGGAACGGAACTCAACGCAAAAAATCAGTAGATTCTCTAGAATTTTTGATCTAGAGAACCTACTGATTTATTTTGTATTAATCGCTTTTAATTTCTTATCGCTTTTTACGCTTTGACAAACGACCAACAGCAAACGCTGCAGCAGCTAATCCTAACATCTTGTTCGTATCTTTTGTAAATACTTGTTTCACCACAAGATTCAAGTTTTGTGGGCGTTCAGCAAGACGGCGCATGAAGTAGCCGTACCAATCTTGACCAAATGGTACATAAACACAGAAGTTGTAGCCTTCACTTGCTAACTCTTTCTGCATGTCTGTACGGAATCCATAAAGCATTTGGAATTCAAATTTATCAGTCGAGATATTGTTCTCTTTCACAAACTGTTTTACATGATTGATCACGTTATGATCGTGAGTGGCAATTGACGTAAACTTGCCATGTAATAAGTGATACTCAATCAATTGAATGTAGTTAGCATCAATGTCTTCTTTCAATTGATACGCTACCTCAGCTGGTTCTTTATAAGCCCCTTTAACAATACGAAGACGGAAGTTTTTGTACTTCTCAATGTCTTCTTCAGCGCGGAAGAAGTAGGCTTGAATAACAGTTCCTACATTATCATAGTCTTTAGATAGTTCATCTAAAATATCAAATGATGGTTGTAAGTGTTTGTTCGATTCCATGTCGATATTGATAAACATATCAGTCTTACTAGCACGTTCAACGATTTCACGTAAATTTTCATAAGCGAAATCATAATCTATATCTAATCCTAGTTGAGACGGTTTTAAGGAGATATGTGCATCTACCTGATGTTCGTTAATTGCATCAATAACAGCTAAGATTTGTTCTTTTGCTGCTAATGCCTCTTCACGTTCGAATACAAATTCACCTAAATTGTCGACGGTTGCAGAAATACCCATAGCATTCAATTTCTTGATGCTTTCGATTGTTTCTTCTACAGTTGTACCCGCAACAACGTGCTGTGCGCCCATTTTTAGACCATAACGTTTTGCTGTAGCATTTAACGTTTGGTTTTCAGATAAAGCGATAAAAAAATCTCTTAACATGGCGATTCCCCTATCTTTTCAAATTACTGAAAGTATATCATATATCGGTTTTGAAAACGATGATTCTGAAAATTAGGAAGATGGCTGTGAAAACGCTTCAAATTTGGCTACTCTGGGTATACTATACTAACTAGGTATTCTGTCTTTTGACAATTAAATCGCCTTGCTATATACTTTCCTAAGGTTTCAGACTTCCATGCTGAAACTTCTTTTATGTCGACAACGTCTAATTTGTAGCTCACTCTATGTGAAATTGAAAAGATTGAAAGAAAGAGGAGGAGAGACATGCTAGCCTATGCATTGGTTTTGGCATTTGTCGCATCCATCGTATTAACTCCATTTGTAAAACGTTTAGCTTACCGAATCGGAGCTGTGGATCGTCCCAATTATCGAAAAGTTCATGCTCGCATTATGCCACGTCTTGGTGGACTTGCGATTTACTTATCCTTTGTTATTACGTATTTAATTTATCGTCCTGATGGCGACTTTGATAAAGCGTTATTAATTGGAGCAACTATTATCATTATTACAGGTGTTTTAGATGACATGCTTGAAATTACGGCAAAAGCAAAGATGCTTGGTCAATTAGCAGCTGCTTTAGTAATCGTCGTTTACGGTGAAATTCAAGTGGAATTCATTAATCTACCATTTGGTGGAGAATTAGATTTTGGTTACTTTGCTATCCCATTAACAATTATTTGGATCGTGGGTATCACCAATGCCGTCAACTTAATTGATGGCTTGGATGGTTTGGCAGCAGGGGTTTCCACAATAGCACTTGTTACACTATCAGCAATGGCCATCCTTATGGGGAATCCATTTGTAGCCACTGTTACGGCTATTCTTGCAGCTAGTACACTTGGTTTTCTTGTTTACAACTTCTACCCTGCACGTATTTTCATGGGGGATACAGGGGCCTTGTTCCTAGGCTTTATGATCTCGGTATTTTCACTCCTTGGTTTTAAAGGAGTTACAATGTTTGCCTTGATTATCCCTGTTATCATGTTAGGTGTTCCGGTGTCGGATACATTCTTTGCGATTGTTCGCCGACTGCGAGAAAAGCAGCCTTTATCAGCTGCAGATAAATCCCATTTACATCACTGTTTATTAAATGTCGGTTTTACACACAGACAAACCGTGTTAATCATTTATTCGATTGCAGCCTTGTTTGGAGTTACCGCGTTAATTTTCTCACAGGCAACCGTCTGGGGTGCATTATTGCTAGTAGCAGTCATGCTAGTCATCATAGAATTATTTGTCGAAATGATTGGTCTGGCAGGCAAGAACTATCGCCCATTATTGAACTTCTTAAAGTTTACAAAATAAAAGAAAGCAACTTCCGAAGAAATTGGAAGTTGCTTTTTTTTGCATTCGATGTACAATAGAATTAGAACAAGTGTTCGTTTAAGGAGTGAGGGATATGCCGATTCTTTCAGAAGAGATGCTGAATGATTTGGAAAAGCTAATCTATTTACCTATGGTAATGACTGTGTTGGCAAAGGATCGTGAGCTCATTACAAAAGCGGGATTCAAGTTACCACGCCCTTATTTAGAGCTACTTGACCATGCCGATCGTAAGGTGCAGCGTGAATTGAAGGACGTTCATGAGGCATTACGAAGTAAGGGTGTGAAAGTGATGCGCGGAGAAGGTGATGAACTGTTTACGGAGTATATTTTCTTTCATCAAGGCTACGAAGAGCACCGGCGTTATTTGAACGTGCGGCTTCGTAACCAAGTGGAAGAACATGTGACGCGTTACTTTGGTATTGAGGGGGATCGGTATGTTAAGAATTCGTGACGGTCTTCGATTCGCTTTAAATAAGCCACGCGTAGCGCATTTGCAAGTACAAGCTGCCGGTTAAGTGTTGTAAAGGATGAATTGACGGTGATAATTTCACCATTCACAAAGTGAATATCCGTAAACCCGTTGGTTACTGAGGATTTTTTGTGCATAACGATTGTATGAAGTGAAATCCATGTGTTAAGTGGTGAGCGAGGAGACATCAACGGAATGAGCACAAAAGGCTCTCCTTTTATATTATCAACGATAATGGGGATTTTATGGTAAGGGCCGACGAGCTCTTGAGCATCTTTAATAGCTTTACCAATTGATGTTCCACAAAAATCACATGTGTTTTTAACAAGTGAAAAGCAATCTGTTGCAAAAATGGTGGGAGGACCACTAAGTGTTAGTACTTCGGCTTGAATCCGTAAATCTTGAAAGACAGGTCGTACCATTGCTGTTTCCAACGTTAAATATGTATCTTTATCTACACGTTTCCCTTTCAAATAACATAGCCCCTTCGTATTAGATTAATTCCTATTATACCGTTAAATGGAAATGAAACAAGATGTATTATCCGATTATTTTAAATAGACTATTTAATTGAATTTTCTAAAAAGTTATTGCAAAAAAAGAAAGTGTTGATATAATAGAAATCAAAAGAGGTGAATATTATGGATAAGTACTATTCATACACAGATTTTCTAAAAGCTATGTCAGACACGGGAACAGAGAACACCTCGGCAATGCTGCTACAAGAAATCTACCTGGATATGTTCTTAGACCATATTCACCGTGAGCAAGTAGTAGAGAGACTCGAGCTGCTAATCGATCAAGCACTCGATACGGGGAATCAAGAGAAATTCATGCTGTACACAGGCCAGCTCCATGAGCTACATAAAATCGATTAAAAACTGCCACTTAGGCAGTTTTTTTTCATGGTTTAAAAAGGGTAAATGATTGCGAAATCCCAAGAGAAAGTCTACTATAAAAACATACGTTCGTTTTTAACCTTTTTAAAAAAGGGTATGATAAAACTAAACTCAAAATGAATGACTTTACTATAGAAGGAAGTGTGTCAAATGGCGGAAGAGGTCCTTTTTGATTTACAAGCACCTTATGAACCTGCAGGTGATCAAATTTCAGCGATTCAAGAATTGATTGCAGGAGTGAAAGAAGGAAAGCGTCACCAAACATTACTTGGAGCTACTGGGACAGGGAAAACATTCACAGTTTCAAATGTAATCAAAGAGATTAATCGACCGACACTTGTCATGGCTCATAACAAGACATTAGCAGGTCAGCTTTACAGTGAATTCAAAGAATTTTTCCCAAACAATGCTGTCGAATATTTTGTCAGCTATTACGACTACTATCAACCAGAGGCTTACGTTCCTCAAACAGATACCTACATTGAGAAGGACTCGAGCATCAATGATGAAATTGATAAATTACGTCACTCTGCTACTTCTTCTTTGTTTGAACGACAAGATGTCATCATCATTGCCTCTGTATCCTGTATTTACGGTTTAGGGAATCCAGAAGAATACAAAGAAATGGTGGTCTCATTACGCACGGGAATGGAAATCGACCGTAACCAGCTTTTGCGTCGCTTAGTTGATGTGCAGTATGAGCGCAATGACATTAATTTTATACGAGGAACATTCCGAGTTCGCGGAGACGTTGTAGAAATCTTCCCAGCTTCCCGTGACGAGAAATGTATTCGGGTCGAATTCTTTGGAGATGAAATTGATCGCATTCGAGAAGTTGATGCACTTACTGGAGAAATCGTTGCCGAACGTGACCATGTTGCTATTTTCCCTGCATCTCACTTCGTAACTAGAGAAGAGAAGATGCAAGTGGCGATTGGCAATATCGAGCGTGAGTTAGAAGAGCGACTAACGGTACTTCGTGCAGAAGACCGGTTACTCGAAGCACAGCGTTTAGAGCAGCGAACAAACTATGATCTAGAAATGATGCGAGAGATGGGTTTCTGTTCAGGAATTGAAAATTACTCTCGTCATTTGACGCTGCGTGAACCAGGAGCCACACCTTATACGTTACTGGATTACTTCCCAGATGATTTCTTATTGGTAGTAGATGAAAGTCACGTTTCTCTGCCGCAAGTTCGCGGCATGTACAACGGTGACCAAGCGCGTAAATCCGTATTGGTTGAACACGGATTCCGTCTGCCTTCTGCCTTGGACAATCGCCCTTTAAAATTTGCGGAATTTGAAGAGCGTATCCATCAAGCGATTTATGTATCGGCAACACCTGGGCCGTATGAATTGGAACACACACCTGAAATGGTCGAGCAAATTATTCGACCAACCGGTTTATTGGATCCTGTCATTACGATTCGTCCGATCACGGGTCAAATTGATGATTTGATACATGAAATCAACCTTCGCGCAGAACGTAATGAACGAGTGCTTATCACAACATTGACGAAGAAAATGTCGGAAGATCTAGCAGAATATTTAAAAGAGCTGCAAATTAAGGTTCAGTATCTACATTCGGAAATTAAAACGCTTGAACGAATTGAAATTATTCGGGAGCTTCGTTTAGGAACTTACGATGTATTGATTGGAATTAACCTGTTGCGAGAGGGTCTTGATATTCCAGAAGTATCTCTTGTTGCTATTTTAGATGCAGACAAGGAAGGCTTCCTCCGTTCAGAACGTTCATTGATTCAAACCATCGGACGTGCTGCTCGTAACTCAAACGGTGAAGTGTATTTGTACGCGGACAAAATGACGGACTCTATGCAAAAAGCAATCGATGAGACCACGCGTAGACGAACTATTCAGATGGCATATAACGAAAAGCATGGTATTACGCCAACGACAATCGCTAAAAAAGTGCGTGAGTCCATTCGTGCCACACAGACGGCTGAAGAACCAGAGAGCTATGCGAAGAAGCTGATTTCTGGGAAGAAGCTGTCTAAAGATGAGCGCGAGACATTAATCACGAGTATCGAGAAAGAAATGAAAGATGCCGCACGCGCACTTAATTTCGAACGTGCAGCAGAGCTTCGGGATGCACTTCTCGAATTGAAATTAGAGGGAGGAAGCTAAATGAAGCATCAAGAAATCCGAATTGAAGGGGCAAGAGCCCACAACTTGAAAAATGTCAGCTTGACGATTCCACGCGATAAACTTGTTGTGATGACAGGTTTATCAGGTTCCGGGAAATCATCGTTAGCTTTTGATACGATTTATGCAGAGGGGCAAAGACGTTATGTAGAATCACTTTCCGCCTATGCCCGTCAATTTTTAGGACAAATGGACAAGCCCGACGTCGATACAATTGAAGGATTATCTCCAGCTATTTCAATTGACCAAAAAACAACTAGTCGGAACCCCCGATCAACAGTGGGGACGGTTACAGAAATCAATGACTATTTACGACTTTTGTATGCCCGCGTAGGAAAACCAGTCTGTCCAAATCACGGTATCGAAATTACCTCTCAAACGATTGAGCAAATGGTGGACCGTATTATGGAATACCCAGAGCGTACAAAGCTTCAAGTATTGGCACCTGTCGTTTCTGGTAGAAAAGGGACTCATGTCAAGCTGTTTGAAGACTTGCGAAAGCAAGGCTATGTTCGCGTCCGTGTAAATGAGGACTTAATTGATTTAGATGACAATATCGAACTCGAAAAAAATAAAAAACATACGATTGCGGTCGTTATTGACCGTATCGTGATAAAAGAAGGCGTCGAACCTCGCTTAAGTGATTCATTAGAGGCTGCTCTTCGTTTAGCAGAAGGCAATGTCATCATTGATGTAGTAGGAGAAGAAGAGCTACTGTTCTCAGAACACCATGCCTGCCCTTATTGCGGATTTTCAATTGGTGAACTTGAACCACGTATGTTCTCGTTCAACAGTCCGTTCGGCGCTTGCCCAGATTGTGACGGCTTAGGAATGAAGTTAGAAGTAGATCCAGAGCTTGTCGTTCCAGACGGTTCCTTGTCATTAGCAGATGGAGCGATAGTAGCTTGGCAGCCAACCAGCTCAAACTACTATCCAAAATTGCTAGAAGCAGTTTCAAAACACTACAAAATTTCTATGAAGAAGCCTGTCAAAGATTTACCTAAAGATCAATGGGATAAAATTATGAACGGCTCTGGCAAAGAAAAGTTACGTTTCCGCTACACGAATGAATTTGGCCAAGTGCGCGATAATCTCATTTATTTTGAAGGTGTACTTGCCAATGTCGAGCGTCGCTACAAAGATACTTCATCTGACTACATTCGCGACCAAATGGAAAAGTACATGGCCGAACATGCCTGTCCAACTTGTAATGGTTACCGATTGAAAGAAGAGTCACGTGCTGTCAAAGTGCAAAACATTCATATCGGTGAAGTGAGTGAGTTTTCAATTGAAGAAGCACAAGCCTTTTTCGATTCACTCGCACTTTCAGAAAAAGATATGCAGATTGCCCGTTTGATCTTGCGTGAAATAGAAGAAAGACTTGGATTTTTAATCAATGTAGGACTCGATTATTTAACGCTCAGCCGAGCAGCAGGAACGCTATCCGGCGGCGAAGCGCAACGGATTCGACTAGCCACTCAGATTGGTTCGCGTCTCACAGGTGTGCTGTATATTTTGGATGAGCCATCCATTGGTCTTCACCAACGGGACAATGATCGCTTAATTGGGACTCTCCAAAGCATGCGCGATATCGGTAATACACTAATCGTTGTAGAGCACGATGAAGATACTATGATGGCAGCTGACTACCTCATTGATATCGGACCTGGTGCCGGTGTTCATGGTGGGGAAATTGTTGCTGCAGGAACGCCTAAACAAGTGATGAAAAACAAAGCTTCTTTAACAGGGCATTATTTAAGCGGGAAGAAATTTATTCCCGTCCCTACTGAACGTAGAAAACCAGATGGTCGCAAATTAACTATTACAGAAGCAACAGAAAATAATTTAAAAGGTGTCACGGTGGATATTCCACTAGGGCTCTTTACAGCAGTGACGGGTGTCTCAGGGTCCGGAAAAAGCACACTGATTAATGAAATTCTTTATAAGTCGTTAGCGCAGAAAATCAATCGTGCGAAAACAAAACCTGGCGCAAGCAAAGGTGTCACAGGAATTGAACAGCTAGAAAAAATCATTGATATCGACCAATCACCGATTGGACGTACACCACGTTCAAATCCAGCAACCTACACAGGCGTTTTTGACGATATTCGCGATGTTTTTGCAGCAACCAATGAAGCAAAGGTTCGTGGCTACAAAAAAGGACGTTTTAGTTTTAATGTCAAAGGTGGACGCTGTGAGGCTTGCCGAGGCGATGGCATTCTCAAAATTGAGATGCACTTCCTTCCAGACGTTTATGTACCTTGTGAAGTGTGCCACGGGAAACGATACAATCGTGAAACATTAGAAGTGAAATACAAAGGCAAGAACATTTCTAACATTTTAGAGATGACCATTGAAGACGCAGTTGTATTCTTCGAGAACCACCCTAAAATTCATCGCAAGCTGCAAACCATTGTCGATGTTGGTTTGGGTTATATGACGCTCGGTCAACCTGCTACCACATTGTCAGGTGGAGAAGCGCAACGTGTAAAATTGGCTAGTGAATTGCACAAACGATCGACTGGGAAAAGCTTTTATATTTTGGATGAACCAACAACTGGACTGCATGTCGATGATATCGCACGCTTGTTAGTGGTGTTAGAGCGCTTAGTGGAAAATGGGGAAAGTGTCCTCGTAATCGAGCACAACTTAGATGTCATCAAAACTGCTGATTATATGATCGACTTAGGGCCTGAAGGTGGCGACAAAGGGGGAACTCTTGTGGCGACAGGTACACCGGAAGAGATCTGTGAAGTGCCAGAATCTTATACAGGGCGTTATTTAAAACCAGTATTAGAACGTGACAAAGCCCGCATGGAAGCATCTGTGAAGAAGGCAGTCAAAGCAAAATAAGTCCAAGGGCTGAAACTTTTTTGTTTGTCAGACGTATGAGATACTGTAGGAAGAAAGAATACCAGTAGAAAGAGGAGGCCACATCATGCAAGATGAACGTAAACGTATATTAGATATGCTGGAACACGGACAAATTACTGCACAAGAGGCAATGGGACTGCTGGACGCTCTATCCAAACAACAAGAACAGACACATACGCAATTTAAAGAAGAGCCAACTTTTTCAAAAGATTCGAACCGCAATCGTGATTTCATCGAAGAAGCAAAGCGTGACTTCACAGTAGTGGGAGAGCGCGTGATGCAAATGATGCAAGGAACGGTCGATAAAATTCGTCAGTTTGATTTTGAAAATCCATTTGGCGAAGCTGTTACAATTAAAGACAGCTACACACTTCACCCTGAAAATCTACGTTCTTTAACTGTAGATATTGCAAACGGAAAAGTGGAAATCTACTCTACAGAAACAAATGAAGTGACAGCTGACGTGACTGTGAAGTCATATCGTCAAATGCCGGAGGAAGAACTTCGTCAAAAGCTACACTCTGATTTTGTTTTCAAGGAAGACGACGGTCGCTTACGAGCATTCAGTGATATGAAAACAATCGCTGTCCATATGACATTGAAAATTCCAAAGCAACAGTATGATCAATTAACTGTACGTCTCTTTAATGGAGATCTTACAGCAGGATCATTTGATGCTAAACATATCAAGATTAAAACAACGAATGGTAAAGTTTCTCTTCATCACATGGAAATCGAAGAAGTCGATATTGAGACTGTAAACGGTACTGTTCAATTAAAAGATGTGAACGGAGAAGCTGTTGATGTAGAAACAGTGAACGGTCGCATTTACGTGGAAGGCAAAATTCGAGACCTTGAAGGCACAGCTGTTAACGGCAACCTTGTGTTGACGACTAAACACTCTACCCCTCGCAAACTCGAAGGTTCTGCACTTTCTGGAAACGTAGAACTGTACGTGCCGCGTCACGTGCCTTTAAAAGGCGAAGCTTCTACACAACTTGGCCACTTAGACGTGCAACTGGCAGATGTTACTCAAAGTAATCAATCTGAGCAGTTCATGATGAAAAAAGTCACTTTCACTAAAGCAATCGAAGATGACCAAGCGCCACTATATGTGTCAGGTGAAGCGAAAACAGGAACAGTAGTTGTGCGTTATACAACTGTAGAAGATGCGACGACAACGTCTACATCTACTACAACAACCGAAGAGACGTCTACAACGGAAGCACTAAACAATGCGTTTGATTCTAATCATTCGCATGATCCTGAAAATCGTTAATCTACAAAAAGCCTTACTGGGACTGCAACTGCAGTTTTCCAGTAAGGCTTTTTTCTGTTCTATTTGTGAAAGATCTTAATTCAGAACATTGGTTTAGTGAATTTGAAATCCCTCCACCCAGAACGCCATTTCCTAGGGGAGTTTCTTCGAGCCTCCCCACGTCAGCCGAAAGAAGAACGCTTTCGGCTGCGTTGCCGGGTCTCGGTGAAACTCAGTTGGCCTGGGAAATGGCATCCTGGCTTCCGGGATTTCAAATTGATGGAATCAGTGGCGTTAAATCTGGGATGAGCGGGGAAAGGGTTGTGATAAAGGCGGAAAAAAGTTTAATGCCCGCATAAACTGATTCAGTGCCCGAGTAAACCAGTTCAGTGCCCGCGAAAAATCCTGATGAGCGAAAAGACAGCTGCACTATTCGCTCAGTCAGATTAAACCACTTTAAATGGTCAAGATCTTACTAGTAAGGGCTTAAGGTAATAAAGAATTTGAGTTAAAAAGCAATGTGCAGCAACCTCGCTGACCTAAATTGTGTTTGAACCGTTGCCTAATAGAGCCTCGCGTTAGCGCAGCGATCATCTGACTAGTTTAAATGGAGCATAATGTGAAAAACGCTGAATAAGTAGAGGCAGAGCCGACTCAAAGACATTGCAAGTCACCACTTCCTACAAAAAAGAACTTCAGCTATTCTGATTCAACTGGAGAAACTTGTGTAAGCTCGAACTAAGAAGATTCGCGCTGGGCCCGCTCGATTAGAGCTGGCCCAGTCCTTTTCGTTCTAAATTTGAACTAGAAAACAAGTTTCGGAAGATGCATCAGGATTAGAAGAAGTTCTTGGCCCAGTCCTTTTCGTTGTAAATTTGAACTTAACAGCAAACTTCGGATGCATCAGCATACAAATTCAATTCACCAGTCAAAGAGTCGCACAAATCGCAGCAACAATCGCCATAGCACACTTCCTCTGATATTCCTCTGATAACAACAAATCACATTCGACTCGATTCGTCATGAACCCAACCTCGACCAAAATAGCGGGCATTTTTGTGCGAGTCAGAACATGAAAGTTGCCCGTTTTCACACCGCGATCCAACCGTCCTGTAGATTTCACCAACTGAGCTTGAACAGCTTTTGCCACGATGTGCGACTGCTTGCTAGCTCTCGGTGCTACATAAGTCTCGATTCCGGACACCGCATTCCAATTCGAACCATAAGCATTAGCGTGAATAGAAACAAATAGATCCGCTTTTAAGTGATTGGCGAGCTGTGAACGCTCCCAAAGCGGTACATCTTTTTCGCCAGTCGTTGTCAGTTGGCAATCTGCGACACCGCAAAGTGCCTCTTTCACAAACTTTGCAATGGCAGCATTCACGTGGTACTCGCGTAATCGGCCATCCGGTGACCTCTTGCCGGCAGTAAAAGGTCCATGACCAGGGTCTAACAGGATCAACATAGAATCTCCTCCTTTTCAGAATAAATAGAGAAAAGCAGGCCGGAAGGATACAATTCGTCATAAAAAGCATGCTACAATAGGAGATATGTTTTGGAAAGGGGGAACACAATGGCCCACGTCACAGCGAAAGACTTACTTGCACAATTCCCATTAACACTAGTCAGTGGTGAAGAGGGGATTGGTCGACACATTTCCATTATTGATATTTCTCGACCAGGACTTGAAATGGCAGGTTATTTTACACACTATCCATCTTCAAGGGTGCAGTTATTAGGAAAGACAGAGTTGTCTTTTTTCGAGTTATTAGAACCCAATGAAAAACAACAGCGCATGCTGAAACTTTGTGCTCCAGATACTCCAGCAATTGTGGTTGCGCATAGTCATGATGTTCCGGAAGAGCTGATTGCCGCATCTAACGAAAAATCGGTTCCAGTGTTTTCGACACATATTCCTACCACTCGATTTTATAGTCAATTAACAAATTTTTTAGAGCGTGAACTGGCTCCAACGACTGCGGTGCACGGAGTATTGGTGGACATTCATGGTGTAGGTGTCTTGATTATCGGGAAATCGGGTGTAGGTAAAAGTGAAACGGCACTTGAACTGGTAAAACGCGGACATCGCTTAGTAGCGGATGATTGTGTGGAAATTCGACAAGAAGGTGAAGGGGTGTTGATTGGATCAGCACCAAAGTTGATCGAGCATCTCCTTGAAATTCGTGGGCTTGGTATCATTGATATCATGACACTTTTTGGAGCATCAGCGATTCGTAGTCAAAAGAGAATCACACTTGTCATTGAGTTAGAGCTTTGGGACGGTGCCAAGAATTATGACCGTCTGGGTATCGAAGAAGAAACAATGCCTATCATCGATTCTGAAATTACCAAACTGACTGTTCCAGTAAGACCTGGTAGAAACTTAGCGGTCATCATTGAGGTAGCCTCTATGAACCATCGATTAAAGAAGATGGGCATGAACGCAGCAGAAGACTTTGCAAATCGATTAGATTCAGTCATCAACTCCAAATAGAAAGCAGGAATTTTAAATGTGGGATAGTGTATTACTAGCCATTGACCCAGTTGCTTTTCAACTCGGGCCATTAACGGTTCGTTGGTACGGTGTAATCATCGCTTTAGGTATTGTACTGGCGTTTATCGTGGCACAAAGAGAAATGGTGAAACGTGGATTTCATGAAGAATATTTAACGGATTTATTGCTGTGGGCAATACCACTGGCCATTATTGGGGCACGAATCTATTACGTCATCTTTACGTGGGAAAACTACGCGGATCGACCGCTTGATGCATTTAAAATATGGGAGGGCGGCATTGCGATTCACGGTGCGCTAATTGCATCCTTCTTAACGGCTTATTTCTTCACCCGTAGACGAAAAGACTCGTTCTTGAAAATCACGGATATTACGGCACCAAGTATTTTAATCGGCCAAACTGTTGGTCGCTGGGGCAATTTTATTAACCAAGAAGCCCATGGTGGCGAGGTAACACGCAGTTTCTTAGAAAATCTATTCATTCCTAATTGGATCATTGAACAAATGAATATTAACGGAAAGTACTACCATCCGACATTTTTATACGAATCTATCTGGAATTTGACAGGTGTCGTCATTTTAATTCTTTTACGCAAAGTGAATTTACTTCGCGGTGAAATGTTCTTGTTCTATTTGACATGGTATTCTGTGGGCCGCTTCTTTATAGAAGGTTTGCGCACAGATAGTTTGTATTTAATTGGCGATTTACGTACTGCTCAGGTCATCTCTCTTGTGACGATTGTTGTGGCAGTTGTGATCTTTGTTTACCGTCGCTTTGTGCTTAAAGTGAAAGTACGCTACCAAGATTAAGAAAGAAGGCATTGCACGTGGGGATCTGGAAACGTGGAACACAAGCTGGTTTGAAGACCGCTTGGACACTCGGGAAGATTATCTTTCCAATCACACTACTATTAACTATTTTACAGTTTACTCCGGTCCTGCCGTGGGTGACGAATGCAATAGCGCCACTAATGCAGCTTATTGGGTTGCCTGGTGAAGCCGCGATACCATTAGTGCTCGGCAATGCGCTCAATCTCTATGCAGGTATTGCAGGGATTTTATCTTTAGAAATGACTGTGAAAGAAGTGTTTATTCTTGCAGTCATGTTGTCGTTTTCACATAACCTCTTTATCGAGACAGGGGTAGCTTTGCGCGTTGGTGTGAAATTATGGGTTGTACTCGTAGTTCGTTTTGGGTTAGCGCTTGTATCAGCTATTCTCATTAATTGGCTATGGAAAGGTGGAGGCGAGATTGCTGAGTATGGTGTCATACAAGCTGCTCAAGCAACACCTGAAGGATGGGGCGAAATTGTTTGGTTAGCCGTACAAAAAGCCTCTTTAGGAGTGCTGCAACTTGCTTTGATTGTCATTCCACTAATGATTGCCATCCAGTTTCTACGAGAAAAAGGGTACATGGCCAAATTGAGTGATCGTATGGGGCCGTTGACACGTGTCCTTGGTGTACAGCCAAATGCAGCATCAACACTAGTAGCAGGCTTAGTAATTGGGTTAGCCTACGGTGCAGGCGTTATGATTCAAGCTGTGCAGGAAGATGGCGTGAGTAAAAAAGATGCCACTTTGGTCTTCATCTTTCTCGTAGCCTGTCACGCGATAGTAGAAGATACGTTGATCTTTATACCGCTGGGAATCCCTATACTGCCGCTACTACTCATTCGTTTACTGACTGCATTTGTTTTAACAATTGCCGTTGCTTATGCGTGGAGACGAGCCGAACGTAATCAACAGAAAGAGGTGACCCAACAAGGATGACACAGTATCAAACCGTTCTTTTTGATTTAGATGGCACATTAATCGATACAAATGAATTGATTATCCAATCCTTTCAAACCGTTTTAGATGAAAGATTTCCTGGGAAATATTCTCGTGAAACTATCTTGCCTTTCTTAGGACCACCGCTTTATGAAACGTTTCAGCAAGTGGATTCAACTCAAGTAGAGCAATTAATAGCTTCGTACCGAGAATGGAATATCGCCAACCATGATGCCATGGTAGAAGCGTTTCCTGGAGTCGTCGAGACAATTCAACAACTGCATCAGATGGGAATCAAGTTAGCTATCGTCTCAACAAAGCGTAATGAAATGATCGAGAGAGCATTAGAACTAATGAATTTACGACAGTATTTTAGTGCTGTCATAGGGTTAGATGATGTCCAAAATGCCAAACCAGACCCTGAGCCCGTGCGTTTGGCTCTAGAAAAATTAGACGCTACACCAGAATCTGCTCTGATGGTCGGGGATAATTTTCATGATATTATGGCAGCGCGGGCAGCTGGAGTCGCTTCGGTAGCCGTGGCTTGGTCATTAAAAGGACTAGATTATCTGCTTGCATTTGAGCCGATGTACTCGATTCATGCGATCGATGAAATCGTAACGATTGTTGAAGGTAAGGAACAATGAGAAACACACAACGATTCCCCGTAACCGAAAGCAATTCACTGTGGCAAATCTATAAAACTGTTCCACTTACGAAAGTTATGAAAAACTTTATTGTCATTCAGTTGGCTCGCTATTCACCATCCCTAAAATTCAAAAGTTGGTTGTATCGCACCTTTTTAAAGATGCAAGTGGGTGAACAAACCGCGTTTGCGTTGATGGTGATGGTGGATGTTATGTTCCCTGAAAAGATAAAAGTAGGAAGAAATTCAGTGATTGGTTACAACACGACAATTTTAGCGCACGAATACTTAATAGAAGAATACCGATTAGGCGATGTCATTATAGGGGATAATGTACTAATCGGTGCAAACACAACTATTTTGCCAGGTGTCACTATTGGCGATGGCGCTATTGTTTCAGCAGCAACACTTGTTCACAAAGATGTACCTGCAGGAGCATTTGTCGGAGGAAATCCGATGCAAATTATACGACACTAAGTCCGGCACAGCAGTGCCGGGCTTTTATTATGCAGGAGAAGACGGCAAGGTTGACGAATAGAACTGCATACCGTAAACTAAATTAATAATTCAATTCTCTACTACTCTAGCAGGATAAAGTATTTAAAGTGAGGCGATCTGTATGTCGACGATACGACCATTTGAAAAACCACTCGGTATGAGAGATACTCTCCCGAAACTTTACGCGCAACAACATGAGCTGCGCACAACGGCTATGCATTACATGACGAAGAATGGCTATGAGTTTATTCAAACGCCATCTTTGGAGTATTTTGAAACAATCGGAAAAATCAGCTCGTTAGATGAAGCTTCATTATTTAAATTAGTGGATAATCAAGGAGAAATGTTAGTGTTGCGTCCTGATTTAACCACTCCAATAGCTCGCGTGGCAGCGGCGAAGTTACTTACTGAAAAAAACCCTTTGCGACTTGCTTATAGTTCTACTGTCTTTCGTTCGCAACAACGCGAAGGCGGCCGTCCTGCAGAGTTCGAGCAATTAGGCCTTGAACTTCTTGGGGATACTAGTGCTATGGCAGATGCCGAGATTTTACGCCTAGCTGCAGGCTTATTACGTGAACTTGGTTTGCCAAATTTCACGATTACAGTCGGACATGCGGGATTAATCAACCGAGCTATTGATAGTTTAATTGACAATCAAGCAGCTCAACATCAAGTTCGTGCATTTTTAGTCGAAAAAAACTTTGTAGGAATTGATCGTTGGGCAGCAGATTATGCTGCTTCCAGTGAATTTTATTCATTTTTCCAACTAGCCAATAGTGGTGCAAGTTTACAAGAATTACTAAGCCAATTCCCATCTTTAAAAACTGAGGAAACAGAGCAGTTCATGTCAGTTGTAGCATCTTTAGAACAGTTGCCTGAACTACGCACCTGTTTCCAAGTAGACCCACTTGTGGTCAGTCATATGCACTACTACACCGGAATGGTATTTGAAGTATATGGTGAGGGAAGTGGTTTTCCACTAGGAAATGGTGGACGTTATGATGAATTGCTGCAACAATTCGGACCAGCAGTTGGCGCAACGGGCTTCAGTATTCGTATGGACCATTTACTTGAGATTTTACCAGCAAGAACAGAGACAAAAACAAGGCACCTGATTTATATGGACGACGCATCGTACAGCAAATCCCTAACACTTGCAGAGGAATTTCGTGCACAAGGCGAGTTAGTGACGTTGCAATGGAAGGCGTCCGTAAAAGAACCCGACCTATTTGAACAAAATTTTGACCGGATCACGGACACAACGAAAGGAGCAAGCTGATGGACTTTTTGACAATTGCCATGCCGAAAGGACGTATTTTTGAAGAAGCGCTTGAATTATTGACGGCAGCAGGTTATCAGCTCCCTGTCGAAATGGATGATTCCCGTAAGCTAATTGTCGACGTTCCTCAGGAACAGTTGCGTTTCATTCTGGCAAAGCCAATGGATGTGCCAGTTTATGTCGAACATGGTGTAGCGGATCTTGGCGTAGCCGGAAAAGACGTTCTTCTCGAACAACAAAGAAGCGTGATGGAACTTGTCGACCTGCGAATTAGTTACTGCTATATGGCGACTGCCGGACTTCCTAATACAAAAATGAACGATGTAGCACCGCGTGTCGCTACCAAATATCCTACAATTGCCACGTCCTTTTACAAAGAAAAAGGAGAACAGGTGGAGATTATCGAATTAAACGGATCCATCGAGTTAGCTCCAATGATTGGGCTGGCTGACCGAATCGTAGATATTGTGTCGACTGGACGAACATTAAAAGAAAATGGGTTGGTCGAGTATGAAAAAATTACCGACATCACATCACGTTTAATCGCAAACCCTGTAAGTTATCGTGTCAAACAACAGCGTATACGCGAAATGGCGAGTCGTCTGCGTAAAGCCGTGGAGGAAGATGTATGATGAAATTAGTAAATTGGACTCCATCCTTATCGATTCAACGTTCTGTAGAACAAGGGACGGAACAGGACCAACAAGTCGTCCAAGAAATCATTCGTCGAGTCAGACAAGACGGAGACGTGGCACTGCGTGAATTCACCGAGAAGTGGGACGGAGCAACACTTACGGAACTGCGCGTTTCTCAGCAAGAGATTGACAATGCGTTACAAGCCATTCAACCTCAACTGAAGCAAGATTTGGAAGAGGCGGCAGCTAACATTCGACGTTTTCATGAGCTCCAGCTTCGAGAAGATCTAGTATTGCCGCTAGAACAGGAAGGGTATCTGGCATATCGCTTCTTACCTATGGATGTGGCGGGACTTTATGTACCCGGTGGAACAGCGGCCTATCCTTCGTCCGTCTTGATGAATGCCATTCCAGCAAAAGTGGCCGGAGTTAAAAAGTTAGTGATAACGACACCTCCCAACCAAGATGGTTCGATTCCTATTGGCGTATTAACAGCAGCAGCGATTGCAGGTGTCGATGAAATTTATAAAGTTGGCGGTGCCCAAGCCATTGCGGCATTAGCCTATGGGACAGAATCCATACCGAAAGTCGATAAAATTACGGGTCCAGGCAATCGTTTTGTAGCGCTTGCTAAGCGAGAAGTTTTTGGAACGGTGTCGATTGATAGTATTGCAGGTCCAAGCGAAGTGGCGGTGTTAGCAGACGATACGGCCTTTGCACAAGATATTGCAGCTGATTTATTGGCACAAGCAGAACATGATGTTCTAGCCTGTTCGATTTTAATCACCACAAGTGAACACCTTGCGCAAGAAGTCCAACAAGAAGTTGAAAAGCAACTGCAATCACTGCCAAGAGAAGCAATTGCGCGAGCTTCTATTGAAAACTACGGAGCAATCTACCTTACAGAATCTATGGAACAAGCGGTAGAGGCTGTGAATCAATTAGCACCCGAACATCTAGAAATCATGACGCGCGACGCGGAACAAGTAAGCGAAAATATTCGACACGCAGGTGCCATTTTCCTTGGACGTTATTCTTCCGAACCGATTGGTGATTATTTTGCAGGTACCAATCATGTGCTGCCGACAAATAGTACAGCACGTTTCTCAAGTGGTCTAAGTGTTGAAGATTTTCAAAAGAAGACGAGTGTTGTCTATTACACGAAAGAATTATGGCAACAACACTATCCAAAAGTGGCACGACTGGCACGCATGGAACAGTTAGAAGGCCATGCAAGAGCTGTGGAGATACGAAAAGAGCGGGAGGATATCTAAATGACACAACGCTATGCAAAAAAGGAACGTAAAACAAGTGAAACGTACGTGAATGTTGAATTAAGCTTAGATGGAACTGGTCAAGCTTCTGTTGATACAGGCGTCCCGTTTTTGGATCACATGCTGGACTTGTTTGTGCGCCACGGACTATTTGATGGCAAACTCTCTGCAAAAGGGGATACGCACATTGATGATCACCATACAACCGAGGATGTAGGAATTGTCCTTGGGCAAGTTGTCTTAGAAGCGCTAGGGGATAAAAAAGGAATCAAGCGTTATGGAAGTGCGTTTATTCCAATGGACGATGCGCTCGCACAAGTTGTCGTGGATGTTTCGAACCGACCGCACTTGGAATTCCGAGCAGAGTTTCCTAAAGAAAAAGTAGGTACGTTTGATGTCGAGCTTGTCCATGAGTTTTTGTGGAAATTTGCCCTCGAATCGCGCATGAATGTTCATGTAATCGTGCACTACGGTCATAATACGCATCATATGATTGAAGCTATATTTAAAGGTCTTGCGCGTGCACTTGACGAAGCAACACAAATCGACCCACGCGTCACAGGTGTGCCTTCGACAAAAGGTTCCCTATCTTAAGGAGGAAATTAGCGATGGTACAACTTTACCCGGCAATTGATATGAAAGACGGCAAATGTGTACGTCTTTATCAAGGGGACTACAACCAACAAACCGTATACGGCGATTCTCCATTTGATATGGCAAAATCTTTTGCAGATCAAGGAGCAGATTGGATTCATTTAGTCGACCTGGATGGAGCAAAAGATGGCACGAAACCCCATGCAGACTATGTGGTGAAAATTAAACAACAACTAGGCGTATCTGTCCAAATTGGTGGCGGTATTCGCTCGATGGAAGATGCCGCTTTTTATTTAAAGCAAGGAATCGATCGCGTGATTATTGGGAGCCTTGCTGTTAAACAACCTGAGCTTGTGGAACAAATGCTTGCAACATTCGGTGGTGACCGCATTGTTTTAGGGCTCGATGCAAAAGATGGGTTTGTGGCGACACACGGCTGGTTAGAAACCTCTGAGCTTACCGCAGTAGAAGTAGGGAAGCGCTTCGCGAAAGCAGGAGCGAAACATATTGTTTTCACAGATATCGCAATGGACGGAACACTTGAAGGTCCCAATCTGGTTGCTACCAAAGAACTTGCGGATGCTACAGGACTAAACGTCATCGTATCAGGTGGGATCAGCTCGCTTGAAGATATGCAACAAGTGAAAGAAGCTGCTAAAAATTCTACGATTGCTGGCGTGATCGTCGGCAAAGCCATCTATAGCGAACGCTTTACAGTGGCTCAAGCAAAGGAAGTGTTGAAATGACAATTCGTTTTGATGAAAATGGACTAGTGCCAGTTATTCTGCAAGATGCTAACTCAAAAAAAGTTTTGACACTTGCTTATATGAATGAGGAGTCCTACAACAAGACTCTCGAAACAAAGGAAACGTGGCTTTATAGCAGAAGCCGTCAAGAGTTGTGGCACAAAGGGGCAACTTCTGGCAATACACAACAAGTTGTATCCATTACTGCTGATTGCGATCAAGACGCGCTTTTAGTCTCTGTCATTCCAAACGGTCCAGCCTGCCATACAGGAGCAGAAAGTTGTTTCCATGAACCACTTGTGACGGGAGAACAAAAGGCGACTGTCGAAGCCATCAGTTCTTTAGAAAAAGTCATTAAAGAGCGTTATGTATCTCGACCAGAAGGCGCTTATACGACGTACCTGTTTGAAAAAGGTGTCGATAAAATTGGTAAGAAAATTGGCGAAGAAGCGACGGAAGTAGTAATCGCTGCGAAGAACAATGATGCACAAGAGCTTTCGATGGAAGCTGCTGATTTGATCTATCATTTATTAGTGATGCTAGAAAACCAACAGGTTCCGTTTTCAGACGTCCTCCAGATTCTAAAAACGCGTGCCGAAAAGTAGACAGTTTTTTGTGAGCGAAAACCAAACCAAAATGTGGTATACTGAAGAACAATCGAGACAGGAACGTGTTACACGCGTTCCTGTTCTTTCATGATGAAAACGACCCGTTTACTGGAGGACACTCTTGAAAAAATCACGCAAAGCTAAAACTGGAAACGTAGTTACTTTTATTCCTACTGGCGAATATTATTATGAAAAAGCTCTTGGTGAACTGAAAAAAGAACAGTTTACGAGAGCTCAAAAATATTTGAAACGAGCTGTCGAGCTCAGCCCAGAAGATCCTTTGATTCTCATGCAGTATGGTATCTTACTGATGGAAGCAGAACAATTCGACGAAGCCCAAGAACTTCTTTATACGGCACATACAATGGATCCGAGTGATTCTGAAATTGTGTTTTTTTTAGCTGAAATCCACGCACACCTTGGCATGTTTGCCGAGGCAAATCGTTATGCCACGAAATACCTTGAAATTGATTCAGATGGACCTTACTTGGAAGAAGCCATGGAAATCCTTGATTTTACAGAGTATGATGGCGGCGGGGAATTTGCAGAAGGTGCACCATCTTCGGATGTGGTATTTATGCAAGAAAAGGCACGTAAGATGATGGAGCGCGGTCGCTTTGAAGAAGCGGTTGCCTTATTAGAAACCATTGTTGCTGAAAATGATACATTTTGGCCAGCGTTTAATAATCTTGCGCTCGCTTATTTTTACATTGGAGAAGAAGAACAAGCTACGGCTCTTCTTCATGAAGTGCTACGAAGTGACCAAGGCAACTTACATGCCCTCTGCAACTTGGCAGTGCTGGCTCACTACAAAGAAGCACATGAAGAATTAAATGAAGTCACAGCTGTTTTAGTAAAGATCAAACCTATAGCCATTGATCAACGCTTCAAACTTGGCGCAACTTTTGCTTTACTAGGGAAACATGAAGAAGGTTACCGCATCTTGCGACAGTTGCAAAAAATGGGGTTTGGCGAAGACCCAAGCTTTTATTTCTGGCTAGCACATTCTGCTTTCTTCTCAGGCAAAAAAGACAGAGCGCATCAAGCTTGGCTAGAGCTTATCCGATTAGACCCTACAAAAGATGGATTTGAACCTTGGAAGCTTCGAGAGGAAGAAGAGCTATCAGGTCTTGAAAATGACAAAGATTTCTTAGTGGACAAACTACAAAGTGATTCGGCTCCTTCGCGAGCTGTGGCTCTTTATATGATGGGCAAGTCTGTTCATTTGCATGATCTAGTAGCTCACCCAAAGTTAATTGATGTTGCCGAACTTTCTGCTTTTGAAAAGTTGATAGTCGGCTACTCCTTAAATCATGAGTTCTCTATGAAAGTGCCTGTTGAAAAATCATTTGTACAAGCGATGAAAGTGGCGGATTTATTCTATCAACACCATAGCCCCCTGACGTATCAACATGCCTACATGTATGAAATGTGGTTCGTGATGATGGAAAGAGGTCTGCAGCAGGGCTATTCCTTTAAGAATACAAAGGCCTTGGCAGCTGCAACAGCTTATATGTATGCATCGTCACGCTCCAAAGATGCAACTAAAAAACAATTTGCCGAGCATTACGAAGTATCCGTGCCCACACTCACGAAATATGTCAATGAACTTATGGCGTTTTTCCCTTTCTTTGATGCGTAATGGGCAGATATGTTGAATGCTTGTGTCAAATCCGCTAGATTTAAGTGAGAATTGATTTGCTTAGGAGGAACAACAATGTCAGAAACAATTAATCAGTATGACGTTATTATTATCGGCGCTGGTCCTGCAGGGATGACAGCGGCTGTTTATACATCGCGTGCTAACTTAACTACTTTGATGCTTGAGCGCGGCATTCCAGGCGGCCAAATGGCCAACACGGAAGAAGTAGAAAACTACCCTGGTTTTGAGACCATCCTCGGCCCAGAACTTTCGACAAAAATGTTTGATCACGCCAAAAAATTTGGTGCTCAGTATGCATATGGAGACGTAGAGTCTATTATTGATGAAGGCGATACAAAGCTTGTCAAAGCGGGCGGGAAAGAGTACCGTGCCAAAGCGGTCATCATTTCTTCAGGAGCAGAATACAAAAAGATGGGCATCCCTGGTGAGACAGAGCTAGGTGGACGTGGAGTTAGTTACTGTGCAGTCTGTGACGGGGCTTTCTTTAAAGGAAAAGAACTAGTCGTAGTCGGCGGTGGAGATTCAGCTATAGAAGAAGGCGTGTTCTTAACGCGTTTTGCTGACAAAGTTACAATCGTGCACCGTCGTGACAAATTACGCGCTCAAAAAATTCTTCAAGACCGAGCGTTTGCCAACGACAAAGTAGATTTTATCTGGAACACAACTGTAAAAGAAATCAACGATACAAACGGCAAAGTCGGAAGTGTGACACTTGTCTCTACAGAGAGTGCTGAAGAAGTAGAATTCAAAGCAGATGGTATTTTTATTTACATCGGCATGCTGCCGTTGACGAAGCCTTTTGAGAATCTAGGTATTCTTAATAGCGACGGCTATATCGTGACAGATGACAAGATGCAAACAAAAGTTCCTGGGATTTTTGCAGCAGGAGATGTGCGTGAAAAGATGCTTCGCCAAATTGTTACGGCAACTGGTGATGGGTCAATCGCAGCGCAATCTGCTCAACATTACCTTGAAAAGTTAGAAGATCAACTTTCTTAATCATTTCTTAACATTCATGTAATCAGAATGCAACAATGGTCGTGTATAGTTAGAACTATAAATTGACCCCCTTTTTATATAGGTTTTCATTTGATAGGCTGTTTTCTCGCTTTATAAGTCGAGGAGGCAGCCTCTTTTTTTATGTAGACTTACGAAATTATAGTATACTAAGAAGATATTATAGAAATATGGAGAGAACCGATGCAACGTATTGTAAACCTATTAGTCGTGAAAGACGGCAAGGTCCTTCTACTAAAAAAACCTCGACGCAACTGGTATGTCGCTCCAGGCGGCAAAACGGATTTTGGTGAATCTGTTTACGAAGCGGGTATTCGTGAATTCACTGAAGAAACCGCAACCGTGCCAGTACAACCTCATATGAAAGGCCTTTATACTATGGTGATAAAACGTGGAGAGGAAGTTCTCTCTGAATGGTTATTATCAACGTTAGTGGCATATGACATAGAAGGTACACCACTGAAAGAAAATCATGAAGGTATTTTAGAATGGCAGCCGATTGAAGCACTCCAGACCCTTCCAATGGCAGAAGGTGACCGGATGAATCTCCTTTTTGCGGTCCATCAACCGGGTATCCAATATGGCACATTCATCTACACAGAAGAATTTGAATTGCTGGAACACCGTTTACAGACATCTCAGGAGGTGAACCCCACATGATTCAAGAAACATCAAACCCTACAACAGATATCGTCATCATCACTGGAATGTCAGGAGCAGGTAAATCAGTTGCTATTCAAAGTTTTGAAGATATGGGGTATTACTGCATCGACAATCTTCCGCCCGATTTACTCGCAACTTTTGTAGATCTACTTGTCGATTCTGATAAACAATTGCAAAAAATAGCATTAGTAATGGACGTTCGCGGTGGTGAAGTCTTTGGCCCGATTTCCAAAACGCTCAACCACTTGCAAGAAAGCCGAAACATCAGTCCCCGAATCTTGTTTTTAGAAGCAGACAATCAAACATTAGTAAGTCGCTATAAAGAATCTCGTCGTTCACACCCTCTAGCAAAATTGGGGTTACCACTCGAAGGGATCAGTAAAGAACGATTGATGCTCGAAGAGTTAAAAGGTCGTGCGCAACATATCATTGATACCTCTAGCTTAAAACCAAAGCAACTTCGCGAACAAATCGAACAGATTTTTTCTGGTGACCAACATACACCATTTATCATCAACGTCATGTCATTTGGGTTCAAGCACGGCATGCCGATCGATGCCGATCTAGTATTCGATGTCCGTTTTCTTCCGAATCCATTCTATATTGAAGAATTACGTCCAATGTCAGGACGTGACCATGAAGTTTCGAGTTATGTGATGAAATGGTCAGAGACAAAAAAGCTTGTCGAAAAACTGACCGATTTATTTGAGTTTATGATTCCGCATTATAAACGTGAAGGAAAAAGCCAATTAGTTATTGCATTTGGATGCACAGGTGGACAACACCGCTCTGTGACGCTTGCAGAATACTTTGGCGACTACCTCAAAAAAGATGCACCAACGGTTATCAAGCACCGAGACGTGAAATGATAGATAGGAGGGCCATTCGTTGCCGAAGCAAACTGAACGTATAAAAGTCGTCGTTATCGGCGGCGGAACAGGCCTTTCTACGCTTTTGCGAGGCCTGAAAAAATTACCTGTAGATATTACGGCAATTGTTACAGTTGCAGATGATGGAGGAAGCTCTGGCAGACTGCGAGAAGATTACGATATTCCTCCTCCTGGAGATGTCCGCAATGTAATCGCAGCTCTTTCAGATGTAGAACCTATGGTAGAAGCGATGTTCCAATATCGTTTTAACCACTCGAAAGATTTAGAAGGTCACTCGCTTGGGAATTTGATGTTAGCCGCTCTCACGGATATTACGGGAGATTTTGGCTACGCGGTGAGCGAGATGAGTCGCGTTTTAAATATTAACGGCAAAGTTTTACCGGCAGCCAACCAAGTGGTCACTTTACACGCTGTCTATGAAGATGGAAGCATTGTGACAGGAGAGTCCAAAATTCCACTTGTAGATAAACCAATTCGCAGCGTGATGATTACGCCAGAAGATGTTAAGCCACTACCTGAAGCTGTGCAGGCCGTCCGAAAAGCAGACTTGATTGTTATAGGACCAGGATCTCTCTACACAAGCATCTTGCCTAACTTGCTAGTGACAGAAATTCAACATGAAATTCGTCAGTCTTCAGCACTTCGCGTCTACATGTGCAATTTGATGACGCAGGCAGGAGAAACTGAAAAATACAAGGCTTCTCACCATTTGCAGGCCATCTTGAACCACACAGGTCCAGGATTGATCGATGTCGTGCTCGCCTCTGATATTGACCTACCCGATAGAGTCGTGAGTTCATATTCAGAAGAGCATGCAGCACCCGTTATAGTGGATGCAGATAAGATTCAATCTCTCGGTATTGATGTGGTCCAACGAGACATCGCCATGGTACAAGAAGGTAGTGTTCGGCACAATGCTGAGAAAGTAGCGCTATGGCTTGTCTATGAAGCGCTAAATTATAAAAAGTGAAATGACAACTTCCGGAAAAGGGGGGAATGTAAATGTCGTTCGCATCGGAAACAAAAAAAGAGATGACGCAGACCGAAGTAGACGCCTGCTGTGCACGGGCTGAGCTTGCCGCCATCATCCGCATGAACGGGACACTGGGATTCAGTAACAAGAATTTAAGTCTCGACATTCAAACGGAAAATGCGGCCATTGCTCGGCGCATCTATACGCTACTCAAAAGAGTCTACGCGATTAAAGTAGAACTTCTAGTTCGAAAAAAGATGAAATTAAAAAAGAACAACGTCTACATTACACGTATTCGTGAAGGCACACGGGAAATTTTGTCGGACCTTCGCATTATGAATGAAGGCTATGAATTCTCAAATGAGATCCATCAAGACCTGATTTCAAACGAGTGTTGCAAGCGTTCTTACTTACGTGGAGCCTTTTTGGCGGGTGGCTCGGTCAATAATCCGGAAACCTCTTCCTACCACTTAGAAATTTATACATTGTACAAAGAACATAGTGATGCGCTTGTCCAATTAATGAATAGCTATGAGTTAAATGCGAAAACCATTGAACGTAAAAAAGGATTTGTGGCATACTTAAAGGAAGCAGAGAAAATTGCTGACTTTTTAAGTTTAGTCGGCGCCCACCAGGCCCTTTTAAAATTTGAAGATGTCCGTATCATTCGTGATATGCGCAATAGTGTAAATCGCTTAGTCAATTGCGAGACGGCAAATTTAAATAAAACGATTGGTGCAGCACTAAGGCAGGTCGATAACATTCGCTATATTGAAAACGCTATCGGTCTTGATCAGTTACCTGAGAAGCTTCGGGAAATTGCTCGTCTTCGTGTGGAGTACCAAGATGTAACGTTGAAAGAATTAGGTGACATGGTTTCAACGGGCACAGTCAGCAAGTCAGGTGTCAATCATCGACTGCGAAAACTAGATGAGATTGCTGAAGCATTGCGCAGAGGCGAAATGATTTGACAGAGAGGATTTGGTTGCGATGGAAAAAACGATGGATGTAGGATTATCGAATGGATTGCAAGCGCGTCAGGCGGCTCTGTTTGTTCAAGAGGCGAACCGCTTTGCGAGTGATATTTTCTTAGAAAAAGACGGTAAAAAAGTAAATGCTAAAAGTATTATGGGTATCATGAGCCTAGCAGTAGGCCGCGGGGAAGAAGTAGTCTTGTATGCAGATGGCTCTGACCAAGAAGCAGCAATCGACACACTTTCTAAATTCATAACTGAACAATAAACAAAAAGCATCCGAAAAAACGGATGCTTTTTTTGACAAAAACAAAACCACCTACCAGCAAAAGCTGACAGATGGTGATACGCCCCCGGAGAGAATCGAACTCCCATCTCAAGAACCGGAATCTTACGTCATATCCATTAAACTACGGGGGCAAGCGACTTTATTATTATAGCTTTCAAGTATTCAAAAAACAACAGTCAAAAAAACAATGCAACAAATTTGACCTTTCTTGACCTTCATGTGTATCATAAACATACAACCAGCAGGTTTCACATAACCTAATACTAAAAATCGGAGGAATGAACAATGAACTTAATTCCAACAGTTATTGAACAGACAAACCGTGGCGAGCGTGCCTACGATATTTATTCACGTCTTCTGAAAGACCGCATCATCCTACTAGGAAGTGCTATTGATGACAACGTAGCTAACTCAATCGTTGCTCAGCTCCTTTTCCTAGAAGCTGAAGATCCAGAGAAAGACATCTCTATCTACATCAACAGCCCAGGCGGAAGCATCACGGCTGGTATGGCGATCTATGACGTTATGCAATTCATCAAGCCAGACGTGCAAACAGTTTGTATCGGTATGGCTGCTTCAATGGGATCATTCCTATTAGCTGCAGGTACTAAAGGCAAGCGTTACTCTCTTCCAAATGCTGAAGTCATGATTCACCAACCACTTGGTGGCGCACAAGGACAAGCAACGGAAATCGAAATCGCAGCAAAACGCATCTTGTTCCTACGTGAAAAGTTAAACCAAATCTTATCTGAGCGTACAGGTCAGCCAATCGACGTAATCGCTAAAGATACAGACCGTGATAACTTCATGACGGCAGAACGCGCGAAAGAATACGGTCTTGTGGATCACATTATCGACCGCAGCGAAAAGAAAAAAGACTAATCTTAAATTTGGAACACCGCCTAGTGCGGTGTTTTTTTATGGGGTGGACGAGGCGGGGAGGAATTAGTTTCCATAAAATGACTTCGTCTCATTAAAATTGCGATATGTCCGATAAATCCTCTTTTCATCCTAAGAAAACCCGGATATGTCCAACAAATCCTCGTTTCATCCCATGAACTTTTGAAACAAATCGACGGCTCGTTCGTATAAAAAGAGTAGGTTTCATTTCTCTAGAAAATAGGGGAAAGTAAACTAGATAAAGAAAGGTGGATGTCCATGAAAAAAATGCTCGTGCCCATTCTAATAGTAGTTGGTATCATCGTACTTATCGCAGCACTTCTTATTCCGAGCTACAACGGGTTCGTCGACTCTAACGAAAACGTAAACCAATCGTATGCTCAAGTAGAGACACAATTACAACGTCGTGTTGATTTAATTCCAAACTTAGTAGAAACCGTGAAAGGTTTTGCTGAACAAGAACGTGAAATCTTAACAGAAATCGCAGATGCTCGCGCTCGACTTGCTGGTGCAGATTCACCGACAGAACAGGCGGAAGCAGACAGCGAACTTGGTGGCGCGTTATCTCGCTTATTAGTGATCGTTGAAAATTATCCAGATTTAAAATCTGATGCCAACTTCCGTCAACTGATGGATGAACTAGCTGGCACTGAAAATCGCTTATCAGTTGCTCGTCAGGATTACAATGAATCTGTGTCCTTACACAACCGCAAAGTAAATCGTATGCCAGGGGCCTTAATGGCAGGAATTTTTGGATTTGATGAGCGTGAATACTTTGAAGCAGAAGATGGTGCTGAGGAAGCTCCAGAGGTCGACTTTGGAAGTGATGGCGAATGATTCGCAAGCTATTTCTAGTAATATTTACTTTACTTCTAGTATTTCTTCCTACTACTGTGTTTGCAGATGTTCCAGAACCTCTACCAGGAGAATCTTATGTACATGACTTTTACAATGTCATTCCAGAAGATGTAGAACAACATATTGAAAGTCTTGGGCTTGACCTTGACCAAGGCACTGGAGCACAGATTGTCGTAGTCACTGTCGAGTCACTCGAAGGACAAGATGAAAATAGTTACGCTGTCGAGTTGATTCGCGAGTGGGGTATTGGTAGTGCAGATCAAAACAATGGACTAGTTTTCTTATTAGAGATGGATCCTAATAAAGCTGGCGACCGAGCTGTTTATATTGGTGTTGGCCAGGGACTTGAAGGTCGTCTTCCGGACGGAAAGATCGGACGCATCTTAGATGAATACACATTACCATTCCTAGAAGCAGGCGATGTTCCAGGAGCTGTCCAATCTACTTACGAAATGCTTTACCAAGAAGTTGCAGCAGAATACGAGTACACAGGTGAGCAAGTAGCACCAGCTCGTCCTTCCAGCAACGAAGGGGGCATCTCACCCTTTACCATTATCATGCTGGTCGTCATTTTCTACATTATCGTGACGATATTCAGTAACAATGGTAGTGGCGGAGGAGGTCCGCGCGGCCGAGGCGGTCGAGGAGGCGGTCCATTCATCTTTGGTCCTGGCATGGGAGGCGGCAAATCTTCCGGCGGTGGTCTCGGTGGCGGCTTCGGAGGCTTTGGCGGAGGAAGCTCAGGCGGAGGCGGTGCGGGTCGGGGATGGTAAAGAAAGTGACACTCTACACTCGCAAGCAATGTCCATTATGTGTCGAAGGGAGAGCTATGCTTGACCTAGTCGCTGAAGATATTCCGTTGGAGATTACCGAAATCGATATTGAACAAGATGATGAAGCGCATGAAAAATACATGATCATGATTCCGGTGATTGTGTATGAAGACACTATTATTCAATACGGTATTATTGATTACGCAACTCTTTATGAAGCATTGGACGATTCTGTCTGATGCTTTTTTTATTTTAAATCCTTACGAAAGCTATTTAAATTGAATTTGAAATTCCTCCACCCAAAACACCGTTATCAAGAAAAATTTACTAAATCAGTTTAAGTGGAATTTGAAATCCCTCCACCCAGAACACCATTTCCTAGGGGAGTTTCTTCGAGCCTCCCCACGTCAGCCGAAAGAAGAGCGCTTTCGGCTGCGTTGCCGGGTCTCGGTGAAACTCAGCTGGCCTGGGAAATGGTAACCTGGCTTCCGGGATTTCAAATTAACTGAGTGAGTGGCCTAGAACCATGATGAGCGATTAATCGAATCTGATGAGCGATAAATTGATTGTGATGAAGGATTAAACAGTTTTGATGATCGAGTAAAATCCTGATGAGCGATTAATTGAATCTGATGAACGATAAATCGGTTCTGATGAGTGATAGACTCCTTTTAGGTGCCTGTCCCAAAAACGATTCTGACATTCATGACTATTCACTAAATATGCAATGCAAGGCCTCATTCTTATGTTGGGTATCGCATAATCATAAACTACATTGGAATATTTTGTGGGACAGGCACTATTTGGAAGGGCATCCCAATTTCTAGCAGCAATCTCGCTGACCTAAACTGTGAATGTTCACAACCTTAATCGAGCCTCGCGTTAGCGCAGCGATTTTCTAACTTTTAAACTCGAGCAGGCTGTGAAAGTTGCTGCTCCGGTAGAGGCAGAGCCGACACGAAAACTTTGCAAGGCACCACTTCCTGAAAAAAAGAACTTCAACTAGCCAGATTCAACTGGAGAAGCTTGTGTAAGCTCGAACTAAGAAGATTCGCGCTGGGCCCGCTCGAACAGAGCGGGCCCAGTCCTTTTCGTTCTTACTTCGAACTTAAAAGCAAGCTTCGTAAGATGCATCAGGATTAGAAGAAGCTTTTGGCCCAGTCCTTTTCGTTCTTACTTCGACTTAAAAGCAAGCTTCGTAAGATGCATTAGAATTAGAAGAAGCTTTTGGCCCAGTCCTTTTCGTTCTTACTTCGAACTTAAAAGCAAGCTTCGTAAGATGCATTAGAATTAGAAGAAGCTTTTGGCTCAGTCCTTTTCGTTCTTAATTTGAACTTAAAAGCAAGCTTCGTAAGATGCATCCAGATCAGAAGAAGTTTCTAATCATTTTTAACTTGAACTTAAAAACAACCTTCGTAAGATGCATCAGGCCAATTAGAAGCTCCTAATTGTTCTTAATTGAAAAATTTGAAGTGTTTACAATTGATTATTCCCGGGTAATCTATTAGTATAAATGAGCAGGAACTATTTTTTTTGCACTGGTGGGAACAAAAAGTTAACATCGGGACAAAAGTGTTCCCATCAGATAGAGCAGGAGGTGTCCGATTGGATATTCTCAAGGCACAATTGCAATTGATGCCGGAATGGAAAGACATGCTTCAACAGCGCTATCAAATTCTCTACACAATTGCTTTAACTAAAGGCATTGGTCGTCGAACGATTGCGGATATTCTAAAGCTGTCAGAACGAGAAGTAAGAAAAGAATTTGACCAGCTCCGTGCACAAGGACTTATTCACGTGTCACGAGAAGGAGCAGAAATCACAGAAACCGGACAACACACATTGGTTTCGTTAAAGGTTTTGGTGGACGAATGGTCTGGCAGACATGAGAAAGAAAGCAAACTAAAACGACTGTTTGGCATACAAGAAGTACACATTGTCGCTGGGAACAGTGACGAATCAGAGCAATCCCAAACTTTACTTGCCGATGAAGCAGCCAGGTGGATTTACAGCCATTTGAACTCTCATATGATTACCGCCGTTACAGGAGGTACAACGATTGCTAAGATTGCTGATCATCTACCGCAAACGACTAAATTCAAGCAATTGCAATTTATCGCGGCGCGAGGTGGTATCGGAAAAGATGTGCAGCTACAAGCCAACACGATTGCGGCTTTGTTCGCAGAAAAATTAAGTGGTTCGTATAAAACACTCTATATTCCGGACAGACTAAGTGAGTCTTCATATGACGCAATGAAGCAAGAACCATTTGTGCAAGAAATGATGGACCTTTATGAGCAGATGTCCATTCTCGTTCATGGGATTGGCGATGCAACCGAGATGGCACGTCGCCGAAGCTCGAGTAGTGAAGAACTTCGCTACTTACAGCAACATGAGGCGGTTAGTGAAGCATTCGGGTATTATTTCAACTCAACGGGGCAAGTCGTTCACCGAATTCGCACGATAGGCGTTCAGCTCGAGCAATTGGAGCAAACTCCTTATATCGTAGCTGTAGCTGGTGGCGCACAAAAAGCACAAGCTCTTGAATCTTATTTTCAACAGGCACCCAAGCAGACCGTGTTAATCACGGATGAAGGAGCTGCCGATCAACTTATACAAGCACTTACACACTAGGAGGAAATTTAAATGACAATCAAATTAGCAATTAACGGTTTTGGACGTATTGGACGTAAAGTATTCCGCGAGGCATTAACGAACGATCAAGTAGAAGTAGTAGCAGTAAATGACTTAACAAATGCAGCAATGCTTGCTCACTTATTGAAATTCGACACAGTTCACGGCACGCTAAATGCAGAAGTAATCGCTGAAGAAGACGGCTTCTTAGTAGATGGCCGCAAAATCAAAGTATACGCTGAGAAAGATCCATCAGCACTTCCATGGGGCGAAATTGGCGTTGACATCGTAATCGAATCTACAGGTATCTTCCGTTCACCAGAAAGTGCACAAGCTCACATTGATGCTGGCGCGAAAAAAGTTATCGTTTCTGCACCAGGTGAAGGCGGCATGCCAACATACGTAATGGGCGTTAACCATGAAGAGTACGATGCAGCTAACGAAAACATCGTATCAAACGCTTCATGTACAACTAACTGTCTATCTCCAGTAGCGAAAGTACTAAACGACAAGTTCGGTATCAAACGTGGGATGATGACAACAATTCACTCGTACACAAATGACCAACGCATCCTTGACTTGCCACACAGCGACTACCGTCGTGCACGTGCAGCAGCAGAGAACATGATCCCAACATCAACTGGTGCAGCAGCAGCAGTAGGTAAAGTTCTTCCAATGCTAAAAGGTAAAATTGATGGAATGGCAGTACGCGTACCAACTCCAAACGTATCACTAGTTGACTTCGTGGCTGAGCTTGATAAAAACGTAACTATCGAAGAACTGAACGCTGCATTGAAAGAAGCGGCTGAAGGCGATTTGAAAGGTATCTTAGAATATCAAGAGCTTGAGTTAGTTTCAACTGACTACAACGGAAATACACATTCATCAATCGTAGATGCTGCTTCAACTATGGCAATCGGCGACAACATGGTGAAAGTATTATCTTGGTATGACAACGAGTCTGGTTACTCAGCTCGCTGTATCGATCTTGCTGTATTCATGGCTTCAAAAGGTCTTTAATATCCGTGCAGGAATGCACTTGAACCTCTATAATAAGAGCAGAGGGTAACAAAGAGTAAGGGCTACCCTTACTCTTTTTATTTGCCCGGTAAAAGTAGTCACCATATCATGGGAGGTTTTTACATGCTAGCGAAGAAAACAATGAAAGACGTAGACTTATCAGGCAAACGAGTATTTTGCCGCGTCGACTTTAATGTACCGATGAAAGATGGGAAAATTACAGATGACACACGCATCCGTGCGGCGTTACCGACTATCAATGAGTTGATAGAAAAAGGGGCACGCGTCATTTTGGCAAGCCATTTAGGGCGTCCTAAAGGACAAGTCAATGAAGAGCTACGTTTGACAGCGGCAGGAGATCGTTTAAGTGAACTGTTAGACCGTCCCGTTACAAAATTAGATGAATCTGTAGGCGAAGCTGTCAAAGCGGAAATCGACAACATGAAAGACGGCGATGTCGTTCTTCTTGAAAACGTTCGTTTCCATGCAGGCGAAGAGAAAAATGATGCAGAGCTTGCAGAGCAATTTGCAGAGCTTGCAGATGTATTCGTCAATGATGCTTTTGGAGCTGCCCACCGTGCCCATGCAACGACTGCAGGTATTGCCAAGCACTTACCAGCTGTTGCAGGATTGCTTCTTGAAAAAGAATTAGATGTTTTAGGCAAAGCATTGTCTGAGCCAGAGCGTCCCTTCACAGCGATCATTGGTGGAGCTAAAGTAAAAGACAAGATTGGGGTTATTGAAAACTTACTTGAAAAAGTTGATCACTTGATTATCGGTGGTGGACTATCGTATACATTCTTAAAAGCGCAAGGGCATGAAATCGGTACTTCTCTATTAGAAGAAGACAAATTGGACCTTGCTAATTCCTTTATCGAAAAAGCGAAAGAAAAAGGCGTACAGTTGCACCTGCCAGAAGACGCTGTGATCGCACAGGAATTCTCTGCAGAAACGGAAACAAAAGTAGTTTCTTCAGACGCTATTCCGGCTGATTGGATGGGACTGGACATCGGTCCTAAAACGGCTGAAAAGTACGCTTCGATTATCAAGGACAGCAAGTTGATCATTTGGAATGGCCCTATGGGTGTGTTTGAAATGGAGCCTTTCTCAAAAGGAACTCGTGCAGTAGCAGCCGCTATGGCAGAAACGGTTGGTTACACAGTCATCGGTGGAGGCGACTCTGCAGCGGCAGTTGAGCTATTCGATGTAGCTGATAAAATGGACCACATTTCTACAGGTGGTGGCGCTTCATTAGAATTTATGGAAGGCAAGGAACTTCCAGGAGTTTCAGCACTTCACGATAAAGAATAGGGGGAACTACTATGCGTAAACCTGTCATTGCAGGAAATTGGAAAATGTTCAAAACAGTTGGAGAGGCCCATGATTTTTGGAATTCAGTAGCTTCTGCAACTGTTGATTCAGAAAAAGTTGAAGCAGTTATCTGTGCACCGTTTCTACAGCTTCCCGCTTTAGTAGAAGCAGCTAAAGGCTCGTCTATCCATATTGGTGCTCAAAACATGCACCAAGAGCAAGAAGGCGCCTTTACAGGAGAAATCAGCGGCACGATGTTAAAAGATGCTGGGCTGACTCATGTCATCATTGGCCATTCAGAACGTCGCCAATATTTCAATGAAACAGACGAAAGCGTTAATTTGAAAACAAAAGCGGCACTTGATCTTGGCTTGACACCAATCGTTTGTGTGGGTGAAAGCTTAGAGCAACGTGAAGCATCTGAAACAGAAGCAGTCGTTTCCAAACAAGTTGCAGAAGCATTTGAAGGCTTAACTGAAGAACAAGTCGAGAAAACAGTGGTAGCTTACGAACCAATCTGGGCAATCGGGACAGGCAAAACTGCTACGGCAGACGATGCTAACCAAGTATGCCAGGCAATTCGCGAAACACTTTTAGATCTTCACGGAGAAGAAGCGGCTAACGCAACGCGCATTCTTTACGGAGGAAGTGTAAAACCGGCGAACATCGAAGAACTGTTAGGCAAAGACGATATTGACGGTGCTTTAGTTGGGGGCGCAAGTCTTGAAGCAGACTCGTTCCTACAACTAGTGGAGGCGGCTCAGAAATGAGAAAGCCAACTGCCTTAATTATTTTAGATGGATTTGCTTGTCGTTCTGAAACACTAGGAAATGCTGTCGCTCAAGCAAAAAAACCAAACTTTGATCGCTACTGGAACCAGTTTCCTCATGCAGAACTGACGGCTTCTGGAGAAGCAGTCGGTCTTCCGGAAGGGCAGATGGGCAATTCAGAAGTCGGTCACTTGAATATTGGCGCTGGACGTATTGTCTACCAGAGCTTGACGCGCATCAACAAATCTATTCGTGACGGCGATTTCTTTACCAACGAACAGTTTCTAGAACTTTTTAACCAAGTGAAAGTTGCGAATGGTCGCTTGCATGTGATGGGGCTGCTTTCAGACGGTGGCGTACATAGTCACTACAAACATTTGCATGCGCTACTTCAGCTGGCGAAAGATCAGGGCGTAAGCGAAACTTTTGTTCATGGTTTCTTAGATGGTCGCGATGTAGGACCGGCAACTGCCATTCCCTATATCGAAGAGACAGAACGCGTGATGCAAGAATTGCACTACGGCTCGTTTGCCTCTATTAGCGGTCGCTACTATGCGATGGACCGTGATCGTAGATGGGAACGTGTTCAGCTTGCTTATGATGCGATCGTAGCTGGGAATGGTCCTCGCTATGCGGATGCCATTTCAGGAATTCAAGCGTCTTACGAAGAGAAAATCGTAGATGAATTTGTCAAACCATTCGTCATTGGAACTGACGAAGGACCAAAAGCTGTTATCGAAGACGGCGATGGGGTCATCTTCTTCAACTTCCGTCCAGACCGTGCGATTCAACTAGCATTTGCGTTGACAAACCCAGCATTCGACTCGTTTCCACGTAGTCTCAATCATCCTGCCCATCTGCCATTCGTATCCTTCACGGAATACAATGACGATGTTATGGGTGCGATTGCCTACGCGAAACAAGATTTGAAAAACACGGTGGGTGAAGTGCTTGCCGCACATGGCAAGTTGCAACTTCGTATTGCGGAAACTGAAAAGTATCCTCACGTAACATTTTTCATGAGTGGTGGTCGCCATGAAGAATTTGAAGGCGAGAGTCGCATTTTGATTAACTCACCCAAAGTGGCAACGTATGACCTTCAGCCAGAAATGAGTGCTTTTGAAGTGACGGACGCATTAGTAGCCGCCATTGAAAATGATCAGTTTGATGCCATTCTTCTCAACTTTGCCAACCCGGACATGGTAGGGCATAGCGGAATGCTTGAGCCAACTATCCAGGCAATTGAAGCAGTGGATGTTTGCCTTGGCCGTGTTGTTGATGCCATTCTTGCAAAAGGCGGAGAAGCCATTATTACAGCCGATCATGGTAATGCAGACGAAGTCCTTACAGTCGAAGGAAATCCGATGACTGCGCACACGACCAATCCGGTTCCAGTCATTGTTACGCGTCCCGAAACAACACTTCGCAGCAACGGAATTTTAGCCGATTTAGCCCCAACTATGCTAGACTTAATGGGGATTGAACAACCTGTCGACATGACAGGAAAAACTTTACTTGAAATGGAGAGACGATAATGCCAATTATTACAGACGTATTTGCTCGTGAGGTCCTTGATTCACGTGGTAACCCAACAATTGAAGTAGAAGTATTCACGGAAAGCGGTGCTTTTGGCCGTGCAATCGTTCCTTCAGGCGCATCTACTGGAGAGTATGAAGCAGTAGAATTGCGTGATGGCGACAAAAGCCGTTATTTAGGTAAAGGTGTTCAAAAAGCAGTCGAACACGTAAATACAGTAATTGCTGATGAATTAGAAGAAAACTATACAGTACTTGACCAAGTTGCCATTGACCAAGCGTTAATCGAACTTGATGGTACAGAAAATAAAGGGAACCTCGGTGCTAACGCAATCTTGGGTGTTTCCATGGCCGTAGCTCACGCTGCAGCAGACTACTTAGATATGCCACTTTATCAATACCTAGGTGGTTTCAACGCCAAGCAACTTCCTGTTCCAATGATGAACATCTTGAACGGTGGAGAGCACGCAGACAACAACGTGGATATTCAAGAATTCATGGTTATGCCAGTAGGCGCTGAATCATTCCGCCAAGCACTTCGCATGGGCGCAGAAATCTTCCACAGCTTAAAAGCGGTTCTTAAAGAGCGCGGCTTGAACACAGCTGTTGGTGATGAGGGTGGTTTCGCACCAAACTTGAAATCCAATGAAGAAGCACTTGTAACGATCATGGAAGCAATTGAAAACGCAGGTTACAAGCCTGGCGAAGAAGTTCTTCTTGCAATGGACGTAGCAGCTTCTGAACTATTTAACAAAGAAGATGGCAAGTACCACTTATCAGGTGAAGGCGTCGTGAAAACATCTGCTGAAATGGTTGATTTCTACGAAGAGCTTTGCAATAAATACCCAATCATCTCAATCGAAGATGGACTGGACGAAAACGACTGGGATGGCTTCAAGCTATTAACAGAACGTATCGGCCAAAAAGTACAACTTGTGGGTGACGATCTGTTCGTTACAAACACGAAGAAATTGAAAGATGGAATTGACAAAGGTATTGCGAACTCAATCCTTATCAAAGTAAACCAAATCGGTACATTAACAGAAACGTTTGAAGCAATCGAGATGGCAAAACGTGCTGGTTATACAGCTGTAATCTCTCACCGTTCAGGCGAGTCTGAAGACGTAACGATTGCGGACATCGCAGTAGCTGCAAATGCTGGACAGATCAAAACGGGTGCACCATCACGTTCGGATCGTGTAGCAAAATACAACCAGCTTCTTCGTATTGAGGATATGCTCGATTCTACAGCTGAATATTTAGGGCGCGAAACATTCTATAATTTGAAAAAATAACACAGGTCAGCTTGTCACTACCTGAGAAGTCTGATAAAATTAACTCTGTTGTCTATGTTCTGATCAGGAGGTGGAGTGAATGCACGCGTTTCTATTGACATTACTTGTCATCGTATCGCTAGCATTAATCGTAGTTGTGTTATTGCAATCAGGGAAAAGTGCCGGGTTATCTGGAGCCATCTCTGGTGGAGCAGAGCAACTGTTTGGAAAACAAAAAGCACGTGGGATGGAATTAGTCTTACATCGTGCAACAATTGTACTTTCTGTACTATTCTTTGTTTTAACGATTGCTGTTATGAAACTATAAATGTTCTTAATCGCCTGACCGCATTAATGTGGTTGGGCGTTTTTTGCAAATTTGGGGAACTCCTTACGGGCAGGTCACCATTTCCTAAGGGATCTATTTAAAAAAATTGAGTGGAGTGGAGGGGCTGACTCCAGTGGGATTAAAGTCGGAACGCGAGACCCCGCAGGAGCTTGCGACGAGGAGGCTCACGCCGCGCCCTCGGAAAGCAGCCCCGTAACGGAGCTCAATTTTCTAATCTAAAGTGGAGGGTATAACATGCGTATTTCTACACCAAAGCCGTTTTTCTTTGAAGCAGGAAAACGTGCAGTGTTATTGCTTCACGGCTTTACAGGGAACTCAGCAGATGTCAGAATGCTCGGTCGCTTCCTCGAAAAGAATGGCTACACATCTATTGCCCCGCACTACAAAGGTCATGGTGTGCCGCCTGAACAATTGATTGAAACAGGTCCAGCCGATTGGTGGCAAGACGTTCTAGGTGCCTATCAAGAGTTAAAAGATAAAGGCTATGAGGAAATTGCGGTCGCAGGACTATCGCTTGGCGGTGTGTTTTCACTAAAAGTCGCATCTGAAATGCCGGTGAAAGGCGTTGTCACAATGTGCGCCCCAATGACCATGAAAACGACAGAGCTGATGTTTGAAGGAGTTCTCGGCTATGCCCGCGAATATAAAAAATATGAGGGCAAAGAGCCAGCAGTGATTGAACAAGAGGTCGAAGCAATTCGCCAGACACCCATGCAAACATTGCCAGAGCTACAACAACTCATCAAGGATGTGCGTGGATTAGTGGATCACGTCTATGCGCCATTATTCGTCGTACAGGGACGTTTAGACAATGTCATCGACACCAACTCAGCTAACATCATCCACGACACAGCAGAGTCCACTGACAAGCAAATCAAGTGGTATGAAAAATCAGGTCATGTCATTACGCTGGACCAAGAAAAAGAGCAGTTACACGAAGACATCCTGGAATTTTTAAATAAATTGGATTGGCACGAGTAATGCAGCGCGTTTTAGGAAATAGTAAGACAAAGGAGGGACCTATATGGATTCACAACAATTAGAACAAATGATAGTGGACTTGATGAGAGACGACACGTATAAACCATTAACTACTAAAGAACTCGAAGCGCATTTTCAAATCGACGATGCTGACGACTTCAAAGAGTTCGTTAAGACGCTTGTTCGTCTAGAAGAGAACGGCAAAATTGTGCGCTCTCGCTCCAATCGCTATGGTGTACCAGAACGCATGAATTTGATCGCCGGAAAGTTTATCGGCCACGCACGTGGTTTTGGTTTCGTAGCACCAGAAGAAGAAGGGATGGATGATATTTTCATTCCACCGACTGAAATTAATGGGGCATTCAACGGGGACATGGTTCTCGTACGTGTGTCCTCCTCTTCATCAGGAGACCGCCGAGAAGGCGCCATCATTAAAATTACAAAGCGTGGACTGGACCGCATAGTCGGGACCTTCCAAGACAATAAAGGCTACGGCTTTGTTATTCCGGATGACAAGAAGCTTCCAATGGATATTTTTGTCGCTAAAGGCGATACGCTAGGCGCTGCAGAAGGCCACAAAGTAATCGTTGAAATTACCGATTGGCCATCAGGACGCAATTCAGCATCCGGTAAGATTTCACAAATTCTTGGCCACAAGAATGACCCGGGTGTGGATATCCTTTCGATTATTCACAAACACGGCATTCCAACTGAGTTCCCAGAAGATGTATTAGAACAAGCAGAATCTACGGGAGATGTCGTGGACCCTGCAGATATCGAAGGACGTCGCGATTTACGTGAAGAAGTCATCGTTACGATTGACGGTGCAGACGCTAAGGATTTAGATGATGCAGTCGCTGTCAAAAAGCTAGACAATGGCAATTATGAACTTTCGGTACATATTGCTGACGTCAGTCACTATGTGACAGAGCATTCGGCCATCGACGTGGAAGCATTAGACCGCGGGACAAGCGTTTATTTAGCTGACCGTGTTATTCCTATGTTGCCTCACCGACTGTCTAACGGAATCTGTTCATTGAACCCACAAGTCGACCGCTTAACCTTGTCTTGTGTGATGGAAATTGACTCACAAGGGCAAGTCGTCAAACATGAGATTTTTGAGAGTATCATCAACACAACGGAACGCATGACGTACCGCGATGTGTATTTAATTTTAGAAGAGAATGACCAAGAACTTCGCACGCGTTACGAATCACTCGTTCCGATGTTTGAACTGATGGCAGAACTTGCTGCTGTTCTTCGCGGAAAACGAGAACAACGTGGTGCAATTGACTTTGACTTCCCAGAAGCGAAGATTTTAGTGAACGAAGAGGGCTGGCCGACAGAAATCGTCAACCGTGACCGCACAGTTGCAGAGAAGTTGATTGAAGAATTCATGCTAGCTGCCAATGAAACAGTGGCGCAACACTTCAAGTGGATGGATGTACCGTTTATGTACCGTATCCACGAAGATCCAAAGCCTGAGAAGTTACAACGTTTCTTCGAATTCTTAACGTCATTTGGATTGGTTGTCAAGGGCTCTAGCAACGACATTCACCCAAAAGCCCTGCAAGAAATCATTGAGTCAATTTCTGGCTTACCAGAAGAACCTGTCATCTCGACGATGCTTCTTCGCTCCCTGCAACAAGCAAAATACGATCCAGAATGCTTAGGACACTTTGGTCTTTCGACAGAGTATTACACGCATTTTACATCACCGATTCGACGTTACCCAGATCTTATCGTGCACCGATTGATTCGTACGTATTTAATCAAGGACGACTTGTCTCAATCAACGATTGCGCATTGGTCAGCTAACTTAGGCGATATTGCCGAGCATGCCTCTAAAATGGAGCGTCGTGCAGTGGATGCAGAACGTGATGTCGAAGCATTGAAAAAAGCACAATTCATGGTTGATAAGATTGGCGAAGAGTTCGAAGGTATCGTGAGCTCGGTCACGAACTTTGGGATCTTTGTAGAATTGCCAAACACAATCGAAGGCTTGATCCATGTAACGAACTTATCCGATGACTACTACAACTTTGATGACCGTCAAATGATCATGCGTGGTGAACGCACAGGTCGTGAATTCCGTTTAGGGGATGAAGTCAAAGTCAAAGTAACCAATGTAACGGTCGAAGAATCATCTATTGATTTTGAAGTCGTGGGTATGGTTAAAGCAGCTGGACGCGAACGTCGTCAGACACCGAAAGTCATCATTGCGGGTCGCTCTGCAAAGCAGCCTGACCGTGGTGGCAAGCGTGAGAAAGACGACAAAGGCAAGTCAGGTGCAAAAGGCAGACCATCACAAAAGAAGCAATTCTTTGAAGATGTAGCCAAGAAAAAGAAAAAGAAACGAAAAAAATAGGGAGGCCACAGCCTCCCTCTAGTAGGTGAATGAGATGGCAAAAAAACACGATGACAAAGTACTCGCACAAAACAAAAAGGCCTCTCATGATTATTTCATCGAAGACACGATGGAAGCCGGTATTGTTCTGCAAGGGACGGAGATCAAGTCGATTCGAAATGGTCGAGTTCAATTGAAAGACGCGTTCATTCGAATCCGTAACAATGAAGCCTGGATTTCAAATATGCACATCAGCCCTTATGAGCAAGGGAACCGGTTCAATCATGATCCACTTCGCGTGCGCAAGTTGCTCCTTCACAAAAAACAGATTGCCGAACTGATTGGCAAGACAAAGCGTGATGGATTTACCGTCATTCCGTTGAAGATGTATGTGAAGAATGGCTACGCCAAAGTACTGATCGGTCTTGGTAAAGGAAAGAAAGACTACGACAAGCGCAGCGATATGAAGAAGAAGGAAGCGAAGCGTGAGATTGAGCGAGCTTTCAAAGCACGGAATCAGTAAATCAGTTGAAGTTTGACCTTCTCTGATATATACTAATAGGGAACAACCAAGTTCACTTATTTCCATATCGGGGACGTTATGGATTCGACAGGAATGGTCTGAGCTTGGGTGGCGCGTCAGAGGCTCGGCTCTGTAAAAACGGAACCTATAATAACAGGCAAAACAAACAACAACCTAGCATTCGCTGCTTAATAGCGTGAATCTGCTCTATGTACCCATCGCCCATGTGGCTATGTAGAGCTCACTCTCAGTGGGATACGGTAACTGGTGCAGTCTGAGTCAGTTGCAAGAGATTTTCGGACTAGTCCATCTAACGCCTGCTTATCGGCAAAGGATCGGACGAAATTCAGTAGGTAAGCTACACGCGTAGAAGCTCAAGTATTAGAGTTTCTGGACGCGGGTTCAAATCCCGCCGTCTCCATTCGAATCTTGCTTGTGTGGCAAGGTTCAATGGTTTATAACCGGAAGTATCATCTTCCAAAAAAGCCTTCTAATCTCATTGAGATTGGGAGGCTTTTTCTTTTTCATAAAAACTCCTCCAGAAGAAAAGACCCCGTGGGTGAGGTGCCTGTTTTAGACTCAATTCTGGTAGTTGATGAGACTCAGTTCGAGACGAAGTCGAAGAAGTGTGGCTCTTCAGCTGCCGATTTAGAATTGTGGCTGTGACAGGCTCCGGATCAATAATATACCTCTTGGATACCTGTGCACCACATTACTCAGTCTATTCACTACAATTCTATAAATATAAAGAAAGAAACTTGTAACAGCAAGCTTTATAATTCGTGTATACAAATTGTGTTGAATTGTTTCATGCACAGGTACCTTTTTTCCCATAAATCAACATGTTTATAGATTTAAAAATAGAAAACCCCCCAAGACAGGGGAAAAGGTAGGTTTGTACTCCTTATTTTTGTACTCTACTTTTTAGTGGTTCCGAGTGGACACGACTTCATCGAAGACAGAGTAATGTCTACTTTGCTATACGACGCAGAGTACCTAATACAAGCTGGCTTTTCAGAATAAAATGAATATAATTGCACGCCGACCACCATCATCATCATACTTAAAAACAGCAGTATAACGACAAATAAAGAAGTTTTACAGATTCTTTGCATATTTCTCCTCGTGCCTACTCCATTACCTTAATACAAACGCCCTTATAATTCCTCATTCACACCCTAAAGCGTGACACCTCAACACTTATTATAAATACTAGCAAAAGTTCCATGTTTTTTCACTATATAATTTGAAGAATGGACCTATGCTAATTCCTAAAATTGGGTAGATGTAGAACTGTTTTCCTCAACATAAGGGCAACTAAAGTATTAGTCTCACTAATTTTCCCACCATATTAATGAATTGAGTAATACGATAGCTCAACTTAACCTGATAATATATTGGTTGTAATAATAGAATAAAGTCACTTCCATTAACATAGGAGGAGGCTTTAGCGATTTAACCTGTTTGAAAAGCCTCATTTATCTCTAATGAGTTAAAGTTTTCCTCACCAATAACGAATTTAAAAAAACGAAGAAGCTTTTCTTGATACTGATTAAATTCATTATTTATTAGTTTTGTAGCCTTCCAAGGCTTGTCCTGTAACCATGTTTCCTCGAAAATGAATCCTTCGAAGTTAGGTTCGTGTGTGAGGCGAAACTCCTCACTACCAATGGTTTCTAAGATATTATTGTTGCTTCCTTCATCAAAGGGTATGTTGTCTAAGTCATGTATTAAATAAGCTTGAATGCCGAAGTGTTCCAATACCTCATAGTAAGCTTTTTGTGTCAATTTGCCATTGCATGGTATTACTGACACTTCTCGCAAAAATCGTTCTAAAGCATCTGCTTTGTCAGGATGCAGTTCTTGTAATTTGTTTTTTATGGCAGTAATACTGGCAACTTCACAATCACCCTCAACAAGGACTACCCTCTTAGCAAAAAATGCTTCTAATGTGGCAGTATTGAAATTTAATAACATTCTCATTCTGTTACGTTTCTCTGCAGCGGATTCTCCATTATATATATTTTCGTTTACTTGAATAATCTTTGATGAAAGGTCATCTAGTTTTTGCATAACAACAGTACCTTGATGTCTATCCGCTAAATCTATGAAATTTTCAGAGTGTGATGTACAAACAACTTGTGCCAAACTGTGTTTTGAAATCTCGACTAATGAATCTCGCATTTTGCGTTGGAGATGTGGATGCAGATATATTTCAGGTTCTTCAATTAAGAATAAGAAGCTTCTCTTCCACTCTTGGGTTGTGTCATCATTGTCCAAGTTATTTTGAGTTAACTGTTCTGCCATAAGTTCCAAAAGCGATAATATTAGCATGCGTTGAACCCCGTTACCTTGCTGGCTAGGGCTAGTAATAAGATTATTATACTTTAGTAATATATTGGAGTTTAAGTGGAGCTTTTCCATTACCTCTGGAATATTAAAATCAACACTTGCTTCGACATCTAATAACCGTTGTAACTTACGACTTATTTTCCCTTCCAAATTCTGTACTTCAGCATGACGAGTTTCATTATTGAATATATTTTTTAATGCTGTTAGAGATGACTTGAAATTTTCGATTTCTGGCGTTTGATTCAAGTGATTTTCAAATAAGGCTGCGGCAATTTGGTTTGCTGCCGATTTATTTTTATTTGCATCTGCTTCATCATCAATTAATTTGACTGCTGGGACATAGATTACTTTAGGCATAATAGATCGTAAATTTGAAGAGAACCCATTGGGGTTTTTCATCCACTCCGGTTCGCCTTCAGTTATCAGATCAGAATTATTAAGGAAAACATATTCTGTAAAGTCAGCTTTTTTGGGTTTTACTATTGTTCCATTCGATATTTCTCGATCTGCACAATATGAATTATATTGCTCAATAAGTGCAGGAGAAACTTCAGCAAAAATTCGAGCGTTCCAAATACCGTCCATGTTAATTTCTGATATAGAGCGGTTAGGAATAAATACTTCAAAGGGAACATCACTGTCCTTTACCGTGGAATTAGACCAAATTCGGCGTATTTTCATTTCCCCATTAAAAATATATGGTTTAATAAACCTATTTCCTCTGTCTAAGTCATTAAAATCATCAAAAACAACTAATATCTCCATATATTCAGTTGTATTAACGGGTTCTCTTTTAAAGGAAAACATATTAATTGAAGGAATATTAGGTATATCTGTTTCTGGAAGGAATAACTTTAGGGCTTCAAGTATAGATGATTTACCAATATTATTTTCTCCTATGATTGTAATGAAGTCAGACGCTCCTTCACCGTCAACTCTCGGAAAAGTTAGAGTACAAGGTTCTCGATAACCAACATTTTTGAAATTTTTAATAGTAAATTCTTTTATTCTCATTTCATTGCTCCTCTGTAATTAGTATTACAATTTAAGAAATTCGACATTCATAAAAATTATCCTGCTAAAATTGTAAAAATATGTTTTTTTAAAGAGGGATATCTAGAAAATAGATAATTGTCTTTGATTAATCCCTTGCTTTAATTGAAAATAGCCCAATGATCTTCTACTATGAATTCCAAACATAGCGTAAATAATTTTACAATTTTTGTTTTAGAAAGTCGTAATATCAAGGGTTATCGTCAATGAAATTCCACATATTAATCGAGTATTTTATGACATTACAAGTAAAACACCAGCGACGATTGAGTGGGAATAATTGTTGGTGGAAAGTAAGGGAATCTAAAGATTTAACTGATTTCATATTTATTTTGAAATCAATTGATATATATTAATAGCCAGAAGGTCTTTGAACCAAGTTCGTAAATATGTAATACTCCCTAGTAAGAAAATCTGTTAAATAAAAATTTTGGAAGCGGCACAAACCTTTGCGAATCTAAGGACGGCAAAGGATTGGACGAACTTCAGTAGGTAAGCTAAACGTGTAGAAGCTCAAGTATTAGAGTTTTTGGACGCGGGTTCAAATACCGCCGTCTACATTTTTCAGTAGCTTATCATAGCTGTGATCAATCGTTTATAACCCGGAAGTATAAACTTCCACAAAGAGGTTGGGACAAAATATAATAATAGAGCTCAATTAGTGAGAAAGTTGAGTGGAGTGTAGGGGTTGACTCCAGTGGGATCAAAAGTCGGAACGTGAGACCCCGCAGGAGCTTGCGACGAGGAGACTCACGACGCGCCCGCGGAACGCAGCCCCGAAACGGAACTCAAAGCAAATTAAATCAGCAAATTCTCTGGAATTCACCTTAGAGAACTTGCTGATTTAATTATGTCCCAACCTCTTTCTTTCACTTGAAAACTCCTCCAGAAGACAAGACCCCGGGGGAAGTGCCTGTTTTAAACTCAATTCTGGCAGTTGGTGAGACTCAGTTCGAGACAACGTCGAAGAAGTGTGGCTCTTCAACTGTCGATCTAGAATTGTGGCTGTGACAGGCTCCGGATTTAAAGTAAGTGCCTGTCCCAAAAACAATTCCAACATTCATGACTATTCAATAGATATACAATTCGAAGCCGCATGGCTGTATTGTTAGGTGAATGAAGATAAATTGTGTCTGTATATTTTGTGGGACAGGCACCAAATGGATTTTAGTTGAATCAGTAAAGAAAAGCGCTAAGGAATGCAAAACATGAGCATTCCTTGGCGTTTTACTGTCTCTAATCAATTGATGTAATTTCATACTCAATCCGAATATACCTTGATATTCTCCATTTTTGATTGATTTAGTATTATCTTTAAACTCTGCGAAGAATTCAGGCATTAATATTGAGTTACTTAGAGCATTTCTTGTTGGATAAGTGTCGAATGGCTTTTCAATTTATTGTCTCCGCATTAACCCTATTAGTCACATGAGCATAAATGTTCATGGTTGTCTGCATATCACCATACCCCAAACAATCATATACTTCTTTAACCTTTATGCATACCAGGGAAGGCGCTTACGTGAAATAGGGTGTTAGGTTTGAAGTTATTGACCTTCTCTAAAAATCATGGAACACATTTTAGTAAAGGGATTTACCGGGCATGTATTTTGTTTTGGGATAGTATGGTAATTGTAATTTTATTGCATCTAACCTAAAGTTTAAAGGTGGTATAATTAGCCTAATAAAAAAGATAAGAGGGTGCTGGAATGGCTAGATTTCCATACGAAAGTGAGATTCAACAAGCAGTAAGTTTATTAATCAATCAATATAAAATACCATATAAAATTTTAATGGATTTAGTAGGTAAAGAGCATTATAATCAACTAACTTCTATTTTAGATACATTAGGAGAAAACAAGCTGACAGAGAAAGAACTTGCAAGAATTTTAGTTGTACAAAAAGGCTCTGAGTTATTTATGGGTTCAAGTGAGGCAGTGCGAGAATTAAGACTACATCTATTAAGAAGGTTAGATGTAAAAGATTTAGTAGCACTTTATGAAAGAAATCCAGATAGTAAAAGAAGGATTACTTCACCTGGTTACATGGCCACTCCGCTTTCAACTAAGAAATGGTCACCCGGAAAACGCTGGGCAAGAGATTTTGTTACTACATTAAAATTTCCACTAGTTTTTGCCGGTATTGAAAATGATCGCACTGAACGTGCAACAGCTGTTACAGACATCGAGCCAAGAAAAATAATTCCACCATTAGCTCCTTACCAAGAAAGTTTAAAACAAAAGATGCTAGAAGTATTGAATCAACAACAAGAAAAAACACGCTGTATCGTTACATTACCTACAGGTGGTGGTAAAACACGAATTGCTGTAGAAAGCTTTATCGATTGGTTACAGCCACGCTTTGCAGAAGGAAAATATATGATCTGGATTGCACAAGGGGAAGAACTTTGTGAACAGGCGATAGCTTGTATATCAGATATGTGGCAAGAAAGAGAATTTGCTTATGCGTTGAGAGTTTATCGCTATTTTGGAGGCTCAACAATTGAATTGGATGATTTAGTAGGTGGGGTTGTTGTAGGAAGCATACAACAAATAGTATCAAGAATTAATTCAGGTGATAGTGCTTTTGAGGAAATAATTAGAAATTGTGGCGCTATGATTATTGATGAAGCTCATCACGCAACAGCGACTAGTTATAATGATTTAATCGATTATGCAAAGAGAATTGTAGGGGAGGATTTATTCCCGATTTGTGGACTAACAGCTACGCCTGGTCGAAATATGGATCAGACAAATATTTTAGTCGAGCAGTTTCAGGCTAACTTAATACGCCCCAAATTACCTGAAAAGGATGAGTATGAATTAAATCCATTATTGTATTTCCAGGAACAGGGCTATTTAGCAAAGCCACAATATCTATTATTCAAAGATGAACCGATTGAATGGCATGAAGATCTGTTTATAAATGGTGAGGTTTCTAGTGAATTTTTAAGGGATCTGTCTACTAACAGAGAAAGAAATCTAAAAATAATAGATTATATGTTGGGTATACCATTAGATAGCTCAGTATTAGTTTATGCATGTACAGTTGAACACGCTGAATTTTTAACTACAGTTTTAAATGCAATAGGAAAGAAAGCAGCATGTATTTCTGCCAAAACACCAAAAGCAATCCGTCGTATGCATATCCTGGCATTTAAGAAAAAAGAAATTCAGTATTTATTTAATTATGGTGTATTAACAACGGGTTTTGATGCCCCAAAAGTTGATCATTTATTAATTTGTAGACCTACCTCGAGTATGGTTTTATATGAGCAAATGGTGGGTCGTGGTCTTCGAGGACCTAAATTTGGTGGAACAGAAAATTGTAAGATTGTTGATTTTTCAGCCAATATTCATACGCATGGTAAACCACTAGCATATTCACGCTTTACGGAGGAATGGCGATTATTAGAGGAGGTTAGCAGTAAATGATGAAAACAGGAGCTAAAAAGCTTTTTGATTACTTACAGCAGCATCAAGAACTGTTTGTAAAAGATTTTAAAATATTATTTGAAGTAAAATCTACAATGCTTAGGATCGTCAAGGAGTATTCGGATGTTTTTGTTGTGACAGACGATAAAATTACACTTAAGGCCATAGCGAATAATGAATCCGCCGATTATATTGGAGCGCGTAAAACTGTACATAATGAACTCAGTCGCTTTTTAGTTGGACCATTTAAGGAAAATGAAGAGTTAGGGAGCTTTAAACGACCGATGCAGCTCTACTTAACGGGAAAGCTTGTACCATTTGGTTCTACTGGTAGTGTTGAGGATGAAAGAAAGCTAGGAATAGAAACAGCCGTTATCATAGAGGAGGATTCTGTTGAAGATCGTTTAAGCTCTAGACAAATGTTCCGTCCTTCAAGCATGGGCTTTAGCTTCAAAATGAATAATTTAAATCCTATTAAAATTGATGCTAGTTGGGCGACGTATGAAGGAAAAACGCATGCGAGAACACCTCATCAGCTTGAATGGGAGATTGATTTGCAAGAAAATGTGCAGAAAGGTGAACTAAATTACAACAAGAAGAAAGCGGACTCTAATGAACAATTCCCTGGTCAAATACATTATTCATGGACTAAACGTAATGGTCTTTACCATATTAGTATTTTCTTATTAAATAACTACACTCGTGAAAGTTATCCTGAGCAATTCGAGATTATGTTTCAAACGGCATTGAAAGTAAATGTAAATAAACAGGATGTAGCAACATTCCATTCGGTAGCAGACCGATTTAATGTGGCCGATGAACTTTTGTACCGTGAGTATAAAGAGGTAGCAATAGGACATGGTGTTGGCGTAGATTGGCATGAATCATCTAAAACGATGGAAATTATGACGACGTGGTTACCATTTTATGAGCTTCCAGTTGTAGAGCATATGACTATTCCAGACGAAGCGTTTGAGATGGAGGCATTAAGTAAATTACCTTTAAATGAGCTTAAAGAAAAACTTGAAAAATTACCTTATTTTTACGAGCGGTGGTTAGTTTTACAAAAAGAGCATATTGAAGGTTTAGATTTACATTTGAAGCAAGAAGCTGAGCGCAATGTTGAACAGATTGAGAAAATTATTGCACGCTTAAAAGAAGGTATCGCTCTTGTCGTAGCTGGTGATGATACTTTAGAAAATAAGGCATTTCGATTTGCGAATGATGCAATGTCTAAACAGCGTGCGATGTCAGCTGTTGCAGTTCAATATAGAACATCTGGTAAGAGAGTAGCACCTGTCTATAATGGTAGCTGGCGTTTATTCCAAATTATTTTCGTATTAATGAATGTAGCAGGCATATCAGATGAAAACCATGAGGACCGTGAAGTTGTTGATTTAATTTGGTTCCCTACAGGTGGGGGGAAAACAGAGGCCTACTTGGGAGTTGCAGCATATGCTATGGCGCACCGTCGATTAGCCGGTGATGTAAATGATGTTAGTAGCTACGCAGGTATTACAATTTTTATGCGATACACATTACGTTTGTTGACTACACAGCAATTCCAACGCGCGGCAGCTCTTATTTGTGCTGCGGAGGATATTCGTTTAAAAAATGTACCGTTATATGGTGAGCTACCGTTTAGTATTGGTTTATGGATAGGTGGAGAATCATCACCCAATAAACTAGAAGAAGCGAAAGAAAAGCTCAAAATGTTAATGGACGGTCAAGAAGTTAAAAGTGGCAATCCAATGCAATTATTGAACTGTCCGTGGTGTGGCACCGAGCTAACACCTCAGGATTATTTGATTAGTGATAGTGAAACACAGCATATTGGTTGCCATGAGCCATCTTGTTTATTTTATAAAAAATTGCCGATTTATACGGTAGATGAAGCAATTTATCAACATGTTCCTACATTATTAATTGGTACCGTGGATAAAATAGCACAGTTACCATGGAAGAAAGATATGCACGAATTATTTGGACGAAAGAACTTATATCATCCAGAGAAGGGCTTTGCTTATAAAATAGAAGGCTCTAAGCGTGGTTATAAAAAAGTATCAAGATTAAAACCACCTTCATTGATTATTCAAGATGAGCTACACCTTATTTCGGGTCCACTAGGGTCTTTAACAGGGCTGTATGAAGTGGCAGTAGATTTACTAACGTCAAATGGCGGAAAACGTGCAAAAGTCATTGCATCTACAGCCACAATTAGAGGTGCAAAGGAACAAATTTTACATCTCTATGGAAGAGATTATTTGCAATTCCCATTAGCTGTTCAAAGGCAAAACGATACATTTGTTGCTCATGAGGTCGCTATAACTGAAAAGCCTGGTCGTTTATATGTAGGTGTGTGTTCTCCGGGTGTAAGTAATAAAATCCAAGCTATTCAATTATTCGCTGCTTTGACGACGATTACTCGTTCAAGACTGTCTAAAGAGATGGATCCTTACTATACAATGCTTGGTTATTTTAATACGGTAAAAGAGCTTTCAGGCATGTTAACAACATTCCAGGATGAAATTGTAAGTAGATTAGATTTTTTAGATCCTAAAAAAGAATTTGACCATGAATTAGTAGTAGAAGAAATGACGAGTCGTAAAAAAGCGTATGAAATTCCCTTACTATTAGCTCAAATGGAAAAAGGGTATGCGGAGAAAGATGCATTAGATGCCGTTCTTGCAACAAACATGATTTCAGTAGGTGTCGATGTGGACCGGCTTGGTGTTATGGTCGTACAGGGCCAGCCGAAAACGACATCTGAATATATCCAAGCAACAAGTCGTGTAGGACGTAAATATCCAGGGTTGGTTATTACAACTTTGAATTCAATGCGCTCACGAGATTTATCGCACTTTGAACAATTCCGTGCATATCATCAGGCATTGTACCGTCATGTAGAAGCAATGAGTGTGACACCTTTTGCAAGTGGTGCACTATATAAAGGCTTAAGAGGTGCGGTAGTAGGGTTGCTGCGTCAAATGATTCCGGAATTAAGCGCAGAAAATGCGGTTAATAAATTTTCCAGAAGGGAAGAAGTAGATGCTATAATTGATCAATTTTTAAAACGTGCGGACGCAACGGAAATTGATACGACTGAATTAAAGCAGGCCACTGAGAAATTACTTGAATGGTGGCACCAGGCAGTAGAGGACTATCCTAATGCGAATACAATAAGTTATAAGAAAAACCTAAAAAATAGAAAACCCTCACTTTTACGCCAATTTGGTGAAGAAGGTAGAAGTTCAGTTACCCAACCAGCCATGATGTCACTACGAAATGTAGAAGGAACAATTGAAATAGAGGTGAAGAAATAATGCTAGATAATGAAGAAAAGATTCGCCCATCTCAGCTAATATATCATTCCGGTCCAGGTGCTATTCTCGACCTTTTAGATGAGAGCGTCATGGTTTTAGCAGCAGATCTATGGGCTACTCATGGAGCACTAAAGGATTTTGATAAGCGTATTACAAAATATTTAAAAGTCGATCACGTACGTATATTGAATGAACAAACAGATAAAATTAAAGTTAAATCGGTAAGATTCCCACGGTGGAAAATCTGCCCTAAATGTGGGATAATGACGACATTTAATAATTCGCACTGTTGGTCATGTGAAAAAGCAGGTAGGGGCGATGTAAAGCTTTATCCAAGTCGTTTTGTAACAGTATGTAATTTTGGACATATTAGTGATTTCCCTTATGACAAATGGGTGCATAAAGGGGGGAGCTGCGACAAACCAAGTCTGCAATTATTACGTAGTAGTGAAAGTGGCTCATTATCTGATTTAGCTGTTAAGTGTAATAACTGCCAACAAATTCGTTCGCTAGGGAAAATTATGAAACCAGATGATGAGGATAAGCATTTGTTTGATTGCACGAATGAATCACCTTGGTTAGAGAAGAAGCGTACTCAAGAGCTAGAGAATGAACAACCAAAGTTGTGTAAAAATACTATGCGAACTTTCTTACGAGGAGCATCTAATATTTATTCGCCGCATGTACTAAGCTTTTTAAAAGTCCCATTAACAGAAACTACAGGAGACAATCCGTTAGCCACTATCTTACCAGAACTTGAAATTAGTAGAGAGGAATATTTAGATGCAGGTGATAAGGAAAAGGCTTTGGATAGAATAGCAAAGCGCTACCATATTACCCAAAATGCATATGTTGATCTTGAAAGGTTATTAATGGGTGATGATTTAAATGTAGAGCAAAGCTACGAATCTATTCGAAAGCAAGAATGGAATACATTGTCACAGCCATATTATAATGAAACTAATATTCAATTTAAGTCTGAGAAAATTGATATTCATCCAAAGTTACAATCGTATTTTGCGGCTATTCATCGTGTGGATTCTGTTCCTGAAATACAGGTAGTTAAAGGGTTTAGTCGTATAGATTATATCGATCGTTTTGAAGAGGGTGATGTGCATATGAATCGTATTATACAGAACCCAAAACAAAATTGGCTACCAGCTGTGCAAAATTTTGGTGAAGGCATTTTCTTTGTATTTGATGCAAGAAAGTTAGCTTTATGGGAACAAAATGAAACCATCACAGCTGCCATTATTGAAAGATATAATCATCAGCGTGCTGAATTTGATAACGAGCCTTTGCCATTGATGGGGCGCCATGTCTTACTACACACGTTTAGCCATGCATTACTTAAGGAATTAGCTGCCCATTCGGGATATGGCACTACATCGTTAAAAGAACGATTATATGTAGATAGCTCGATGCACGGCATATTTATTTATACAGCATCAGGTGATTCAGAAGGTAGTCTAGGTGGTTTAACAGCTCTATCTAAGCCAGAGTTGCTATACCCAATTGTTTTAAGAGCAATTGAACGAATGCAATATTGTTCATCTGATCCGAATTGTTCTGACGGTAAATTCCAATTTAACCTGTCTGCAAATGCAGCGGCATGTCATAGCTGCTCACATGTTTCAGAAACATCATGTGAGTGGGGGAATCAATTACTAGACCGTCGTACATTGCTAAATATTAACCAAAATGAAAAATTTGGATTTTTTGATAATTTATTGGATGAGTAGTAAAACAAAGTCTTTCTACAGCGGTAAGATCGATATTGCCTCATACAATACCTTCAAGAGAGATGGATTTTAAATAAAGGTGCCTGCCCCAAAACAATTCCGACATTCATGACTATTCAGGAGATATACAATTCGATGCCGCATTCCTGTGTTGTTAGGTGAGTGAAGATGAGTTGTGTCTGTATATTTTGTGGGCACCAAATGAATTTTAATTGGGTAAGTACCAATTAGATCAAAAAAGCAAAGCACTCGCTATCAAGTATCAAGATGGCAAAAGACCAGCTGTTTCAAATAAAAAAGAAAAGCTGGATCAGATTCGTGAAGCGTATTTGAAGAAGAAGTAGGAGAAGCAGCAATAGATCAACGAAAGAACTTATCTCTCGTCAAGACCAAAAAACGGCACTTCCTTTACGGAAATGCCGTTTTCTATTTCTAGTCAAACCAGTTCATGTACACATCTCTATAATCAAGGGTCTGCTTCATTTTTGTGTTTAAGACGGGTTTGTCGACCATAGTCCTGCACTTTTTACGAAGACACGTGGATGCAGTTTCAAGCTTGCGACAATTAAGTCAGCGAGATCTTCTGGATGCATGACACGTTCCACGTCGCCAGTAATCAAGTTAGCCTCTTGCGCAAGATCAGTGGCCACGGTACTTGGCGTCATAGCCGTTACGCGGATATTGTGCTTGCGTACTTCAAGGGCAAGTGACTCCGTAAGACCTAAGACTGCGAATTTCGAAGCACTGTAAGCGCTCGTCACTGGAGCTCCTTTTTGTCCAGCAGATGACGAGATATTGATGATATCGCCTGAGCTTTGTTCAATCATTCCTGGTAGCACAGCGTGCGTTGAGTTGTAAACGCCCATCAAGTTGACGTCGACAATATTCTTCCACTCTTCCGGAGACAAATCCATAAAGCCTCCAAATTTTGCGATGCCAGCATTGTTAATCAGAATATCAATTGCGCCAAGTTCACTTTTGAGTTGTTCGATTGCTTGCTCGATTGCAGCAAGGTCCGTCACGTCTGCAGAAAAAGTGGCTACTACGACACCCGTATCTTTCAGTTCGTTCGCTACATTATCTAAATTTTCTTGATTCAAGCCGATTAAACCGACATTGACTCCCTCGTTAGCAAGCGCTATGGCTGTTGCACGGCCAATACCGCGTCCGCCGCCTGTAATAATCGCTGTCTTTCCTTTGATTGTTTGCATGGTAACACTCCTCGTTTAGGGAATAAAAGATTCCACTTTACTACACTTTCTCATTATCGATGATTTCTAGAAGAAATGCATGTATCGCGACTTAACGAAATAGCTCTTGTTACCTGTCTTTTTTTCATATACGCTACTTACTAAAGAATGGTATAGAAAGGAAGATAAAATGCCACCTCAAAAACGAATCAGAGACTATGGCGTAATAATTGGCCAACTGGAGACCGGCCCACTAAATAAAATTACTGATGTCGCAGGCGTTACGTTAGGACAGGTGACACTCAGTGACAAAAATGTACAAACCGGTGTAACGGCCATCCTTCCTCATCCAGAAAATATCTTTGAAAATAAATTGATAGCTTCGAGTCATGTCATCAATGGTTTTGGAAAAACAATGGGCACCATTCAACTTACAGAATTGGGCACGTTAGAGACGCCTATTTTACTGACGAACACTTTAAGCATTGGCGTAGCTGCTGATACACTCATAGACTACATGCTAGAGAGAAATCTGGAGATTGGAAAGACTACCGGCACAGTAAATCCTGTGATTGGCGAATGCAACGATATGTTTTTAAATGACATACGAGCCAAATCAGTGAAACCGGAACATGTTCGCCAAGCACTTGAAAATGCATCTTCTGAATTTGAAGAGGGGACGGTTGGTGCGGGAACTGGAATGCTCTGTTATTCGTTAAAGGGAGGGATAGGATCTGCTTCCCGTATAATGAACATGAGTCATGGAACGTACACGATGGGCGTCTTAGTCTTATCAAACTTTGGAATATTATCTGACTTACTGATCAAAGGCAAGGCTGTTGGGCAGGAACTGAAAGCAGCAAGAGAAGATTCTTATAAAGAAGAAGACAAAGGTTCCATTATGATTATCGTGGCCACTGACCTTCCTGTTTCCGAAAGACAACTAAATCGGATTATCAAAAGATCGGTGACCGGACTTTCACGAACAGGTTCAATCATCACGCATGGAAGCGGAGAAATCATTATAGGGTTTTCTACAGCAACAAAAATTCCACATTACAAACCCGAAAAACTAATGGCTGTCCCGCAAGTCCATGAAGAGGATCTAGACATCGCATTTAGAGCCATTGGGGAAGCCACAGAGGAAGCCGTGTTGAACTCGTTAGTAACTGCAGAAGCTGTAATTGGGCGAGACGGAAATCATAGACCAGCGTTTAAAGATTTAATTCAGAAATACGGAATATCTCTCACTCCTTAAAATCAACTAACCCAAGAAACGATGTGAACCCCATGCCAGCAAAACCAATCTACGTCGAGATTGAAATCCAAGAAGATATAGAAAAAGTCTGGGAATATAGTCAAAATCCGAAGTTGTACGAGCAGTGGGATTTGCGCTTTACCTCCGCTTTATAATCAAGAAATCTAACGGACATTTGAATGCTACGCATGACATGACGTTGTTTGGGATTCACTTTTTACATATTGATTATGAGATGATTGAAAAGACAAACAATGGGCCGAACCCTGTACTTTACTGACTAAAAATGGTTTACTAGAACGATACAGTAATTTCTTTTTAAGATAAAAGTAGGTGACCAAAATGGGAAAATATCAATTAGATGAGAAAAGCAAAGCACTGGCAGCGAAATATCAAGATGGTAAGAAGCCAGCTGTTTCGAATAAAAAAGAGAAGCTTGATCAAATTCGCGAAGCTTATTTAAAGAAAAAACAAGAGAAACAAGAGAATAAATAATAAAATCCTTTAGCCAGCTCACTCATGAGGTGGCTTTTTCTTAGTTTAGATATAAGCAGATAATTATTTTGGGTCTTCGGAATATATAGTGGAATTACTTTCTTAATAGTTTAAAAACAACTGGTGTTTAAATCGGATTTTCTGGTGGGATGTTAGGACAATCAATAGTATTATATAAAAGTATCAATCACATACGAGTGATACGTTGGGGAAAAATAAAATAGTCCAATTTACTTGACCGCGTACTATGGTACACGGTTTATAATATTCATGGGGTGAAATAAGATGATTTATCGCATTAGTGAGTTTGCAGATAAATGTGGAGTTAATAAAGAAACGATTAGATATTACGAGAGAAAAAATTTATTACAAGAACCTCACCGAACGGAAGCTGGTTATCGGATATATTCATATGATGACGTTAAGCGTGTTGGGTTTATTAAACGAATACAGGAACTTGGTTTTTCTTTAAGCGAGATTTATAAATTACTTGGTGTTGTAGATAAAGATGAAGTTCGTTGTCAAGACATGTTCGAATTTGTTTCTAAAAAACAAAAGGAAGTGCAAAAACAAATAGAGGATTTAAAACGAATTGAAACTATGTTAGACGACTTAAAACAACGATGTCCAGATGAAAAGCAATTACATTCGTGTCCAATAATAGAAACATTAACATGAGACATTAACGAAAGGGGCTTTTTTATGAATAAATTTAAGGTAAATATTCAAGGAATGACTTGTACGGGTTGTGAAAAACACGTAGAATCAGCACTTGAAAAGATAGGTGCTAAAAATATTGAGTCTAATTTTCGTCGTGGTGAAGCAGTATTTGAACTGCCCGATGATATTGAGGTTGAAAGTGCAATAAAGGCGATTGATGAAGCAAATTACCAAGCCGGAGAAATTGAAGAAGTATCATCACTAGAAAACGTGGCGTTAATTAATGAAGACGTTTATGACCTTCTTATTATTGGTTCTGGTGCTGCTGCCTTTTCTTCGGCAATTAAAGCTATAGAATACGGTGCAAAAGTTGGAATGATTGAGCGTGGAACGGTTGGGGGAACCTGTGTGAATATTGGCTGTGTTCCGTCAAAAACTCTTCTTAGGGCAGGGGAAATCAATCATTTATCAAAAGACAATCCGTTTAAAGGTTTACAAACATCCGCTGGAGAAGTGGATTTAGCTAGTTTAATCACGCAAAAGGATAAATTGGTGAGCGAACTTCGGAATCAAAAATATATGGATTTAATTGATGAATATAATTTTGATTTAATTAAAGGTGAAGCAAAATTCGTTGATGCTAGTACGGTTGAGGTCAATGGGGCAAAGTTATCTGCAAAACGCTTTTTAATTGCAACAGGTGCATCGCCTTCGTTGCCCCAAATTTCAGGACTTGAAAAAATGGACTATTTAACTAGTACAACACTTCTTGAGTTAAAGAAAATACCAAAACGATTAACTGTAATTGGCTCAGGATACATTGGAATGGAGCTTGGACAACTATTTCATCATTTAGGTTCAGAAATAACGCTTATGCAAAGAAGTGAGCGACTTTTAAAGGAGTATGATCCTGAGATTTCAGAGTCAGTTGAAAAAGCGTTAATTGAACAGGGTATAAACCTTGTCAAAGGGGCAACTTTTGAGCGTGTTGAACAAAGTGGAGAGATAAAAAAGGTTTACATAACAGTAAATGGCAGTAAAGAAGTCATTGAATCAGATCAGTTACTTGTTGCCACTGGAAGAAAACCAAATACGGATTCTTTAAATTTAAGTGCAGCAGGTGTTGAAACTGGAAAAAATAATGAAATCCTGATCAATGATTTTGGTCAAACAAGTAATGAAAAGATTTATGCAGCAGGAGATGTGACGTTAGGACCGCAATTTGTATATGTAGCAGCCTATGAAGGTGGAATTATTACTGATAATGCTATCGGTGGATTAAACAAAAAAATAGATTTATCGGTAGTTCCTGCTGTTACGTTTACGAATCCGACGGTTGCAACGGTTGGTTTAACAGAAGAACAAGCAAAAGAGAAAGGGTATGATGTGAAGACATCTGTATTACCTTTAGATGCTGTTCCAAGAGCAATTGTAAACCGTGAAACAACCGGTGTATTTAAACTAGTAGCAGATGCAGAAACACTAAAAGTATTAGGGGTTCATATTGTATCTGAGAATGCAGGAGATGTCATCTATGCAGCATCATTAGCTGTTAAATTTGGCTTAACGATAGAAGATTTAACAGAAACCCTAGCACCATATTTAACAATGGCTGAAGGGCTAAAATTAGCTGCACTTACGTTCGATAAAGATGTTTCGAAATTATCTTGTTGTGCAGGCTAAGGGAACTTTTTTTACAACTCCCTATTCAAGTGAACCAGCTAATACTGTACTAAAGGTGTGCAGTAGTTTAGCAAAGTCTACAAAAGATTTCATACACTATTTTGCGATCACCCATTATATAAATGCTTTAAGGGATTTTCTAAGTGCATTTGTGGTCACAAAAATAATTTAACACTGATGATTTCGACATCAAATCTATAATTGATACCTTAACACCGCAGAGTAATAAAGGATGAACAATATGTCAGACTTATTATCCCTACCAGACATTAAAACAATAGAACCACCACAAGAAAATGAAACCGATATGATATTTAAAGTTGAAGCAGTCGGACCACCTGAACGTTGTCCTGAATGTGGTTTTGACAAGTTGTACAAACACAGTTCAAGAAATCAACTAATTATGGATTTGCCCATTCGTTTAAAGCGAGTGGGCTTACAATTGAACCGTAGACGATACAAGTGTCGTGAATGCAGATCTACCTTCTGGGAACGCCTAATATCTGTAGATGAAAAGCGTAGTATGACCAAAAGGCTTTTAAAGTCCATTCAAGAGCAATCCATGTCTAAGACCTTTGTAGAAGTCGCAGAAAGCGTTGGTGTTGACGAGAAAACTATTAGGAACGTTTTTAAGGACTATGTGGCACTCAAAGAACGTGAATACCAGTTTGAAACTCCTAAGTGGCTTGGGATAGACGAGATACATATTATCCGTAGACCTCGGCTTGTATTGACTAATATTGAACGCAGGACTATTTATGACATCAAGCCAAACCGTAACAAGGAAACAGTCATCCAACGTCTTTCAGAAATCAGTGACAGGACTTATATTGAGTACGTCACAATGGATATGTGGAAGCCTTACAAAGACGCAGTGAACACTATCCTTCCACACGCTAAAGTTGTCGTAGATAAGTTTCATGTAGTTAGAATGGCTAATCAAGCCTTAGATAACGTCAGAAAGTCTTTGAAAGCCCATATGAGCCAAAAAGAAAGACGTACCCTTATGCGTGAAAGGTTTATCCTTCTAAAGCGTAAACACGATCTAAATGAACGTGAATCATTCCTCTTAGATACTTGGTTAGGTAATCTTCCTGCTTTAAAAGAAGCCTATGAACTCAAAGAAGAGTTTTACTGGATATGGGATACTCCTGATCCAGATGAAGGTCGTCTTCGTTATAGTCAATGGAGACACCGTTGTATGTCCAGTAACTCTAAAGACGCATATAAAGACCTCGTGAGAGCCGTAGACAACTGGCATGTCGAAATATTCAACTACTTTGATAAAAGGCTCACTAACGCTTATACGGAGTCAATTAACAGCATTATTAGGCAGGTAGAGCGAATGGGTAGAGGTTACTCGTTTGATGCCTTACGAGCCAAAATCCTTTTCAATGAGAAGCTCCATAAAAAGCGTAAGCCACGATTTAATTCAAGTGCTTTCAATAAAGCTATGTTATACGATACTTTCAATTGGTATGAAGTGAATGATCACGACATTACAGACAACTTTGGTGTCGATTTTTCCACACTTATTAAGAATTTGGAGAAGGGTGATTTATAAGCCCTTTTCCACCATGAAATCCGAATACCCATTATTTTTAAAGGGAAATTATGATATCTTTAATTCGAGGGAGTATTATAGCTTGATTTAGGGTATAAAACTCTTAGCAAGACAAACTATTTTAGAATAAGGGAGGCACTACAATGAAGAAAGTTTCGTGGTCAAAATTCATGTTCTTCGCAATGCTGCTCTTGTTACTAACCTTAGCAGCCTGTAGCAACAACGAGACATCAGATGAACAATCCATGGATGACTCTGACGCTACGACAGAAGAGACAAATGAAGAATCAACAGAAGCGGATGCAGATGGAGGTACTGAAGTTGGTACGGATGATTCAGCAGAAACTGAACCAAAAGTTACGGACTTTGAACCAGCATTTCCAGAACAAACAAGAGCACCTGCAGTAACGACTGAAACAGAACTTAATGTGGAAGTTATTGCGGAAGGACTTGACGTATCATGGGGTATGGAAGAGTTTGAACCAAACCGCATCCTGATGACACAAAGAGATACGGCAGAACTTCTAATTGTTAACCTTGAAGATGGGGCTGTTTCTGATCCAATTGAAGGTACGCCAGAAGTAAACAATGAAGGTCAAGGTGGATTACTGGATGTAACCGTAGCACCTGATTTTGCCGAATCACGACTAGTATTTTTAACATTCTCTCAAGATATTGAAGGCGGAACTGTCACTGCTGTCGGGAAAGGTGTTTTATCAGAAGATGAAACTGCACTCGAAGGTTTTGAGGTGATTTTCCAAGCGACACCAGCCTATGAAGGTGACTTACACTATGGTGGCCGCATTACCTTTGATGAAGCTGGCAACTTGTTCTTAACAACGGGTGAGCGTTCAGATGATCCAATTCGCGAGCGCGCACAAGATTTAGATGCGTATTTAGGGAAAGTCATTCATATTACACAAGATGGAGAACCAGTAGACACGAATCCATTTATTGAAGATGAAAATGCACTTCCTGGCATCTACAGCTATGGACACCGTAATATTCAAGGGATAGACTTCAATCCGCAAACAGGCGACTTATGGATTGTTGAATTCGGTCCTCAAGCTGGAGATGAACTAAACATTATTGAGCCAGCGAATAACTATGGATGGCCAACCGTTTCATACGGTATCGAGTATTCGGGTGAATTAGTCAATGATGGTATTTCAGAACACGAAGCGCAAGGCTTTGTAGAGCCCGTCTATTACTGGGATCCAACAAGTGCGCCAAGTGGAATGTCCTTCTATGATAATGACGCCATTCCTGAATGGGAGAACAACTTGTTCATCGGTGGCTTAGCATCGAGCTATATTGCACGCGTTGTAATTGAAAATGACATTGTTGTTGGAGAAGAACGTCTATTGTCTGAAGAAGTGCAACGATTCCGTGATATTCTTGTAACACAGGATGGCGCGCTGATTGCAATCACAGATGGTGGATTGATTTATAAAGTGTCTGCAGCTAACTAACTATAAAAGGAAATCGAGTTGATCGATTTCCTTTTTTGTTATTTATTTATTTATTTCACACCATACTTCCGATCTAGCTGCACAATCTCCGCATCCCGATTCGGCACACCGTCCACTAAATCTACAAGCATGGAAGAACCCAGCATACTATAGACAGTCCCGTTACCGCCGTACCCTAGCAAATAATAGTGATTTGGTTTCGCCGGATGCTCCCCGATAAACGGAAGATTATCGATGGACTCACCAAAACTTGCAGCGTAACACGCATTGATTTCAAACTGTTGCTTCGGAAAATGCTCATGGAGTGCATCTAGTAACCGTTGCCCACGTTCTGCAATCAACTCATCGGAAAGTGGCGCTTCCGGCTTATCTTCATCCAGACCGCCAACGACTACGGCATTTTCTTCCGTCAACCGCATGTATAAATAAGGACGTTTCGTCTCCCAAATCAACGCACGCTCGTGCCATTCGGAAATATCCTCGACCGGTTTTGTGGCAATCGCATATGACCGGTTAATATCCGCACCGATTCGTTTGCCAACTGGTACTGTTTCATATCCTGTTGTGTAAACGATTTTTTTTGCATGAAACGTTCCGTTAGATGTCCGGACTTCCAAGTGGTCTGCTTGCTCGAAGACGTCCTCTACTTCTGTATAGGGGAACAGATGGCCGCCACCTTTTTCGACTTCACCAAGAACGCCTTGTACAAACTTTAACGGATTCACTTCCGCGTCTTTGTACGTGACGAGTGCAGCGGGTTTTGAAAACGGCAAGTTGGCTTCGACAGTTGTTTGGTCCCAGTATTCACAAGGGAAGCCATGAGCTTTTAGTGTTTCATATTCCTTTTGAAGCTTAGCTACATCTTCTTCAACACTCGCGTAACAAATACTTGGACGACGAATGAAATCCGCACTTACAGGTAATAATGTAGCCACTTCATCTAGTTGATCCATCGCCTCTAAGCACATCTCGTAAAATCGTACAGCATCTGGTTCACCGATTTGTTCAATCAGCTCATGGAGCATGATGTCATTGGAATATTGAAGCAATCCCGTATTTGCACTCGTGCTTCCCGAGCCAAATTGACGTTTATCTAAAACTGCCACCGATTTCCCGGCTTTCATAAATTGAAAGGCAGTCAACGAGCCTGACATTCCGCCGCCGACAATCACGATGTCGTAGCTTTCCAAGCGTTCATGTACCTCTTGAGGTTCGAATGGTGGCGTTGTTTGTGGCCAGTACAGCGATCCGTTATGTATGTTCATTAGTCGCGTCTCCTTTTATAGGTTGATAGACCCACTATACCCATGTCGTATCTTCCGTTAAACTAAGGGTATACATAAAGGAGGAATTCCATGCACCAGCCACATATTTTAGTAGTCGACGGAATGGCGTTATTGTTTCGTTCATTCTTTGCGACAGCTATGTCCAATCAATTTTTCTATAACGAACAAGGTCTTCCAACAAATGCCGTGCAAGGATTTGCGCGTCATGTACTGACAGCCCGCTCGATTTTTACTCCATCTCACGTCGTCATTACATGGGATAAAGGAATGCACACTTTCCGTAATGAGTTGTTTGAGGGCTATAAAATCAATCGTCCAGCACCGCCTCAAGAAATGATTCCGCAGTTTGATATGGCACAAGAATTATCTGCTCAGCTTGGGTGGGTCAACCTCGGCGTCGTGGGAATGGAGGCAGATGATACAATTGCATCCGTGACGAAAAAGTGGGAAGGAGAAGGGAAGTTCACTATCGTTTCTGGAGACAAAGACCTTCTTCAACTTCTAACTCCGGATGTTTCGATTGAATTCACGAAAAAAGGGTTCTCGATTTATGACTCGTATCATTTAGAACGATTCCGTGAAGAGTTTGGAATCGAGCCGCACCAATTTCCAGATGTGAAAGCATTTATGGGCGATAGCAGTGATGGGTATCCTGGTGTGAAAGGCATTGGGCCAAAGACCGCACTTCAACTCATTCAAGCCTATGGAAGTGTGGACGGTGTGCTCGCAGCAAAAGAGGAGTTAAAACCGGGTCAACGAAAAAAGATTGAAGAAGCGGGAGAGCTTCTAGCAATCTCTAAGCAGTTGGCAGTTATTCGAAATGATGTACCAATTGAAGTGGAACTGAACGATTTATATTGGGAAGCAGTTCCTTACACAGCAAAAGAGTTTTGTGAGAGCAATGGCTACAAGCAAGTCTTGCGTCAGCTACTGTAAAGGCGCAATTTTTACAAACGTCACGATTTTATGATTCGGACCGTATGGTATGCGACGGAGTTTACTTTCACGTCCGCGGCCTCCATTATCATGAACAAGTAAAAACAGTTCGCCATCATTTACAACAAAACCGGTCATCGGTACCCAGTGATAGGAGAAAGATGTTTCTGAACGAAATTGAAATGAAAAATATTTATCAAACTTGACGGCTACTGGCCGTCCTTTTTTTAGTTCATTTAGCGCTTCTTGCAATGTGCATTTTTCTGCGCGCCAATCAGAAGGCAATAACTTGTTCAGAAATTTTACGAAGCGAAATGTAAATAATCCGATGCGGGTTCCACGAAGTGACTGATACAGTTCATTGACCGAGTAGGCAGGAAGGCCAGCATGTTTCAATAGTAAATGCGCTGTTACAGGACCACAAGCAGAAGAGCGAAGTTCGGGTGCCACAGAGTCATCGTATTGGGACATCCCCGAAAAAGGAAGTACTGTTTTCATCAAATCCCTCCATAAGAAAAGCGCACCACATGGGTACGCTGTAGTTACATTATAATTTTCCGCTTTCTTCGTTCAATAAACCTTGTAGGGCATTGCGGAACGATTGATACGTCTCAATCTCCACATGCACGCCGGCGCGGACGATTTCTTGGATCAACTTTGGATTGAAACCAACATAAATTGGGCGCATCCCCATAAGTTTTAATGAGCTATTTAAATTGGAAATTGCGAGGGCAAGTTCATTAAAATCAAAGCTAGAAACATCATCTGTAGATACACCTGTGTAATCAAAAACCACATTTTCGACTTCTCGATGCTCTGCTATATAGGTTAGAACTTCCGTTTCAATATTGTTGAAGCGCTCTCTGTAGATATAGCCTGCTACTGGAACCAAAATGGTTTTTGATACAATAGAAGGAATGATAGGAGACGACATGTTATAGACAATCGATTTATAGTACTCCAACTGTTCTTTCAGTTCAAGAATCTCTTGTTCAGTAGTCATAGTGATCTCCTATTCGTTTACAGACTCTAAAAAATCAGTTACTTGTTGTGGAGATTTCGCATTCGCACTATGAAGATGAGCAGTCTTTTCGCCGTCTTTAAAAATTAATAAGCTTGGAATTCCCATGACTTCATACTTCTCTGCAATTTCAGGCAGCTCGTCACGATTTACGTCATACCACGTATACTGATTGTATTCCTCTACGATTGGATCAATGAACATGTCCATACGACGGCAATCCGGGCACCAGCCAGCTTGGAATTTTACGAGTACCTCTTTCCCGGAATGAATCACTTCATTGAATTGTTCTACTGTTTTAATTGGTTCCATATTCGACACCCTTTCTTCTAGTACCTCTAGTTTACATGAAACCCCAGAAAAGAGAAATCGAAAGCAACCACAATAGTATTGCGAAAATTTAAAATATGTTCTACACTAGAAACAAGGACAACGGTTCTATTTTTTTTACCGCTAAAATGAATGAGTATTCATTCAAAATAGAAGGAGGCATCTTTGTGTCATATCAAATTAAAAAAGCAGCTGTCATCGGATCGGGAGTTATGGGTTCTGGTATTGCGGCGCATCTTGCAAATAGTGGCATTCCGACATACTTGCTTGACATCGTACCAAACGACGTATCTGAAGCAGATGCGAAAAAAGGATGGACGAAAGATACACCAGCATTCAGAAACTCCGTTGCAACGGGAGCTCTTGAAAAGTTACTTAAACAAAAACCGGCACCATTGACATCAAAACGCAACTTACAATTGATTACACCTGGAAATCTAGAGGACGATCTTGAAAAATTAAAAGACGTAGACTGGATCATCGAAGTAATCGTCGAAAACTTAGAAGTGAAACAAAACTTGTTCGCACGTATCGATGAAGTATTGACACCTGGCACGATAGTAACATCTAATACTTCCGGTATCAGCATTGAAGATATGACGGCAGGACGCAGTGAGCAGTTTGCAAGTCACTTCCTTGGTACGCACTTCTTCAATCCACCACGTTATTTGAAATTACTTGAAGTGATTCCTGCTTCCACTACTAAACCTGAAGTTGTGGAGTTTGTGAAAACGTTTGGAGAAGACGTGTTAGGCAAAGGCGTTGTTCTTGCAAAAGACACACCAAACTTTATTGCGAACCGCATTGGAACTTACGGTTTACTTGTCACGCTTCGCGAAATGTTGAACCGTGGCTACTCGGTAGGAGAAGTGGATTCTGTCACGGGACCTGCAATTGGACGTCCGAAATCAGCGACTTTCCGCACACTTGACGTGGTTGGACTGGATACATTCCTACACGTTGCGAAAAATGTCTACGACAAGTCGACAGGTGAAGAACAAGAAGTATTCAACCCACCAGCTTTCATGAAGCAAATGGTTGAAAACAAATGGTTGGGGGCGAAAACTGGCCAAGGTTTCTTCGTAAAGAAAGATAAAGAAATTTTTGAGTTGAATCCAGAAACGATGGATTATGAGCCAGTGAAAAAATTGAAAACGCCTTCACTAGAAATGGCGAAACAAGAAAAAGGCCTAGCGAACAAAGTAAAAACTCTAGTGTATGCAAAAGACCGCACAGGAGAACTTCTTTGGAGCATTTTCAATCCAGTACTTCGCTACTCGGCTGAGCTACACGGTGAGATTGCCGATGACATCGTCGCGATTGACCAAGCGATGAAATGGGGCTTCGGCTGGCAGCAAGGACCGTTTGAAACGTGGGATGCAATCGGCGTTGAAAAGTCTGTTGCGAAAATGAAAGAAGAAGGGCACGAGATTCCTGCATTTGTGCAAGCTTTACTCGATCAAGGCCACAGCTCCTTCTATAAAGAAGAAGAGGGCGAACTTCTCTTCTTTACAGGAACAGGGTTTGAAAAAGTTCCAACAAACGATAAAGCGATCGATTTAAAAGCGTATAAAAAGAAGCATGGTGTCATCAAGAAAAATAGTGGTGCAAGCCTTATTGACCTTGGAGACGGAGTTGCTCTTCTAGAGTTCCATTCCCAGTCAAACTCGATTGGTCCTGACATTCTTCAGATGATCAACTTTGCCGTAGATGAAGTGGAGAAAAACTTTAAAGGGCTTGTGATCGGGAACCAAGGCAAAAACTTCTGTGTTGGTGCCAACCTTGGAATGATCTTGATGGAAGCACAAGATGACAATATTTTTGAACTCGATTATATCGTTCGCATGTTCCAACAAGCGATGCTGAAAATTAAATACTCTTCTAAACCAGTTGTCGCAGCACCATTTGGCATGACACTTGGCGGCGGAGCAGAAGTTTGTCTGCCAACTGCACACATCCAAGCTTCTAGCGAAACCTACATGGGTCTAGTCGAAGCAGGTGTTGGTCTAATTCCAGGTGGAGGAGGAAACAAAGAGCTTTATATCAAGCACATAAGTTCTCTACCGAATAACGTGAAAGTGGATTACGTTGAAGTCGCGACTACTGTATTTGAAACAATCGCTATGGCGAAAGTATCGACTTCTGGCGAAGAAGCACGTGAAAACAACTTCTTGAACCATGCAGATGGTGTCAGCGTAAATCCTGATCACTTGTTGTATGACGCGAAGCAAGCAGCACTTCACTTATATGAAACAGGCTACAAAGCGCCAATCCGTGGAAAAGTTCCGGTATCAGGTGCACCAGGCTACGCAACTATGTTAGTTGGGGCAGAAGGATTGCGTCTGTCAGGTTATATCAGTGATCACGATATGAAGATTGCCAAAAAACTTGCTTACGTTCTTGCTGGTGGAGAAGTTCCATACGGCACACTCGTTGACGAAGAATACCTATTAAATTTAGAGCGAGAAGCGTTCTTAAGTTTAGTAGCAGAACCAAAATCACAAATGCGTATGCAGCATATGCTCGTTAAAGGAAAGCCGCTTCGTAACTAACCGAACGTCTAAAGGAGGAAACAACCAATGCGTGAAGCAGTATTAGTAGCAGGAGCTCGTACCCCAATCGGGAAAGCGAAAAAAGGCTCCTTAGCCGCAGTGCGTCCTGACGATTTCGGAGCACTCGTAGTCAAAGAAACATTACAACGTGCAGGGTATGAAGGGCCTATCGATGATTTGATCATGGGCTGTGCAATGCCAGAAGCAGAACAAGGAATGAACGTAGCGCGTAATATTGGAGCGCTTGCAGGACTTCCTGATACAACTCCAGCTATTACAATCAATCGATTCTGTTCTTCAGGTCTTCAGTCGATTGCGTACGCATCAGAACGCATCATGATCGGCCATGCAGAAGCCATTATTGCCGGTGGTGTCGAATCGATGAGTATGATCCCGATGACGGGTAACACACTTCGCTTGAACCCTACACTTGCCGAAACGGCTCCTCAGTATTACATGGGGATGGGGCATACAGCTGAGCAAGTAGCTGTGAAATACGGCATAAGCCGTGAAGACCAAGATGCTTTTGCGGTAGAGTCACACAAGCGTGCGGCAGCAGCAATTGCAGCTGGCAAATTTAAAGATGAGATCGTTCCAGTCGAAGTAACGCATCACTTTGTGGACGACAAAAATAAACAACAGACTAAAACACATCTATTTGAAATGGATGAGGGTGTCCGTGAAGGCACATCTGTTGAGACACTTGCAAAGTTACGTCCAGCATTTAACGTGCGCGGTACAGTGACTGCAGGGAACGCTTCTCAAACGTCAGATGGCGCTGGAGCACTACTTGTCATGGACCGTGAAGTGGCAGAAGCACAAGGCTTGAAGCCACTCGCAAAATTCCGTTCATTTGCTACAGCAGGAGTTGCTCCTGAAGTTATGGGGATCGGACCAGTAGAAGCGATTCCAAAAGCGTTGAAGCTTGCAGGTCTTTCTATTGCAGACATCGACGTATGGGAATTGAATGAAGCATTTGCTTCACAATCTCTACAAATTATTCGTCAGCTGAACTTAGACGTAACGAAAGTAAACGTCAATGGAGGCGCGATTGCACTTGGTCATCCACTTGGAGCGACAGGGGCAGTCTTAACACTGAAAATGATTCATGAATTGAAACGTCAACAAAAGCAATTCGGTGTTGTCACAATGTGTATTGGTGGCGGTATGGGAGCAGCAGGCGTATTTGAATTACTATAAAAGGAGGACATGAACATGTCACAAGCAGTAAAAGGTGGAGCATTTCTAACAGAGGATTTAACAGCAGATCGCGTATTCACACCTGAGGACTTTTCAGATGAGCAAAAGATGATCGCTAAAACTACAGAGGACTATGTAAAGAGTTCAGTATTACCTGTAGTGGAAAACTTGGAACACCATGAATTTGAGCATTCTGTACGTTTACTAAAAGAAGCAGGCGAATTAGGTCTATTAGCTGCAGATATTCCAGAAGAATATGAGGGCCTAGGGCTTGATAAAGTATCTTCTGCCTTGATTGCAGAAAAAATGTCAGTTGCGGGTGGTTTTTCAATCACACACGGAGCTCACGTTGGTATCGGTTCCCTTCCAATCGTACTTTTCGGTAACGACGCTCAGAAGAAACAATACCTTCCTTTCTCAGCAACTGCAGAAAAAATCTTTGCTTATGCACTGACAGAGCCAGGCTCAGGTTCAGATGCATTAGGAGCTAAAGCTTCTGCAAAATTAAATGCTGCGGGTACGCACTATATTTTAAATGGAGAAAAGCAATGGATTACAAATGCAGGCTTTGCTGATGTGTTTGTTGTGTATGCAAAAATTGATGGGGAGCAGTTCACAGCGTTCATCGTCGAAAAAGACTTCCCAGGTGTTTCTGTTGGAGCTGAAGAGAAGAAGATGGGTATCAAGTCGTCTTCAACTCGTACGTTAATTCTGGAAGATGCAGAAGTGCCAGTGGAAAACTTGTTAGGTGAAGTTGGTCGCGGTCACGTCATCGCTTTCAATATCTTGAACATAGGTCGTTACAAATTAGGGGTTGGTACAGTCGGAGGAGCTAAACGTGCTCTTGAACTGACAATTGCTTACACAAACCAACGTCAACAATTCAAAACACCTTTATCTTCGTTCAACTTAACAAAACAAAAATTAGCGACTATGGCATCTAAGCTTTATGCTACAGAGAGCTTGATTTACCGCACGGTAGGTTATTTCGAAGAGCGCATGAACGAACTATCGGAAGAAGCGCAAAAAGATGGCAAACAGATCGCTGCTGCGATTGCTGAGTATGCGATTGAATGCTCGATCAACAAAGTTGTCGGTTCAGAAGTCCTTGATTATATCGCGGATGAGGCTGTTCAATTACACGGTGGTTATGGTTTCATGCAAGAGTATGAAGTAGAGCGCATCTACCGTGACTCACGCATCAACCGTATCTTTGAAGGAACAAATGAAATCAACCGCATGATCGTTCCAGGTACATTCTTGAAGAAAGCTATGAAAGGCGAACTTCCACTTCTTCAACAGGCTATGAAGCTTCAAGAAGAACTGTTAATGATGATGCCGGAAGAAGTTGGCGACGAGCCACTTGCTAAAGAAAAAGTATTAGTGAAAAACGCTAAGAAGATTGCATTACTAGCAGCTGGTCTTGCAGCACAACGTTATGGTGCGAAATTAGACGCCGAACAAGAAGTGCTTGTGAACATTGCTAATATTGCTAACAACTTGTTCGCTATGGAGTCAGCTGTTCTTCGTACTGAAAAAGCAGTAAACAAAGTTGGCGCAGAAAAAGCGGCTCAAAAAATTCTTTACACAGAAATCTTCTGTCAAGAAGCGTTTGAAGAAGTTGAAAAGTATGCAAAAGATACTTTACTAGCGGCTGTTGAAGGTGACAATCAACGCATGATGTTGTCAGCATTACGTAAGTTAACTCGCAACACGCCTTACAACTTAGTAACGAAGAAACGTGAAGCTTCTGTCAAACTAATTGACGCTGAAAAATACGTAGTTTAATACACTATTTTCCCTGTACTTTGTGCAGGGATTTTTCTAATTGCCCAAAGGTCGGTATACTACTAGTAGATCGACTGTAGAGGAGGAACTTGTATGGCAATTGAAATGTACGGCTATCCCATTTGTAATACATGCAAAAAAGCAGAGAAATTCTTGAAAGATAACGGTGTAGAATTTACATACCATCACATCGTGGAAAATCCACCAAGCCGAGAATTGTTAAAGGCGATGGCAGAAGAAAATGGATTTGAACTAAAACGATTATTCAATGTGACCGGTCAAAAATACCGGGAGATGGGTCTAAAAAATCGACTAGCAAGAATGACAGACGATGAAAAATTAGACCTTTTAGTATCAGACGGCATGCTGATCAAACGCCCATTCACAACGGATGGCACAAAAGCGACAATAGGCTTCCGTGAAGAGGAATTTGAGAACGTCTGGACAAAATAACAGCTTGTCGAAATGCTTGAATTGTGTCACTATTAAAGAGAAAATTGCAGATGTCGAGAGGAGATTAATGATGAGTATTCCTAAAGAACTTCGTTATTCTAAAGACCATGAGTGGGTAAAGCATGAAGAGGGCACAGCAACAATCGGTATTACAGATTTCGCGCAATCTGAGCTTGGAGACATCGTATTCGTTGAACTTCCAGCTGTAGGTGACGAAATCAAAGCAGGAGACGCTTTTGGTAGTGTAGAGTCCGTTAAAACGGTATCTGAGTTATACGCACCAATCAGCGGTAAAGTTGTCGCAGTTAACGACTCTCTAGAAGATAGCCCAGAGTTCGTCAACGAATCTCCTTACGAAAATGCATGGATGGTGAAAGTAGAGCCAACAGATTCTGCTGAATCAGACGCATTATTGACAGCTGAACAATACGAAGAATTAATCAACTAATCGAGTCCGCCACCTTGGCGGGCTTTTTTTTATGTCTGGCATTGGAATTTGAAAACCCTCTAGCCAGAACGCGATCTTAAAGTTAAGTTTACTAAATCGATTTAAGTAGGATTTGAAAACCCTCCACCCAGAACGCCATTTCCTAGGTGAGTTTCTGCGAGCCTCCCCACGTCAGCCGAAAGGAGAGCGCTTTCGGCTGCGTTGCCGGGTCTCGGTAAAACTCAGTTGGCCTGGGAAATGGCATCCTGGCTTCCGGGTTTTCAAATTGATTGAGTATGTGGCTCTAAGTTTGTGATGAGGGGGGAAACAAGTTCAGTGCCCGAGTAATTAGATTCAATGCCCGCGGAAATCCGTTTAGTGCCCGAGTAATCCTCTCAGTGCCCGAGTAATCCTCTCAGTGCCCGAGGAAATCAGTTCAATGCCCGAGTAATTCTATTCAATGCCCGCGGAAACTAGTTAAGTGCCCTCGTAAAACCGTGATGAGCGATAAAAGCTGTATGATGAAGGATTAAACCGTTCTGATGAGTGAAAATTTCTTTTGATGATTGATTATTCCCATGATGAGCGATAAAAGTTATTTGATGAACACTCACTAAGTCCAAAACACTTAAAATGCTCAAGATCTTACTAGTAAGGGCTTTAAGTAATAAGATGGTCAAGATCTTACTAGTAAAGTTTTTTAAGTAATAAGGCTTTGTCTGTAAAGTAGAAATGAATAGCAATCTCGCTGACCTAAACTATGTTTGACCTGTTGCTCAATAGAGCCTCGCGTTAGCGCAGCGATTAGCTCGCTTGTTATAGTGAGCAAAATTTGAACTGTTCTCAATAAGTAGAGGCAGAGCCGACTCAAAGACGTTGCAAGTTACCACTTCCAACAAAAAAGAACTTCAACTATCCTTATGCAACTGGAGATGCTTGTGGAAGCTCGAACTAAGAAGATTCGCGCTGAGGCCCACTCTAAAAGAGTGTGCCTCAGTCCTTTTCGTTCTTTATTTGAACTTGAAAACAAGCATCGGAAGATGAATTTGGATTAGAAGAAGATTCTGTTTAAACTCTTTTCGTTCTTAATTAGATCTTAATATCAAACTATGTAAGATGCACCTTGATCAGAAGAAGCTAGCAGTCCCGTTGATTCCGCTTCTTACACGATTTTAGGCATTTCTCTTGAAAACATCCGACCGGTCTGCTACTTTTAGCAAAGTAAAGGTGGAGACCCAAATGAACGAAATCACATACACAGACTGGAAACAGTCCGGCGAATCGCTTCTCTATATCTACACTCCCATGTGTGGCACCTGCCAAGTGGCCTCTAAAATGTTAACGGTCTGTGAACAACTCATAGACAAAGAGGTTCCGCAACTCAACGCAAACTATGAACCACAATTGATGAATGAGCTGCAAGTAGAGAGCGTGCCTTGCCTGATCATAAAAAAGACAGAGACAGAAGTGGAAAAAATATACGCTTTTCAATCTGTGCCTTATCTCCTAGAGAAACTAAAAACGGCCCTGTAAAAAATAATAAAAAATTTGTAGATAAAAATGGTTGACGGTCGAAAATGGCTATGATACTATTCGATTACTGACAACAATACTAATTGAATATGCGTCGCTCTTATATAGAGAGGTGGAGGGAAGTGCCCTATGAAGCCCGGCAACCGTCACGAAAGTGAAATGGTGCCAAGTCACGCAAAGCTAGCGCTTTGAGAGATGAGAGAATGGATATCCGTTGATAAAACGAAGACCCTTTCTGTCTGTGCGCAGAAAGGGTCTTTTTGTATACAAAAGGATCCGCAGAAATTTCAAAGAAAGGAGGCGGCGCGCATATGATTCAATTACAAGATGTCTTTAAGCAATACACAACTGGCAATGGCAACGTTATCGCTGTTGATCATGTATCACTTTCCGTCAAACAAGGAGAGATATATGGGATTATCGGCTACAGTGGTGCAGGTAAAAGCTCATTAATTCGATTATTAAATGGTTTAGAAAGACCAACAGCTGGTCAGATTCAAGTGAACGGCAGAGAGGTCTCTAAGCTCTCTTCTAAGGAAATGCGACAGTTCAGACAAAAAGTGAGTATGATTTTCCAACACTTCAACCTTTTATGGTCACGGACAGTGGAAGAAAACATTTCCTTCCCGCTAGAAATCGCGGGAGTATCAAAAGAACAACGAGCTGAGCGAGTAAAAGAATTGATTGCGCTAGTTGGCTTAGAAGGTCGTGAAAAAGCGTATCCTTCTCAACTATCGGGTGGTCAAAAACAACGTGTGGGAATTGCAAGAGCGCTTGCCAATCGTCCAGAAGTATTATTGTGCGATGAAGCAACATCGGCACTAGACCCTGAAACAACTGATCAAATTTTAGACTTACTAGTCACCATCAACAAACAGCTAGGATTGACAATTGTACTGATCACACATGAAATGCATGTTATTCAGAAAATCTGTCACCGCGTGGCTGTAATGGAAAATGGGGTTGTGGTAGAAGAAGGCCAAGTAATTGACGTCTTCAAAAACCCACAACAAGCGATCACCAAGCGTTTCGTCTCGCAAATTTCAGACGGTGCTTACTACTCAGATACAGTCGATCACTTCTTGGAGATGTATCCGAATGGTAAGCTAGTGAAACTGACATTTATAGGGGACCAAACGGATCAACCTCTTATTGCCCGACTCATTAAACAGTTTGGTTTGGAAGTGACCATTGTTCAAGGAAATATTACACAAACTCAAAACGGTGCGTTAGGAACGCTCCTCTTGCATATCGATGGCGACGCACTTGCTATCGACGAAGCATTGGGCTACTTACATGCACAAAAAGTACAATCGGAGGTCATTCAACATGATTGAAAATCTTTTTCCGAATGTCGACTGGCCGAAAATGTGGGAAGCCACTTATGAAACGTTGTACATGACAGCAATCTCTACAGCACTAACATTTGTTTTCGGCCTTGCCATCGGCTTGCTGTTATTTTTAACAAGCCCGCATCAAGCTTGGTCAAATAAATTGGCAAACTGGTTAACAGGTGCTCTCGTCAATATTTTTAGATCCATCCCGTTCATCATCTTAATTATTCTATTGATTCCATTTACAAAATTACTACTCGGCAGCATTCGAGGCCCGAACGCCGCGTTTCCAGCATTGATTATTGGTGCTGCACCATTTTACGCACGTATGGTCCTCATTGCCTTGAAGGAAATTGATAGAGGTGTGCTGGAAGCAGCTAAATCTATGGGAGCTACTACTTGGACGATTATTCGCAAAGTCTTACTTCCGGAATCTATGCCAGCCATTGTATCTGGTATTACCGTTACATCGATTGCACTTGTCGGCTATACAGCCATGGCAGGAGTTATCGGAGCAGGTGGACTTGGAACGCTCGCATTTTTAGATGGTTTCCAACGAAATCAAACAGATGTGATGATTGTTGCAACAATCATCATCTTGATCATTGTATTTATCATCCAGTGGATCGGTGACTGGTTAACTAACCGATTAGACAAACGATAACAGAGGAGAGAAAAGACATGAAAAAATTAGCAGCAGGATTAGTAGTAGGAGCAAGTATTTTAACATTAGCAGCATGTGGTTCTGAAGGAGGTTCTTCATCTGAAGGGGAGAACACGACACTAACAGTTGGTGCTTCAAACGTACCTCACGCTGAAATTTTAGAGCAAGTACAACCAATCTTAGAAGAGCAAGGTATTGAGCTTGTTATTGAAGCTTACCAAGATTACGTTCTTCCAAACCAAGACTTAGACAATGGTGACTTGGATGCAAACTACTTCCAACACATTCCTTACCTAGAGTCACAAATTGCAGATAATGGATATGATTTCGTAAATGCAGGTGGAATTCACATCGAGCCTATCGGTCTTTACTCTAAGAAATTCGGTTCAATTGATGAATTGCCTGAAGGTGCAGTTATTTTAATGAGCAACTCGGTAGCTGACCACGGACGCGTACTTTCTATGTTAGAAGGTGCTGGGCTGATCACTCTTGACCCAGAAGTTGAGAAAACAACTGCTACAATTGAAGATGTAATCGAAAATCCAAAAAATATCGAATTCGATCCTAACTATGAAGCAGCACTTTTAGTTCAAATGTATGAGCAAGAAGAAGGCGACGCAGTTTTAATCAACTCAAACTATGCTCTTGATGCAGGAATTAACCCATTAGAAGATTCAATCGCAATTGAAGACTCAAACTCTCCATATGTAAATGTTATCGCTGTAAATGCTGGAGATGAAGAGAATGAAGCAATTGTTGCTTTAGTAGAAGCGCTGAAATCTGATGAGATTCAAGAGTTCATTTTAGATGAGTGGGGCGGTTCTGTAGTTCCTGTTACAGAATAACTAGTTGATGAGACTATTGGGCTAAATTTCCTTTTTTCAGTTTCATTCGTTAAGTGGTGGGTATACACTAAGTAACGTAAGATACTAACTGAAGGGAATGATTACTATCAAACCAGAAGGACAGCCTTACACGGAAAAAATGAATTTGGCTTTTCGTGACGTACATGGTTTCGGTTATGATGAAATGAGACAAAGCGAGGATTTACGTATGAAGGTAGAACAACGCCGTCAACGTGATCACGAACAAAGCATGCACATCGCAGCCCGAATTGATGCTCAAGCCCACAGATAATCATATAAATGTCTAAAAAGCCTGTAGAACCTTGGTTCTATGGGCTTTTTTTATCGGATGATGATAGTTATTCTCAATTAGAGCTCATGTAGTGAAAATGTACAAATGCAGGATTTTCAAGGATTGAAATGATTTGCAGTCCACCTCTAATTGCTGTAAGATTAGAATGATAATAATTAAGAATGGATGAGTCCGTTCGAAGTTAAAGATATGGAGGGTTTACAATGTCAACACTAGTAATCACAGATTTGCACGTTGAAATTGACGGCAAGGAAATTTTAAAGGGTGTTAATCTAACACTTAATACAGGTGAAATCCACGCAGTCATGGGACCAAACGGAACAGGTAAGTCTACACTTGCTTCTGCAATTATGGGCCACCCTAAATATGAAGTAACTTCTGGATCAGTAACACTTGATGGGGAAGATGTTTTAGAAATGGAAGTTGACGAGCGCGCGAAAGCGGGTCTTTTCCTAGCTATGCAGTACCCAAGTGAGATCAATGGCGTAACAAACGCAGACTTCTTACGTTCTGCAATCAATTCACGTCGCGAAGAAGGCGACGAAATCTCATTAATGAAGTTTATCCGTGAAATGGATAGCAAAATGGACATCTTAGAGATGGACCAAGATATGGCTCAACGCTACTTAAACGAAGGTTTCTCAGGCGGAGAGAAAAAACGTAACGAAATTCTTCAATTAATGATGATCAAACCTACATTTGCCATCTTAGATGAAATTGACTCAGGTTTAGATATCGATGCACTGAAAGTCGTTTCAAAAGGTATTAATGAAATGCGCGGAGAAGGCTTTGGTAGCTTAATCATCACTCACTACCAACGTTTATTGAATTACATCACACCAGACCATGTACACGTTATGATGCAAGGCCGTGTAGTAAAATCAGGTGGACCTGAGCTTGCTCATAAATTAGAGGCTGAAGGGTACGACTGGATTAAAGCTGAATTAGGTATTGAAGACGAAACTGTTGGGCAAGAAGCATAAGAAGGGAGACAGTCAGCATGACGGTTGAAACAACATTAGCAGTAACAGAGCAAGACATTCGCGCTTACTCTGAAAAAATGCAAGAACCGGGATGGATGACAGATTTCCGCTTAGCTGCTCTTGCACACGCAGCGGAACTGCCTATGCCAGAACCGGACAAAACGAATATCAAAAACTGGGACTTCTTAACATTCCCTACACACACAGTAGAAAGTGCAGCTTATGGCTCACTGACAGATCTTCCTGATGAAGTGAAGTCACTGATTGATTTAGAAAATCAAAAAACGTTATATATTCAACGTAACAATACACCGGCATACATTTCACTTTCTCCACAATTAAAGGAAAAAGGTGTTATTGTAACGGACATTCACACAGCGATTCGCGAGCATGGAGACCTAGTTCAACAGTATTTCATGAAGGACACGGTAAAAGTTGATGAGCACAAGCTTACGGCTTACCATGCAGCATTAGTCAATGGTGGTGCTTTTGTTTATGTACCTAAAAATGTAGAAATGGATGAAGTTGTCCAAGTCATTTATGTACAAGACGATGCGTCTGTCTCACTGTTCAATCACACAATCGTGGTTGCTGAGATGAATTCTAAGCTAACGTATGTAGAAAACTACCTTTCTACTTTTGAACTTGCACAAGGACAAGCAAACATTATTTCTGAAGTCGTTGCAAAAGATAACGCGAAAATCACTTATGGTGCGGTTGATGTGTTAGCTAAAGGCTACACAGCATACGTGAACCGTCGTGGGATTACTCACCGTGATGCTGTTATTGATTGGGCATTAGGATTAATGAATGATAGCAATACAGTTGTAGAAAACGTTACTCACCTTGTGGGAGATAACTCAGAAGGACATGTGAAAATTGTAGTCGTAGGTCGTGGCGATCAAAAGCAAAACTTCACTACAAAAGTTATTCACTGGGGTAAAAATACAGAAGGCCAAATTCTGAAGCACGGAGTTATGAAAGATTCAGCTTCTTCTATTTTCAATGGGATTGGTAAAATCGAGCATGGTGCTTCAAAATCAAATGCTGAGCAAGAGTCACGCGTGTTAATGCTTTCTGAAAAAGCACGTGGAGATGCGAACCCGATCTTATTGATCGACGAAGATGATGTAACAGCTGGTCACGCGGCATCTGTAGGACGTGTAGATCCAATGCAAATGTACTACTTGATGAGTCGTGGTGTATCGAAAAAAGAAGCAGAGCGTTTAATCATTCATGGTTTCTTGGCGCCTGTAGTACGAGCACTTCCGGTTGAAGGTGTGAAGAAGCAACTTACGGAGGTTATTGAAAGGAAAGTGCGCTAATGAATCCAACGATCCTCAGCAATTTTCCCATATTGAATCAAGAAGTGAATGGTCACCCACTTGTCTATCTAGATAGTGGTGCCACTTCACAAAAGCCAACGGCCGTTATTGAAGCCATTAAAGCGTATTACGAACAAGACAACTCTAATGTACACCGCGGGGTTCACACTCTTGGAAACCGCGCGACAGAGGGATATGAAGGTGCACGTGACAAAGTCCGTGGTTTCATTAATGCCTCTTCTACAAAAGAGATTATCTTTATGCGTGGTACAACGACAGCAATCAATACAGTTGCTGCCAGTTATGGTGAAGCCAATGTAGAAGAAGGTGACGAAATTGTCATCACTTACATGGAGCATCATTCCAACATCATCCCGTGGCAACAACTTGCTAAACGAAAAAAAGCAGTACTCAACTATATTGAACTTGAAGAAGACGGAACGCTTTCACTTGAAAATGTGCGTAAAGCCATTACAGAGAAAACGAAAATCGTCTCCGTTATGCATGTTTCCAATGTCTTAGGTGTACTGAATCCAATTAAAGAAATTGCCCAAATTGCACATGAACACGGAGCCGTAATGGTTGTGGACGGTGCACAAGCTGCTCCACACTTAAAAGTAGATGTTCAAGACCTGGATGCTGATTTTTATGCTTTCTCTGGTCACAAAATGTGTGGTCCAACAGGTATTGGTGTTCTTTACGGAAAACAGCGTCACTTAGAAGTAATGGAGCCTGTAGAATTCGGCGGAGAAATGATTGATTTCGTCGGACTGCAAGAATCTACGTGGAAAGAACTGCCTTGGAAATTTGAAGGTGGCACACCTATCATTGCAGGGGCAATCGGCTTAGCAGCAGCGATTGATTATTTAGAGTCAATCGGGCTGGATAAAATCGAGCAGCATGAACATGAGCTGGCAGCCTACGCAATGGAGAAGATGTCTGAGATTGAGGGCATGACGATTTATGGCCCGACAGACCCTTCGAAACGTGCAGGAATCATTACATTTAATTTAAGCGATGTTCACCCACATGATGTGGCAACTGTTCTAGACATGCAAGGAATTGCTGTCCGTGCAGGTCATCATTGTGCACAGCCATTAATGAAGTGGCTCAACGTTTCAGCGACAGCACGTGCAAGCTTTTACTTGTACAATACAAAAGAGGATGTAGATCGTCTTGTAGCTGGCTTGCAGAAAGCAAAGGAGTATTTCAACGATGTCTATTAATTCAAATTTAGATCAACTTTATCGTCAAGTTATCATGGATCACTATAAAAATCCGCGTAACAAAGGTTCACTTGGGGAAGAAGCGGTCACGGTTGATATGAACAACCCTACTTGTGGTGACCGAATTCATTTGACACTACAAGTAGAAGAAGGCATTATCACAGATGCCAAGTTTGATGGAGAAGGCTGTTCGATCTCCATGTCTTCTGCTTCCATGATGACCCAAGCAGTCAAAGGCAAAACGGTTGAAGAGGCTATGAAGCTCTCTGAAATATTCTCAGACATGATGATTGGGAAAGACTATGATGATTCCATCGATTTAGAAGATATAGAAGCATTAAGTGGTGTCTCTAAATTTCCAGCACGTATTAAATGTGCAACGCTTTCTTGGAAAGCAATGGAAAAAGGGGTGCAGCAGCAAAATACAGGAATGGAGGAATAAATTATGGCTAAAAAGATGCCTGAGATTGGCGATTACAAATATGGCTTCCATGACAAAGACGTATCCATCTTCCGTTCTAAACGCGGGTTGACTCGTGAAATCGTTGAAGAAATTTCTCGTATGAAAAATGAACCGGCTTGGATGCTGGATTACCGTCTAAAAGCATTGGAGATTTTCTACGCAAAACCAATGCCACAATGGGGCGGGGAACTTGGCGAATTAAACTTTGATGAGATCACTTATTACGTAAAGCCTTCTGAACAAACAGAACGTTCATGGGATGAGGTTCCTGAAGAAATCAAGCGTACATTTGACAAGCTTGGTATTCCAGAAGCGGAACAAAAGTATTTAGCAGGTGTTTCTGCTCAGTATGAATCAGAAGTGGTTTACCACAACATGAAACAAGAACTAGAAGACATGGGAATTGTCTTTAAAGATACAGGTTCAGCCTTGCATGAAAATGAAGAACTTTTCAAAGAGTACTGGGGCACTGTAATTCCAGCATCAGATAACAAGTTCTCAGCATTGAACTCGGCTGTATGGTCTGGTGGTTCATTCATCTACGTTCCTAAAGGAATTAAAGTAGATACACCACTTCAAGCCTACTTCCGTATTAATTCTGAAAACATGGGGCAGTTTGAGCGTACGTTGATCATCGTTGACGAAGGCGCATCTGTTCACTATGTAGAAGGCTGTACAGCTCCTGTTTACACGACGAACTCACTTCACTCAGCGGTTGTTGAGATCATCGTGAAAAAAGACGCTTATTGCCGTTATACAACGATTCAAAACTGGGCTAACAATGTTTACAACTTAGTGACAAAACGCACAGTTGTTGAAGCGAACGGTACAATGGAATGGATTGATGGCAACATTGGTTCAAAATTAACAATGAAATACCCAGCGTGTATCTTAAAAGGTGAAGGCGCTCGTGGTATGACTCTTTCTATCGCACTTGCAGGAAAAGGACAACACCAAGATGCAGGAGCTAAAATGATTCACTTAGCACCTAACACTTCTTCTACTATTATTTCGAAATCCATTTCGAAACAAGGCGGAAAAGTAACGTACCGTGGAATTGTCCGTTTTGGACGCAATGCACATGGCGCGCGTTCAAACATTGAGTGTGATACGTTGATTATGGATAACCAGTCTACATCAGACACAATTCCATATAACGAAATCATGAATGACAACATTTCGCTTGAACACGAAGCGAAAGTTTCAAAAGTTTCTGAAGAGCAATTGTTCTACTTAATGAGCCGTGGATTAAGTCAAGAAGAAGCAACAGAAATGATCGTAATGGGCTTCATCGAACCATTCACTAAAGAATTACCGATGGAATATGCAGTTGAAATGAATCGTCTCATCAAGTTCGAGATGGAAGGTTCAATCGGTTAAATACAAAAAAACTCTGTCCCGGCATAAGTTGCCGGAGACAGAGTCTTTTTTATTTTTTGTACAATTTAAGCCAGCTGTCAATATATTCTTTCTGAAACGAGTAGCGTTTACCGAAGGAAATATAGTGAGGAATCAAGCGTTTTTCAATGAGATATAGAATCTCAGTCTCAGAAAATTCATGAGCTCCTTGCTGATTTAAATAGACAAGAAGTGCATCAATTCCATAGAATCTTTCCACCTTGTCACCTCCCGCCAAGTATTCCTTCAAGAAAGAACACTTAGCACGAGTTACTAGGTAAACACTTCGTATACTTATTTTATACCCACATGTCTTTTGAACTAAACCTGAAGTTTATTGAGCCAGCTTTTAGAGTGAAAATGGTACACTAGAAGACAAGAGGTGAGGACATGATTCAGATCGGACTGACGGGTTGGGGAGATCATCCAGATCTCTATCGAGGGACAGCTAAACAAAGGCTACAAGATTATAGCTCACACTTTCCCGTAGTAGAACTTGATGCTATGTTCTACGCTGTGCAACCGAAAAAAAATAACGACAAATGGCTAGAGGAAACGCCCCAAGATTTTCAATTTATCGTGAAAACTTATCAACAACTAACCGGACACCTGCGAGGGGATAGCCCATTTGAGTCACTGGAAGCGGCTTTTGAAGCCTATCGACTTGCTCTACGTCCCTATAAAGAAGCAGGCAAACTAGGAGCCGTGTTAGCACAATACCCGCCTTGGTTTGAGTGTACAAAGGACAATGTGGAAGAACTCAGACGCTTACGTGACGAACTTCAGGAGTTTGAAGTCGCGATTGAATTTCGTCACCAATCTTGGTATGACGAGCGCTTTCGAGACAAAACGTTTCAATTTTTAGGAGAGCAAAACTTTATACACAGCATTTGTGACGAACCCCAATCAGGTGATGGGAGTATTCCCTTTGTCCCGGAAGTCACAGCCTCCAAAGCCTTGTTCCGATTTCATGGTCGCAATGTAGCTGCTTGGCAAGCACCGGTGAATCGTCAAAATTGGCGAGAAATCCGTTATTTATACGACTACAACAAACAAGAACTCAGCGAAATGGCTAATGCCGTAAAGAGCGTTGATCAACAAGCAGAAACAACATTTGTGCTATTTAATAACAATTCAGCTGGACATGCGGCTCAAAATGCAAAGCAGTTTCAACAACTGCTGAATATTTCATTTGAGGGTCTGGCACCGAAGCAACTTGATTTATTTGGAGGAGACGTCTAGTGGAATGGGTATTACTGGTTATAGCTGGATTATGTAGTGGAATTATAGGTGCCTTAGTAGGGTTGGGTGGAGGCGTCATATTAGTTCCTGTAATCGTCTATTTAGGTTCAGTGGGTTTACTAGATGGAATAACACCTCAAACTGTAGTTGGACTCTCTGTGATTATGATGATTTTTACCGGACTATCTTCTACAATCGCCTATATGAAAAAGAAAACCGTAGACTTTAAGAGTGGTTGGATATTTTTTGCAGGTAGTGCACCGGGCACGATACTTGGCGCTTTTGTTAACAGAGGTCTTGATTTGCCATCCTTCCAATTATATTTTGGGATCATGATGGTGTTTTTATCACTTTTATTGCTGATCCGTAAGCACTTAAAACCCGTTCACTGGTTTGTTAAAAATGGTCGGAAGACGACATTTGAAGATGGCACAGGCACATATGTATATGGCTATCCCATTTGGTTTGCGCTTCTTTTAACATTTGGTATTGGATTTAGTTCTGGGTTATTTGGTATTGGTGGTGGGTCGATGCTAGTTCCCGCGATGCTGCTGTTATTTCTATTTCCCCCTCACGTAGCAGTGGGGACTTCGATGTTTATGGTCTTCTTATCAGCGCTCGTGAACTCCGTAACGCATATCTCGCTCGGAAATGTACCGTGGCTCTATACCATTCCAGTAATTCCAGCAGCTTATATAGGCGCAAAGATTGGTGCCTATTTAAATCATCGGTTGAATTCTGATAGTTTAGTTATAGTTCTTCAAATTGTCCTCTTATTGTTAGGAGTGCGCTCTATACTAGATGGCATTATGTAGGGGGTGGCGCAATGGGAGCGCTTCATATTATTCATACAAATGATTTACATAGTCATTTTGAAAATTGGGCGGCAATAATTGCTGAAATTGATAATTACCGTAACCAGCTGCCCACTCAAGATGAGCTTCTCGTAGTCGACTTAGGCGATCACATCGACCGGTCGCATTTATTCACAGAAGCAACAGAAGGAAAAGGCAATGTTCGACTGCTCAATGAAGCCGGATACGATTTAGTAACGATAGGGAACAACGAAGGGATTACATTGTCTCATGAACAATTAGATTCCTTGTACAGGAAAGCGAACTTTAAAGTTGTGCTCAGTAATTTTTACTCTACGCATGGGGAAAGACCAGACTGGTTAACGCCCTATGTTATTCACACAATGCATTCCGGAAAGCGGATTGGATTTTTCGGACTGACGGCTGCCTATGATGAATACTATAAACAACTTGGCTGGCATGTTTCAGAGCCCCTGCAGGCTGCACAAGAGATGATAGAGCAACTTGACTCTCAAGTAGATGCAATTGTTTGTCTTGCCCATGTAGGCCGCTCATATGAGGAAGAATTAGCAGAACGCTTTCCTCAAATTCAGTTAATCTTTGGTGCACATACACACCATACCTATACTGACAATTATAAATGGAAGCAAACGCATTTATCTGCTGGGGGGAAATGGGGTCACTATCTAGGCGTGGCAGTGATCGACTTTACTCACCAGCCGACAGCAATTACAACGAAATTGCTGGATATGGCTCTAATGCCGCCTAAACTTTCCGATTCAGAGGAAACGGTACTTCAACAGCTGCAGGAAGAAGGGGAGCATTTGTTGCGAAGACCCGTATTCTTCAATGAGGAAGTGTTGGAGCATCAATTGCTGCAGGAATCTAAGTTGAGCCAAAGGTTGGGAGATGCACTGCTTTCCTATACTCAAGCAGACTGCGCATTGTTCCCAGCAGGATTATTATTAACAGACCTCTACCCAGGTGAAATTTCTGCCAAGATGATGCATGACCTGCTTCCGCATCCAATCAATCCTTGTGTCATTACTTGTACAGGAGCGGATTTGATCGAAGCTTATGGAATCGGACAAAATGAGAAGTGGCCAATGCTGGAAGTGAAGGGACTAGGATTTAGAGGAAAGCAATTAGGTAAATTGATTTTTACTCATTTTGAAAAGCGTGGCGCTCTTTATTACGTGAAGGGTGAAGAATTAGAAACTTCCAAAATATATCAACTCGTGACAGTCGATATGTTTACATTCGGCTACTTTTTTCCACGGTTTAAAGAATTGCCAAAAACGTATTTTATGCCAGAGACAATCCGAGATGTCTTTATTGCCTACGCAGCAAAACAATCGTAGTCTTTTTACTCCTCTGTTACATATCGTATAAAAAGGAGTTTGTGAGTGCTAAAGAAACCACCATTCAGACGTTGGTTTGCACTGCCTAAATTGACCATTTTAATTATAGTATTTGTTGTCCTAGTAGGAGTACAAATCTATTGGTTTAATGAACGCCTTACACCCACGTACCTACGATATGCAGAAGTTCAAACGAGTAAAATTGCCTCGATGGTCATTAGTAAGGCGATTGATGCACGAATTGCCAATGTGTTGGACGTCAATGACATCATCGAACATGTACCCGGGGATCAAGACAGTATGGTGACAACTCGATTTAATACAGAGATCATTAATCGTGTGTTGTCGGATACAAACCGACTGGTTCAATCCCATTTAGAGCAAGCAGAGGCAGGAGACCTAAGCAGCCTTCCTTATATAAAAGATATTGAGTACGACGCAGAAGCTATGGAAGAAGAAGGTGGCGTCGTATTCTTTGTACCGCTAGCACAGGCAGCCAATCTACCCATCATCGGCAATCTAGGTCCTAAAATCCCCATTCGCTTTCATGTAATAGGAAATGTGCAGTCCACTGTCGATTCCTCAATACGCGAATTTGGTATTAACAATGCCTACGTGGAAGTCAGTATTCTACTGAAAGTAAATGTCCAAGTGGTCGTACCCTTAGCCAGCAAAATTACAACGGTAGAACAAAAAATACCTGTAGCAATGGGATTGATTCAAGGGCAGGTACCACAAATTTACAATAAAGGAGAGGACAGTGCACCTTCGATAGAAGTACCCCTCAAGCCAGAAGAAAAATAGGGGTTGTCAGACAACTGAAATGTTGTTAAGCTTAATAAGAATTGAATATTATCTAGGTAGAGGCCGCAGAGCTTAAAAGTATGATACGGGAGTTTGACAGCTAAGATCGTGTTAAAAAGGAAGCTTTGCCGAAATGAAATCGTGCCGTCATGCACGTTTTATTGGGGTTATTTTGAATAAAAATAACACTGTCATTTGCATCCGGCAAATGGAGAGCTACAGTCAGTTGAGACGACTAAGGGAATTCCCGTGTATGCCAGCCTAAATCAAGTTATTTAGGCTGGCTTTTTGTTTCACTTTTTTGATCTGTAACTCCGCCTAAAAGGAGAAGAAAAGCCAATGGAAAGCACAATTTTTTCGTTATTGCCACCAATTTTGGCAATAGCCATGGTACTTATCACGCGTCGAGTACTATTATCATTAGGGGTCGGGATTGTCTCGGCAGCATTATTGTTACAAGAGTTTTCACCACTAGAGACTCTACAATCTTTATGGACAGCATTCCAACTATCTTTTTGGGATGAAGGATTTAATGCGTATAATGTCTTTATTTTACTGTTCATTCTTAGTTTAGGGGTTATTACCGCTCTCGTTGCACTTTCAGGAGGTAGCCGAGCATTTGCTACTTGGGCAATGAAACGTATAAAAACACGCCGCGGGGCAAAATTGCTAACTGCATTTATTGGGATTTTAATTTTTATTGATGACTATTTCAATGCTCTTGCTGTTGGTCAAATTGCACGTCCGATTACTGATTCGCACAAAATTTCTCGAGCAAAGCTAGCTTATTTCATCGATTCAACATCTGCTCCAGTCTGTGTAGTTTCTCCAATCTCTAGCTGGGGAGCCTACTTAATTAGCTTGTTAGGTGGAATTTTTACAACGTATGCTATCGTTGCCTACACACCACTCGAAGCTTTCGTATTGATGGCACCGATGAATTACTATGTAGTAGCAGCAATTGCGATGGTATTCTTTGTCGCAGTAACAGATTTCGACTTGTTTGCTATGAAGTCGCATGAACGTCGTGCTCTTGAAACAGGACAGCTTTATGATCCTGAGAAAGATGTAGCAGGAGAGTTAAAAGAAGAATTCCCAATTCATAACTATGGAAAAGTAACTGATCTAGTATTACCGATTGTCACGCTGATAGTGGCCACCGTCATTGCCATGCTAGTAACAGGAAATCAAGCTGGTGGCTCTTGGAACTTATTCACGATTTTCGAGAATACGGATGTTCCAAAATCACTTCTAATCGGTGGATTATCGGGAGTTGTAGTTGCACTCTTCTTATATCTTCGTCAGTTTGGTAAAAACCCTCAAGCAGATGTTTCGCTCATTGGGACAGCTTTCATTTCAGGTGTTCGTTCCATGATGCCTGCTGTCCTTATTTTAATATTTGCTTGGGCATTAACGTACTTGATTTCTGAATTACAAACTGGAGAATATCTTGCAGGAATTGTTAGCAACAACAATATTCCTGAATGGATTTTACCAGCGTTGCTATTCCTCTTAACAGCAGTAATGGCATTCTCGACGGGAACTTCTTGGGGCTCTTTCGGTATTTTGATTCCAATTGGAGCAGATATCGCAATGGCTGTAAATCCAGAACTATTATTACCTGTACTATCAGCAGTTCTTGCAGGTGCTGTATTCGGAGACCACTGTTCACCGATCTCAGACACAACGATCATGTCCGCAACAGGGGCAGGCTCAAACTTATATGACCACGTCACTACCCAATTACCTTATGCAATCATCAGCGCTATAATCGCTACAGTTGGTTATCTAACATTAGGATTCACTGGCTCTGCATGGATTGGTCTTGGTGTCGTTGTACTCCTACTCGTCTTGTTATTTACTTTCTGGACAGCGAAGGAAAAAGTTCAAGCACAAGCCTCTTAAATAAACAGAAAGCACCAGCCGAATTTGGCTGGTGTTTTCTTGTATTAGCGAATTGTGAGGATGTATAAAGTATGATATATTGACAACAGAATAGACTATGGATGGAGGCTACCGCAATGACATCTTGTAAACCAACAGTAGAACGCGAAAGAAAGCCTGACTGGCTAAAAATTAAACTTAACACTAATGAACAATATACAGGCTTAAAAAAATTAATGCGCGAAAACAATTTAAATACCGTTTGTGAAGAAGCGCGTTGCCCAAATATTCATGAATGCTGGGGAACTCGTCGAACAGCAACTTTCATGATTTTAGGAGCTGTTTGTACTCGTGCATGTCGTTTCTGTGCTGTGAAAACTGGACTACCGACTGAGCTCGATCTAGCAGAACCTGAACGCGTAGCAGATAGCGTTGTCATTATGAACCTCAAACATGCTGTTGTAACAGCGGTAGCTCGTGATGATTTAAAAGATGGCGGCTCGCAAGTATTTGCCGAGACTGTTCGTGCCATTCGACGCAAAAATCCTTTTACAACGGTCGAAGTACTACCATCAGACATGGGTGGAGTGGAAGAAAACTTACGCGCCCTAATGGATGCGAAACCAGATATTTTGAATCATAACATTGAAACGGTTCGTCGTTTGACGCCGAGAGTTCGAGCACGTGCTACATATGATCGTTCCCTAGAGTTTCTTCGCCGTGCAAAAGAAATGCAACCAGACATTCCGACTAAGTCATCTCTGATGTTGGGTCTTGGAGAAACATGGGAAGAAATCATTGAAGTCATGGATGATTTACGTGCTAATCACGTAGACATTATGACGATTGGTCAATACTTACAACCTACTAAGAAACACTTAAAAGTACAGAAATATTACACGCCTAGTGAGTTTGGGGAATTGCGTAAAATTGCTATGACCAAAGGCTTCTCACACTGTGAGGCAGGCCCATTAGTCCGAAGCAGTTACCATGCAGACGAACAAGTAAATGCAGCAGCAAAACAACGACAGGCAGCAGGCGAAGAAGAACTCGCTGTGCAAAGTTAGGTGACGACTGTGACGCGTATTCATTTAGAGGGCTATCAGTATGAAGTTGTGGAAGAGTTTCGTGAAGGTTTCAATCAAGAAGTATTAGAAGAACGCTACAGTGATGTACTTCAAAAATACGATTACATTTTTGGTGACTGGGGTTATGGTCAGCTGCGCTTAAGAGGTTTCTATGAAGATGCTAATTCTAAAGCAACATTCGATACAAAGATTGGCACGATCCATGATTACATTTTAGAGTACTGCAATTTTGGCTGTGCTTACTTTTTAATTAAGAAGCTCGGCAAAATTCAAGTTGAACCGCAACCAGAGGAAGTTCAGGAAGAGCCAGTTGAACCGCAATCAGAGAAAGTTCAGGAAGAACCAGTTGAAGAAGCTAATCAAGAGGAGAAGGCGGAGTAATTTCCGTCTTCTTTTTTTATGGTTAGAGGCATCTATTAGGCTTGAACAGGAGACGGGTAGGATTTGAAACCCCTCCAGCCAGAACACCATTTCCCGGGGGAGTTTCTGCGAGCCTCCCCACGTCAGCCGAAGAAAGAGCGCTTTCGGCTGCGTTGCCGGGTCTCGGTAAAACTCAGATGGCCTGGGAAATGGTAACCTGGCTTCCGGGATTTCAAATCTATCAAGTCAGTGGGGGTAAAATTTGTGATGAGCGAAAACCCTGCTGTGATGAAGGATTTAACCGTTTTGATGAGTGATTTAAAATCGTGATGAACGAAAATCGCGTTGTGATGAAGGATTTAACCGTTTTGATGAGTGATTTAAATTCGTGATGAGCGAAAATCGCGTTTTGATGATGGATTATACCGTTCTGATGAGTGATTTAAAATCGTGATGAACGAAAAACGCGTTTTGATGATAGATTCGTTTTTTAGGTGCCTGTCCCAAAAACAATTCAAAAAACGATGACTATTCATGGTTTATGCAAAATAGACTCGCAGTCCTCCGTTGATTTTAGAATATATATGAATTGTGTTGGAATAGTTTGGGGGACAGGTACTTTTTGGAAGCGCCTACCAAATTAGACATGCTATCGATACTTTTTCATAAAGTTCTGATCAATACGATTTTTAAGCTTCCAAGCAAATCGACCTTTCAAAGTTCGATCCCCGTAAATTGCAAGTCCACGTCTATTGCCAAGCGAAAGAATGGAAAGTTGATTTTTCTTAGGCTCGTAAGCACGCAATTTTTGATTCAAAATAATCGCTTGCAGGTTGTACCAAAGAACCGGTCCCTGTTTCACAGCATGAACCCCATTCTTGGCAAGACCCTCTCCAAAGTGCGCACAATCACCAACTGCAAAAATAGTGGGCTCGTCAAGTGCTTGCAGAGTAGGTATCACTTTCAAGAAACCATCTTCCGTAGCAAGTCCGCTATCCTGGAAAAGCGGAAAACTGGATGCTCCCGTCAGCCACAATAGTTGACTACAAGCTAGTTTAAGACCGTTCTCAGTTGTTACTACATAGTTTTCAACAGACAGAGGCGAGTCTTGGTCTTTGTAAACAATTCCTGCCGCCTTAAATTCTTCATAAACATCCGCCATGAATTTGGAGTGACTGATGATGGTCACAGGCTCTACAAATTTGTTAGCAAGTCGCCACTGTTGAATAGAAAGGGCCATTTCACTAGCTGCTGCACCTCCGCCTACTACAACAGGATGTTGTGTTTCACGAAACGTTTGAACTGCCTCCATCATTTTATGAGCAGGCTTCACTGTTGGAGAATGTGTTTGAAAACCATCAGGAATGGCTATGCGTGAACCAATATCGAAAGACACGAGTTCGTATGCATAGCTCTCGCCAGTTTTTCCATACACAACTTTTTCTTTCGCATCAATTTTTACAACAGTTTCTTCATAAAAAACGGCTTTTGCAATTCTGCAAAAAGGAACTAGTGAGATACGTGTTTCGGCTTCTTCATAAATACCCTCAGCAAATCCCGAGAACATTCCCGAATAATATTGATAGGGAGAACTGGAGAGGACGACTAGTTGCCAATTAGGAATCGGTTCTCTGAGCCACGCGCGAATAATGTGCAAATGCGCATGGCCGGCGCCAACTAATAAAAGTGTTCTCATCACTCTGCCTCCTTTAAAATTTTCTTCGCTTCATTTAATCTCTGAAGGGCTGTGAAAACTTCTACAGCCAGAAACAGAAGTGTGAGTAGAGTTAGGTAGTTGGGGAATAGTATCATAAGTGAAAAGAGGATAAATCCTTCCGTTCGCTCTGCAAGACCTGCTTGATAATAGAACGACTTCATTCCTTTTTTCTCCGTCAAAGCGCCAACTGTCAGAAAGATGGTCATCGCCCAGATGATTGAGCAGGCGAGTAGTAAAAGTGCCCACATGGAGCCTGGGTAGAGAAAGGCAAAACCAACAATGACACTAATTTCCACGAGGCGATCATAGCTGATGTCTAATAATGTGCCCCAAGCAGATGACTTTGATTTGCGAGCCATGGCACCATCTACGGCATCTAGAAATCCAGACAACCAAAGTGCCACGATAGCGAGCAGGGGTTGCTCTAAGTAAATCCATAAACCGGACGTTACGCCAATCGCAAAAGCAACATGTGTCACTTGATTGGCAGTAAGGCCGGTATTTAAAAAGCTTGTAGCTGTTCGATCGATAAAAGGATCTACATATTTACGTGCATGGGTGTCGAGCATATTCATCACGCTTTCCAATTGAATTATGGTATACCTTACATTATACACACTGTAGACAAGAGAGGTGATACAAGATGACGAAACAAACAGATTTGCTCATACTCGGTGCTGGAGCAGCTGGACTAACAGCAGCCTTTACCGGAGCCGGCTTTTCGAAAAAAGTAATCCTAGTAGACCAAAATAAACCTGGTGGAGAATGTACATGGTCAGGCTGTATCCCCAGTAAAGCGCTAATTAACCGTGCGAAAGAAATTCATCATGTACGAAAATATGTACCAACCTATGAACCAGATACAGCACAACTACTAGCAGAAGTGCGACAAGTGATGGAAGATGTCTATCAAAATGAATCTCCAGAGGTCTTGGCAAAAGCGGGAATCGAGTTTGTGAAAGGAAAGGCAACTTTTAAAGATGCACACACTATTGAAGTGAATGGCGAAGTTATCGAAGCCAAAAAAGTGATCATTGCGACAGGATCAAAACCTGCTATTCCTCCGATTGACGGGCTAAAAGAAGTAGCTTACTTAACGAATGAAAATCTGTTCCAACAACAAGCTTTGCCGAAAAGCTTAATCATTTTAGGCGGAGGTCCCATTGGTTCCGAAATGGCGCAAACGATAGCTAGACTGGGAACGGAAGTACATCTTATTGAAAAAGCGCCTCGTATTTTAGGTAATGATGAACAAGATCATGCTGCGCTTATCGAACAGCGGTTAGAAAAAGAAGGCGTCCAAATCTACACGAATACGGAAGCTAAATCTGTGAAAGAACAAGATGGTAACATTCATCTCACCGTTGAAAAGAACGGCACGACATTTGAAGTGACAGCAGAAAAAATTCTTGTGGCGCTAGGTCGTCAAGCGACGCTGACAGGATTCGGTCTTGAAAACACAGGCGTTGAATACGATAAAAAGAAAATTAAAGTTGATAATCATATGGAGACGACTGTTAAAGGAGTTTATGCAATCGGCGATGTAGTGGGGCCTTATCAGTTATCTCACATGGCCAATGCGCAAGGAATCACAGCCGCTCAAGATGCGATTCTGCCGATTCGTCGTAAAATAGACTATAAGAACGTCACATGGTGTACGTATACAGATCCAGAGATTGGCCAATCTGGTCTAACAGAATCACAAGCACGAGAAGAGCACGGTGATTCTATACGTATCTACACGCATTCATATGATGAACTAGACCGTGCAAAGACAAAGCCAGATTATATCGGTCAGCTCAAACTTGTACTCGATAAAAAAGGCAATGTATTAGGAGCTAGTGCAGTAGGTGACCGTGCTGGAGAAATCATCAGCCAAATCCAAACGATCAAGATGTTGGACATCAATATGGGCAAGCTGTCTAGTGTCATTCATCCGTACCCAACGTATAGTGAGATCTTAGTGAAGCTTGGGAAAAAGATTTACGTCGACAATTTATTAAACAAACCCGTGATTAAACAGGTAACTAAATGGCGTGACAAGGAGAGTGAATAATATGAAATGGCAAGTCGGTGTAACGTTAGCAGGAATTTTAGTAACAGGAGGCATGATGAAAATGTGGTCACAACCTCGTGATTTAGGGGCAGAAAACGGCAATCTTCGGGAACTGCCGATGACCCCCAATGCGGTCTCTTCACAATCAGACAAAGAAGCTGCCTATATTGAACCGCTTCCGTTCATTGGGTCGGAAGGAGAATCGGTTGCGCGCTTACTAAAAGTGCTTGAGTCTACTGAGTCCATTGAGGTAATTACGCATGAACCTCGGTACATCCATGCAGTCGCCACCACCAAGTTAATGAAATTTAAAGATGATCTTGAATTTGCAATCCGTGAAGGCGAAGAAGTGATTCATGTGCGCTCAGGGGCACGTATTGGGATTTCTGATAATGGTGTTAACCGCAAGCGATATGAAACTATTCGTTCTGCTTACATGGAAGCCTCAAAATGACACGCAATAAAAAGATAGCGATTGCTTTGCTGCTTTTGTTTATTGCAGTAGCTTTTTTCGTCAATTCGATACCCGCACTGTCTGCACAAGGCATCGAGAGCTGGATTGACTCATTAGGACCGTGGGCACCTGTAGTTTATATCCTGGTTTATACCATACGACCTCTTGTGTTCTTTCCCGCTTCGATTTTGACGCTAACAGGCGGTGTTTTGTTTGGTGCTTGGTTTGGTACCCTTTATACATTAATCGGTGCTACATTAAGCGCTTTAGTTGGCTATGCAATGGCTGAACGCTTGAGTAAAATCTGGAACAAGTCAGCCCCTACAGAACGTCTTAAAAAAACTCAGCTTCAAATGGAGAAGAATGGCTTTGTCTATGTTCTGTGGTTTCGGCTCGTTCCTTTTTTGAATTTTGATGTGGTCAGTTATGTGGCTGGCTTAGCACGTGTCAAATGGATTCCCTATACGCTAGCCACAGTCATCGGTATGTTCCCAGGGACCGTGGCTTACAACTTTTTGGGAGGAAGCTTACTAGAAGGCGACTGGAGAGTGATTGCTGCAGCGGTGCTTGTAGTCGTTTTATTCACAGTAATTAGCCTTGCTATTCGTAAAAAAATGCTTTCAAAAGAACGCGACGGAGGAATGGGATGAAAAGACGAATTTTAGCGTCAACAAGTTTAGTAATTCTGGCATTGGCTGGTTGTGCAGATCAGGAAACTAGAGAACAAGTTGACTTTTCACAAGACTGGTCAGAGATACAGGCACAAGCAGAAGACACTACTGTAAATCTGTATATGTGGGGTGGGAGTGAATCCATCAATAGCTACTTTGATGAATGGGTGACACCGCGAGTGGAAGAGCAGTATGCGATAACTGTAAATCGGGTGCCAGTGAATGATACTCAAGAAATTTTGACTCAATTACTAGATGAAAAGACTGCAGGGAAAACGACTGGCAGCATCGATGTGATGTGGATAAACGGAGAAAACTTCAAGAATGCGAAGGAAAATGAATTGTTAGGGCAAGCCTTTGCAGACAAGTTGCCAAATGTGCAAGCGTTTGTCGATCAACAGGCACCTCAAATCGCACAAGATTTTGGTATCCCAGTCGATAATCTTCAAGCACCTTGGGGTACAGCGCAATTTGTCATGACTTATAACGAAGCGGACGTTGAAGCCTATCCAATGACGATAGAGGAACTTGGTCAATGGGTGCAACAAAACCCAGGACAATTTACATACCCGGCATTGCCTGACTTTACGGGAAGTGCGTTTGTCCGACAAGTTCTTGAAGAAGTGGTTGGAAGCGAGGCATTCATGAGTGAAGAACCTCTTGACCAAGGGGCTGTGGATGAGCTGATGCAGCCTGTGTGGGACTATTTAAATGACTTAGAGCCCCATCTATGGCGTCAAGGAGAAACTTATCCAGAGAGTTTAGCGCGACTCGATCAACTGTATGCAAATGGCGAAGTGGTGATGACTATGGCGTATGATCCAATCAAAGCAGCAGCTGAGGTTCAGAACGCTCGTTTCCCTGAAACCACCCGTACATTTGTTTTTGATAGGGGCACATTATCAAACACGCACTATTTAGCGATTCCATTCAATGCACCCAATGTGGAAGGGGCTGCAGTAGTCATTAATGAATTGCTGTCACTGGAAGCACAAGCTGCTAAATTAGATCCGGCCAATTGGGGAGATTTACCTGTCATTGATTTCTCTCGCTTGTCCGAACAACAACAGAATTTATTTACTGCGATTGATTTAGGAGACTCCTCCTTATCGATTGAAGAACTAGAATCGAAACGGTTAGCTGAGATTCCATCTATTTACGTGGAATGGATAGAGGAAGGCTGGGTGGAGAATGTGGCACAGAATTAAACGTTATAGCCTAGTACTACCAGCGTTGCTTCTCACACTTTTATTATTTTTTGGAGGGTTGGTCGATGGCTTGTTAAAAAGCTTTGGCTATTTTCCAGCAGTTGGCGCCACTTCATTTACACTCGTTGCGTACCAAGATGTGATCACAAGTAATACGTTTTTGGACTCCCTCTCCTTAACTGTGCGAGTAGCACTCTTATCAACTGTTAGTGCCACTTTACTGGGAGTTACTGTGGCACTAGCGCTTTATTCTGTTCAGAGACGTGTGAAGAACTCGTGGTTACTTCGTATGATTCAATTGCCATTGACGATACCGCACCTTGCGGCAGGTTATTTCTTCATTTTATTATTGTCTCAAAGTGGGCTTCTATCAAGAATGGGATTTGCTTTAGGATGGCTGGAAACACCTGCTCAATTTCCCGTTTTGGTAAATGATTCCTTTGGGCTTGGGATGATTTTGACTTACAGTTGGAAGGAAGCGCCTTTTATTGCGCTACTCGTGTATCCTGTGCTCGCTCGTATAGGAGATAGTTGGTACGAGGCTGCAAAAATTTACGGTGCTTCTACTTTTCAGTACATACGCTTTGTTCTTATGCCAGCCATACGTCCAGCGATTTTAACAGCTAGTTTAATTGTGTTCATTTATACATTGTCCTCGTTTGAAGTGCCTTACCTTCTCGGTGTGACCTATCCTGCTACTCTACCTGTCTATGCCTATCAACTGTATACAAGTGGGAGTTTTTCGGATCGCTCAGAAGCTTTAGTGATCATGTGGTTGTTAACAGCTCTTGCCTTGCTCGTGGGCATTATAGCTCATCGTTTCTACCGTAAAGCTTACGCAAGGGGGTGGGAATGATGAGAAAATCGAGAATAGTTCTGCTTATACTAGCTCTTGTGTTTCTACTACCTTTTCTACCTGCGCTACTTGCAAGCTTTGGCGGAGTGTGGCGGTTCCCGACCCTCATCCCTGAAGGCGTTAGTTTTCGTGCGTGGGAAGCGGTATTTTCACCAAACTCTAAAACCATTTCTGCTATTCTGCTAAGTTTGTGGATTGCTTTTTGGGTAACGCTTATCAATATCGTGGTTGGAGTGCCTGCAGCTTATGCCCTCACTCGAAGATCTTTGCGCTTTCAAAGTTTGATAGAGGCTGTCTTGCTTGCACCGATTTTTGTCCCAGCTTTAGCAGCTGTGATGGGAATTCACCTCACGTTTTTAAGACTAGGACTTACGGAAACGGTGCTAGGAGTCATTTTGGTCCACTTAGCTCCTTCCATGCCGTATGTCATTAGGGCTGCCATGATTAGCTTTCAGACATTGAATAAGGATGCGGAAGATGCTGCGCGGATTTTAGGGGCAAGAAGGTGGCAACGCTTTATCCATGTGATGCTCCCTCATCTTGTGCCTGGCCTTACCGCCGGATTGGTGCTCAGCATGTTGATTTCGTTAAGTCAGTACAGCGTGACGTTATTGATTGGTGCGGGCCAAGTCATTACACTTCCCATATTGTTGTTCCCATTCCTAAATGGTGGCGACCCAGCCATAGGGGCGGCCTATACGCTAGTCTTTTCAGCAGTCGCACTTGCACTTTTTTTAGTGCTTGATGGGGGACTACGTAGCTATTACTCAGCTAAGGGAGGTAGAAAATTTTCATGAGTTATTTGCGGCTTGAACAACTTGAAAAATCGTATAAAGACGGCTTCTCACTGTCACCAGTGTCACTGGAGATTCAACAAGGAGAATTTTTTACATTACTCGGGCCTTCTGGGTGCGGAAAAACGACTCTTCTTAAACTTATAGCAGGTCTAATTGAACCAGTCGATGGAAAGCTTTTTCTTGAACAGGACAATTTGACATCAATACCTTCCGAGCAAAGAAATTTTGCGATGATGTTTCAACAACCGCACTTATTTCCTCATATGACGATAGAAGAAAATGTTGCTTTTGGTTTGCGAATGCGAAAATTTCCAAAGAAAGAACGAGCGGCTCGAGCAGCAATTGTTTTGGAACAGGTTGGGTTGGTGGGGTTTGAAAATCGTTATCCCGCCGATTTATCAGGGGGGCAACAACAGAGAGTATCCCTCGCACGCGCATTGGTTGTAGAGCCGACGATCCTGTTATTAGATGAACCATTTAGTGCTCTTGATCCACTATTGAAGGTAGAAATGCAGAACTTAGTGAAAGCAATTCAACGGCAATACAATCTTACGACTATTTGTGTAACGCACGATCAAGAAGAGGCGTTTTACTTGTCTGATCGGTTAGCCATTATGAAAGAAGGGACGATCTTACAATTAGGACATCCTCAAACATTGTATGAAGTGCCAAGTAGTTTGGAAGTAGCTAAGTTTTTAGGTCACAAAAACTTTGTTTCTGTAGAAGTGAGTGAGGAGAAAATTGTAACACCATTTGGTCTCGTAAAAAACCATCGTAAGTTCGCAGCGGGTCGTTATCACTGGGTTGTTCCGGCAGAAGCGATTACAGTGACGGGTACGTGTGAAGCGGTTGTGAAGCAGGTCTATCATCATAAAGGACAATCGGAAGCGGTAGTCATCGCTGAGGAACAAGAGTTAGTCGTTCGAACGTTGTCACCTCAAGCAACGCAGTTAAAAGTGGGCAGCAGAGTCACGATTGGGCTTCCTGCTGTGAATCATTTACTCAGCAACTAAGAAGAGGATTGCAGCAGTTGCCGCAATCCTCTTTTTTTAGTTTAGTAATTCGCGTAAATACTCTCGAAGTTCTTCCGCCTCTACCGTATTTCGGTTGAAGGCGTGTTCCAGATAACCTTCTTCTTCTACATCATCGGCACCGATTATCGCCATTCGGTTGAATTGGATATCCATCACCAAAACTTTCCCGAAAAAGCGCGTACTTTGCAGAATCGCTAAGTCATAGCGCTGCGTTTCTCCTGTAAAGCTCACAAAGCGAGTTTTTGTATCTTCGACATCGTCATATAAATAAAAACGTTCCATAGTGTTCACCTCAAGTTCTTGTCAATCCTATGGTACTATAGAGGTGAATCGTATACAAACAGGAGGAACTGCATATGTATTTTGTCGACCGTAAACGTATTGAAAAAATTGCAGCTCATTTAGAAGAGTTAACAACGGTATATACAAACAAATCTCAATGGACGAGTTATCCAGAAAGTCATTTTATCTTGGAGCGAGTGGCGGGTTCAACTATTGAAGCTATTTTAGATATTGGCAACAGTATGATCGATGGTTTCATCATGCGGGATCCAGGAAGCTATGAAGACATCATTGATATATTAGTGGATGAGAAAGTGGTTACTGCCGATATGGAAGAGGGGTTAAAAGCCATTGTAGGATTACGAAAAGCAGTAGTTCGTGATTACTTTGCAGTAGACGCTGTGCAGGTTGATAGTGTCCTCACGGAGCATTTGTCCGTATTGGTTGAATTCCCTAAACAAGTACGTAAGTATTTAATCAATGAACTTGGTCCTGTCTCAGCATTTTTGCCGGAGGATTCCAATGTTCAATTATAAGATAGTCTGTCTAGATTTAGACGGGACAGTTTATAAAGGTGTAGAGCCAATACCTGAAGCAGTTGCCTTTATACATGAATTGCAACGCCGTGGCATCGAACCTTTTTATATCACGAACAACGCATCCATGTCCCGCTTAGAAATCAAAAATAAGTTACAAGGCTTTGGCATTCAAACGGAAGAGACCTACATTTACACCTCTGGAATGGCAGCGGCGCATTATGTGAAACGCGATTTTCCAAATGCCAAGGTTTATGTCATTGGAACCCAATCACTCCGAAATGAACTGACCGAAGCAGGTCTTACGTTAACCGAACAAGGGTCAGATGCCGTCGTTATGGGAATTGATAAAGGGATTACGTATGATAAGCTCGCTCAAGCATGTTTAGAGGTGCGCTCAGGAGCTAAACTCATTGCCACCAATCCAGATCATGCGTTTCCTTCTCATCAAGGCCTGCTTCCTGGAAACGGGGCGTTCGTCCGACTTGTCGAGTATTCAACTGAAACTCAAGCTATTTTTTGTGGCAAGCCGTCATCCATCATGCTGGAGCTGATTCAATCGGCAACGGGTGTTACTAAAGAAGACATGGTGCTTATCGGGGACAATAGTAAAACAGACCTTCTAGCAGGAATCAATTATGAAATTGCGACGATTCATGTCAATTCAGGAGTAGACCGTCCTGAAACGATTCGTCAGCAAGCAATACCTGTGACCCACTTTGTTGAAAAATTAACTGACTTACTTTAAAAAAAACAGTGCGCCTGTATTATGGGGAGCACTGTTTTTTTAGAATAGAGGATTTTCTTCTATAAACGTATAAATATTATCGACAAGTTCTTGAGGTGTCTCTCCGCGGACGATATCCCCATTGACTACTGCAAAAAGGGTGTCAGCACAGATTGTACAATTGCTTGTACATCCATATTCCAAAACATCAAGATTCGGATCTTTTTCAAGTTGTTCAAAAGCTTCCTGTGCGCCATTGACAATGTTACTTATACAAAATTCCACCATGGGATTCATCGTGTTCACCTCGCTACAAGTTGATGCTACTGCATTTCTACAAAGTCGTCAATTGTTGTGACTTATTGTGAAATGTCTCACAATCATTTATACTTAATGTGACAATGTATGAAGAGGAGTTTTCATATGCAAAAATTAGTACTGCTCGGTGGCGGCTACGGAAATATGCGTATTTTGTTGCGCTTACTACCAAATAATTTACCGTCAGATGTTGAAATCACTTTGATTGATCGCACATCTTTCCACAGTTTAAAAACTGAATTTTATGCACTTGCTGCAGGAACTGTTTCTGATAACGATGTTCGTGTATCATTTCCAGTGAGTGAAAGACTTCATATGAAATATGGAGAAGTTATTGAGATTGACTCTGAAAACAAAGAAGTCCTACTTGAGGGTGGGGAAGCTGTTAAGTATGATGATTTAGTCGTTGGGTTAGGCTGTGAAGACAAGTATCACGGAGTTCCTGGGGCAGATATCTACACGATGAGTATTCAAACAATCGGTAAATCTCGCCAAACGTATCGGACACTTGGAGATCTACCTTCGAATTCCATAGTGGGAATCGTTGGAGCTGGTCTTAGTGGGATTGAGCTGGCAAGTGAATTACGTGAATCTCGTCCAGACTTGCGTATTAAACTGTTTGATCGCAGTCCACGAATTCTTCGTGACTTCCCAGAGCGCTTAAGTAATTACGTCAAGAAATGGTTCGATGAAAACGAAGTCGAAGTCATTAGCAATTCCAATATCACTAAAGTCGAAGAAAAAATGTTGCATAACCACGATGAAACGATTCCAGTGGATGCAGTAGTTTGGACAGCTGGGATTCAACCAGTTGCACCTGTTCGCATGTTACCAGGAGAGAAAGATAGTTCGGGGCGTGTTATTTTAGCACCTCACCATCATTTGCCTCTTGATGACCATATTTATGTCGTAGGTGACTGTGCTTCGTTACCATTTGCACCTAGTGCACAGCTTGCTGAAGAACAAGCTGAACAAATCGTCCATGTACTTAAAGCTAAATGGAACGGCGAGACGCTTCCTGAAAAACTACCAGATATTAAGTTGAAGGGCTTCATGGGCTCCCTCGGAAAGAAACAAGGATTCGCATACCTTGCAGATATGTCTGTAACAGGTCGCATCGCACGTCTAATGAAATCCGGATTACTATGGTATTACAAAAAGCATAATGGTTAATTGAGCCAAAGAACGTTGTTATATCAACGTTCTTGGGCTCTTTTTTTAATGATTTGAAGTGAAAAGTCACATTCCTTCGGAGATTGCGCTCTAAAGATTATCATTGAAATAAATTCCAAGTGATTCCACGGCTCTTTTTTGCAATTACTCAGTAATATGCAAAGAGACATCACCGGTGACATCTCCATGTTTGCATGATACATAAAATATATTTAGTATTTTGCAAATTTATCATTATATTATTCTCGTTATTATAATTTTTTTTGAAAATAAAAAATTTGCTAGTCCTAATTAAACTATTATTATATATCTCATCATGGTAATTTAAGGTAATGGAGGGGACTTAAATGAAAAAATACGCAATTATTGGAATTGTAATGATAGTTATTGTTGTATTAAGTTTTGGTTTCGAGAGAGACGAAAAACTAGTATTTAATGAGAAGATCAATCTAACTTTCTATGAAGATTTAAAGACAAATCAAACCGATTTAATTGAGTTTAACAATGAAAAGTTCGGTCGGGATTTAGATAAAAGCTCTATTAACTTCAAGATAAATGACTTAATTGTTAGACAAGAGAACTCTAGATTCACTGAACTTTCGGCTACTGGACAAGGAGTTTTACATCTTCCGGAAGGAAACTTCGATTTTAATTTTGAAGGAATGGTGTATAAAGTTACATTATCTAATGGCAAAGTCATTTTGAGTGGAGGACTTGAGGGGGATATTGTAAATAAAGCTGGAGAAGATAAGATTAACATCAATTTACTATATGATTATTCGACTGAGAAAGTATACTTAGGAGTTACAAACGGTCATCATGGAGAATTGGCAGCTCTGCCATTTGGTAACTCAAAATTATCATTAGATGAGATAAATGAAATAAATTCATTAATAGCAAATTAAGGGTAAAAACACTATGAAGAAAGTATTAATAGTGATTGCAATCTTATTTGCAAAATTATAGAAGGAAATCAGTATATATAGCATTTTAAAAAATTGTGAGAGCTCATGAAAAACCTAGCTACTATAATAAACATAACGATTAATCGAGCCAAGGAACGTTTTTATATCAACGTTCTCTTGCTCTTTTTTAATTAAAATGGGGTATGAGAAAAATGTAACACGGCTTTTAATTAATATCATTTAAAAAAACTGAGCCCATTCATTTGAGCAGACCCAGCCATTATCTTAAGATATTGAGTTGAGCTGAAGAAGTTATTCCGCAGTTACATACCCATGTTGCTCTAATGCCGAATACACAGGCTTTAACTGGATGTAACCTTCACCAATAACTTCATCTTCAATCGTAACTAATGGATAAAACAACTCGTCGTTTTGAATTTGCTCAATATACTCGCCATCCACGTCTCTCTGTGATTGTTGCTCGATATCCACATAGTGAAAAGTAATGTTGTGATCAACAAATTTACGTGCAATCGCTGCCTCTAACCACTCATAGGTATCTTTAGATGAGGGAGCATTGACACAGCTCGCACAAATCACATCTGCCCCATACACTCTCAAAGTAATTTCCTTCATTATCCCCGACCCCAATTTCTTTATTGGATTTTTTTGTTCTATCCAATTATAATAGGAAATAGTGAAAGGAGTCGAAAGAAATGACTGATACAATGAATGAACAAGTTCAAGAAGTACTCGATAAATTACGCCCATTCCTACTCCGCGATGGTGGGGACTGTGAATTAGTAGATATTGAAGACGGTATCGTAAAATTACGTCTCCTAGGCGCATGTGGTACATGCCCAAGTTCAACGATTACACTAAAAGCTGGTATTGAACGCGCATTACTTGAAGAAGTACCAGGTGTAGTAGAAGTTGAGCAAGTATTTTAAGTAATTAATCGAGACAGGGCACCTGCCTTGTCTTTTTGTTTCAAACAACAGGGAAGGTGGGAAACAAACATGACTCACGTAGTGGATCTGACCGAAGCGGCAGCGTTTCGTGTTAAAGAGATGATGGAACACAACGAAGAACAAGGGGCGTTCCTCCGAGTTTCTGTGAACGGTGGAGGATGCAGTGGTTTATCCTATGGCATGAGCTTTACACACGAAAAAGCGATAGATGACCGAGAAGACCAGCAGCATGAGGTGCCAATAGTTGTAGCTGAAGAAGACGCTGGCATCTTGATGGGTACTAAGATTGATTACAAGCAATCACTCATGGGTGGCGGTTTCACAATCGAAAATCCAAATGCCATCGCAAACTGTGGCTGTGGTTCTTCATTCCGTACAGCAACGAAGCAAGGTACTCCTGAAAATTGTTAATATAAAGACACCGGAACAAACATAGTAATGGATCCAAATTAGTTAATAAATGTTGAGTGTAGTGGAAGGGCTGACTCCAGTGGGATCAAAAGCGTTACGTGAGGCCCCGCAGGAGCGTATGCGACGAGGAGACTCACGACGCGCCCACGGAACGCAGCCCTGGAACGGAACTCAATGCAATCGAATCAGCAGATTCTCAGGAATGGAACCTCGAGAACCTGCTGATTTTATTTTTGTCTAAGTCTGTATCCGCTTATAAAATTCTAATTCTGTGTAAAGCCTAATAAGTACTTAAGTTTTTGAATAATTGCAAACGTTTAATTCGAAACAAGTATTCATTGAACTTCTATTCCAAAAGGGCTAATATAGAAAGTAAGTGTTTGCAACCGATTGGCGGCAAATGAGTGAAAATATAAACTAAAAGGTGGTAGCGGTACCATGAATAGACCTAAGATTTTAATTCTAGGAGCAGGCTATGGCGGACTTTCAACTGCCGTAAATCTACAAAAAAAATTAAATGCAAATGATGCAGATATCACATTAATCAACAAAAATGACTATCATTATGAGTCGACTTGGTTGCACGAAGCAGCAGCAGGTACACTTTCTCCTGAAGATGTACGTTATGACATCAAAAGCGTTTTAAACGGCGATAGAGTGGAATTTGTTCAAGCAGCTGTTACTGGTATCGATGTGAATGCTCGAAAAATTTCAACTGACCGAGGCGAGCATACTTATGACTATCTAGTTATTGGACTTGGTTTTGAAGGCGAAACATTCGGCATTGAAGGCTTAGACAAATATGCGTTATCTATTGCAAACGTTGGCGCAGCTCGTCAAATTCGTCAACATATCGAGTACCAATTCGCTATGTGGTCTCAAGATGAAGTGAAAGATGACAGTCGTCTAACTATCGTTGTAGGTGGAGCAGGCTTTACAGGAATTGAATTCCTTGGAGAGCTTGGCAACCGCATTCCAGAACTATGCAAAGAATATGATGTACCCCAAGAAAAAGTGCGTGTTCTTTGTGTAGAAGCTGCACCAATGGTACTTCCTGGATTTGATCCAGAACTAGTAGATTATGCAATACGTCATTTAGAAGCAAAAGGCATTGAATTCTCGATTGGAACACCAGTTGTTCAAGCTACTCCTGAAGGTGTTAAAATCAAAACTGGCGAAGAACAGTTTGATTTCATTAAAGCAGGTACAGTTGTATGGGCTGCTGGAGTTCGAGGCAACCGTCTAATTGAAACATCAGGTATCGAAAACATGCGTGCTCGTGTCAAAGTTGACAAAGACATGCGTGCTCCAGGATTCCCAGATGTCTTTATTGTTGGAGACTGCGCATTGTTGATCAATGAAGAAGTTAACCGTCCATACCCACCAACAGCTCAAATTGCTATGCAACAAGCAGAAACAATTGCAGACAACTTAATGTCTCTAATGAAAAATGAAGAGACGCATGCATTTGTGCCACAATTAAAAGGTTCTGTTTGTTCACTTGGTGAGCATGATGCAATCGGTGACGTGATGGGTCGTAAAATCACAGGAACTAAAGCAGCTATCATGAAAAAAGTCATCGATAACCGTGCTTTGTACATGATCGGTGGAGCACCACTTGTTATGAAAAAAGGTAAATTGAACTTACTATAAAAATGTTTTTCAAACAGTCGCAGAATTTGCGGCTGTTTTTTTGTGGCCAATAGGAGGAGAAACCACTCTTTTTTTATTTTCGGGTATACTAAAAAACAGGGAGGGGAATACTATGTCACGTAAAGAAAGAGGCAACGTCTGGTTAGGTGTTGCAGGGATTGTGATCAACTCTAAAGGTGAATGGCTCGTTGTTCAAAAGCGGTACGGTGGGCTGAATGGAAAATGGTCTTTGCCAGCAGGATTTGTAGAAGGGAATGAAACCGTTGATCAAGCGGTACTCAGAGAGATTAAAGAAGAAACAGGAATCGATGCAAACGTTATACAGCTAATAGGTTTCCGAAGCGGTGTGATTAAAGAGAAAATTAGTGACAACATGGCTATCTTCTTCTTGAAGCCAGTAGATTCGGAACAGCAACCACATCCTCAACTTGAAGAGTTATATGAAGCCCGCTGGATGACACCTGAGCAGTTATTAGCAGATGAGCGAACTACGACGATGATAAAGGTGTTTTTACGAGTCAATCAAGATGCTGGCTTCGAAACACGTGAAGGGCTGGATCCAGGTCCGGTATTTGGGTACAGCAGTTATAAACTGTTCACAGCATCAGAACACGACTAAGGACACATTTTCGTAATATTTAATTCGAATTATCAAAAAACTCCTTTGAATATCTTTACACGTTTTTTCATATATGATATATTATCAGAATATTAAAACTAAAAATAAGGGAGTTTTTCATATGACACAATTCAGAAAACCAGCAAATCCAACTCATTGCCCATACTGTAAAGGGAACGGCTATTTCCAACTGCGCCTAGGCGGCTCTGAGACTTGTACGGTATGCCAAGGATCAGGCAGAAAATAAAGCAATTTTGACAATCAGGTGAATCAGAGCGGCTTACATTGAAATGCCCCCGGTCTTCGAGTACACTTATACAAGATGACACGGAGGGAAAATCATGGACTTTTCATTGCCGCAACTGATTATATCAATGTTGCTTTTCGTTGTAATGTTTTTTGGAATAGGTTTTTTATTAAATATGTTATTGCGCATGACGTGGTTTATGGCAATTGTATACCCAATCGTTGTAATACTGATTATTGATGATGTTGGATTTTTCGATTACTTTGTTCAACCAGTCACTGCCTTTACAGCATTAGTGACTAAAATCTCTAATCTTCACGTAGCGGATTACGTTATTTTGGGTGGAGGACTTCTAGGGGCCATTATTGCCGGTCTTGTTAGTCGCTATCTTCGTAAAAACGGCTATCAAATGTTTTAATCAAAAAGATCCATCCCGCAACTCTTTGCGAGATGGATCTTTTTTATAGTATCAGCGAATAAAGAATGACCGAAATAGCAATTCCCGTTAAAGCACCCATGAACACTTCAATCGGCTTATGGCCTAATAAAGTTTTAAGTTCTTGAATCTTTTCTTCTTCTTTCTTTTTAGGCCAATCCTTTGTATGCTCATAGAAATTGTGAAGATCTGCCCGTAGTTGATTAATGATAATGGCTTGTTGCCCAGCTTGGAAACGAACGCCTGTTGCATCGAACATGACAATTACAGCGAATATGGCTGAAATACCAAACATGGTAGAATCGAGGCCTTCTTCAAATGCTACTGCTGTTGTCAGGGCAGTTACCGCAGCTGAGTGGGAACTAGGCATTCCTCCGGTAGATGTAAAAAGAGCAGCATCCACTTTACGAGATACTAAATAATGAATAGGTATCTTCACGAACTGAGCGAAAAAAATGGCAAATAGTGCTGTCCATAAAGGGATATTTTGAAAAATTTCCATGATGGATCGCTCCTTTTTCTAGCGTAGTACTTGTAGTATAGCACAAGAAAATTGGCGAGACCCAAATAGAATAGGTATAATAGAAAACGAGTACACAAAGGAGGAATGGTTCGTGATTATTTTAACAAATGAAGTAAATTTAGCTGAAATTCAATACGAAACGTTAGTAGTCGGTCTAAGCACACACAGTGAACAAGTCGAAGGCTGGGACGCATTCACAAGCACATTTGGTCCACAGATTACTGACCTTATTAAATCAAAAGATCTTTCTACAAAAGAAAAAGAAATTACAACTTTCCACGTGGCAACTGATTCATCGGTCAAACGCATTTTATTCGTGGGACTTGGAAACCGTAAAAAGCTTACAGAAGAAAGCCTACGTCAATTATTTGGTCGTGTAGGGAAAACGTTACTTAAGAAAAGCTATTCAGAAGTTTCAATTTTAGTGCCTTCGTTCGTTAACGAAGAACTTTCTGAACAAGATGTAGCTTTCTTGGCTGGAGAAGGGCTAGGCATGGGAACTTACCAAGTACTTGATTACAAAACAACTGTCCATGATACAGATTTTGATTTAGCAGCTGTTGAACTTCTTAGCCAAGCAGATGAGCAAGAGATCGTGTCTTACTTTGAAGTCGGTCTAGTTTATTCAGAAGCTGTGAATGAAGCACGCACGCTTGTTAATATGCCAGGAAACATTCTGACAGCGTCAGAGCTTGGGGAGTACGCACGTGAGCTTGGAGAAGAATATGGTTTTGAGACGCATATTCTTGGAAAAGAAGAAATTGAAGAGCTTGGTATGGGAGCCCTTCTCGCTGTTAATCAGGGATCTGTAGAAGAGCCACGTTTGATCGTGTTAAAGCATCAGGCAACTGATAATTGGGAAGACCCAATCGCTTTAGTCGGTAAGGGAATCACGTTTGATACAGGTGGTTATTCTTTAAAGCCTAAAGACGGTATTGTTGGGATGAAAGGCGATATGGGAGGAGCTGCTGCAGTTCTTGGTGCGATGCGCATCATCGGAGAAACGAAGCCGAACAAGAACGTTATTGCAGTCATCGCTTCTACAGATAACATGGTTTCAGGGAATGCGTTTAAACCTGATGATGTGATCACTTCCATGAGTGGAAAAACAATTGAAATCTTAAATACAGATGCAGAAGGACGCTTAGTCCTTGCAGACGCAGTTACGTATGCAAAACAACAAGGGGCTACAGCTATCGTAGACGTAGCAACATTGACAGGTGGCGTCATCGTAGCACTTGGTATGGATAAAACAGGCGCTTTAACAAATGATGAAGCTCTTTTCGAAGAATTTATGGAAGCTTCTATCGAAACAGGTGAATTTGTATGGCGTTTACCACTGACGGAAAGCGATAAAAAGCGAATCCGTAAGAGTGAAGTGGCAGACTTAAACAATTCACCAGGCCGTGATGGTCATATGATCTTTGGTGGAGGATTCGTCGGAGAGTTTGCAGAAAATACACCTTGGATTCACTTAGACATTGCTGGCACTTCAGGAACACCAAGTGAGCATGATTTAGGACCTAAAGGTGGTACAGGTGTTATGGTACGAACACTTGCCTCATTCGTTGAGCGTTTAGCAACAGAAGACAACTAAAAAAGAGCAGCCTAGAGCTGCTCTTTTTTTGTGGCGTCTTTTGCCACTAATGCCTCCATATCATCTCTAACGGTTTCTTTTGCTAACGGGACACCAGAGAAGTATGCGGCTTTTGCCATCATATGTCCTCCTACAGGTCCTGTGATAAAGAGGAAGACAATCCCCAAGATAATGCGTGGATTAAAATTGTCTTCAATTAACCAGAAGTGAAGAAAAACACCGATTAAGATGGCCATGACACCCAGTGTGGCGCTTTTTGAAGCGGCATGTGCCCGGCTATAGACATCGGGTAATCGAATCAACCCGATTGCTGTTACTAGGATAAAGAAAACGCCAACTGTGATAAAGAGAATGATTAGACTATTGATTAGCATCTCGGTCATTTTCAATAATCACTCCCTTCTCTGTAAATTTAGAGAATGCTACTGTACCGATATAGGCAATGATAGCTAGGAGTAGCACGACTTCTAAAAAGAAAGGAGAATCAAAGAGAATAGAAAACAATCCGACAAGAGTAATCAATCCTACACCCATTGAGTCAAGTGCAATCACGCGGTCAGGAGTCGACGGACCTTTTATCAGTCGATAAAGAAATCCGACTAGACTTAAACTAATGACACCAACAGCAATCCAGAGGAACATGTTCATTAGCGACTCACCTCCATAATTGCTTTTTCGAATGTGTTACGAATAGAATTTACTGTATCTTCTACATCATCTAAATCAAGTGTATGCACATATAGTTTTGTGCGATCTTCTGAGATGTTAATAACGACTGTTCCAGGAGTTAATGTAATTAAAAGAGATAATAATGTGATCTCCCAACCTTCTTTCAACTGTGTTTCTAACTCAAAGATGGCCGGTCGGATATTCATTTTCGGCTTTAAAATCACTCGAAGAACCGCAATATTTGAGACTACCAATTCTTTGAGGAACAGCAAGATCAACTTGGCAACCGCCACAACGCGTTCCAGATAAAAACGGGTTGAAAAGAAACGGCGAAGCATGAATAACATGACTAGACCTAAAATGTACCCAATAATAAATGTAGCAGCTGTAAATGAGTTGGATAGGAACATCCAAACAAATGCTATAAACACATTTAACAGTATTTGAATTGCCATTAGTTGTTCCCTCCTAACACTGCATCCACATAGAATGAAGGATCCATTAATTGACGGCCCGCTTCTAAGAAGAAGGGTGTCAAGAACTCGATGAATACTCCGTAACCCATTACGAGAACAAATAATACAACTACTGGAGCCATGTATTGGCTATACGCTTTTTTAGGAGGAGCGTTGAAGGGTTTCTCACTACCCCAAAAAGCGTAGATGAAGATACGAATCGCAGATAACAATACGACCATTGTTGAAGCTGCAACTACAATCGACTGCCAAACAAACCCGCCTTCTAATCCACCTTGAATAATTAAAATCTTACCGGCAAAACCACTTAGAGGTGGAATACCTGCAAGTGCAAATACAGCAACCAAATAGGTCCATCCTAGAGTCGGATAGTGACGAATCAGACCACCCATTTCTCGCAAGTTTGTCTTGCCAGTAATAAGAATCAGCACCCCGATCATGAGGAAGAGAAGAGCCTTCACTAACATATCATGGACAAGATAAAGCGTAGCGCCTGTTACGGCAGTGGTGTTAAACGCTGCAAAACCAAATAGGATGACACCTACTGCAATGACGATATTGTAGATGATGATCTTTTTGATATCCATATAAGCGAGCGCTCCTATGCTACCAAAAATAATGGTGGCGATCGCCAACATCATTAACATGTCATGTGTGAATGCAACATCTGTTGTAAAGATGAGTGTATAGACGCGTGCAATGCTGTAAATCCCAACCTTCGTTAATAACGCACCAAATAATGCGAGTATTGGAAGGGGAGGGGCATAATATGCGCCTGGTAACCAGAAATAAAGTGGAAAGATCCCAGCTTTAATTCCGAACACTACCAAGAACATGATAGCAATCGTAGAAATTACGCCCATGCTTCCGATTTCTCCAAGCTTTACTGATAAATCGGCCATATTTAATGTTCCAGCTACTGAATAGATGTATCCAATGGTAATGACAAATAGAGCGGCAGCCACTACGTTTACAATGATATATTTCATCGATTCGCGCAGTTGGATTCGTTTACCTCCAAGTGCAATTAACACATAAGAAGCCATCAAGAATACCTCAAAGAATACAAATAGGTTGAATATATCTCCTGTTGTAAATGCCCCGTTGATCCCAGATAACATAAAGAGAACAGCAGGGTAGAAGAAGAAGCGTTCTCGCTCTTCACCTAATGCATAGACAGAATACCACAGCACGACGAATGTGATGAGAGACGAAGAGGTGACTAAAAGTACACTCAACATATCTGAGACGAGTGAGATACCAAATGGAGCATCCCAGCTACCTAATGTTACAACTTGTATGCCATCTGTATATACTTTTGTAAGCAATACAACGGAAATAACCAATGTCAGTAGTGCACCGACAATTCCTCCGATGCGTTGAACGGTTAGGTTATTTCTAAATAGTAATAAAACAGTACCAATCAAAAGCGGGACGATGATTGGAAGAACGACTAAATTAATCAATTTCACCCCTGCCTTTCATATGGTCCATATTATCCGTTCCAATTTCTTGGTACGTACGGTAAGCAAGAACAAGTGCAAAAGCTGTTACACCAAATGCGATTACAATTGCAGTTAGTATCAAAGCTTGTGGGAGTGGATCTGCATAATCTGCAACGGTTACTCCTTCACCAACAACGGGAGGTTTGTTTCCTCCTAATCCACCCATTGTTAAAAGAAGAAGGTGAGTTCCATGACTCAATAAGCCTGTTCCGATGATAATGCGCAATAAACTTTTTGAAAGAATCAAATAGGTTGCTGCACTGAATAAGAATCCGGCTATTATCGCCATCATGATTTCCATCAGTTGTCGCCTCCCATCATTTCAATAATTGTAAGTGTTATTCCAACAACGACTAGGTATACCCCAATATCAAAAAATAGGGCAGTATGAATCGATGTCTCACCAAGTAAAGGAATATCAAAATAGTCGTACCAATGTGTGAAGAAAGGGACATTAAATACAATAGCTCCAGCTGCAGTTAAAACTGCAACAATCATACCAATAGCTGTCATGGCGAGATAATTGAAAGGAAGTACTTCCTTTACAGTTTTAAAATCATACGCAAGTAGAAGGAGTACAATCGCCGATGCCATCAGAAGGCCACCGACAAATCCTCCACCTGGCGTGTAGTGTCCTGCAAAGAAGATATGAATCGAGAACAGGAAGATAATGAAGAATGTGACGCGTGTGGTCGTCTGTAAAATTAAATCATTCGACTTCATTTGTAACTGCTCCCTTCTTTTTCTTTTGCAGGCGAAGCTTGATCATGCTGATGATTCCAATTGAAGCAATCATCAATACGCCAATTTCAAAGAGTGTATCAAAACCACGGTAATCCACTAAAATTACGTTTACAATATTTCCGCCACCTGCTTCTGTGTAAACAGTCTCTTTGTAAAACTCAGAGATTGAAGTCAGTTGACGTTGAGAGTAAGCACTAATTCCGATTAATGTAACAGTTAATCCCACGGCAACAGAAATCAAAAAGTTTCCAAATCGGAAGCGGTTGTCTTCTTTGCCTTTGTAATACTTATCTAACTTTGGTAAGTGATAAAACGCTGTTAAGAACAGGGCTACCGAAATTGTTTCGATCACTAACTGTGTTAATGCTAAATCGGGTGCTTTAAAGATGACGTAAAACAGGGCAACTGTGTACCCAACGCTACCAAGTGCGATAACAGCTGTTAGACGTGACCAAGTAATCAAGATCGCCATCACACTACCGATTAATATAATTGTTAACACAACTTCGAATAGACGAATAGGTGCAAGGTTATCAGTCGAAATGGCAAACCCACCTTGTGTGAACAGGGTAGTGATACCGAGAATAGCCATCCCAGCAAACATATAAACTAAATAATCACGAATAGAACCTGTCATAAAGCGGTCAGATAGAGCGCGGTTCCAGTTGAGCGAACCATCCATTAACGTGTCATAGCCACGGTTTAGTGTGAACTTCTCAGGCCATTTCGAATAGATTGGTTGCCACTTCGGCAAGAACTTATAAAGCAAGAATCCGACGACAACTACACCTACAGTCAACCATAAGGCAGGAGAATCCCAACCGTGCCAAGCTTTGATGTAAAAGTCAATGTCTGCAGCGGTTGTATAGGTAGTTGATTGAATCGCGGCTGTTGCAGGTTTCACGAGCCAATCACCAATGACATTTGGAATAAAGAACACGATGACTACTAGTGAAGCTAGAACAACTGGCGAAATCAGCATACCAATCGGTGCTTCGTGCGGTGCTTTCGGCAACTCTTCTTCTTTACGAGTTCCCATGAATGTATACCAAACAAAGTAGATACTATAGATAAACGTGAAGACGCTCGCAACCCAAGCCACAAGGGGCACTAAATAGGCGATAGTCATCATAGTGACATCTGCTTCAAGAAGACTGAGTACAGCCTCTAGGAACATTTCTTTACTTAAGAATCCATTGAATGGGGGAAGACCCGCCATCGATAGGCTGCCGATCATAGCGACTGTAAACGTAACGGGCATTAAACTCATCAAGCCGCCAAGTTTTCTTATATCACGCGTACCCGTTTCATGGTCCACAATACCAGCCACCATAAAGAGACTTCCTTTAAAAGTAGCATGGTTAAAGAGGTGGAAAATTGCTGCGAATGTTGCAAACGTGAAGGTTTCGACTGCGCTACCTGTAACGAGGTAGGCAAATCCACCAAGGCCTAAAAGCGACATGATCAAACCTAGTTGACTGACAGTTGAAAAGGCAAGAATCCCTTTTAAATCTGTTTGTTTAACCGCAAAGAATGAACCCCAGAACAAGGTTAGAAGACCAATCCCTGTGACGAGCCAAACCCAAACTTCCGAAAAAGCAAATACCGGTGTAAAACGAGCCACTAGATAAAGGCCAGCTTTTACCATGGTAGCCGAGTGGAGGTAGGCGCTGACAGGTGTCGGAGCTTCCATTGCATCTGGAAGCCAGATGTAGAACGGGAATTGAGCAGATTTTGTAAATGCTCCAAGTAAGACCAGGACGATAGCCACTGTGAAGAGTGGGGCATCTACGATTGTATCCACTTGAGCGATTGTTTCTCGAATCGAATAAGTTCCTGTCAAAACATAAAGAATGAGGAAACCTACAAGCATCATTAAGCCGCCAGTGACTGTAATCATCATGGACTTTAATGCGCCAAAACGAGAGGCATCTTTTTTATACCAATAAGCAATTAATAAGAAGGAAGAAATCGAAGTTAATTCCCAAAAGAAATAAAGAGCAATGGTATGGTCAAATTGAACAACACCTAGCATAGCGCTCATAAACATCAATAAGTAGACATAAAAATTACCGAGCTTCTCTTTGGTCTTGTCTAAGTAGAAGATCGAGTAGAGGACTACGAGCGAGCCGATACCAGTAATCAATAATGAGAACAGGAGACTCAGGCCGTCAATATGAATGTCAAAATTGAAGTCGAGGGAAGGCACCCACGAGACACTTGCTAATTGAGCTTCTCCTTGTTGAATAGGAGATAAAAAGCGCAAGTAAAACAGGAAAAGCAGAACTGGTGCTAGTAATACAAACCAGCCCGTATGTATCGATTTAATCGATCTATATGCAAACGGTATAACTACGGCAAGAAAAATTGGTAATAGAATTGCCATAAAAAGCAGCATAAAGAGTCCCCTTTCTTAGTTAGAGTGATAGAAAAGTAATGCACCCTAGTTAAAAGTATAACGTACTCAGGGGGTAATTGCACATGTCAGAACCTAGTAGTGAAGCGACTTTAAAGGCTTATATATATGAAGAAAGCAAAAAATGCAAAAAAAACGACCCAAAAATAAAAACAGCAGTTTCTCTAGATTGAATTCTAAAGAATCTGCTGCTTCGTGTATATGGAGTTCCGTTCCGGGGCTGCGTTCCGTGGGCGCGTTGTGTTTACAGCTCAATGGAATCGAGTTGCGAACGTCATAAAGACGCTCCAAAAGCAGTCGCACCAACCGAGGCTTAGAGCGCCTCACTTGGCACGCCTGATTTTCTCGGACTTTCTAGCATGACGTCCTCCACATCTAAATATAATCAAGTTGCGAACGTCATAAAGACGCTCCAAAAGCAGTCGCACCAACCGAGGCTTAGAGCGCCTCACTTGGCACGCCTGATTTTCTCGGACTTTCTAGCATGACGTCCTCCACATCTAAGAGGGGTCTCACATTCCGACTTTTGATCCCACTGGAGTCAACCCCTACACTCCACTCCACTTTCTAACTTGTTTAGCTCCAATACTATATTTTGTCCCACCCTCTGCTTTTCTTGTATATTGAGTTCTGTTTCGAGGTTTATTTCCTCGGAGTTTCTTGCATGACGTTCTCCACATCTAAATGGAATCAAGTTGCGAACGTCAGAAACACGCTCCAAAATCAGTCGCACCAACCGAGGCAAAGAGCGCCTCACTTGGCACCACTGATTTCCTCGGAGTTTCTTGCGTGACGTTCTCCACATCTAAATGGAATCAAGTTGCGAACGTCAGAAACACGCTCCAAAATCAGTCGCAACAACCGAGGCAAAGAGCGCCTCACTTGGCACGCCTGATTTCCTCGGAGTTTCTTGCGTGACGTTCTCCACATCTAAGAGTTAAGTCGCTTTCATATGAAGTTCTTCTTCAAGCAATACTTCTTCAAAATCTTGTTGAGGAGCCTTCCTCACGTAGGCGAGAACGATAAGTGCTACAACGAATAATGCTCCTGTGACAACGAACACGGTAGAGATGCCGACCCATCCAGCAACAACACCGCCAAATATAGGACCGATGATGTTCCCTAAGAACCGAGCACTCGTATTGTATCCCATCAATTCCCCCTGAACTTCTACTGGCGCTTCTCTGCGAATGATTGCCGTTGTAATTGGTACCAGTCCACCCGCCGCGATTCCGAATAAGAAGCGAAGAACAACAAGCTGCCATAGGGAAGTGACGAAGGCTTGAGGGACAATAAAGAGAACACTTAAAGCTAACAAAATGACTAATATTCGTTCATAGCCATAACTGTCTCCAAATTTTCCCCAGGCTCTTGTAAACAGAAGGTTACCGACACCTGCAGCACTAAAGGCTAAACCAGCTAGGAAGGCGATATTCGCTGCGTGCGTTAACTCGCCCACATAAAGTGACAGCAACGGCTGGACGCTGAACAACCCGATTTGTATCAAAGTTGTAATGACAAGAACGTTCCAGATCAAGCGGTGATGCAGGATGCCCGCCATAACGGTTTTCCGTGAATAGGAATGAGCGTTCTTTTCTTTAACGATTTTATCTTCGCGTAAAAATAACAACACGATCAGTGCCGATAGCGTAACAGCCACCGCGGCGATAATAAACGTATAAGAGAAGCCGAATGTGTCTGCCAAAAGTCCGCCGAGCACTGGACCAAATAGAGTCCCTGCAACACTACCCATTTGTAAGGTACCAAGAGTCTTACCCGCCACTTCTTTTGGTGTTTGGCTACTAATGAAAGCAAGAGAGGTTGGGATAAATCCTGTTACGACTCCCATAAATAATCGCAAAACAAAAAAGGCCTCCACTGATTGGACGAATCCCATCAATAGGACAGAAAGTGCAATCCCGAATCCATTTAGCACTAGGATGGGCTTATAACCATATTTATCCGCAATGCGTCCCCAAATTGGTGACATCAGAAATGCGGTGACAAAGGTAGCTGCAAACACTAGTCCTGACCATTTTTGGACATAAGCATCTGAAAATTCACCAAACGTATCAATGTATAAGGCAAGGAAGGGCATGATCATCGTCATCGTACTGGCGACTAAAAAGTTGGTGCCCCACATAATTTGAAAATTTTTCTTTGAGTGCATTGTATCCCTTCTTTCTATGCATCTCAGCATTTCTATTATAGAACATTTCGTGAGGCGAATGAAGGGTTGTGCTCAAAAATTTTATCCCTGTTCTAAGTGTGTGTTACAATGGATGCGAATAAACCGATATAGAAAGAAGATGACTCTGTGTTTGAATTGCTATTTCTCTATCTCTATTTCCCGGAAGATAAAACAGAATATATACCAGTAGTCTTGCAATTGATCGGAGTTTTGATCCTTGCAGCACTTGTCATACGATGGCTATTGAAACGTTCCGCTATTGAGGCCGAAGAAGCCCGTCAATTAGAAGAGCGTTTAAAAGCAGAAAAAGAGCAGGAACAGTCCAATTAGTGGACTGCCTGCTCTTTTTTTCTATTTAGTAAGAGTTTTAGAGGCTTGAATAAATCGCTCAACGCCATCTTTCACAGTGTCAAGTGGACAGGCGATATTCATACGTAAAAATCCATCGCCCTCGGGACCATATTTTGTACCAGGCTCAAGTGCCAATTTACCCTCGTGCAGCAGTGCATGCATCATATCTTTTTCTGTTACATTCAAGGCACGGTAATCAATCCACAGTAAATAGGTCGCTTCTGGTTTTAGTACCACAATGCCTGGAATTTCAGATGATAAGTGTTTTATGACATAGTTTGTATTCTCTTCTAGTTGAGTCATCAACTCAGCTACCCAAGGCGAGCCGTCCTGATAAGCAGCTTTCATAGCCGTCGCCCCTAATACCGTCATCCCCATATGCGCAGCGTTCGTGGCAGTTTCTTTTAATTTCTCACGCTTCTTGTCATCAGTTACAATCAAATAAGCAGCTTGTAATCCAGCAAGATTAAAGGTTTTTGTTGGAGCCATACATGTAATGATATGGTCTGTGTGATCGGCTACTGAGAGAGCCATCGTGTGTGTGAACGGTTCAAAAACTAGATCCGCATGAATCTCATCTGAAATGAGTAATACGCCATGCTGGTGACACAAATCAGCAATTCGTTTCACATCTTCTCGAGACCACACTTTCCCACCAGGGTTATGTGGATTACAAAAGATAAATGCGGCGATGTTCTCTTGAAGTGCTTGTTCAAAGGCGTCGAAGTCAAGACTGTAGTGACCCTCGTCTTCAGTTAGGCTGAAAGTGACTACTTCACGGTTTAGATTTGCTGGTGTGCTTCGAAAGGGTGGATAGACTGGGCCGTGTACTAAAACGCGGTCCCCTGGCGCTGTAAATGCCTGGAGGGCAAGTGCCATCGAAGGGATGACTCCAGATTCATAGAGTAACCAATCTTTATCGATAGTTGTTTGGTGTTTGGTAGCCAGCCAATCTACTACTGCTTGCGTCACAGATTGTCCTGGATAGGAATAACCAAAAACACCGCTTTGAATACGTTTAATAAGAGCTTCTTCTACAAAGGGAGGGAGAGCAAAGTCCATGTCGGCTACCCACATCGGTAAAATTTCCTCACCATGTTGTACGGAATAAATCTCATTTAACCAATCCCATTTGATAGAGTCTGTGTTGCGGCGTGTATGTACTGTAGTAAAATCATACATGGGCAATTCTCCTTCCATTTTGACTGTTCTATGCTATTATATAGCAGACTACTTAGGAAATTAAGGTGAAACTATGCATCAAATTGATATGAATAAACAAGCAGTCCGCATTCTTGGAGAATGGGATCCTTTTCAAATAGGTGCAGATCTTTATGCAGCTGAAGCAGCAGACGTCGTTGCCTTTTTACAAGGTGCCATTCATCCATCTGACGTCGCGCATCATATACAAATGGTTTATGAACACTCTTTTGAAGAATGGATTCCCCTTGAGAAGTGCGTGGAAATCTCTTATAAATTAATCGCATTAAAACTTTCTGTTACCTGTAGTATTTAATAAAAATCCCTGTGGAAATTTCCACAGGGATTTTTTTATGCAGGTGTAAGCCCGTCCAATAAATTGGACGCAGGAACTTCTAAAGCATTAGAAAGCTTCAAAAGTGTTTGGGTAGATGGTTTTTCAACACCAGACTCATAGGCCTGTAATTTGGCAACACCAATACGTACTTTTAAGGATAGGTCTTCTAACGACATGTTACGCTCTTGGCGCAGTCGTTGCAATTGATTGGCTAATTCTACATTCATCATTGCCACATCCTTTCTACATATATAGTATGTTACCATAATTACAAATGCGCAATAGTCAGAAAACGTGACGAAATGAGTACAATTGTTACTACAGAGCTTCCAAGATTTGCCGAATTAAAATAATTGTTATCATTACAGGTGCTAAGTAACGTACCAAGGAATGCCAAACCGTATACGCCACTGGCGACAAGTTCAGTTCTTCTTGAGTTGCTTGCTTACTCATAGCGTAACCTGCAAATAAGGAGATGAATAAAGCACCAAGTGGAAGCCCGAAATTATTTACCAAGTAATCTGCATTATCAAAGAAGGTTCTTCCTGCAATTGTCCAGTCAGCTAACACGCCGAAGGAAAGGGCACTTGGAATACCGAAAATGAAAATGAAGATTCCCATAAGAATAGCTGCTCGGCGTCGACGATCATATTTCGATTTGATAGCGATAGATACAGTAATTTCTAACATGCTAATTGATGAAGTCAGCGTTGCAAACAACATCAAAATAAAGAACAGCAACATGAAAAGAGAACCGAATGCTAACTCCCCAAAGACTGCAGGGAGAATAATGAACACAAGACCAGGTCCCTCATTTGGTGAATAGCCTAGCGCAAATACTGCCGGGAAAATCACAAGTCCTGCTAACAGAGAAATAAAGATATTCATGCCTGCCACGCTTGTTGCAGACTGCGTCAAGTTTGTTTCTTTTGATAAGTAGGAAGCATACGTGATCATCCCCGCGACACCCACACTTAAAGAAAAGAAGGCTTGACCAAGAGCCATAAGTGCGATTTCCCAAGTTACAGCACTCCAGTCGGGAACGAGTAAGAATTGAACACCTTCCATAGCCCCTTCAAGAGTTAAAGAACGAACAGCCAGTAGGATAAAGAAAACAAACAGAGCAGGCATCATCCATTTGCTAGCTCGTTCAATCCCGCCTTTAATTCCTCCAGATACAATCCAAATAGTGAGCACCATAAAAATAGCTTGTGCAAAAATGGCTTGCCACGGATTGGCAATCATCGAACCGAATGTTGCTTCGTAATCAATTGAAGCGGTTGTAACAAGTTGTTTCACTGAAATCCACAAGTAGGTGATAATCCATCCACCTACTACTGAATAGAACGATAAGATGACAAACGAAAACACAAAACCTGCTCGGCCAATCCAAGCCCATGCTTTTGTGTCACTTAGACGCTTAAAACTCGTCACGGCATCTGCTTGCCCGCGTCGACCAATAATAAACTCTGCGAGTAAAATAGGTAACCCGATAAGAAGCGTTGCTAGTATGAATAGCAGCACAAATGCACCGCCCCCATTAGTTCCTGCCATATAAGGAAACTTCCAAATTGCACCTAAGCCGATTGCCGACCCAGCTGCAGCTAATATAAATCCAATCTTTGAACCAAATGAATCTCGTTTCATCAAATAACCACCTTCAAGACTAATTGCCTAATTGTATACGAAAAGAGTTGAAAAACAAAGTAAAAATAAATACTCTGCCGATTTCTGTAACTTTTGTCAAATTACTTTCGTATCATACACAGCAAGGGGGGAACCAAGTGACTGTGAACATAATCGAAGCAGCCCAACAAGGGGATTTAGCTGCTTATGAACAACTCATCCATACATATAAAGGAACAGTTGAACGCTTCGCCTTTCAATGCGGGGCAAACTATCAAGATGTTCCAGACATTTCTCAAGAAGTATTTATACGTCTTTATCGTTTTCTCGATCAATTTAATCGTGACCGATTCACCACTTGGCTCTATAAAGTCACGTTAAACACGACCCGAGACCATTATCGAAAAGAAACACAACACTCGAAAAAAGAACAACGACTACAACAAAACGATACACAATTTGCAAGTGACTCTGAAACGACATTTATGCAGTCTGAATCTGACCGAGAACTTCACATTCAGATTCAACAACTTGATGAAAAATACCGTGTTCCACTTGTCTTATTCTATTTCCAAGATTGTTCATATTCAGAAATAGCTACTATCTTATCTCTTTCATTAGGAACAGTCAAAATCCGGATTCATCGAGCCAAGGATTTATTACGAACTGCTTTTGAAGAACAGGAGGCGAAGCTCAGTGGAAACTAATCAATTTGAAGAACGAATGAAGCGGCTTAAAAAAGGCTACGAAGAGATGGAAGAGAGAACAGATACAAAGAAAGTCATTTCTGCTTTAACAAATAAAGAACCTGAGCGATCAAAACGTCCGAAGAAAAACTGGATTGTCCCGCTGATTACAGCAGCCGCAATCTTCACGCTGTTTTTATTCGCCATGAGTATGGTCAATTCACCGACGAACTCGGCTTCAGAAGAGGAAGAAAGAGAAGAGGTCTCAGAGAGTGGGCTTGATTTTGTCTACATCTCTCAAGAAATCGACCGTCAGTACGCAGAAATTCGTGAAGAAGCGCGTTTGAAGATGGGACTTGAAGATCAAGAGTTTAGTCAGATTCAGGCGGTTGTGAATGCAGATCAAAGTCGAAACTTTTATATGTCAAGTGAGGCTATTGAGTACCATAAAGAAAATGGTTTTAACGAGAAGCAAATGATTAATTCCGCTATTGTCGATTTGAAAAGATCATTTGAAACTCCAAATGAGTTTTTAAAGCGGGAATCAGCCGACAGTAAAAATGTAAAAGCTTTTATCAGTAACTCAGACTATATTTTATACAGTTATATGTGGAAGCTGTTGGAATTTGAAAAAGTCAACTCTGGAACTGTTTTAGCAGATCTTCAAATTCCAGAAGAAGATATGAAATTATTCGAAGAGATTTTGCATCCTAAAGTTTTTCCGTTAGCAGAGTTCTATTCTTATGGGAAGCTCACAGAAGCTGGCGAGATGATTTTTCCAATCGACAAAACGGCTGAGACGTTAATTCGAGTAGAAGAGAGTATTAGTGAAGAGGATATTGCAATAAATGATCAATCTAGCCGTTTGGCAAATTTATTATTCTTAACTTTAAAAGGAACGTTTAGTGAAAACATAGAAGATCATAAAGCAGAATTGTTTGAGGATGGGTTTATTAAGTTAGAAGTTCAAAAACAGTGGGAGATACTAGCTGCTCAACCAAATACAACAGTTTTACATGTTGTATTTTCGCCTATTGTCAAAGAAATGCATGAGAGCGGGTGGACTTCGTCTAAAACTTGGGAGGCTTTCACCTATGCAGATGCGCAAAAGTTTGTATTAGAAATGGACCGTGCCAAGTACAAAACTGCTCAATTCATCGGGGAACCTGTTGTTGTAGATGCTGAATTTGAACAGAAGATTCATAGCTACTTTAAGGAGTTCGCATTAGTTCCGGACGGGGATAAGTATAAATCGTTGTCGTCTGAAGAGATTGTAGGGCTCTATTATTACTATCATCACATGGATGAAAAAGAATTGCGGCATGAGATGTATGTTTCAGGGGACAAGTATATGCTAGTTTCATTAGAGGAGTATCAAAATTGGCCATCCGAACAGATTTCCAATCTGTCTTCATTCATGAAAACACTCACGTTTGTAGATAGAGGTACAAACGAGTTTGGCGAACATACAGGACTTGTAGAAATCGAATTAACGGAAGGTGCCATGAATAGCTATTACACACCAACGCTCACATTCCAATTGATCAAAACCGAAGACGGCTGGAAAATTCCATTCATGCCTACACAATAATGTTCAGAATAATGAATAAGTCTTCATTTTATGCTATACTGAAGGTGGCCGTAGAGGCGATTTCTTTAAAACTAGAATGGAGCAATCCTTATGAAAAATTACAAAGTGGGAGATGTTGTAACGGGTATTGTCACAGGTATTCAACCATATGGGGCTTTTGTTAGTCTGTCAGATGACACGCAAGGACTTATCCACATTTCTGAAATTACGTACGGATATGTCCGCGATATCAATGACTTTTTACAAGTTGGGCAAGCCGTGAAAGTAAAGGTGCTTGAGATTGATAAGAAAGAAAGCAAGATTAGCTTATCGCTACGTGCGCTCCAAGATCTGCCGTTTTATCACAAACGTGATGAAAAGGGGCGGATTCCCTTGCAGGAACGAATCGATGAGCAAGATGCTGGCGGGTTCGACACATTGAAAAGCAAGCTAGATGGCTGGATTCGCAAATCACTCAAGTAAAAAAATAAGAAAAGGGAGTTTCTCGTAATTTGAGAAACTCCCTTTTGTTTATTGTGACCCTGTAATTAGTTTCCATAATTCGGTCAATGTCGTAATGGGAACCGCTAATGTCATAATCGAGCAAGTTAATGTCCTAATGCAAGCCGCTAACGTCACAATTAACCGAGTTAACGTAATAATCAACGTAGTAGTGCACTAAAGTTAGCGACATTTCCACATCTGAAACTAAAGTTGAGTGAAATGGAGGGGTTGACTCCAGTGGGATCAAAGTCTGCCGTGAGATCCCGCAGGAGCCTGCGACGAGGAAGCTCACGCAGCGCCCACGGAAAGTATCCCCGCAGTGGAACTCAACGTCTTACAGCGCAAAATTTCTGACCAGTCGGCTCCACATCTAATTCCGTGCATTCCGCAACTTCCGCAACCTGTACTGCAGATTCTGCCTGCTCATCCCAAGCGCCTCCGCTGCTTTCGTAATATTCCCTTCAAACTTCTCTACCGCTTTCTGCAGATAATACGTCTCCGCTTCCCGTAAATACTGATCAAGTGGCATTAAGTCTTTTTCGGATGTCAGCAGAAAATCTGAAGCGGTTACTTGCGATTTGTCTTGAACCGCTAACTTATAGCGAAACTGCACAGGTAGCAGGTCCTCTGTAAGGGTGGATTCCATCGTAAGCATAGTACACGTTTCATCTAACAATAACTCAAGCTCTTTTAAATTCCCTGGCCAATCATAGCTCAGCAATAACTCCTGTACCTTACTATCAATCGTGACCTTGCTTTGCCCGTGGCGATCTTCTAAACGGCGTAGGTAATCTTCCACAAATGGTACAATATCTTCTTTTCTTTCTCGCAGTGGGGGAACGGTAATGGTCATACTTGCAAAATAGTAGTACAGGTCGCGACTCAGTGACCGACTGGCAACCAAATCAATTGGATCACTTCCTACACTTGCTATAAAGAGGTTATGTTTTCCGGTTGAAGTTTGTAGAATGTGAAGCAACTCTTTTTGCAACTCGAGTGAGAGTAAGTCGATTCGCTCACAAAAGATAGTAGAATTCGATACATTTTTCAATTCTTCCCGGAATTTATTGACGAGCAGAGGGTCAGAACTATGACAGAACAGACTGATGAACTGATCATTCGAAGGCGTCAACTGGTGATGAATGCCTTCTGCAATCAAATCTTTACCTGTTCCTGCCTCTCCAATCAATAACAGAGGCATCCGCACTTGAGCAGCACTTTTTGCTTTCGAAATCACGAGGCGCATTGTTTCGGACACGGCGGTTAAAGAACTTAAGGTAATGGGCTCATTGTACCGACGAAGTGGTTGATAGACGAGTCGCTCAAGAGCTGTAATATCGCGAGCAAACTCAATTGCACCAATGAGTTGTCCTTGTTCAAAAATGGGATACGTATCATTGATCGTCGTGATTTCTCGTCCCTTGTTATTCCAGTACGTCTGCTTTACACGATTAACCGGCTTTCCTGTTGATAATACATGTAATAATGTACTCTCTTCTTTTTCAAACTGGAATACTTCAAGTATCGACCGGTCTTCTACATCGGTAGAATGAAGTCCTTCAATTTTTCGCATTTGATCATTATAGAGAACCGTTTTGCCATTTTTATCTATTGCATGGACACCCACTCCAACTTGGTCGATGGCAAATCGGTAAAAAGGACCTAAATATTGGGGATTTTCATTCATGATGGTCACTTCCTAAAAAAATTTGAGGAAAATACGATATATCACTTGAAAAACGCAACAATCTTTTGCATTATTATATATGTAAATGAAAACAAAGTGCAAATAATTTTTGCACTAAACTAATAAAGGGAGGATGTTTCTCGCATGATTCCATACAAACACGAAGCATTCACAGATTTCTCATTAGAAGAGAACCAACGCAAAATTAAAGAAGGTATTCAAACTGTTGAAGGATATATGGGTGAAGAGTATCCATTAATCGTAGGCGGGGAGCGTATCACAACTGAAGATAAAATCGTTTCTTACAACCCAGCTAATAAAACTGAAGCTGTAGGTAGCGTATCAAAAGCAACTCGTGACATCGCTGAAAAAGCTATGAACATTGCGGATGAAACTTTCAAAACATGGAGTAAGGTAAAGCCTGAAACTCGTGCCGATGTTCTTTTCAAAGCAGCAGCAATCATGCGTCGTCGTAAATTCGAATTTTCTGGTCTTCTTGTAAAAGAAGCAGGTAAAACTTGGCTTGAAGCAGACGTAGAAGCAGCAGAAGCAATCGACTTCCTAGAATACTACGGTCGTCAAATGCTGAAATTGAAAGAGGGTTACCCAGTAGAATCACGTCCAGGTGAGTACAACCAATTCAACTACATTCCACTAGGTGTAGCAGTAGTTATCTCTCCTTGGAACTTCCCATTTGCAATCATGGCCGGTACAGCAGTAGCAGCAATGGTAGCAGGGAACACAGTTCTATTAAAGCCAGCTTCAACTACGCCAATTGTTTCTTATAAATTTGTAGAAGTACTTGAGCAAGCAGGTATGCCAGCAGGAGTTGTTAACTTCATCCCAGGTTCTGGTGCTGAAATTGGTGACTACCTAGTTGAACACCCACGCACTCGTATGATCAGCTTCACAGGTTCACGTGATGTAGGTCTTGGAATCGTTGAAAAATCAGCAAAACTTTCTCCAGGTCAAATCTGGATCAAACGCACAATCCTTGAGATGGGCGGAAAAGATACAATTGTTGTAGATAAAGAAGCAGACTTAGAATTAGCGGCAACATCTATCGTGAAATCAGCATTTGGTTTCAGCGGTCAGAAATGTTCAGCATGTTCACGTGCTGTAATTGTTGAAGATGTATACGATCAAGTCGTAGCTCGCGTAAAAGAGTTAACGGATGAATTAACTGTCGGTGTTCCAGATAACGACGAGCACTTCATGGGTCCTGTTATCGATGGTTCAGCATTCAAAAAAATCATGGAATACGTTGAAATCGGTAAAGGTGAAGGCGAATTGTTAACAGGTGGTACAGGTGACGATTCAAAAGGATTCTTCATTCAACCAACTATTTTCAAAGATGTTGATCCACAAGCGCGCTTAATGCAAGAAGAAATCTTTGGCCCAGTACTTGCAATTGCTTCGGCAAAAGACTTTGATCACGCATTAGAAATCGCTAATAACACTGAATACGGTTTAACAGGTGCTGTTATCTCAACAAACCGTATGAACATTGAAAAAGCTCGTGAAGAGTTCCACGTTGGAAACTTATACTTCAACCGTGGCTGTACGGGAGCAATCGTTGGTTACCAACCATTCGGTGGTTTCAACATGTCAGGTACAGATTCAAAAGCAGGTGGACCGGATTACATCCAGTTGCACATGCAAGCTAAAACAACTTCAGAAATGCTGTAATCTCGTCAAAAGGGCAGGCCATCACCTTGGTGCGTCTGCCCTTTTGTACATAGATAAGGAGGAACAATGATGTCAAAAACAACTGCAGTTATCGAACAAACTGAAAAATTTGGTGCTAATAACTACCATCCACTACCAATCGTCATCTCAGAAGCACAAGGGGTATGGGTAACTGATCCAGAAGGTAACAAGTTCATGGATATGCTTTCGGCTTACTCTGCTGTTAATCAAGGACACCGTCACCCACGAATTATACAAGCTTTAAAAGACCAAGCTGACCGAGTTACGCTAACATCACGAGCATTCCATAACGATCAATTAGGTCCTTGGTATGAGCTGATTACTAAATTATCTGGAAAAGAAATGGCTCTTCCGATGAACACAGGTGCTGAAGCTGTCGAGACAGCATTTAAAGCAGCACGTCGTTGGGCTTATGATGTAAAAAGTGTAGCTGAAGATCAAGCAGAAATTATCGCTTGTGAAGGCAACTTCCACGGTCGTACGATGACTGCTGTATCTCTTTCTTCAGATCCAGAATACAAGCGTGGATTTGGGCCGATGCTGCCTGGGATCAAGTTGATTCCTTATGGTGATTTGGATGCATTAAGAGCTGCTATCACTCCAAATACAGCTGCTTTTATGATGGAACCAATCCAAGGAGAAGCAGGTATTGTCATTCCACCAGCCGGTTTCATGAAAGCTGCAAAAGAATTATGTGAAGAGCACAATGTATTATTCATTGCTGACGAAATTCAAGCAGGTCTTGCTCGTACGGGTCGTATGTTTGCTTCTGAATGGGAAGGCGTTCACCCGGATATGTACATTTTAGGAAAAGCTTTAGGCGGTGGCGTATTCCCAATCTCTTGCGTCGTTGCGGATCGTGATATTCTTGGTGTATTCAACCCAGGTTCACACGGATCAACATTTGGTGGAAATCCATTAGCGTGTGCAGTGTCAATTGCTTCATTAGAAGTTTTGATTGACGAAGACCTTGCTAAGAAATCAGAAGAACTAGGGAATTACTTCAAAGAAGAACTTCAAAAATTAGATCATTCTTCTATTAAAGAAGTTCGTGGCCGTGGATTATTTATCGGTCTTGAGTTAAACGAAGCAGCTCGTCCATATTGCGAGCAGTTGAAAGAGCTTGGCTTACTTTGTAAAGAAACACACGACACAGTGATTAGATTTGCTCCACCACTTGTCATTACTAAAGAAGAATTAGACTGGGCATTAGAGCGCATAAAAAAAGTTTTTGCATAACAAATTCCAATTGACTATGGTACAATGAATCTGAATTCTACTATTACTATTAAAGAGGCGAATTGATAAAATGGCTGAAAATTTAAACCTGTTTACATCGACACAGGCAGTTGTTCAAGAGGCACTAGACAAACTGGGCTACGATCAAGCAATGTACGAACTTTTAAAAGAACCTTTACGTATGCTTACAGTGCGTATCCCTGTCCGTATGGACGATAACACTGTAAAAGTATTTACAGGATACCGCGCTCAGCATAATGATGCGGTTGGACCAACTAAAGGTGGCGTACGTTTCCACCCTGGTGTTACAGATGAAGAAGTAAAAGCCCTTTCTATGTGGATGACATTAAAATGTGGTATCGTCGATCTTCCATACGGTGGAGGTAAAGGTGGCGTCACATGTGATCCACGTGAGATGTCAATGGGAGAACTAGAACGTTTAAGTCGTGGGTACGTTCGTGCAGTCAGTCAAATTGTTGGACCGACTAAAGATATTCCTGCTCCAGACGTATTTACAAATGCACAAATCATGGCGTGGATGATGGATGAGTACAGCCGAATCGATGAATTCAACTCACCTGGATTTATCACTGGGAAGCCACTTGTTCTTGGAGGCTCTCAAGGTCGCGACCGTGCAACTGCACAAGGAGTTACTATTTGTATCAATGAAGCGGCTAAAAAAGTCGGCATTGATATGACAGGTGCTCGTGTTGTCATTCAAGGTTTCGGTAACGCCGGCAGTTTCCTTGCAAAATTCTTGAGTGATCAAGGAGCAAAAGTAATTGGTATTTCAGATGCATACGGTGCTCTACATGACCCTAATGGATTAGATATCGACTATCTACTGGACCGTCGTGATTCTTTCGGAACCGTTACAACGCTATTTGAAAACACGATTTCAAACCAAGAATTACTAGAATTAGATTGTGACATCCTAGTGCCAGCTGCTATTGAGAACCAAATCACAGCTGACAATGCACATAATGTCAAAGCAACAATTGTAGTAGAGGCAGCGAATGGTCCTACAACAACTGAAGCAACTAAAATTCTTCATGATCGTGGTATTTTATTAGTTCCAGACGTATTAGCTTCCGCTGGTGGAGTGACAGTATCTTACTTCGAATGGGTACAGAATAATCAAGGTTATTACTGGACTGAAGAAGAAGTAAGTGAAAAGCTTCATAAAAAGATGGTAGTTGCGTTTGAGAACATCTACAACGTAGCTTCTACACGCAATATCAATATGCGTTTAGCTGCTTATATGGTTGGTGTACGTCGAACAGCAGAAGCATCTCGCTTCCGTGGTTGGGTTTAATCACCCAAAGCTCCCTTTAGTGGGAGCTTTTTTGATGCCAAGTATTGGACCTTCCGTTAGCAGTCATGTAGGATAAAGTAGATAAAGAGAGGAGCGGTTGTATGAATTCATTTAGTTTTTATAACCCTGTAAAATTAATTTTCGGTAAAGGTCAATTGTCTTCGCTTTCAAAAGAGTTAGCGCCATTCGGTAAAAAGATTCTTGTCGTTTACGGCGGGGGGAGTATCAAAAAGAGTGGTCTTTACGATAAAGTTATGGCCGAACTTTCAAACGGTGGCTTCGAAGTATTCGAACTTTCAGGAGTAGAGCCGAATCCACGCCTATCCACTGCCAAAAAAGGTATCGAGATTTGTAAAGAAAACAATGTCGATGCAGTTCTTGCAGTAGGTGGGGGATCAGTCATCGATTGCTCTAAGTTAATTATTGCTGGAGCTAAATACGATGGAGATGCTTGGGACTTTGTAACACGCAAGGCGCAACCTGAAGATGCTTTACCACTTGCTACTGTGCTGACATTAGCTGCAACTGGTTCAGAAATGAATGCGGGCTCTGTTATCACGAACCAAGAAACGGAAGAGAAGTACGGATGGGGAAGTCCACTAAGTTTCCCTAAATTCTCGATTCTTGACCCAGAGTACACTTTTACAGTACCGGCCGATCAAACGGTTTACGGGATTGTGGATATGATGTCTCATATGTTCGAGCAATATTACAACAATGGAACAAATACTCCGGTCCAAGATGAGATGATCGAAGGGGTGTTGCGAGCTGTTATTGCTACTGCACCGAAATTAATGGAAGACTTAACAAGCTACGAACACCGTGAGACGATTCTATTTGCAGGTACTCTTGGGTTGAACAATTTCTTACAGATGGGCTACAACGGTGACTGGGCAAGCCACAATATCGAGCATGCTGTTTCAGCAATCTATGATATTCCACACGCAGGAGGCTTGGCGATCATCTTCCCTGAGTGGATGCGTCACAACGTTAAAGTGAATCCTGCCCGATTTGCACGTATGGCTGTCAAAGTCTTTGGTGTAAATCCTGATGGAAAATCGGATGAGCAAATTGCAAATGAAGGAATCGACCAACTGGTTGAGTTCTGGACATCAATTGGTGCACCTCAAAAATTAAGTGATTATAAAATTGGAGATGACCGTATTGAAGACATGGTAGACAAGACACTTGTTTACGGTCCATTCGGTAACTTCAACAAACTTCAAGCTGAAGATGTTCGCAGCATTTTAAAAGCAGCTCTATAGAAAAAAACACACAATGCGTTATTTCGCATCGTGTGTTTTTAATGTTGTAGGAGGTTCTTTGTGGTGCTTCCAAGACTTCACGCCGTCATCTTCATCAAACGAAATAACAACGTCTGTCACACCCGGCTGACTTAAGAGAAGTTTTGAAAGATCTTCTTGAATATCATCGATTTTATCAAATGTAAGAGTGCGATCGATTTCAAGTAGTGTTTCAACGTGCAAATATTCGCCTTCTTTAACAACTTCAAGTGTTTTGATGTCTTTAATCTTTGGATTGTCAGAAATTAAATAAGCAATATGATTTAGCATTTGCTCATCAGTTTCTCCAATGACTCCACGTGCATTTTCTAAGAAAACACGTACTACTACATAGAACATCATGAGTCCGATAAGAATGGAGACCATACCTTCGATTGCCAGAAAATCAGTAAAGTACGCGATGATTACTGCAAGAGCAGCTAATAAGTTACCAACTGTAGCCACGATGTCTTCCATGAAAACAAGTTTAGTTGCAGGCTTCGCTCTGTTTAAGTTTGCGAAACTTTTAGTAAGTGGCGCCCAAAATCCGCCTGTAACGTGTGCTTCATGTAATACTTCTTTACCTGCCTTGTAGAGGACAAACATCTCTAATAGAAATGCTACCAATAGTACAACAAGGACAATGACTATCCCGCCAGACTCAGTTGGGTGTAAAATATGGTGCCAACCTTCCTTGATAGTCTCATATGCAAGTATTCCTACTATAAGAATTGCACCTAATACGACAAGATTGACTAACCGGCCAAATCCATTGGGAAATCGTGGGGTAGGCGCCTTTTTAGAAAGGGCCGAACCGATGAATACAAAAAATTGATTGGCAGCGTCTCCAAATGAGTGCATCATTTCTGCGAACATGGCCACATTACCTGTAAGTAAAAATGCGCCACCTTTCATAAATGCTATAAACGTGTTTACTACTGCGGCCATCAAGGAAGGCTTGTTACCGCCTTTTAATAACCCTGAAAATTCACTCTCTCAACTTTCCTCCTAGTCGATTGCTTCGATTTCCATTGCGATAATATAAGGTTGTTTCTTTAATAAATGATAAAACTCATTCGGTTTCACTTTGTTCACCATTGATATACGCAGCTTCAACTCATGTTGTGGTATTAATTCTAGCGAGTGGTCTCGGATTTGCATATCTTGTATCTTTCCACCTTGTGACTGGATATATTCAATAGCATCATCAATATAATTTGCATCTTTCAGCCAAAGGTGAAGAGATAAATCACGCATACGCAATCGCTTAGGTCCAATCTTATTCAAAAGAGGGGGGATGATTTCAATGCCGACTAAAACTACAAACACACTGAATGCCGCTTCTATATAGAAGCCTGCACCTACGGCGATTCCTATTCCTCCAGCTCCCCAGATCATAGCGGCAGTAGTTAAGCCACTAATACTATCATGGCCTTTTCGTAAAATAACTCCCGCTCCTAAGAAGCCGATACCACTAACTATTTGTGCAGCCAAACGCAAAGGATCCATTGTAATGTTTACACCGTCTCTACCCTCAGCCATATATGCCGCTTCAATTGATATGTAGGTGAGTAGGCAGCTGAATGTAGCAATGACTACTGAAGTTTTTAAACCGACTGGTTTCTTCTTTAGTTCCCGTTCTAATCCAATAATTAAACTTAAAAGAGCAGCTAAACTTAATTTTATTAGGATCTCGCTGTACTCAACTAGAATTTCCACTTCATCGACTCCTTTTCAATATTCTCTCATATATATATGAAGTGAAAAAGATAGCAAATGAAATAGTTTACGCTTTTTTAAAATAGGGGTTGCTATTTAAATGAGTACGAGGTATATTATTACTTGTCCTTAAAATAATATCAGTCGCATTGATAAATTATTTTAAAAAAGTGTTTGACACTGAATGGGACATCGAGTTATACTAAGTGAGTCGCCAAAATGAGTGACGCACGAAATGAACATTGAAAACTGAACATGCAAGACGTCAAGATAGAGCGTCACCGCCCCGACCCCTGTTGGGTGTGCGTGACGCAAACACGAACCAAGTCACTTCCTATAAACGGATGTGGTGGACGTTCAAAAATGGATATCGTTACTTTTTAAAAGTAACAGATGCCAGCAACAAAATGAGCTTATATTAAGTTCTCTTTATGGAGAGTTTGATCCTGGCTCAGGACGAACGCTGGCGGCGTGCCTAATACATGCAAGTCGAGCGGATGAAAAGAGGAGCTTGCTCCTCTCGATTCAGCGGCGGACGGGTGAGTAACACGTGGGCAACCTGCCCTGTAGATTGGGATAACTCCGGGAAACCGGGGCTAATACCGAATAATCCATCGGACCTCATGGTCCGATGTTGAAAGACGGTTTCGGCTGTCACTACAGGATGGGCCCGCGGCGCATTAGCTAGTTGGTGAGGTAACGGCTCACCAAGGCCACGATGCGTAGCCGACCTGAGAGGGTGATCGGCCACACTGGGACTGAGACACGGCCCAGACTCCTACGGGAGGCAGCAGTAGGGAATCTTCCACAATGGACGAAAGTCTGATGGAGCAACGCCGCGTGAGTGAAGAAGGTTCTCGGATCGTAAAACTCTGTTGTGAGGGAAGAACAAGTACCGGAGTAACTGTCGGTACCTTGACGGTACCTCATTAGAAAGCCACGGCTAACTACGTGCCAGCAGCCGCGGTAATACGTAGGTGGCAAGCGTTGTCCGGAATCATTGGGCGTAAAGCGCGCGCAGGCGGTCCCTTAAGTCTGATGTGAAAGCCCACGGCTCAACCGTGGAGGGTCATTGGAAACTGGGGGACTTGAGTGCAGAAGAGGAAAGCGGAATTCCAAGTGTAGCGGTGAAATGCGTAGAGATTTGGAGGAACACCAGTGGCGAAGGCGGCTTTCTGGTCTGTAACTGACGCTGAGGCGCGAAAGCGTGGGGAGCAAACAGGATTAGATACCCTGGTAGTCCACGCCGTAAACGATGAGTGCTAAGTGTTAGGGGGTTTCCGCCCCTTAGTGCTGCAGCTAACGCATTAAGCACTCCGCCTGGGGAGTACGGTCGCAAGACTGAAACTCAAAGGAATTGACGGGGGCCCGCACAAGCGGTGGAGCATGTGGTTTAATTCGAAGCAACGCGAAGAACCTTACCAGGTCTTGACATCCCGCCGACCGCCTAGGAGACTAGGCCTTCCCTTCGGGGACGGCGGTGACAGGTGGTGCATGGTTGTCGTCAGCTCGTGTCGTGAGATGTTGGGTTAAGTCCCGCAACGAGCGCAACCCTTGATCTTAGTTGCCAGCATTCAGTTGGGCACTCTAAGGTGACTGCCGGTGACAAACCGGAGGAAGGTGGGGATGACGTCAAATCATCATGCCCCTTATGACCTGGGCTACACACGTGCTACAATGGATGGTACAAAGGGCTGCAAACCCGCGAGGGCAAGCCAATCCCATAAAACCATTCTCAGTTCGGATTGTAGGCTGCAACTCGCCTACATGAAGCTGGAATCGCTAGTAATCGTGGATCAGCATGCCACGGTGAATACGTTCCCGGGCCTTGTACACACCGCCCGTCACACCACGAGAGTTTGTAACACCCGAAGTCGGTGGGGTAACCATTTATGGAGCCAGCCGCCGAAGGTGGGACAGATGATTGGGGTGAAGTCGTAACAAGGTAGCCGTATCGGAAGGTGCGGCTGGATCACCTCCTTTCTAAGGAATATTTCGGAACAGACCTTTTGGTCTGAGACTTGACGTCTTGCAGTTCAGTTTTGAATGTTCATACATTCAGAACCTGTTCTTTGAAAACTGGATAGAACGACATTGATTGTAACAAACACAACGTCAAGCAATTGACGTGTGACCTTAAGTCTCTTCTTTTTTAGAGGAGCACTAACTTAGGTTAAGTTAGGAAGGGCGCACGGTGGATGCCTTGGCACTAGGAGCCTATGAAGGACGGCACTAACACCGATATGCTTCGGGGAGCTGTAAGTGAGCTTTGATCCGGAGATTTCCGAATGGGGAAACCCAGCATGCGTAATGGCATGTTACCTTCCAGTGAATACATAGCTGGTCGGAGGCAGACCCAGGGAACTGAAACATCTAAGTACCTGGAGGAAGAGAAAGAAAAATCGATTCCCTGAGTAGCGGCGAGCGAAACGGGAAGAGCCCAAACCAAGAGGCTTGCCTCTTGGGGTTGTAGGACACTCTATACGGAGTTACAAAGGCGATAGGTAGACGAAGCGGTCTGGAAAGGCCCACGACACGAGGTAAAAGTCCTGTAGTCCAAACTTATTGCCCTCCAGAGTGTATCCTGAGTACGGCGGAACACGTGAAATTCCGTCGGAATCCGGGAGGACCATCTCCCAAGGCTAAATACTCCCTAGTGACCGATAGTGAACCAGTACCGTGAGGGAAAGGTGAAAAGCACCCCGGAAGGGGAGTGAAACAGATCCTGAAACCGTGTGCCTACAAGTAGTTAGAGCCCGTTAATGGGTGATAGCGTGCCTTTTGTAGAATGAACCGGCGAGTTACGATTCCATGCAAGGTTAAGTCGAGGAGACGGAGCCGCAGCGAAAGCGAGTCTGAATAGGGCGAATGAGTATGGGGTCGTAGACCCGAAACCAGGTGATCTACCCATGTCCAGGATGAAGGTGAGGTAACACTCACTGGAGGTCCGAACCCACGCACGTTGAAAAGTGCGGGGATGAGGTGTGGGTAGCGGAGAAATTCCAATCGAACCTGGAGATAGCTGGTTCTCTCCGAAATAGCTTTAGGGCTAGCCTCAGATAAAGAATCTCGGAGGTAGAGCACTGTTTGGACTAGGGGCCCATCCCGGGTTACCGAATTCAGACAAACTCCGAATGCCGATGATTTGTATCTGGGAGTCAGACTGCGAGTGATAAGATCCGTAGTCAAGAGGGAAACAGCCCAGACCACCAGCTAAGGTCCCAAAGTAACCGTTAAGTGGAAAAGGATGTGGCGTTGCTTAGACAACCAGGATGTTGGCTTAGAAGCAGCCATCATTTAAAGAGTGCGTAATAGCTCACTGGTCGAGTGACGCTGCGCCGAAAATGTATCGGGGCTAAACGGTTCACCGAAGCTGTGGATGCATACCTAGGGTATGCGTGGTAGGAGAGCGTTCTAAGGGCGTCGAAGCTTGACCGGAAGGACAGGTGGAGCGCTTAGAAGTGAGAATGCCGGTATGAGTAGCGAAAGATGGGTGAGAATCCCATCCACCGTATGACCAAGGTTTCCTGAGGAAGGCTCGTCCGCTCAGGGTCAGTCGGGACCTAAGTCGAGGCCGATAGGCGTAGACGATGGACAACAGGTTGATATTCCTGTACCACCTCCCCGCCATTTGAGTGATGGGGGGACGCAGTAGGATAGGGAAGCGTGCGGTTGGATGTGCACGTTCAAGCAGTGAGGTGTGATGTGAGGCAAATCCCGCATCTACAACACCAGGCTGTGACGAGGAGGACGTAGTCCGAAGTTTCTGATTTCACGCTGCCAAGAAAAGCCTCTAGCGAGGCGGGAGGTGCCCGTACCGCAAACCGACACAGGTGGTCGAGGAGAGAATCCTAAGGTGAGCGAGTGAACTCTCGTTAAGGAACTCGGCAAAATGACCCCGTAACTTCGGGAGAAGGGGTGCTCTGACAGGGTGAAAGCCCGAGAGAGCCGCAGTGAATAGGCCCAGGCGACTGTTTAGCAAAAACACAGGTCTCTGCAAAACCGTAAGGTGACGTATAGGGGCTGACGCCTGCCCGGTGCTGGAAGGTTAAGAGGAGTGCTTAGCGCAAGCGAAGGTGCGAATTGAAGCCCCAGTAAACGGCGGCCGTAACTATAACGGTCCTAAGGTAGCGAAATTCCTTGTCGGGTAAGTTCCGACCCGCACGAAAGGCGTAACGATCTGGGCACTGTCTCAACGAGAGACTCGGTGAAATTATAGTACCTGTGAAGATGCAGGTTACCCGCGACAGGACGGAAAGACCCCGTGGAGCTTTACTGTAGCCTGATATTGAACTTTGGTGCAACTTGTACAGGATAGGTAGGAGCCTAAGAGCCCGGAGCGCCAGCTTCGGAGGAGGCGTCGGTGGGATACTACCCTGGTTGTATTGAAGTTCTAACCCATGCCCGTTACCCGGGCAGGAGACAGTGTCAGGCGGACAGTTTGACTGGGGCGGTCGCCTCCTAAAGTGTAACGGAGGCGCCCAAAGGTTCCCTCAGAATGGTTGGAAATCATTCGTAGAGTGTAAAGGCATAAGGGAGCTTGACTGCGAGACCTACAAGTCGAGCAGGGTCGAAAGACGGGCTTAGTGATCCGGTGGTTCCGCATGGAAGGGCCATCGCTCAACGGATAAAAGCTACCCCGGGGATAACAGGCTTATCTCCCCCAAGAGTCCACATCGACGGGGAGGTTTGGCACCTCGATGTCGGCTCATCGCATCCTGGGGCTGTAGTCGGTCCCAAGGGTTGGGCTGTTCGCCCATTAAAGCGGTACGCGAGCTGGGTTCAGAACGTCGTGAGACAGTTCGGTCCCTATCCGTCGTGGGCGTAGGAAATTTGAGAGGAGCTGTCCTTAGTACGAGAGGACCGGGATGGACACACCGCTGGTGTACCAGTTGTCTTGCCAAAGGCATCGCTGGGTAGCTATGTGTGGACGGGATAAGTGCTGAAAGCATCTAAGCATGAAGCCCCCCTCAAGATGAGATTTCCCATTACGCAAGTAAGTAAGATCCCTCAAAGACGATGAGGTAGATAGGTTCGGGGTGGAAGCACAGCGATGTGTGGAGCTGACGAATACTAATCGATCGAGGACTTAACCAAAAAAAATCAATGGAGTTCTATCCAGTTTTGAAAGAACAAATTTTATTGAGAAAACACTTGTATTCGCAGGTGGGTTTGATATAATAAAGCTTGTCTTTCAACATATGAATAGCCAGTCTAGTGACGATGGCGAAGAGGTCACACCCGTTCCCATACCGAACACGGAAGTTAAGCTCTTCAGCGCCGATGGTAGTTGGGGGTCTCCCCCTGTGAGAGTAGGACGTCGCTAGGCAAATGGAGGATTAGCTCAGCTGGGAGAGCACCTGCCTTACAAGCAGGGGGTCGGCGGTTCGATCCCGTCATCCTCCACCATTTTTTATCAAATCAACACCGTGCCGGTGTAGCTCAACTGGTAGAGCAACTGACTTGTAATCAGTAGGTTGAGGGTTCAAGTCCTTTCGCCGGCACCACTTCAAGAGAGCCATTAGCTCAGTTGGTAGAGCATCTGACTTTTAATCAGAGGGTCGAAGGTTCGAGTCCTTCATGGCTCACCATTTATATGAACATGCGGGTGTGGCGGAACTGGCAGACGCACTAGACTTAGGATCTAGCGCCGCAAGGCGTGGGGGTTCGACTCCCTTCACCCGCACCATTTTCATATAGTATTTCTTGCCACGCGGAAGTAGTTCAGTGGTAGAACACCACCTTGCCAAGGTGGGGGTCGCGAGTTCGAACCTCGTCTTCCGCTCCATTATTTTTTTGCCCAAATCACCCTTGCCGGGGTGGCGGAACTGGCAGACGCACAGGACTTAAAATCCTGCGGTAGGTGACTACCGTACCGGTTCGATTCCGGTCCTCGGCACCACTTATACTATGCGCCCGTAGCTCAATTGGATAGAGTACTTGACTACGAATCAAGCGGTTAGAGGTTCGAGTCCTCTCGGGCGCGCCATAATACGAGAAGTAGCTCAGCTTGGTAGAGCACTTGGTTTGGGACCAAGGGGTCGCAGGTTCGAATCCTGTCTTCTCGACCATTTACCCTTTAAGGGGCCTTAGCTCAGCTGGGAGAGCGCCTGCCTTGCACGCAGGAGGTCAGCGGTTCGATCCCGCTAGGCTCCACCAATTTCATTTATACTTATCATGGCGGCCTAGCTCAGCTGGCTAGAGCGTACGGTTCATACCCGTGAGGTCGGGGGTTCGATCCCCTCGGCCGCCATCTTAAGGACCTTTAGCTCAGTTGGTTAGAGCAGACGGCTCATAACCGTCCGGTCGCAGGTTCGAGTCCTGCAAGGTCCACCAGTATAGTCTTATAACAGCGGAGGTATACCCAAGTTCGGCTGAAGGGATCGGTCTTGAAAACCGACAGGCGGGTTAAACCGCGCGGGGGTTCGAATCCCTCTACCTCCTCCATTTTTATCTAAGAACTTAATAGTATTGTCGCGGGGTGGAGCAGTTCGGTAGCTCGTCGGGCTCATAACCCGAAGGTCGCAGGTTCAAATCCTGCCCCCGCAACCAAAAGGTCCCGTGGTGTAGCGGTTAACATGCCTGCCTGTCACGCAGGAGATCGCGGGTTCGATTCCCGTCGGGACCGCCATTTTTTTGAAAAATACATAATCGGCTCAGTAGCTCAGTTGGTAGAGCAAAGGACTGAAAATCCTTGTGTCGGCGGTTCGATTCCGTCCTGAGCCACCATTTGCGGGTGTAGTTTAGTGGTAAAACCCCAGCCTTCCAAGCTGGTGATGAGGGTTCGATTCCCTTCACCCGCTCCAAATGGGCCTATAGCTCAGCTGGTTAGAGCGCACGCCTGATAAGCGTGAGGTCGATGGTTCGAGTCCATTTAGGCCCACCATGTATTCCGAAGTAGCTCAGTTGGTAGAGCATCCGGCTGTTAACCGGCAGGTCGCAGGTTCGAGTCCTGCCTTCGGAGCCATTGATGGGGAAGTACTCAAGTGGCTGAAGAGGCGCCCCTGCTAAGGGTGTAGGTCGGGCAACCGGCGCGAGGGTTCAAATCCCTCCTTCTCCGCCATCATGCATTGGCCCCTTGGTCAAGCGGTTAAGACACCGCCCTTTCACGGCGGTAACACGGGTTCGAATCCCGTAGGGGTCATCGCAAAAAGCACGTTCTTCTAATTTGAAGAACGTGCTTTCTTTATGTTCTAAAATAGTTTGAACTTGTTTAGCTCGAGTATATAGAGAAGTAAGAGTTTTGAAATTATAATATCGCTCGAATGAGTAGGGGAGTTAGAAATAAGATTGCTGCTGGACAGAACTTGAACTTAAAAAATAGAGGCTGGGACAAATAAAGCAATAGTAAGAAAGTTGAGTGGAGTGTAGGAGCTGACTCCAGTGGGATTAAAAGTCGCAACTCAATTTCAACGAACAGCAAAATAGTGGCGCCAACGGAACGTAGCCCCGAATCGGAGTTCAACATACAAAAATCAGCCAGTTCTCTAGATTTTATTCTAGAGAACTGGCTGATTTAATTTTGTCCCAACTTCTATTAATAATTTGTTTCATATCCTATCTAATTGTAAGTTTTGCCGAGCTCTGTTAATCGCTGAGCAAATGGCTCGCTTCGATCGAATGCAGCGCCGTACGTATCACGAACTTCATACGCACTAGTTCCATGTTCCACATAATCTAGGCCTGTCACTTCATCTTCCTCACTCACACGAATGCCAATGATAGCTTTAGTGGCGAAGACAACAATTCCAGTTGTCACAGCTACCCATGCGATTACAGCTAGAACACCAAGCACTTGGATTCCTAGAAGTGTAAAACTACCGCTAGTTAATACACCTGAAGCTGAGTCGAATAGACCAACGGCTAAAGTTCCCCACACCCCAATGATTCCATGAACTGTGATTGCGCCGACTGGATCATCAATTCGAAGTTTTGCATCCAACAGTCGAATGCCTTCCGTCATGACTACACCAGCAATAAATCCTATTAGTATAGCGGATGGTAGGGAAACGTTAGCTGCACCGGCTGTGATGGCTACTAAACCGCTAAGAGCACCATTTAGAGTTAGTGAAGCGTCAATTTGTCCATACCGTAACTTAGTGTATAGCGCTGTTGATACAACACCTGCTGATGCTGCTAATAAAGTATTTGTAATAATAGATGGTACTGTTTCAGGATCTGCGGCCAAAGTGCTTGCTCCGTTAAAACCGAACCAGCCTAACCAAAGAATAAATACGCCCAATGCACCTAATGGAATACTATGACCTGGGATAACATTGATTTTTTTACCTGAATATTTTCCTAAGCGTGGTCCTAATACAGCAGCTGCAACTAATGCTCCGACAGCACCAGTCAAGTGGACGACTGTAGAACCTGCAAAATCAATGAAGCCGAGTTGCGATAACCAACCGCCTGACCAGATCCAGTGACCGACAACCGGATAAATTATTGTTACCATGGCAATTGTTAAGACAAAGTATGCCGATAACTTCATGCGTTCTGCAACAGCACCTGAAATGATGGTAGCAGAAGTAGCAGCAAATACTGCTTGAAATACGAAAAATGCAATATCATCTACACCATTCAAGGCAAATCCTGATGTTCCGATAATGCCATTAAATGAAGTTCCGAACATAAACGCATAACCCACTATGAAATAGAGGAGGGAAGCGATAGAAACAGTAATGAAGTTTTTCATTAAAATATTGACCGTATTTTTAGAACGAGTAAAGCCAGATTCAACCATCGCAAATCCTGCATGCATAAAGAATACTAAAATCGTGCCGAGCATAATCCACAACATATTAATAGATGATTGCAAAAGTTCGTTTGTCATTTCATTTCCTCCTTAGTGGACTGCTACAGCGCCCTTCTCTTTTGTACGAATACGAATGGCTTCTTCAACTGGATAAACAAAGATTTTACCATCCCCTACTTTACCTGTAGAAGCGTACTTCACAATGAGATCAGTTAATGCTGCTACCTCTGAATCATCAACGACCATCTCTAGCTTCAATTTCGTATGAAATTCCATTTCATATTTATTGCCTCGAAATAATCCCGTACGTCCTTCTTGATTCCCAATTCCAGCTACTTCACTTACGCTAAAGCCGTCGATTCCGTGTTGCGCCAATGCTTGACGAATTTGAGGGAATACACCTGGACGAACAATTGCTTCTATCTTTTTCATACTTGCACCTCCAATGTTAGAATATATAACATCATAATCCGTATTTTCAGAAAAATCAACATTTATTTTTATTTAAATGTAAGAAAAGCTTACATTATAGAAATTAAGACTTCGAATCGAAGTGTAAAGTGTGCGAGGATTTAAGGAAAAGAGTAGAATGAATATAGTGTGAAGTGTAAAGTCACGGAGGTTAAGACAATGTCAAAACAACTACGTTCCACTTCTGGAACAAAGTATTTTTATACAGAGACAATTGAGTGCGAGGGTGTATCACCAATTGCATTTTTTGAAGCGGGGGACCGACTATACCGAGGTCAGCGCTTCTTTTGGCAAAATCGCGAAAAAACGCATACGATTGTTGGGATTGGTCATGAAATAGTGATCAAAGCACAAGGTGAGGACCGAATTACCACTGTTCAAAATAAATGGAATCGCCTAAAAAAATTAGTAGTAAAAGAAAGACTTGATCAAGCGCCTCTACTGTTTGGAGGATTTTCATTTGACTCCAAACATTCTTTAAGTGAAGAGTGGCGTGCTTTTTCTGGTGCTTTTTTTGTAGTGCCTCAATTTCAACTTGAAATTAAGAATGAATCCATTAAATTATCGATTAACTGCTTAACCGAACGTTTAGACCAGTCTGCTCGTTTTGAGGAATTGCGCAAAGAGAGAGACCGCTTATTGCATGTAGCTCAAGTTCAAGAGCGTCCTTTATTTGAAAAGGCGATAGTAACTGAGAAGACAGAACGAAATGTACCTGAATATCTAGCAGCTGTGCGAGCAGTGAAAAAAGAGATTATGCGTGGAGAAGTAGATAAAGTAGTTATCTCAAGGTCGATAGAGTTAGATTTTGAAGAATCTACTTCTTCTGGTGCAGCTCTGTATTATGCACTACAAGAACAACCAGAAAGTTATATATTTGTGCTGGAGAACGGAGGCTCGACGTTTGTGGGAGCCACTCCTGAGCGTTTGATTCGCAAAGAACACGGCCGAATTTTCTCTGCAGGAGTTGCAGGTTCTGTAAGACGTGGAAAAGATGTCGGAGAAGACCAACGACTTGGACAAGCTCTACTAGCAGATGAGAAAAATCTAGAAGAACATGATTTCGTCGTGTCTATGATTCAAAAAGTAATTGAACCACTGTGTACAGAATTGCAAATCTCTACTCAACCAAAACTATTAAAAATTCGAGATATCCAACATCTCTTCACTCCAATCTCGGGGACAGCTAAAGAAACAGAAGATATGTTTGCTTTTGTTGAAGCTCTTCATCCAACCCCTGCACTAGGGGGAACTCCACGATTAAAAGCCGTTGAGTTGATTCGTGAGCTAGAGCAAATGGATAGAGGGTACTATGCAGCACCTGTGGGGTTTGTTGATGCAGAGGACAATGGAGAGTTTGCTGTTGGTATCCGATCTGCCCTGTTGCGAGGTGGGAAAGCTCTTTTATATGCTGGCGGCGGTATTGTTTCTGAATCAGAGCCTTTAGCAGAATTAGAAGAGACAAATGTTAAATTTCGTCCTATGCTACGAGTATTAGGGGGAAATCGTCATGAGCTATAAACAACGCCTAACTGATTATGTACGGTCATTGTTGTCAGGACTGAAAGATCATGGTGTGACAGATGTTGTTGTAAGTCCAGGGTCTCGTTCAACTCCCTTAGCTTATGGAGTCATCACGGATCCTGATTTTTCGGTGTCTATTCAAGTCGATGAACGCTCGGCAGGTTTTTATGCATTGGGTCTTGCGAAGGCATCAGAGAAACCTGTTGCGCTGTTATGTACATCTGGCTCCGCTGCAGCTAATTATTTTCCGGCAATTGTGGAAGCCTACTATGCGCGGGTTCCATTGATTGTTATGACGGCGGATCGTCCACATGAATTAAGAGATGTAGGTGCACCGCAAACAATTGATCAAGTGAAATTATATGGGAATCATGTAAAATGGTCGTTCGATTACCCAGTTGTAGACACGTTTGAAGGAACAACTCCATTTGTCTATCAACAAACCGCTCGAGCGCTTTCTCAAGCACTTCAGTCACCTCAGGGGCCAGTACATTTAAACGTCCCTTTTCGAGAGCCGCTTCTTATTGATTTAGAACAAGTTCCTGTACCAAGAAATTCGAAAATGATTCGAACCTCCCAATCGGTCTTGGATACTCAAACGGCAACGGAACTCATTGCTAGTTTTGAACAGTCCCAGTCTGGCATTGTGATTGTTGGAGAGACAGCCCCTTCAAAAGTACAAAAGTTGACTGAGTTCCTAGTGAATTTAGGTTGGCCGGTATTGTGTGATCCATTATCAAATTTGCGTTCGACAAAAGATCAAAGACTACAACAGCTCATGGTAGAAAATTATGACGCTCTATTAAAAGATGAAACGAAGTACAAATTGTTAGCTCCAGATGTCGTGGTTCGAATTGGTCCTCAGCCCGTTTCTAAATTTTTAGGACTTTTCTTAAAATCGGTGACACCAAACAACTATATTACATTTGATGAATCTGCTCGTTTCCGTGACCCACTCGGCTTGACTACGGATCTAATCGTGTCGAGCCTAGACGGCCTTTCTGAACTTACGCCAGAGGCTACCGACTCGCATAAGACCTTAAAGTTGTGGAGAGACAATAACAAGCAAGTACGCAAGTTGATTGAGGACTACCAACGAGAAGAATCGGACGAAGGTGCCTATGTTTCTACGATGTTACTAGCACTTCCTGAAGAAACATTGCTTTTTGCTAGTAGTAGTATGCCGATTCGTGATCTAGATACGTTTCAACAAAGAGATGGAAAAGGGATTGTGGTGTTAGCAAATCGTGGCACCAATGGAATCGACGGTGTTCTGTCTACTGCCCTCGGTGCTCAAAAGGCCATGGCACGACCTATGTACCTACTGATTGGAGATCTAGCATTACTGCACGATTCCAACGGTCTTTTACTGAGTCGCTACCAAGATGTTCAAGGCACAATCGTCGTGATGAACAATGATGGAGGAGGCATTTTCTCTTACTTGCCTCAAGCGGCTGTTGGCAATCATTTTGAAACACTCTTCGGAACATCCTCAGGTCTGACTTTTGAAAAGTTAGCTGAAATGTACGAGATTGACTATACACAAGTATCCTCAAAAGAACAGATGGCTGAACTGATTCCTCAGGCAACGAAGGGTTTACGGATACTTGAAGTGAAGACAAATCGTCCTGAAAATACAGCAGCACATCGTCGGCTTTGGCAACGAGTCAAAGAGAGTTGGATTGAAAATGAATGAGGACTATAGTTTTCAGCAATGGAATCCACAAGGTACGAAAAAACTCATTTTTCTCCACGGCTTTACTGGCTCAGAAAATTCCTTTCAGCAAGTAGCAGAAAACCTTTCAGAAGATTTTCATGTCATAGCTCCATTACTTCCTGGGCATGGCAGGGCGGATTATAAGATTCCTAGTTATTTCATGGAGGATCAAGTGAACTGGTTAAGGGCTTTAATTGAAAGTATGGGGTTGCAAGAAGCAGCAATCGCAGGTTACTCGATGGGCGGCCGACTAGCTCTTGGATATGCCATGAGGTATCCTGTAGAAAGCTTGATAGTAGTCAGTAGTTCACCAGGAATTGAAGACGAAGCTGAGAGACTACTGCGTGCACAAGCAGATCGAAAACTTGCTGACGACATTCGCACTAGGGGACTTGATTGGTTTGTTTCTTATTGGGAGTCGATCCCTTTATTTAAATCTCAACAAGCATTGCCTGATTCGGTAAAACAAACTGTGAGAAATGAACGACTACAGCATGATGCACATCATCTTGCCCAAAGTTTAGAGCAATTCAGCACAGGAAACATGCCTAGTTACTGGAGCCGATTAAATTCTTACACAAATCCTGTGACACTAATCGTAGGTGAATTAGACACAAAATTCGTTTCAATCGGCCAAAAGATGAAAATGCGCCTAGAAAATGTAGAACTTATTGAAGTACCAGCGGTTGGTCATGCGATACAAGTGGAAAATCCGAAAATGTTTGCTACAATAATAGAGGATGTACTTTTAAGGAGGCAATAACATGACAAGACAATGGGAATCACTCCGTACATATGAAGATATCAAATATGAATTCTTCAACGGAATTGCTAAAATCACAATCAATCGACCAGAAGTTCGAAACGCGTTTCGTCCTAAAACGGTCCATGAATTAATCGATGCGTTTTCACGTGCTCGTGACAACCAAGATATCGGTGTCATCATTTTAACTGGTGAAGGCGAAAAAGCGTTCTGTTCAGGTGGCGATCAATCCGTACGTGGCCATGGTGGTTATGTAGGCGATGATGAAATTCCACGTTTGAACGTTCTTGACTTACAACGTCTGATTCGTGTCATTCCAAAACCAGTAGTAGCCATGGTAGCGGGTTACGCAATCGGTGGAGGCCATGTCCTTCACGTCGTTTGTGACCTTTCTATTGCAGCAGACAATGCACGTTTTGGTCAAACAGGACCACGAGTGGGCTCTTTCGATGCTGGATATGGTTCAGGTTACCTTGCGCGTATCGTAGGACACAAAAAAGCGCGTGAAATTTGGTACCTATGCCGTCAATACGACGCACAGCAAGCTTTAGATATGGGACTTGTTAACACAGTCGTTCCTTATGAAAAACTAGAAGATGAAACAGTTCAATGGTGTGAAGAAATGCTTGAGATGTCTCCAACGGCAATTCGCTTCTTAAAAGCTGCGATGAATGCTGATACAGACGGTCTTGCAGGCCTTCAGCAAATGGCTGGGGATGCAACATTACTTTACTATACAACGGATGAAGCAAAAGAAGGCCGTGACGCATTTAAAGAAAAGCGTAAGCCGAATTTTGGTCAATTCCCACGTTTCCCTTGATTTCAATCAAAGCTGTCCAATTGGGCAGCTTTTCTTTGTACTGGAAAGGACTGAGTCGATGTATCCAAACCTTTTAGTAAAGCGTGTGCAACTGACTCCGGACCGAGTGGCCCTGGAAATAGAAGGGCAGCAATGGACTTGGCGTGAAGTCTATGAACGCGCGCTCAACCTTGCCCAAGACTTTCCCTGTTCAAGTGGGGAAAGAGTCGGGTTTTGGTCAAAAAATAGTGAAACGATGTACTTCTATATTCAAGCGGCTCTTTTAAAACAATGTGAACTCGTCTTTTACAATGACCGTTTGACGGAAGAAGAATTCCTTTTTCAACAACTAGATTCTGAGGTTGTCTGGACAGTGACGGATCGTAAGGACCGGGCATTTCTAGAGAATGTCTATTTATATGAACAGTTCGTATCACTAAAATCAGTACCTTTTGAAGTGCAGCCTAATTGGAGTCGTGAGCAGACCATTTCCATCATGTATACATCTGGTACCACTGGACGACCTAAAGGAGTGCGACAAACGCTCGAAAACCATGTAACAAGTGCGTTAGGCTCTGCACTGAATCTTGGCGTATTACCAGAAGATAAATGGCTTTGTGTAATGCCTCTCTATCACATCAGCGGATTTTCAATGATCATGCGGTCTTTACTCTATGGGTCAAGCCTTCAATTGCATGAAAAATTTGAACCGCAAACTGTCTTGGAGGCCATCCGCAAAACCGGCGTAACGCATTTATCAGTTGTTACAACCATGCTTAGTCAATTGTTAAGAGAATTTGAGCAAGACGAAGAGTCATTACCTTCGTCGTTTCGAACAATCTTAGCAGGGGGTGGCCCGGTACCTATTCCTTATCTTGAACGAGCGCAAAGTAGTGGTTTTCCTGTAGTTCAAACTTACGGAATGACCGAGACTTCTAGTCAAACCTGTACTTTGCTGCCCGAAGAGGCAATTCGCAAAGCAGGTTCTGCGGGCAAGCCTTTGTTTTTTGCGGATGTTCGCATTGACGGAGACCAAGAAGGAGAGATTTTAGTAAGAGGGGCTCATGTTACTCCTGGTTATGTGGGGCATGCTTCTACTCTTCCAGCAACTTCTGAAGAGGGATGGTTACGAACGGGAGATATCGGAAAATTTGATTCAGAGGGCTATCTTTATATTCTAGATCGACGCTCTGATCTGATTGTCTCGGGCGGAGAAAATATCTACCCTGCAGAAATCGAGCAAGCGCTGCTATCCCATCCTGAAGTGTTGGACGCTGGAGTTGTTGCCAAACTAGACGATAAATGGGGGCAAGTGCCGTTTGCGTTTATAGTTGTTAAGGGAGAAGAACAGCCTGACTTAGCACTGTTTCTTTCTAGTAAACTAGCGAAATACAAGCAACCTGTTGGCTATCGATTTGTGGAGATACTTCCGCGGAATGCATCGAACAAACTCGTTCGCAGAGAACTAAAAAAATGGATTGAAAAAGAGGCTGGGAATATAGAAACAGAACTCAACGAGTTAGAAAGTTGAGTGGAGTGTAGGGGCTGACTCCAGTGGGGTCAAAAGTCGGAACGTGAGACCCCTTTAGATGTGGAGAACGTCATGCTAGAAAGTCCGAGAAAATCAGGCGTGCCAAGTGAGGCGTTCTTGGCCTCGGTTGGAGCGACTGCTTTTGGAGCGTCTTTCTGACGTTCGCAACTCGATTTCAATGAGTCGAATATAGGCGCGCCCACGGAACGCAGCCCCGGAATGGAACTCAACATACGCAAAAAAATCAGCAAGTTCTCTAAAATTCACCCTAGAGAATTTGCTGATTTAATTTTGTTCTAATTTTCTTTTTTATTGCAACGCTGTACGAAGTGTTTCGATATTGCGCTCCATAAGAGTTAAATAGTTTTCTTCATTAGCAATATCTTCATCGGTTAGGACGCCTAAGTTATGAAGCGGAAGCGTTTCAGCTCCAACTTCACTACGAATGATGTCTGTAAGTTTAGAAGATACATTTTGCTCAGTTAAAATATAGTCAATTTGTTGTTCGCGTGCTTGATCTACAAGTGATGCCAGTTCTTTTTGTGAGGGTTCATCTTGAGTGCTGATTCCTGCTACCGCTACTTGATTTAAACCATAATCTTTAACCCAGTACCCAAATGCTGCATGGGAGACAAAGAAGGTATCACGATTTGCTTCTGCTACAACTTCTTCAAACGATGCATCAAGTGCTAGAATATCTTCTTCTAGAGCTGCAAAGTTTTCATTAAAGAACTCTTCGTTCTCAGGTGATGCTTCAACTAACTCATTGCGGATTGATTTAGCAAGCTCAACACTCAATGTTGGTGAAATCCATAAGTGAGGATCAAGTGCTCCGTGATCATGTCCAGCGTGAGAGTCTTCTGAATGACCTTCTTCAGCGTGCTCGTCTTCTGAGTGACCTTCTTCGGCGTGCTCGTCTTCTGAATGACCGTCTTCAGCGTGTTCGTCTTCAGAGTGGCCATCCTCAGCATGTTCGTCTTCCGAATGACCCTCTTCAGCGTGCTCGTCTTCCGAGTGACCTTCTTCAGTGTGTTCGTCAGCCGAAGCATCCACTAACATGTCATCTGAAATAAAATCAGCAAGCTCTACGATTTCGACTTGTTGATTGGCTAATGTATCCTTAGCGCTTGAAATGAAGCTCTCTAGCCCAAGTCCAATGGCGAATAAGCGATCTGCATCCGCGAACTTAATCATGTCTTGTTGAGAAGGCTCAAATGTGTGCTCATCTGCTCCTGGAGGATAGACGGATTCAACTGTGACAAACTCTCCTCCGATGCGTTCAGTAAAGTATTCAAGAGGATAAACTGTTGTATAAACAGACAGTGTTTCCACTTCCGGTTGAGCGTTGTCTTGTGCTTGTTGCGGGGTAGTTTCTTCTTCAGAAGAACAAGCTGCTAAAGTTAACGCAGTAGCTGCGAGAAAAGGGATGGCAAATTTTTTCATGACTTCCTCCTAAATAGTAATCGTTACGTTTTGTAAAAGACTTTCTTATCATACAAGGTGACTCAAAAAAATGCAACAAAAAACCACCAAATTATTTTTTTGGTGGCCATTCGTCCGGAACGGGGTCCATTCCGCCCTCATGAAAAGGATGACATTTTGAGATACGTCGTATTGTAAGGAAACCACCTTTTAAAGCTCCATGCTTTTGCAAGGCTTCAACACCGTAATGCGAGCAGGTCGGATAAAAACGACAGCTTGGCGGAGTTAGGGGAGAAATTGCTTTTTGATAAAAGCGAATGATTAAAATGAAAAGTTGTTTCACAGTTGTTCACCTCATGATGTTTAGTTTACTTCAAAAGTTGGGAATATGAATAGTATATCGACTTACAAAAGGAGAGATGTGAAATGTCAGCAGCATTGAACAAAGAATTAAACAAACAGGTGGCTACTTGGTCTGTGATGTACACAAAATTACATAACTATCATTGGTATGTAAAAGGACCGGCTTTTTTCACTTTACATGCAAAGTTTGAAGAGCTTTATAACGAAGCAACACTTCATATGGATGAAATCGCTGAACGACTGCTTACTCTTGGAGGCAAACCAACGGCCACTTTGAAAGAACATCTGGAACTTTCCGTCGTGAAAGAAGCGACTGGCAAAGAATCCACTGATAAAATGGTGGAAACAGTAGTCAAAGACTTTGGAACCATCATGAAATCCTTGAAAAAGGGAATGGAAGAAGCGGCGAAAGATGAAGACGATATGACTGAGGACTTATTGAATGCCGTTTACCAAAGTATTGAAAAACACCAATGGATGCTAAATGCATTTTTAGGAGATACAAACGAATAACGGTGATCGAGAGCGTGCGCAACTAACTGCGCACGTTTTTTGCTATACTTTTTTAAGGAAGAAAGGCGTGAAAAAATGCTTACATTTCGAGATCTAACAAATAGAAGGGTTAACTTATCCTTTGAAGCACAAAACTTCACAACAGAGTCACGTCATGTGCTGGTTATTGTGAGAAAAGGGACAAAATTTTTAGTGACTCAACATCCAGCGAGGGGACTTGAATTTCCGGGTGGCAAGGTTGAAGAAGACGAAAATTTAGAACAAGCAGCTATTCGAGAGGTTTACGAGGAAACTTCTGTTCATATAGGGAATGTGCAGTGGTTGGCTGCTTATGAAGTGCTAGGTGATGAACCATTTGTTAAAACCGTGTTCTTGGCAGAGTGTACTGGCAGTGATTCATTTGATGGTTTGTATGAAACTACTGCTAGAAAGTGGTTGACACTACGTGAAATCGAACGTCACCCCAAGCTGAGTTTTTATATGAAAGATGAAGGCATGAAAGCGATGATTGCTGAGGTAAAGAAGAGATTTCCTCTCTATGCTAAGCATCCGATTCCAAGTCCGAATTCTCAAGTAAAACTTTTTGAGGTTACCTATTATTCAGATGAATTTTTGGTGAAGGGATGGCTTGCTGAGCCGAAGCTAGGAGCAGATCAAGCCATTGTTTATTTGCGCGGCGGTATTAATCAAATCGGTAAAGTGCGAGGGGCCCGCATCGCACAAATTGCAGCGCAAGGATTTACAGTGTTTGCTCCTCATTACCGCGGCTCATTTGGTGGGGAAGGTAAAGATGAATTCGTTGGTGCAGACCGGCAAGACGTTTACAGTGCAGTGGACTATTTGGCTTCCCTCGGCTATTCGAAAATTCATTTGTTTGCGTTTAGTAGAGGAGGCATTATGGCGCTTTGGGCTGCTATCAAACGTCCAGAGGTCACGTCCCTTGTTACATGGGGCGGTGTGTCGTCTATTTATCTCACATATAAAGAGCGTGTCGACATGCGCCGGATGATGAAACGCATTTACGGCGGTACACCTAAAAAGGCACCAGATGCCTTTCAAAATCGTGATGCTCTACTCCACTTGCATCAAGTAAAGGCACCTGTTCTCATCATTCATGGAGTTCAGGATACAAATGTTGGATTTGAGCATGCCACGATTTTAGAGGAAAAGTTGCAAGCTTTGGACAAAAAGGTAACTACACGGTACTTAAAAGACCATCATCACTTTGTTCCAGATCCGTTAAATCGTCAGCTGCTAGGGGAAGCGCTAGATTGGATGCGAGCGCAGGGGGACTGAGCGGACGTTCATGGGATGAAATTGGAGTTTCATGAGATGAGATGGAGGTTTCATGAGACGAAACCAAGATTTATTCGACATAATTGAATTTTAATGAGACGAAGTCGTTTTATGGAAACCAATCCACTTCGATTCACCAAAAAAACAGGTTCTGCTCGACATGAGCAAAACCTGTTTTAAACTTGTCGCTATTAAATGATTGGTCCACCTTTAGAGATAATCTCTTCAGAAACACCAGAGAACTTTTTGAAGTTTTCACGGAAGCTATCCGCAAGTTCTTTCGCTTTCTTATCATACGCAGCTTTATCAGCCCATGCATTACGTGGGTTTAACACGTCACTTGGTACGCCAGGAACTTCTTTCGGAATCGCAACTCCAAAGACTGAACCCTGCTCTGTTTCTACGTTTTCAAGCTTACCGTCAATAGCAGCACGAACCATTGCACGAGTATAAGAAAGTTTCATACGCGTTCCAACTCCGTATTCGCCGCCAGTCCAACCTGTGTTAACAAGGTAAACGTTTACGCCGTGCTCATCAATCTTGCTTCCAAGCATTTCAGCGTATACTGCTGCTGGAAGTGGAAGGAATGGAGAACCGAAGCATGTTGAGAATACTGGTTGTGGGCTTGTGATCCCGCGCTCAGTTCCTGCAAGTTTTGATGTAAAGCCACTTAAGAAGTGGTACATGGCTTGTTCTTTTGTTAATTTAGAGATTGGAGGCAATACACCAAATGCGTCAGCTGTTAAGAAGACGATTGTCTTTGGATGGCCTGCAACTGATGGTACCATGATGTTGTCGATGTAATCAATCGGGTAAGCAGCACGTGTATTCTCAGTTAATGAGTTATCATCGTAATCAGCTTCACGAGTTTCATCCAGGACAACCACGTTTTCTAAAACAGTACCGAATTTAATTGCCTTGTAAATCTCAGGCTCATTTTCTTCTGTTAAGTTGATACATTTTGCGTAGCAACCGCCTTCCATATTGAAGACGCCTGTATCAGACCAACCGTGCTCGTCATCACCGATTAACTTACGGCCTTTATCAGCTGATAAAGTGGTTTTCCCTGTACCAGAAAGTCCGAAGAATAGGGCAACATCGCCCTCTTCGCCGACGTTTGCTGAACAGTGCATTGGAAGAATTCCTTGTTCCGGAAGTAAGTAGTTCATGATAGAGAAGATTGATTTTTTCATCTCTCCAGCATATTCAGTTCCTCCGATTAAGACGATACGCTCTTCCATAGAAACCATGATGAACGTTTCAGAGTTCGTGCCATCTACTGCAGGGTCTGCTTTGAAAGTCGGTGCACTGACGATTGTAAATTGTGCATCGTGTGAAGCAAGCTCTTCAGCTGTCGGACGAATGAACAGTTGGTGAGCAAACAGGTTGTGCCATGCATACTCGTTAATGACTTGGATTGGAAGGCGTGATGCTCCATCCGCACCCGCAAATCCTTTAAATAGGAAAAGAGCTTCTTTAGTTTGTAGGTAATCAATTACTTTTGCATATAAGTTTTGGAATACTTCTTTTGAAATTGGACGGTTCACAGAACCCCAATCCACTTTATCGCGAGAGATGTCTTCATCTACCATATATTTATCTTCTGGGGAACGCCCCGTATACTTTCCAGTTTCAGCGCGTAAAGCACCTGTTGACGTCAGCATACCTTCACCACGAGCAGTTGCTTGTTCAACAAGTTCCGCTACAGATAGTTGCGTGTGGACTTGGTCTCCCGATAATAAAGACTGAATTGCGCTTTTTGTATCGATCGATTGCATAGGTTAAATACCATCCTTAAATAGATTTTCCGAAGTGCCGGAATGCTAATATGTGAATTAGTATAACACATTAAACCAAATAGTCTACACTAATACGTCACCAAGATGATGATTTTTTCGACAGAAATTCATATAGTTTTTTGTTGACTTTCATCGGTTGGATGCGTATGATGAAAAATTGAACGGATACTCTTATCCCGAGCTGGTGGAGGGGTCAGGCCCTATGAAACCCGGCAACCTCAATAAGTTTAAGAATGACTACTTATTGAAAGGTGCCCAACCTGAGACAGGTAATTTTTCCTGATTGATAAGAGTGAAAGGTGCAAAGAAATCATCCTTTTCTCATTAGCTTGAGTGAAAGGATTTTATTATTTATGAACGCCTTCAACCATGCGCCAAATCCAAAACAGCTTCAAGTACATTAGGCTTGCCATGGGGAATGAGTACCGGTTCAATTCACGGGAGCAATCCCGCAGGATCAAGAAGGAGGAAATATATCATGACTCAACGTCGATTATTCACTTCGGAATCAGTAACAGAAGGCCATCCGGATAAGATTTGTGACCAAATCTCAGATGCGATCCTTGACGCAATCTTAGCTGAAGACCCGAATGCACGTGTTGCGTGCGAAACTACTGTCACAACTGGACTAGTTCTAGTTGCTGGAGAAATTACTACCTCTGCTTATGTAGACATCCAAAAAACGGTACGTGAAACTGTTCGAGAAATCGGCTACACACGTGCAAAATTTGGATTTGATGCAGATACATCTGCTGTATTAACTGCAATTGATGAGCAATCTGCTGACATCGCTCAAGGTGTTGACCAAGCACTTGAAGCTCGTGAAGGTTCTATGACAGACGCTGACATCGAAGCAATCGGTGCAGGGGACCAGGGTCTAATGTTTGGATTTGCTTGTAATGAAACAGAAGAATTAATGCCGCTTCCAATCAGCTTGGCGCACAAATTATCACGTCGCTTATCGGAAGTACGTAAAAACGAAACACTTGAGTACTTACGTCCAGACGGTAAAACACAAGTGACTGTTGAATACGATGAAAACGGCAAGCCAGTGCGTGTCGATACAATCGTAATTTCTACACAACACGCTCCTGAAATTACTCTAGAGCAAATTCAGTCTGATTTGAAAGAACACGTCATCAACGCAGTAGTTCCTGCTTCGTGGATTGATGAGAGCACTAAATACTTCATCAACCCAACTGGTCGCTTTGTAATTGGTGGACCACAAGGGGATGCAGGTCTTACAGGTCGCAAAATCATTGTTGACACATACGGTGGGTATGCTCGTCACGGTGGTGGAGCCTTCTCTGGTAAAGATGCGACTAAAGTTGACCGCTCTGCAGCTTATGCAGCTCGTTATGTTGCCAAGAACATCGTAGCAGCTGGACTTGCTGATAAAGTGGAAGTACAACTTGCTTACGCTATTGGTGTTGCTCAACCTGTATCGATTGCTGTTGATACATTTGGAACAGGAAAAGCTCTAGAAGCGGATATCGTTACATGGATCCGTGAATTGTTTGACCTACGCCCAGCGGGAATCATTAAAATGCTCGACCTACGTCGTCCGATTTACAAGCAAACTGCTGCTTACGGTCACTTTGGTCGTACAGATATTGATGTGCCATGGGAAAAGACAGACAAAGCAGCTGAGCTTCAAGCGAAAGCTGGCCTATAAGAAATCAAAAAGGACTCTCGAGATTTTTCTCGGGAGTCTTTTTGTGTTGTCTAAATTCTTTTTGTAAGATTTGAAATCGCTCCAGCCAGCACACCAGTTCCATGAAGTCTGCAAATAGAGTTGCAATGCCCGCGGAAACAGATTCAGTGCCCGAGAAACTTGATTCAATGCCCGCGGAGTCGGTCCAATGCCCGCGGAAACAGATTTAATGCCCGAGAAACTTGGTTCAGTGCCCGAGTAACTTGGTTCAGTGCCCGCGGAGTCGGTCCAATGCCCGCGGAAACAGATTCAGTGCCCGAGAAACTTGATTCAATGCCCGCGGAGTCGGTCCAATGCCCGCGGAAACAGATTTAATGCCCGAGTAACTTGGTTCAGTGCCCGCGCAAACAGATTCAATGCCCGCGCAACTAAATTCTCCCCCGAAAAAATCACTAAAAAAAGGGCTGATCGCAATCAGCCCTCAAGTCCTCAAGATCTTACTAGCTCTTCCCCTGCAACCCTTTGTAGTATTGTCCTTTTTCATGATATTCACGCACGATTCGTTCCATATCTTTCTTGTCTTCCTCATTCACTGCCCGCACAACTTTCGCCGGGCGACCATAGGCCATCATTCCTGGGGGAATTACTTTTCCTTGAGGAACCAGACTGCCGGCTCCAATAAAGGCGCCTTCGCCAATTTCTGCACCATCTAAAATAATAGAGCCCATGCCAATTAATGCTCCTTTTCGAACCGTGCAACTGTGCAATGTGACTTGATGACCAACTGTCACTTCATCTTCGATAACGAGAGGGAATTGTGGGCTCTGATGGAGACAACAAAGATCTTGGATGTTCACTTTGTTGCCAATTCTTGTAGCATTTACATCTCCGCGGATGATGGTATTAAAGAAAATGGAGGAATCTTTTCCAATTTCTACGTCACCCGTGATGGTTACATAATCTGCAATAAAGACGGACGGATGGATTTTCGGAGTTTTTTCACCAAATGGATAGATCATAACAGACTTCCTTTCTATACCCTTGCTATACTATAGAGTAAGTGTAGCAGAACAAGAAAGGGGACGGTAGCCATGTGGATGTGGGAAGCCGAAAATCAGCCGAAAGCAGTCGTGGTGATTGTCCATAGTGTATTTGAACATCACAGGCGCTATGCATGGGTCATTGAATACTTCCGAGAAAATGATTTACATGTGGTTATGGGAGATCTACCTAGTCACGGAGAAGCGGCTAGTAAGAAAGGTCTTCATAACGAGTCAATCAATGAATATGAACTGTATTTAGAAAGAGCTATAGAATATGCGAGTCAATTTCACGTGCCAATTGTTCTTTTTGGTCATGGGTTCGGGGCAACGACGATTTTGCATTATATGCGCAAGCCGCGAGAAAATATAGCAGCCGTGTTAGCGACAAGCCCTTGGTTAGAATTGCAAGCAACGCCTTCAAAATGGTCGAATCGAATTGCTAAATTGACTATCAATCAACGATTAGAATTTCCTTTGAACGCCGAGTTGTATACAGATGATCCCGCATTACAAAAAGAATACGAAGAAGACCCTCTAATTCATACAACGGTTACGACAGAGTGGTATGAAGCCTTACAAGAACGAATGAAAACTGTCTTACAGACTTCGAAACAATGGACCATTCCACTATGGTTGCAAGTGGCAAGTGATGATGCTGTTATCGCCCTTCCTGCTGTCCGAAACTGGATGGCCCAACAGAAGTTAACCACAATTAATTACTCAGAATGGCCAAATGTTCGCCATGACATCCATCAACATACAGACCGAGAAATCGTAGCTAAGAGTGCCATCGATTTTATACATTTAACGGTGTCTCGACTCGGCTATGTCCTATGACGTCTGACCTTTTCTGTGATATACTCATAAAATTCAAGGAATAAGGAGAGGGATTATGCAGCATCTCATTCGCAATATTATAGTAGAAAGTCCATCAAAAGTAGGGAATCTTGGTCTTGTGACCTCTGCCATTGGAGCCGCTGAAGGGGACATTGGGGATATCAAATTAATTAAAAGTGGTCCTTTAACGACAGTTCGTGATATTTCAGTCACCTGCAAAGATGAAGCTCATTTACAGACGGTCATTCAAAACATTGAATTGATTGGAAATGGCGTAGAAATCCATGCCGTAACTGATGATGTGTTAAAAGCGCATGAAGGCGGTAAAATCGCAATGAAGAGCACAATCGATGTGCGTTCACTAGGGGATTTGCAACGCGTCTATACACCAGGAGTGGCAAGCGTTTGTTTAGAAATTGAGAGACATCCTGAGCAAGCCAAATATTTTACATCAATCGGCAAATCGGTGGCCATCGTCACGGATGGTACAGCCATCTTGGGTCTAGGAAATATCGGTTCTGTAGCGGGGATGCCTGTAATGGAAGGAAAGTCGGTATTATTAGATCAATTTGTTGGCTTAAGTGGAATTCCAATATTACTAGATACAAGTAATCCGGATGAGGTCGTAGAGACGGTCAAGCATATTCATCAAGGTTTTGGGGCCATTTTATTAGAAGACATTGGCTCTCCACATTGTTTTGAAATTGAAGAACGCTTGAAAGCGGAACTTCCGATACCTGTCATGCACGATGATCAACATGGGACTGCTGTTGTGACGCTAGCCGCTGTGTTGAATGCATGTAGAGCAACTGGTGTAGACCCGACGCAAGCAGTTGTTGGTCAAATTGGTCTTGGCGCTGCAGGTCTAGCTATAGTTCGTATGCTACTTGCTTATGGTGTCAAAGAGGTTTACGGTATTGATCGCCAACCTGAAGCTATCGAGCGTTTGCATAAATACGGTGGGAAATCGAAAGATTCCTTGGAGGCATTGATGTCAGACTGTGATATTGTCATTGCAACAACAGGTGTTGAAGGCTTGATTAAACCGGAAATGGTCCGAACAGGGCAAATCATTCTGGCGCTTTCGAATCCGAATCCAGAGATTCAACCATCAGAAGCGATTAAAGCGGGTGCTGCATTTGCTGCTGATGGTCGTTCAGTGAACAATGTTGTAGGTTTCCCGGGTATTTTCCGCGGAGCTCTTGATGCGGAAGCTAAGCAAATTACGTATCCGATGTTAATTGCAGCAGCTGAGGCCATTGTGAGTCACACTCGTCGTGGGGAATTGATCCCGACACCGCTTGATCCAGCACTTCATATGGTCGTGGCACGCGCGGTAGAGGAAGCAGCTGCAAAAGAAAAATAAATCGAAAATAAAAAACAGTGGCTAGAATTTGCTTGAATTGAGCAACTTCTGGCCACTTTTTACTTAAGAGCTACTTTTTTTCTTCTCAATCACTACAAGTTCGGGTGGAGAGTTTTGCTGATTCAAAAATGCGCTATGCAGCACCTGAAATCGGTCCTGAGAAAGACCTGAAACAAACTCAAGTAGCTGAGCACGTTCTATTTTTCCACTCTCGTGGCCATGATAAATCACCACTACGATCCTACCCTCTGGCAGTAACAGTTCTAACGCAGCTTCTATTGCTTGAATGGTCTTCGTGCTCTCAGTCGTCACAGAATGGTCTGCACCAGGGAGATAGCCTAGATTGAATACGACAGCTCGGACATTCTGTGGTACAAATTCAGCCATGCGCTCATGACCTGCTAGAACCAGTTCAGCATTCGTAATGCCTGCTTGTTGGAGTCGAGCCTGTGTTGCCTGGATAGCTTCAGTTTGTATATCAAAAGCAAAGACTCTTCCGGATTCTGAAACTAGCTTCGCCAGAAAAAGAGTATCGTGGCCGTTGCCCGCAGTCGCATCGACCACAACATCTCCAGGCTGAATAATTTCTTTTAAATAACTTTTGGATTGGTGTAAGGCATTTTGTAGCATGAGGCACGTCCTTTCCTAACTAGTGTATCATCTTGTTGGAAATCCGAAAAAGCACTAGAATGAAAAAGAGACAGGTAAGGGGAAGGAGGCGGCGTCATGAAAGATTGGAGTCGTCATTTATCAACAGAAGTTCTCGATCAAATACTTGAAAATGCCTTTCAATGGTTTGTCGTTGTGGATCGTGAGTCCAATATACTCTATATCAATGAAGAGTACTGCCATTTCCTAGAAGTGAAAAGACAGGATGCCATCGGGCAACATGTAACCGATGTTATCGAAAACACAGAAATGCATAAAGTGATGGAAAAAGGGGAGGCAGATATTGCGGCTCCTCATTATATAAAAGGTACGTATATGTTGGCCAACCGAGTGCCACTTGTAGTAGGAGGCGAAATCGTTGGTGCGTTCGGAAGTGTCGTCTTCCGAGATATGACGGACTGGAAACGCCTAAGTGCTCATGTGAAGACGACGATGGAACGAATCGATCAGCAGTTTAGTTCATCTACTTATCACTTAGCAAACTTAGAAGACATCATTGGAGAATCAGCGGCGATTCGAAGAGTAAAAGAAACTGTCCGGATGATTGCTCCCACCAAGCTTCCCGTTGTCATCGAAGGAGAAACTGGAACTGGCAAAGAGATGTTTGCAGAGAGTATTCATCGTCTTTCAGACCGGTCAGACGGTCCATTCATTAAACTGAACTGTGCAGTCATTCCTAGTGAATTAGCAGAAAAAGAGTTGTTTGAAGGCGACAAAAGTAAGATGCAGCAGGCAGCAGGAGGTACGCTTTTCTTAGAAGAAGTCCATGCGCTCTCCATCCCACTCCAAGCAAGGTTGCTGCGGATGATTACCGAAAGTGAACAGAATGCTTCTGAAGAGAACAAGGATGTCCGTTTCTTATTTACATCCAATCGTAATCTCACCGAACTTGTGAGGACAGGACATTTCCGAGAAGACTTGTACTATCGAATTCAATCTGTATATTTAACTATTCCGCCATTGCGAGAACGAATGGAAGATTTCTCGTTACTGACTCGTCATTTTTTAAAGATTATCGAACAAAATGAGGGGAGAAGAGGATTGAAGCTCGATCCCAAAACGCTTCGTTCGCTTGTTCAATATGGCTGGCCAGGCAATGTGCGTGAGCTCTATAACACGTTACGAGCTATGGTCTATATGACAGAGGGAGTTCGTTTGTCGACCGCTTCCATTCCCATTCATATTTTTCATACTTCCAAAACCGTTACTACACAAACAGGTAAGTTAGAAGATATATTAGCTAAAACAGAACTCCAAGTTTTAGAGAATACACTTGCTACTTATCCTGATAAAACTGAAGCGGCAGCGGTGTTAGGGATTAGTCGCTCGACATTGTATGAAAAATTAAAAAAATATAACTTATGACCTATTATCCGAAAATGAGGACATTGTGTCCTATTTTTCGGATTTTATAAAATGCATGAAAATAGCTTACAAATACTATATTCATGTAAAGTGTCCGATATCCTGGACATGTTTTGAGATCGAGATTGTCACAGTTTTGTCACAGTCTATTGCGATGTTGGGATTCATCTGTTTTAATACTTATGAAAGCGCTTTTTTATACAAAACTCGAGGAGGAAGTTTCCTATGAAGCCTATTTATTCTTCTGCAGAAGAAGCAGTAAGCCAAATTCAAGACGGAGCAACACTTATGGTGGGCGGCTTTGGTCTTGTTGGAATACCAGAGCAACTGATCATCGCTCTGGTAAACAAAGGTGTCAAAGATTTAACCGTTATTTCAAACAACTGTGGTGTAGATGACTGGGGTCTTGGTCTTTTATTGAAAAATAAGCAGATTAAAAAGATGATCGGTTCATATGTTGGAGAAAACAAAGAATTTGAACGTCAAGTTCTGTCAGGTGAAATTGAAGTCGAATTGACGCCTCAAGGCACACTTGCAGAAAAATGCCGTGCTGGTGGCGCAGGGATTCCTGCATTCTTTACTCCTGCAGGCGTCGGTACAGTTGTCGCAGAAGGCAAAGAGGTACGTGAGTTCGACGGCAAGGAATATGTTCTTGAAGAAGCACTTGTAGCTGATTTCGCATTAGTGCGCGCTGAGACAGCAGATAAGTTTGGAAATCTCATCTATAATAAAACAGCTCAAAACTTCAATCCGATGATGGCAGCAGCAGGCAAGGTGACAATCGCAGAGGTAGAAGAAATTGTGGAGACAGGGACACTAGATCCTGCCATGATTCATACACCTAGCGTTTACGTCCAAGGCTTGTTCCAGTCGACACAAGAAAAACGTATTGAACGTTTAACAACGAGAGACTAATTAGAGGAGGGAATTTCATGACTTTATCAACGCGTGAATTTATCGCAAAGCGTGCAGAAATGGAAATTGAAGACGGGAACTATGTGAATTTAGGAATAGGGATCCCAACACTTGTAGCTAACTTTATTTCACCAAACAAAACTGTCGTTTTACAATCGGAAAACGGTCTCCTAGGAATAGGACCTTACCCGACGAAAGACCAAGTTGATCCTGACTTGATCAACGCGGGGAAAGAAACTGTCACGACTATTCCAGGTTCTGCATTCTTTACTAGCGCAGAGTCTTTTGCCATGATCCGTGGCGGCCATATTGATGTAGCAATCCTAGGTGGCATGGAAGTATCTGAATCTGGCGATCTAGCTAACTGGATGATTCCTGGAAAGATGATTAAAGGAATGGGGGGAGCAATGGACCTAGTCCACGGCGCCAAAAAGATTATTGTCATCATGGATCACGTGGCAAAGGACGGATCTCCTAAGATTAAAAAAGAATGTACACTTCCACTGACAGGTAAAGGTGTCGTAAACATGATTATTACCGACCGTGCCGTCATTGAAGTGACAGAGCAGGGACTTGTCCTGAAAGAAGTATTTGAAGGACACACAATTCAGGGCGTCGTAGAAGCAACAGAAGCAGTCTTGAATGTGGACAACGTGAAAGAAGGCGTCTCGTTCTAATACGACCCCATGACCAAATGGGGGTAAACTAATGGAAAACATTTTCAGTATGATTGGTCTGCTTGGCGGACTATTCTTATTAATTTATTTGACGATGAAGGGTGTTAACATCATCATCGTTGGACCAATCTCTGCATTATTTGTTGCCGTGTTATCGGGCATGCCGCTTTTCCCGCAGCTTGCTGCAGAAGGCGCTCCAAACTTTGTTACAAACTACATGACTGGATTCACTGGATTCATCATGTCTTGGTACTTAATGTTCCTACTTGGTGCCATCTTCGGTAAAGTAATGGAAGATAGCGGTGCAGCAGATTCAGTTGCTAAATTTGTAACGGATCGCCTTGGTCTTAAATACGCAGTTTTAGCTATTGTTATTGCCTGTGCGATTTTGACTTACGGTGGCGTATCTCTATTCGTAGTAGCATTCGCTGTGTACCCAATGGCTATCTCATTATTCAAGCAAGCTAACTTACCACGCCGTTTCATTCCGGCAACTTTAGGTTTAGGTTCTGTAACATTCACGATGACATCTGCAGGTTCTCCTGAGATTCAAAACTGGATTCCAATTCCTTTCTTAGGAACTACTGCTTATGCAGGTTGGGAAGTCAGTATCATTGTTGCTATTTTCATGGCAATTGCAGGTTATATGTGGTTAAAGAAATTAATCACAAAAGCTGTGAAAAATGGGGAAGTATTTGCTGGTCGTGAAAATGATCCAGTATTTGATACAACGCGTCCATTACCAAATCCATTCTTATCATTCGTACCATTACTTGTGGTACTGATCATTGCTTACATTTTCCATGATAGCTTACAACAATCAGCATTAATTATTGCGTTACTGTCTGGTATTGTGACGACATTCATTATCAGCTGGAAGTACTTCAAGAGCCCGTGGGAAGCTGTTTCTCAAGGAACACTTGGTGCTATCATTGCTATCGGTAACACGGCAGCAGTTGTTGGTTTTGGTGGTGTTGCAAAAGCAACTTCTGCATTTACAGTTGCAGTTGAAGCTATGACAAGCATCCCGGGATCTCCTTTAATCGGAGCAGCGGTCGCTGTATCCGTCATCGCGGGTATGACAGGTTCCGCTTCAGGTGGTCAGCAAATTGCACTTCCACTTATTGCACCTGGTTACTTAGATGCGGGTGTAAATGCAGAAGCACTTCACCGTGTTGTAGCGATTTCATCTGGTGCACTTGATTCACTTCCTCACAACGGATATGTTGTAACGACAATCCAATCAATTTGTGGTGAGAAGCATAGTGCAGCTTACTGGCCAATGGCTGCTGTTACTGTAGCTATCCCAGTTATCGGTGTTATTATTGCAATTGCTCTATTCTCATTAGGATTTGGAATCTAATTAAAAGCCGCCTAGTGCGGCTTTTTCTATTCAACGGGAGGGACAACAATGGTAAAAGATAAAGTAGTTTTAATTACAGGAGCAGCACAAGGAATCGGATTTGAAATTGCAGAAGAGTTCTTCAAAAATGGCGCAAAAGTCGTTTTGACAGATATCAATGAAGACAAAGTGAAAGAATCTGCGTCTACTCTTGGTGGAGATAGTCTTGGGATTAAATGTGACGTAACAAATGAAGAAGAGTTGAAGGCGTCAATCGATCAAACGGTCGCTACATTCGGACGAATCGATATTTTGATTAACAATGCCGGTATGCAACACGTTTCCATGATTGAAGATTTCCCGACAGAACGATTCGAACTGTTGATTAAAATCATGTTAACAGCACCATTTGTTGCAACAAAACACGTGCTTCCGCATATGCGTAAACAAGGTTTTGGACGTATCATCAACATGGCTTCAATCAATGGGCTTGTCGGCTTTGCAGGTAAAGCAGCCTACAACTCAGCTAAACATGGTGTCATCGGTCTTACGAAAGTAGCTGCTTTAGAGACAGCAGCCGATGGAATTACTGTGAATGCAATTTGCCCTGGTTATGTCGATACACCACTTGTTCGTAATCAAATGCAAGATTTGGCTACGACACGTAATGTCCCTCTTGAAAATGTGTTAGAAGAAGTCATTTATCCACTTGTTCCACAAAAACGTCTTCTTGACGTGAAAGAAATTGCAGATCTTGCCATGTTCATCTCAAGCGAACAAGCTAAAGGGATGACGGGCCAGGCCGTCGTCTTAGATGGTGGCTACACAGTTCAGTAAACTTTGGAAAGCACTTGAACTGCAGTCTCAGTTCCGGTACAATTACAATCAATAACAGGACTGTGAGAAGGATTAGTAGGAAAAGCGCTTTTCTTTAGAGAGCTGGTGGTCGGTGCAAACCAGTGAAAAGGTATTCTGAACTCACCTTTGAGTCAAACAGGCGAACTTTAGTAGTCTGTTTCGTATTCCGCGTTAAGGAATCAAGTTGAGCAGTTTACTGCTAATTTGGGTGGTACCGCGTGAGACAACTATTCTCTCGTCCCTTGTTTAAGGGACGAGTTTTTTTTATTGTCCAAAATGCGCCACCAACAAGGAGGAAAACAGATGAGTTTTCAACATCAGCAAATCGAAAAAAAGTGGCAACAGTATTGGGATGAGCATAAAACATTCCGCACAGAGAACGACAATTCCAAACAAAAATTCTACGCACTTGATATGTTCCCTTACCCATCAGGTGCTGGACTTCACGTAGGTCACCCAGAAGGCTATACTGCAACGGATATTTTAAGCCGAATGAAGCGCATGCAAGGCTACAATGTTCTTCACCCTATGGGTTGGGATGCTTTTGGTCTTCCGGCAGAACAGTACGCTCTTGACACAGGAAATGATCCAGCCGAATTCACAGCTCATAATGTCGAAACATTCAAGCGTCAGATGAAAGATCTAGGATTCTCGTATGATTGGGACCGTGAAGTGAATACGACGGACCCTACCTACTATAAATGGACACAGTGGATCTTTATCCAGCTTTACAATAAAGGCCTTGCTTATGTCGATGAAGTCGCTGTTAACTGGTGTCCAGCTCTAGGAACGGTTCTGGCTAACGAAGAAATCGTAGATGGTGTTTCAGAGCGTGGAGGTCATCCGGTTGAGCGACGTCCAATGCGTCAATGGGTACTACGTATCACGGAATATGCAGAGCGCTTACTTGATGATTTAGAAGAACTTGATTGGCCAGAAAGCATCAAAGATATGCAGCGTAACTGGATTGGGAAATCTGAAGGGGCTGAAATCACGTTTGCGATTGATGGTACAGAGAAGAGCTTCCGTGCATTCACGACACGACCAGATACGCTATTTGGTGCAACTTATGCAGTGTTAGCTCCTGAGCATGCCCTTGTGTCTGAAATCACAGCAACAGAGCATAAAGAAGCTGTAGAGGCGTATTTAGACAAAGTGAAGCTAAAGAGTGATTTAGAACGTACAGATCTTGCAAAAGAAAAGACGGGCGTTTTTACAGGGGCTTATGCAGTCAATCCTGTGTCCGGTGAAAAAATGCCAATCTGGATTGCTGATTATGTATTGGCTACTTATGGTACAGGGGCAATAATGGCGGTACCTGCGCATGATGAGCGGGATTACGAATTCGCTACTGAATTCAACCTCCCGATTAAAGAAGTCGTTGCGGGCGGAGATGTTACAAAAGAAGCGTACGTAGGTGACGGCGAGCACGTCAATTCGGATTTCTTAGACGGTTTAGGAAAAGAAGAAGCTATTGCAAAAATGGTTGATTGGTTAGCTGACAAAGGTGTCGGCGAGAAGAAAATCACTTATCGCCTACGTGACTGGTTGTTCAGCCGTCAACGCTATTGGGGCGAGCCGATTCCAATCATCCGTTGGGAAGATGGCACAATGACAACAGTTCCGGAGAGCGACCTTCCGCTTGAACTTCCAAAGACGAAGGACATCAAACCAAGTGGTACAGGGGAGTCACCTCTAGCGAACATCGAAGAGTGGGTCAATGTTGTGCATCCTGAGACTGGCTTGAAAGGCCGTCGTGAAACAAACACAATGCCACAATGGGCAGGTAGCTGTTGGTATTACATCCGCTATATTGATCCAGATAATCACGATGCCATTGCTGACCCTGAATTATTGAAGCGTTGGTTACCAGTAGATATTTATATTGGTGGCGTAGAACATGCAGTGCTTCACTTATTGTACGCTCGTTTCTGGCACAAAGTGTTGTTTGATATCGGTGTCGTTCACACGAAAGAGCCATTCCAAAAATTGTTTAACCAAGGAATGATTTTAGGCGAAGGCAATGAAAAAATGTCGAAGTCGAAAGGCAACGTTGTTAACCCAGACGATATCGTGTTGTCTCATGGAGCAGACACGCTTCGTATGTACGAGATGTTTATGGGGCCTCTAGAAGCAGCAGTGACGTGGTCTACAAACGGACTAGATGGTTCACGCCGCTTCTTAGATCGTATTTGGCGTTTAATGGTGACAGACGAAGGGAAGATTGCAGCGAAAATTCAAGAGTCATCAGATACAACACTTGAAAAGGTCTACCACCAAACTGTGAAAAAAGTGACTGAGGACTACGAAGGAATTCGCTTCAATACAGCTATTTCACAATTAATGGTGTTCATTAATGAATGTTACAAAGCAGACGTTGTTCCTGTTCATTATGCAGAAGGTTTTATCAAGATGTTATCTCCAATCGCACCTCACGTGGCGGAAGAGCTATGGCAGCAGTTAGGTCATTCAGAATCTATCACGTATGCAGAGTGGCCATCATACGACGAGAGCAAGCTTGTGGACAATGAAATTGAAATTCCTGTTCAAGTTAACGGCAAGCTTCGAGCGAAGGTAGTTGTCTCAAAAGATTCTTCTCGTGAAGAGATGGAGCAACTTGCTTTGTCTAATGAAGTGGTGAAGGAATGGACAGAAGGTAAAGAAATTCGCAAAGTCATCGCGATTCCTGGAAAAATGGTCAACATCGTCGTTGGCTGATTTTTCTTTCTAGGTACCTGTTTCTAGGTACCTGTGCACCGCACAATTAACAACAATTTGCATAAAAAAGGAGCAACCTTGATATACCGAGGTTGCTCCTTTATATTTATGGAATTGTAGTGAATAAACTGAGTAGTTTGGTGCACAGGTACCTAAAAGGGAATAACTTACAAAATTTCTGGAGCAGCGTTCTCCGCATCTAATTTCGCCGCACTCATTCCCGCCACACGCCCGGTAACTAGAGCAGCCGTAATATTATAGCCACCGGTATAGCCGTGAATGTCGAGGACTTCCCCGCAAAAATAGAGACCGTGCTTTTTCTTAGAAGCCATTGTTTTGGGCTCGATTTCTTTAATGGACACACCTCCACCTGTTACATAGGCCTTTTCAAGCGGCTGTGTACCGTCGACTTGCATCGTAAAAGATTTTAACAGAGTGGCAAACGCTCGTACTTTTTCAGCCGACAGTTCTTCGCCTCGAAGATCCTCTTGAATGTCAGCACGTTTTAATAAGAACAACAACCAACGTTCAGGTGTAAGACCTTTTAATGAATTTTTTACTGCTTTTTTGGGTTCTTCTTTTAAAATGCTATACACGTGTTGGAAAGTCTCTTCGCCATTAGAGTGGGGGAGAGAGTCGATTCGAATTTCCACAGGCTTACCGCCATTTTTCTTACGTTCTTTCACAACAAATTGACTGCAGCGAAGCAATGCCGGTCCACTTACACCAAAATGAGTAAACAGCATGTCCATTTGATGCGTTACGAGGGTCTTTCCTTTTGCATTGTGAACGGATACCGCCACATCTCGCAGAGCCAGACCCTGCAGTTCTTTTGAGCGAATGAACGGCTCAGACGAAAGCACAGGGACTTCTGTAGGGAAGAGCTCCGTCACGGTGTGACCAGCTTTTTCCGCCCAAGGGTAACCATCACCTGTTGACCCCGTTTGAGGAACGGCTTTCCCACCAACTGCCACGATGACAGCATTCGATCTAATTTCTGTGCCATCCTCAAGTCGTACGCCAAGTATTTTTTCGTCATCCATTAAAAGCTTGGCAACTTTCGTTTGCAAGCGAACGTCTACATGCCAGCGCTTCATTTCATTGATTAGGGCATTGACGACATCCATGGCTTTATTCGAAACTGGGAACATTCTGCCGTGGTCTTCTTCTTTTAGAGGGACATTCAGTGCTTCAAAAAAGGAAATGATGTCCTCATTATTGAACACCGAGAAGGGGCTATACAAAAAGCGACCGTTGCCTGGAATGTGTTTGACGATTTCTTCTTGTGGTAAGCGATTGGTGACATTACATCGACCGCCTCCAGAAATCGCTAATTTTTTGCCAAGCTTTGAACCTTTTTCAATTAACATGACTTTTTTACCTTCAGCACCAGCGGCACAGGCTGCCATAAGGCCTGAAGGTCCACCACCGATTACAATTACATCTATCATTTCTAGTTCACAATCCTTTTTTCTTTTAGTATACAGCATTGAGGTTTTGTGTGAGGAGATGTAAACTGAAAGCTAGACATTTTGTAGATGGGAAGATGATGATGGCTGGAAATTTGCTGAAAGGCACAATGATTTTAACACTGGGACTCGTACTTTCGAGAATACTTGGTGTCTTATATGTTATACCGTTCTATCAACTAATTGGTGAAGAGTATGTCGTTCTTTATCAATATGCCTATGTTCCATACACGATTATGCTTGCGATTGCAGTCTCTGGAGTTCCCGTTGCAGTCAGTAAGTTCGTTTCAAAATATAATGCCATGGGAGACTATGCAACTGGTAGGAAACTTGTGAAATCCAGTGGCTTGATCATGGTAGTTACAGGTTTTGTTGGATTCTTAATTTTATTCTTTTTAGCAGAGCCTCTTGCTCACGTGGTACTGAAAGAAAATGCAGATCCTACAGTTCCAGTACCGTTCACTGTAGACGATGTTGCTACCGTCATTAAATATGTCAGTTTTGCTGTACTGATTGTTCCTGCCATGAGTTTAGTACGAGGGTTTTTCCAAGGGTATCAACATATGACGCCTACAGCAATTTCTCAATTAATTGAGCAAATTGTTCGTATCGCAGTATTACTTGTCGGTGCATTTGTTGTGGTGAAACTGATAGGGGGTACCGAGAAAACGGCTGTATCCTTCGCTGTTTTTGCCGCCTTTATTGGAGCAATTGCCAGTATGGGTGTCCTTGCTTGGTATTGGAAGAAGTTAAAACCAGAATTTGATGCCGAAATGCATCAAACAGGAACTATCACTTCAGAGCACTCCTTAAAATCGATTTACAAAGAGATGCTCATTTACACGGTGCCTTTTGCGCTAGTGGGAGTCATTAACCCACTCTTTCAATTTATTGATATGATTACATTTAATAATGCAATGGCCACCATAGGGTACAACCAAAGTGAGTCACAAACATTATTAGGGATGCTTAACTTCTCGGCTCACAAGCTTGTAATGATTCCGGTCATGCTAGCGATGGGTTTTTCCATGACATTGATTCCACTTATTACAACTTACTATGCAAAGCAAGACGTCACAGGATTGACAAGGTCACTTAACCAGACATTCCAAGTGCTGCTATTCTTAACGTTACCTGCAGCTCTTGGTATCTCGGTTCTTGCATATGAATTTTATACGGTGTTTTATGAGGCCAGTGATACAGGTGCCGGCGTCCTAGCAGCTTATGCGCCAGTTGCCATTCTGTTTGCCTTGTACCCAGTCACTACAGCCATTCTTCAGGGGATTGATCAACAAAAGTTAATCATTTTAAATCTAATGGTCGGGATCTTGGTCAAAATGGTATTGAATGTGCCATTTATCCGCTTGTTTGAAACAAATGGTGCTATTTTGGCAACTTCTGTCGGCTATATAACGGCTATTGTGTTGAACTTCCTAGTTATTCGGTACTTCCTTGCCTATGAGACGAAGATGCTGTTTAGACGCATACTGCTGATTACAGGCCTAACTTTAGTAATGTTAGTATTGGCATTCTTCACTAAAGAGGCATTAGAGCTCGTATTAAATCCGGATTCTAAATTACAAGCACTAGTCATTATTGCTCTATCGGCTGGAGTCGGTGCGATATTCTACGGATTTGTCTCGTTAAAATTAGGTCTAGCGCAAAAGTTATTTGGAGCACGTTTAACGCGTATTACACGAAAGTTGGGGATTTCTTCATGAGGATTGATAAGTTTTTAGCCAATATGGGTCTTGGGACGCGTAAAGAGGTTAAACAATTGATTAAAGCAAAAGCCGTAACAGTGGATGGTACCTTTGTTAAAGATAGTGGGTATTCTATTAATCCAGAAACTGCAGATGTACGCGTATACGACGAAAAAATAGTCTATAAACCGACTATCTATTTGATGTTGAACAAACCACCTGGCGTCATTTCTGCAACCGAAGACCATAAAGATCAGACAGTAATGGATTTGTTGGCAGATGACGTTCGACACTATGATTTACATCCGGTCGGTCGTCTCGACAAGGACACGGTAGGGTTATTATTGCTAACAAATGACGGGGACTTGACGCACCAATTGCTGTCACCGAAGAAAAAAGTACCCAAAAAATATTTTGCACACATTGATGGAGTCGTTACGGATGAAGATGTAAAAGCATTTTCAGAAGGAGTCGAAATCGGGGAGGGCTACATTACCAAACCGGGTGAACTGATTATTCTTGAAAGTGCGCCAATGTCCAAAATTGAACTCATCATAACAGAAGGCAAGTTTCACCAAGTAAAGCGCATGTTTGAAGCTGTGGACAAGAAAGTCGTATTTTTGAAAAGGCTACAGATGGGAACGTTGCTTCTAGATGAAACGCTAGCTGAAGGTGACTACCGAGAATTAACGGTCGAAGAACTTGAAAACTTGCGTGCTAAATAAAAAGAGAGGCCCTCAGTAAGTAGGAGGCCTCTCTTTTGTCTAAGTTGTGGGCTGTCTAAGATGAGATTTTAACGCGTTTGTTCGTCGTTGTCCATTTCCCTCTAACAGGGCTGATGACCAGGTCATTAAATGCTAGCACGTTCAAATCTCGTTGAATCGTGCGAGGAGTGATGCCAAATTCATCGACTAAATCTTGTGTTGTTACCGTACCGTTCTCACGGATGAACATATACATATCTTTAATTCGATTAAGCATCCGATCAGTAGTTGGTTTCATTCGTAACCACTCCTTCTTATCGTATCCCTTGACTCGACTAGCGGACGATTGGTAAAACGGTTAACTAGTTTACAGTAGACATCCCCTTTATTTTCTATTCTAAAACTATCTGACAATTTCATTATAATAGCTTTTGCAACAATTTTCTAGAAAATTTGCTGATTTTACAAAACCTTAACGTCATTTCGGTGTAAAATAGAAACATTATTCTATAGAAGGAGGCGCCTCATGAATTGGTTTCAACTTGCAGTAGAACGGAAAGAAGAACTCTTCAGTGAATTGCAGCAACTAATTGCCATTGAAAGTGTACTGGATGAAACCGCTGCTTCAGAACTTTATCCATTTGGTCCAAAGCCCGCAGAAGCGCTTCAATTTTTATTAGCACTCGGAGAAAAAGAAGGGATGACAGCCAAAAATGTTGACCAAGTAGCTGGTCATATCGAAATGGGCCAGGGAGACGAGCTCATTGGGATCTTAGGTCACGTCGATGTTGTCCCAGCTGGCGATGGCTGGTCCGTCCCTCCGTTTGAAGGAAGAATTGTAGGAGACAAAATGATTGGCCGCGGTACAATTGATGACAAGGGGCCGACGATGGCTGCTTGGATGGCTATGAAACTAGTCAAAGATGCAGGTATTCCTCTTGAACGACGTGTTCGTTTAATCATCGGTACGGATGAAGAAAGTGGTTTTCGTTGTGTGGAGCGCTACTTTGAAACTGAAGAGATGCCCACACTTGGGTTTGCGCCGGATGCAGACTTCCCAATTATCAATGCGGAAAAAGGCATTGCCAGTATCGAATTCAATCAACAAGCTTGGAACAAACCAAGTAAATTGATTTTCTTCCAGTCAGGCCAGCGCACAAATATGGTACCCGATGAAGCAAATGCATTGATTGATTTCCCTTTACGAGAAATTAAAGATTCTTTTGAACAGTTTTTAGCCAGTCACCAGTTAAAAGGAACTGCTCAAGAGGTCAATGGGAAAACATCGCTTTTACTTTACGGAAAATCGGCGCATGCCATGGAGCCAGACAATGGTGTCAATGCAGCTATCAAACTGGCAGAATTTTTGACAAAAATCCAGTTAGAAGGCCAAGGACAGGCGTTTGTGGAAACCGTCGTTCACGCTTTTGCGAGTGATTCTAGAGGGAAAACATTTGCTGGCCAGTTCTCGGATGCTATGTCCGGTGACACGACTTATAACGCAGGGATCTTACAGTTCGCTTTAGAAGAAGGTTTCTCGATTGAAGTGAGTATGCGGTATTCGGTGACCGGATCATTTGATACATTGATTGAAAGCATTTCAGGGTATTTCAAGTGTAAAGAAATCACAGTGGATATTGTCTCCAACTCAAAACCTCATTATGTGGAGGAAACGGATGAATTGATCAAAACACTAGCCTCCGTATATGAACGCCAAACAGGCGAAAAGGCTGAATTGCTAGCCATTGGTGGCGGTACGTATGCGAGAGTATTAACGAATGGCGTTGCTTTCGGTATGTTGTTCCCTGGTGAGGCAGATGTGGCACACCAAGCAGATGAGTTTGTTAACATAGAAAATCTATTAAGAGCAACAGCAATTTATGCAGACGCAATTGCTGAACTTGCGGGAAAGAAGGAATAGAAGATGGAAAAAGTACTTTGGAATGATCAATTGGTTGGACGAGATGATGTACATATTAGCATCGAGGACCGCGGCTACCAATTCGGTGATGGGATCTATGAAGTAGTAAAAGTTTACAACGGAGATGTTTTTACTGCAACAGAACACATCGACCGTCTCTATGCGAGCGCAGACAAGATTGGTATGGCAATTCCTTACACAAAAGATGTGTTGCATCATTTGATTCATCAATTGATTGAGGTAAATGAATTAGGCACTGGCATTGTCTACCTGCAAGTGACACGCGGCTACTCGCCTCGTAATCATGCATTTCCGACGCCTGCTGTAGAAGCAGTCATCACAGGTTATACACGTGAATCTGCACGCCCTATGCAAGAATTACAAACTGGAGTACCCGTTTGTCTTGTTGAGGATGTACGTTGGTTGCGTTGTGATATCAAATCGCTGAACTTACTGGGCAATGTAATGGCGAAGCAATACGCAGTTGAAAGAGGTGGCTTCGAAGCTGTTCAACACCGCGGAGAAGTGATTACGGAAGGTTCATCTTCCAATGCATATGGCATAAAAAATGGAACTCTCTATACACACCCTGTTAACAATTTGATTTTAAATGGAATCACAAGACAAGTGATTTTGGATTGCTGTGAAGAAATTGGACTGCCTGTAGTGGAGGAAGCATTTACGAAGCAACAAGCATTCGACATGGATGAATTCTTTATTTCTTCGACAGGGATTGAAGTGATGCCTGTTACACGCATCGATGAAACACCAATTGGGGATGGCACACCTGGGAAATGGACTCGTAAGCTGCAACAAGCTTTCGAAGCAAAATTGCCACAGCAATTGCATGTCTAAATTTCACTATTTTATTGGGATTGAAGTTCCTGAAGAACTACGAGAGCAGTTCCAATCCGTCCAACAGGCATTGGAACTTTCCAATTATTATCGACGAGTAACCCATGCACAAGATCTTCACTGTACACTATCTTTCATTGGTGATCTTGAGGAAGAGGAGTTGCAGGGTCTCACTGAACAACTCCAACTGATTAAATCTCCGTCATTCCAATTGACGACGGACAGTATTGCAGGTTTTGGTGAAGGAAAAGCTCCACGAGTCGTGTATGCACGCGTAGCACCTGCTCAACAACTTATTCACCTTGAAGAACAGGTGTGGTCGGTAACTGCTGATTTTCAGGCAGATCGTAAAACGCCATTTATCCCGCACATTACTCTAGCGAAACGAGCAAAGCCATTAGAACCCATTAAATTCACGGGGAAGTTGGCAGTAAGTTGGAAAATAGAGGCTTTTCACCTGTACCGTGTGCATAAAGGAAAATCACCCAGTTATGAAAAATTAACAACCTTTTCTCTTAGCCAGGACGGTACACAATGAAACGAATTGTATTCATCGTCAATCCAGCAGCGGGTAATGGCAGAGCGCAATCCAAATGGCAAACCATTCGACCGCAACTCACTTTACAGCACGAAGTGTATGTTACAGAGTTTCCTCGTCATGGCGTTGCGCTTGCGCGAGAAATTTGTGCTGTAAAGAAAGAGACCTTGTTAATCGTCATTGGTGGAGACGGGACGGTCCATGAAGTAATTGAAGGGTGTGCAGGAGCCGCACATGTCTCGATCACTTTGCTTTCAGCTGGAAGTGGCAACGACTTTGCGCGAACCTTCACAGCTGTGCAATCTGCTAAAGAAATCGAGCAACTAGCAAGTGATTCCACAAAAAAACAGCTAATGAGAATGGGGAACATTGCTACAAAAATCCAACAAGCTATTTTTGTGAACAATACAGGTTTTGGCTTTGATGCAAAAGTAGTCTTTGAGACAAATCGATCCCTTTGGAAAAGAAGATTAAATCGCTTTGGCCTTGGAAAACTGGCTTACTACGGTGTGGTCGTAAAAGAAATGCTAAGCTATAGACCTTCTGCAATGGAACTAGTAGTCGAACATCAAACGTATCGATTTCAGAATGTCTGGTTTGTAGTTGTCTGCAATCAACCGTATTTTGGCGGTGGAATGAAAATCTCCCCAAAGTCGAATCCAGAAGATGACACGCTTGAAGTGACCGTGGTCGCCAATATTTCAAGGTGGAAATTATTACTTTTATTTGGTACGGTCTTTATAGGCTGGCATACTAAAATTAAAGCAGTGCATAGTTTTTCAGGCACCTTGTTTCAATTTTCCTTTGCTGAAACAACCATCGGTCATGCAGATGGTGAATATTGTGGAGAGTTAAAGCCTGGCGAACGGGCGGAAGTAAAGCTACTGCCACAAACTTGGGCAATGCCCGTGAAATAGAAAGGTGAAAAAAATGCGTTTACGTCATAAACCATGGGCTGAAGAGTTTATTCAAGCCCATCCAGAAGTTGTTATAGCTGATCCAACATCTCGTAAAGGAAAGTGGCATGAAGAATTTAGTAACAACAATTCAGTTCATGTAGAAGTTGGGACAGGAAAAGGCCAGTTTGTCATCGGTATGGCCCAACAAAATCCGCACATCAACTATATCGGAATCGAACTTTATGATTCGGTAATCGTTGTAGCATTAGAAAAAGTATTAGAGCAAGAGTCACTGCCAAACCTGCGTTTACTTAATGTAAATGGCAAGGACCTAACGGAATACTTTGCTAAGGGCGATATCAGCCAAGTGTACTTGAACTTCTCTGATCCTTGGCCAAAGAAACGCCATGCAAAACGTCGCTTGACGCATGCTAATTTTTTGACACTCTATAAAGAGTTAATGCCAGACGGCGGCGAAGTTCATTTTAAAACGGATAATCGGGGATTATTTGAATTTTCACTTGTGAGTATGACGGATTTTGGCATGCAGCTCGTTGATCTTTCACTTGACCTACATGTCGAAGAGCCTGAAACGAACGTACGAACAGAGTACGAAGAAAAATTTGCTGCGAAGGGGCAGCCGATTTATCGCGTCGAAGCGAAATTTAACTAGGGGTGATGAAATGGACACGTATCAATTTGGGGAATTTAAATTTACTTGGTTAAAAGGCGGAACGACTAACATGGATGGGGGAGCCATGTTCGGTGTGGTTCCCAAACCACTATGGTCAAAACGCTATCCTGTGAACGAACAAAATCAAATCGAATTGCCTTGCGACCCATTATTGATTCAAACGAAGGATCATACGATTTTATTGGAGTCGGGATTAAATGCAGGGAAGTTTGACGAAAAGAAGAAGCGCAATTACGGGATTACAGATGAATCTCTAGTTAAAGAACAACTCCGAGAACTGGGATTAACTCCAGCTGACATCACAATTGTTATCATGACCCACATGCACTTCGACCACGCGTCAGGCTTAACAAACCTTGAAGAGGACGGAAGCTATAGTTCGACGTTTCCGAATGCCACTATCTATGTATCTGATGTGGAATGGAATGAGATGCGTTCACCAAACGTTCGTTCACGCAATACATACTGGAAAGAAAATTGGGAATCCATCCAGCAGCAAGTGCAAACATTCTCAGAGTCACACGAAGTCATTCCTGGTATAACAATGATTCATACAGGTGGACATAGCGATGGTCACAGTATTATCAAAATGGAGCAGGGCGAAGAAACGATTATCCATTTCGCAGACTTAATGCCAACACATGCCCACCAAAGTCCTTTATGGGTTCTGGCCTATGATGATTATCCGATGACTTCAGTGTTTACGAAAGAGAAGCTTGTGAAAGAAGTTCTTGAAAATGGCTACTGGGTCAGTTTCTATCATGACTCGTTTTATCGTTTACTGAAATGGTCGCCAGATGGGAAAGAAATCGTAGATTCTGTAAAACGAACAGTCTAAACTAGTTAGAAGCAGTAGTGAATCAGTAGTTTCTCTTGAGGAAGTTCAAGAGAGGCTGCTGGTTTTTTTGTGGGTGGGGGATGGATTAGTTTCCATAAAACGACTTCGTCTCATTAAAATTGGATTATGTCGAATAAACGGTGCTTTATGTCCAAGAAACCATCCGTTATGTCCAAGAAATCACGATTTCATCCGATGAACGCCCGCTCAACCACCTCCAATAACAAAAAAAACGAACCGCTAATTCAGCGATTCGCCTCTCCTTATAATCCATATTAAGAGATGTGTTTAATTTCTAGCACAGAGCCTGTGCGTGCATCTGCCGCAAACTCATAGTTTTCCGTCACGCCATTTTTCATACGGGTGATGCCGCCTTTGTAAACAGTCGTTTCAATGAACCCGATATGAAAAGGTTCCGTCTTCATGTACACCCACGAACCGTCAATCGGCCCTTCTTGTTTAAATGCGTCTTTCACTTGCTCTAATACTTGATCTGCTGTCACGCTTGGAATGTAGCGAGTTGCTGCTTGGGAAGCCACAACGCCAATAACGACTCCAGTTCCCAGCCCCATCATATAATCACGTAATCTCATCGATGTTCCTCCTTTAACTAAAGTACCTACTTATCAGTATAAACGTTTTTTAAAAGAATACGAAACAATAGCCGGCTAGCAATTCATTTCGACGTACGAAAGAAAAGATGGAATTCCGCCTCTAGTTGCACTACAATAAAAGATAGAATGTGAATTCAAGGGGGAACTAATTCATGAATCAAGAAACACTTACATTATTTAAAACGTTGACTGAATTACCGGGAACACCAGGTAATGAACACCAAGTTAGAAAATTTGTTAGATCTGAACTCGAAAAATATTCAGATTCAATTATTCAAGACAACCTAGGGGGCATTTTTGGGGTTAAAAATGGTCCGGAAAATAGTCCGAAGATTTTAGTGGCTGGTCATATGGATGAAGTTGGATTTATGGTTTCAAGCATCACTGAAAATGGAATGATTCGATTTCAACCATTAGGCGGCTGGTGGAACCAAGTCATGCTTGCCCAGCGTGTGGATATTGTGACGCGTGAAAAAACCATTCCGGGAGTGATTGGTTCAATCCCCCCACATTTATTGAGTGATGAAGTTCGCAATCGTCCAATGGATATTAAAAATATGTTAATCGATGTTGGAGCTGACGATAAAGAGGATGTTCGCGCAATGGGTATCCGTCCTGGTGACCAGATCGTGCCTGTTTGTCCTTTCACTCCGATGGCAAATCCTAAGAAAATTATGGCTAAGGCGTGGGATAATCGCTACGGAGTCGGTCTGGCGATTGAACTTTTAAAAGAACTAAAAGACGAATCATTACCAAACCAATTATTCTCAGGTGCCAATGTCATGGAAGAGGTTGGCTTACGAGGCGCACAAGCTTCAGCTACTATGGTTCAGCCTGACCTGTTCTTTGCACTAGATGCTAGCCCTGCAAATGATGCTTCGGGTGACAAGAATGAATTTGGTCAATTAGGAAAAGGTACATTGTTGCGTATTTTGGATCGTTCAATGGTTACCCATCGCGGAATGAGAGAGTTTATTCTGGATACAGCCGAAACTCACAAGATTCCTTATCAGTACTTTATTTCACAAGGTGGCACAGATGCCGGACGTGTTCATACGGCAAATGAAGGTGTGCCTAGTGCAGTAATCGGAATTTGCTCACGCTACATCCATACAGCTGCTTCGATTATTCACACGGATGATTACGCCGCAGCTAAAGAGCTTCTCGTTAAGCTTGTAAAATCGGCAGATGCATCTACATTAAAAACAATTAAAGAGAATGTCTAAAGTGTCCTTCGGGGCACTTTCTTTTATAGGGAGGCTATACAAGTGAAATGTACAATAGGAACAATGAACCCAGCTAAAGTGAATGCTGTAAAACAGGCAAGTATGCGTGCAGGTGTTGAATTCGAACTAAAAACCTTTGATGCAAAGTCAGGAGTCGCTGCCCAGCCGATTTCCGATGAAGAGACACGTTTAGGGGCTATAAATAGAGCTTCACATGCTTTACAAGAAACCGCTTCTGATTTAGCCATAGGATTAGAAGGTGGCGTTAAATGGATAGGGGACACTCTCTATCTCTGCAACTGGGGTGCCCTAATTACAAAAGACGGTCACAAGTATACAGCGATGGGAGCAGGTTTACCGCTGCCTAGTGAGATTGCTACTGGTATTAAAGAGGGGCGAGAACTTGGCCCTTTAATGGACAGCTACACAAACAAAGAAAATATTCGTCATAATGAAGGTGCCATTGGTGTGTTTACGAGTGGATTGATTACAAGAAGTGCTATGTTCGAACACATCGTTTTGCAGTTGCTAGGACAATGGCAGCGTGAAAATTCAGTTGATTGATTGTTTTGTTCGAGAAGGGTACAATAGAGGGCAGGGAAAAAGAAGGGAGGCCATCAGATGACAAAACGTAAATGGCGATTTTTACTTATCCCGCTTGCTCTAGTGCTGATTTTAACCGCTTGTGCGACTCCTGAAGAACAGGCAGTTGAAGGTGTTCATAAGGCAGCTAAACTTCTTGAAGAAACTCCTGAGCAACCGAATGAAAAAATCGGTGACTATTCTGTGTTTTTACCAGGTGGTTTTACAGTAGAAGCAGGAAGCAATGCACCGAATATTTTATTACAAAACAATAACGATACCTACGTATTATTCATAAATGAAAATGAACCGGCAACTAGCCGACTTTATTACGACTTATTAGAATCAGATCCCTCCAAGGAAATTGTCGAACAAGCAACGAACGAGTTGAGTGATCAATTTGGTTTCGCGGCTGTAGTCAAGCATTCCGAAGAACAGTTTGAACTGATTGTTAGTCGTGGTGGAATCAAACTATCAACTGTAACCAATGATTCTTCACTTGATAAGAAATTAACAGATATGATGCAAGTTGTTCATTCATTTAAAAAAGAGGAGGATTCACAATGATCGAATTACAATCTAAAGAACAGTTTGATGAACTAAAGCAGGGCAATACAGTATTTTTATTCACAGCCGACTGGTGTCCAGACTGTACATTTATACACCCATTTATGCCAGAAGTAGAACAAAAATTTAGTCAGTTTACATTCGTTTCTGTAGACCGTGATAAATTTATTGAAATCTGTCAAGAGATGGATGTTTTTGGAATTCCGAGCTTCATCGTCTTCGAACATGGACTGGAAACAAAGCGCTATGTTAACAAAGACCGTAAAACGCAACAACAAATTGAAGAGTTTTTAGACGGTTCACTCGCGTGAACCGTTTCATTTTGATGATAAGAAAGGAGTGCTGACTTTGAAGCCTTTGCAGCTTATCGCTCAGTTAAAGCAAAGTTTGAGTGAAGAAGATTACACTTATTCTTATAACCGTGAAACAAATAGTTTAAAACTAACTCATAAACGTGTGAAACGCACAATAGATTTAGCACTTGGACCTGTGATTGCCAAATATGGCCAGAAGCAGGATAAAGCAATTGATGAAGTTATTTATATGATTCGTGAAACATTTGATGCTATGGAGCAAGAACAAAAAACCTCCCAGTATGAAAATCCTGTCATTTACCCAATCATTCGCGCGACATCTTTTCCGGTAAAATCAAAAAAGGGAGTGCCGTTTATCACGAAAGGGCATACCTCGGAGACGCGCATTTTTTATGCACTTGATCTGGGAACGACGTATCGATTGATCGATGAAGAATTACTAGAGAAATTGCAAATGACTGAGCAACAAGTGACGGAGTCCGCATTATTCCAGTTGCGCAACTTGCCAACGCACTATAAGGTAGATGAAGTGGCAGGGAACAAATTTTATTTCTTCAATGCCAACGATGGGTACGATGCTAGCCGAATTTTAAACGATAAATTAATGAAAGAAATGCAAGACAAGGTCGAAGGTGAAATGACGTTAGCTGTTCCTCATCAAGATGTTCTCATTATAGGGGATATCCGCAATGATGCCGGCTATGACATTTTAGCTCAGATGACAATGCACTTCTTCACAGTGGGAATTGTTCCCGTAACGTCCCTGTCATTTTTGTATGAGCAGGGTGAATTGGAACCTATCTTTATTCTTGGAAAACATGCTAATCAAAAGGAGAACAACTAAATGCGCGTGTATTATAATACAAAAGGAATCGGTGACGTCCTTTTAATCGAATTAGGTTCTACAACAAATGAAGTTACAACCGAGCGCTTTGGAGATGTAACCCTTGTAACGGATGTCGAGACTAATGAAGCGATGGCATGTAACTTATTCAGTTTTTCAACTTATGAAAAATTGCCAAGTGAAGGGCCGATTGAACTAACTGCGGATCTAGTGACGAAACTTCAACAGATTTTAGATCAAAATGACGTTCCTCTTGAACTGAAAGCCGATTTCACACCTAAATTTGTAATTGGTTTCGTGAAAGATTTGCAACCACATCCCGATGCGGATAAATTAAGAGTTGCAACGGTCGATGTCGGAGAAAGTGACTTGCAGATTGTTTGTGGTGCACCTAATATTGAACAAGGTCAACACGTAGTCGTAGCAAAAGTTGGCGCGACAATGCCATCAGGGCTTGAAATTAAAGACGCTGTATTGCGCGGAGTTCCATCATCTGGGATGATTTGTTCGGCTAAGGAACTAGCACTTCCAAATGCACCTGAAGAAAAAGGGATATTAGTGGTAGATTCTTCCTATTCACCAGGCACATCTTTGGATGCTATTTCAATTGAATTGTAAAGCATGCCAAGAGGCGTGCTTTTTTTCTGTAAACCATTAGGAAGATTCTCCTGACGAGCGTACGAAATTCCTACAGACGACAGGCTAGTTTCTTGTTAAAATGGAGAGATAGAAAGGATGAAGTACGCCATGGAATGGGTTAAACGACTATTTCGACAAGAACAAGAGATCGATGACATCGAAGAATCATCCTTTGAAGAAGTAAAAGTGACGAAACAACCACCTTTCCGTTTCCCTCTTATTTCTGACGATGAAAAAAATTATTTACTTTCAAAACAACCGAGTGCTCCAGTTGAGCCTTCGCATAGACCCGTATATGAAACCTCTCATCAACAAAGACAAAGTTATGAAACCAACTATACGGCTCCAAAATGGTCACAAGAGACCTATAAAAAGCCAAAAGAAGATGCTAAACCTAAGCCTATGAACAGGTCTACTAAACGCTATGTGCCTTCTGTAGTTCCTTCACCCGTTTTTGGTTTGAAAAAAGAACAAGACTCAACTGAGAGTATTGCTCGAACGATGCGCACGTCTCATTATGATTGGTCTCAGCATAACCAACAGGAAATCGAAGAAGAAGTCACTTTACCGATCAACTCTGTCAAGATGGATGAACCAACTTATCAACAGCAAGCTCCGATGACAAAAGTTGCGATTCCCCAAGAAGCAGAACCGGTCGTGCCCCAAATTACGACGCCAAACAAAGAACCAGAGGTAGAATTAGAAGTAGAGCAACCACTGGAATCTGAAGTAGCGGCAACAAGCAGTAGTGATATCCCTGAGACGATTGTCGAAGTCACAAGTGAGTATCATTCTGAACAAGATGAGACAATACAAACATCAGAAATACAAAATGAACAACCACTTGAACAAAAAGAAAAAATCAAACCATTCAATGTGTTAATGCTTTCAACAGACAAGAAGAAATTACAACAAAAGCAGACACAGGTAGTGAAAGAAAATGTTCCTACGCAAGAGCATAAGCCAGTTGAAAAGACAGTTATTCTGGATACACCTGTTTTGAAAACAGCGGTTGTTGAAACACCAGCTGTCATACCAGCCTATGCCATGCCTAATGCCAATTTTCTTCACACCCCTGTACATACGACAGATGATACCGAATGGATGGAGCAACAAGCTGAACACCTGATGGAGGCACTTGCTCATTTTCAAATCCAATCAGATGTGATTTCGATTGTACAAGGTCCAGCCGTAACGCAGTTTGAACTAACTGTAGCGCAGGGGACTAAAGTAAGTAAAATCCGTAACCTGACGGATGATCTGAAGCTTGCTCTAGCTGCTAAGGATATTCGTATCCAAGCTCCAATTCCGGGGCGCCGCTCCATTGGTATTGAGATCCCTAATCGAACATCTCGTGCCGTCCAATTGGCTGAAGTGATAGAAGCTCCTGCGTTTAAACAAGCAGAGTCTCCATTAGAAGTAGCTATGGGATTAGACTTGCACGGACAACCGGTAACAATGGATTTACGGAAGATGCCTCACGGATTGATAGCCGGGGCGACAGGATCTGGTAAATCCGTATTTATCAATTCATTACTTATCAGTCTGCTTTATAAAGCTTCACCAGCTGATTTAAAGCTGTTGTTGATTGACCCGAAAATGGTGGAACTTGCGCCATTCAACCATATCCCGCACTTGATTAGTCCAGTTATCACTGATGTGAAAGCAGCAGCAGCTGCACTGAAATGGGCAGTTGAAGAAATGGAACGTAGGTACCAGCTTTTTGCACATGCTGCGGTTCGAGACATTGCCCGTTTTAATCATCAAGCCTTGGAAGCACGCGAGTTTTCGAAAAAGCTTCCTTATATCGTAATTGTTATCGATGAACTAGCCGATATGATGATGGCTGCTCCACAAGATGTAGAAGATTCCATTTGTCGTATTGCTCAAAAAGCGCGCGCTTGTGGGATTCATCTTGTACTGGCAACTCAGCGTCCAAGTGTCGATGTCATAACGGGTCTAATTAAGTCGAACGTACCAACACGCATTGCGTTTGCTGTCTCTTCACAAATTGATTCTCGTACAATCTTGGATCAACAAGGGGCAGAGCGACTTCTTGGAAAAGGCGACATGCTCTATTTAGGAAGTGGAATGGCAAGTCCAATCCGTATTCAAGGTACATTTGTGTCAGATGAAGAAATTGATCGCATTATTGCACATGCTCGCTCACAGGGTGAACCTGATTATTTATTCAAGCAAGAAGACTTAATCGTACGAGCTGTCGAAATTGAAGAACAAGATGAAATGTTTGAAGAAGCTTGCCGTTTTATTATCGAGAACGGAGCGGCTTCGACCTCACTATTGCAGAGAAAGTTCCACTTAGGCTATAATCGAGCAGCACGCCTAATGGATGCCATGGAAGCAGCAGGTATCATCACAGGCCAAAACGGTAGTAAACCACGCGAAGTACTCGTCTCAGAAGAGTTTTTGCAAGAAATATTGTAAGGAGGAACCCATGTGACAACTTATCATTTTACGGGAATTAAAGGATCAGGGATGAGCTCGCTCGCTCAAATCCTTCATGACGTTGGGCATACCGTCCAAGGATCTGACAAAGCAGAGTACTTCTTTACTGAAAAGCCTCTTCATGAACGAGGAATAGCAGTTTATGAATTTGAACAAGCACAATTAACAAGTGAAATGGTCGTGATTGCAGGTAATGCGTATCCTGACCACCATCCTGAACTTGAAAAAGCTCGCCAAGCCGGAGCAAAAATCATGCGTTATCATACATTCCTTGGCGACTATATGAGTCGTTTCACATCTGTTGCTGTAACGGGTGCTCACGGCAAAACATCGACGACGGGATTACTATCTCATGTACTCAATGTTTATTCTCCAACCTCTTATTTAATAGGGGATGGAACAGGAAATGGACTAGCAGATGCTGAGAATTTCGTGTTTGAAGCCTGTGAATATAGACGCCACTTCTTGGCCTATCATCCAGATTATGCGGTGATGACGAATATAGATTTTGACCATCCAGATTATTTTACAAGTAAAGAAGATGTATTCAATGCCTTTCAAGAAATGGCTGTACAAGTAAATAAAGCAATCTTTGCATGTGGTGACGACGATGATTTATTGCGAATCACAGCTTCGGTTCCTGTCATTTATTATGGATTAAATAGTGGAAACGACTTCCAAGCAACAGCTATAGAAAAAACACCATTGGGTACGTCTTTTGATGTCGTTATTCGTGATGAATTTTATCATCGTTTCCATATCCCTATGTATGGTGATCATACGATTCAAAACGCATTAGCCGTAATCTCACTTTGTCATTTCGAAGGAATCCCGCCAGAAGCAGTCGCAGAAGGATTATCGACATTTGGTGGTGTGAAGCGACGCTTTACAGAAACACTTAAAGAACAGCGTGTGCTAATTGACGATTATGCACATCACCCAACAGAAATTACAGCAACAATCCAATCGGCGCGACAAAAATATCCGGAGAAGGAAGTTATCGCTGTATTCCAACCACATACATTCTCAAGAACTGCAAAATTCTTAGATGAATTTGCAGAGTCGCTTGGACAAGCAGATACCGTCTATCTCTGTGAAATTTTTGCGTCAGCTCGAGAAGCTGAGGGTGAATTGACGATACATGATTTACAAAAACTTATCCCAACAAGTAAAATTCTTGTTGAAAATAATGTAACACCTCTTCTAGATCATCCAACTGCTGTTTATTTGTTTATGGGAGCAGGAGACGTCCAGAAATTCCAAGCTGCATTTGAAAAACTATTAAACTAGACCGTGCAAATCGCACGGTTTTTTTTTGACTTGAAAAATTAGGTGAATTAAAGAGATAATAAGACATGGGAAAAAAGAAGCAGATGCGTTTAGCTTAATTACGAAAGGGTATAACAAGATTAGCACTGCTTGAATGATTAAAGGAGGAATACAGGATGGAGAATTTATTGTACATAGCTGCCGTCATCGCAGCAGTTGGATTCCTCGTTCTTTGTATCAGTTTAGCTGTCACACTCTTCTCGGTGAAGAAAACATTAGCTAATGTGGCTGTTACAGTAGAACACTTAGATTCTAACTTGCAAGACATGACGAAAGAAACGGCGCTACTTTTACACAAAACAAATGCACTTACAGAGGACATTCAGTATAAGTCTTCTCAGCTTAACGGTCTTGTTACATCTGTTAAAGGTGTAGGGGACACAGTAAATCAGTTCAACTCTTCTATGCAGCGAATCACTAGTTCTGTTACAAATGAAGTTGAAAAAAATGAAGAAAAAATCGCCCAAGTTGTTCAATGGAGTAATGTTGTATTAGGCATCCGTGATCAGTGGAAAGAGCGCAAATCTCTTGAAGATGCTGGCTACTATACTTATAAAGCTAAACAAACAAAGCAAGATGATCCAACATACCAATCTACTTTATAGGAGGAATTTATAATGACAAACTACACAAATAAACCAAGCTACGGTGAGAGCCGCAAAAACACGGAATACAATGATCACGAAGCATCTTATGCAGCACAAGGAGAAACTTTCTACTCTCCACAAAATTATGTAGGACATGATGAAATTTACCGTGAAGAATCAGCTAGCAAAGATTTCTTATTAGGAGCTCTTGTTGGCGGTATCATCGGTGCAGCTACAGCTTTATTACTTGCTCCAAAGAGTGGTACTGAGCTTCGTGGCACTATTTCTGAACAAGCTACTACAATCAAAGAAAAATCTGCAGATCTTTCTCAAAATGCAAAAACAAAAACAAATGAAATCTCTAAAAAGGTAACTGATTCTTCTAACCAGCTATTAAGCAAAGTGAAAAAGAATCAAACACCTCCAATGGACGATGGTACAGTTTCTTCTGAAGGCGAAGAAGAGATGGATGTTCTTGAAACAGTATCTAACACAGTGGAAGATACAAATTCTGACACAGTAGTTGGAGAAGCATTTACAGAAGCATTGAAAGATACTAATGAAACTTCTGAAGACGCTACAAAAAAATAAATGAATGCCAACACCCCGTAACTGGGGTGTTTTATTTCGATTAATACTTTAATGAGTTGAATCGTTAAATTGTTTTACGTGACTTTTCAATTTTGTTTCCTTATAATAGACAGTATCTCGAAAATGAAGTACAATTTTCAGAAATTCAACCGCATCACAGGAGAGGAGTTATAAAATGAGTCAATCAGAATTAGAAACGTTACGCAGCCGTGTTGACGAGCTGAATACCGAAATTCTCAAACTGATCAATGAACGTGCAACAGTCGTTCAAGAAATTGGGAAAGTCAAAGAGAAATCAGGTGTCAATCGTTATGACCCTATGCGTGAACGCAAAATGTTAGATCTATTAAAAGAATCGAATCAAGGACCTCTCCCACAATCAACTGTCGAGCATATTTTTAAAGAAATCTTTAAAACAGCGCTCGAACTTCAAGTGGATGACCAAAAGAAAGCATTGCTTGTTTCTCGTAAGAAAAAAGCGGAAGACACAATTGTGATGGTCAATGGAGAACCAATCGGACAAGGCAAGCCATCATTCGTTTTCGGTCCTTGTGCAGTGGAATCCTACACACAAGTGGCAGAAGTAGCCGCAGCAATTCAAGGAAAAGGATTAAAATTAATTCGCGGTGGTGCTTACAAACCTCGTACATCTCCTTATGACTTCCAAGGTCTTGGCTTAGATGGTCTTAAAATATTGAAGCAGATTTCTGATGAATTTGGCTTAGGTGTCGTATCTGAAATCGTTACACCGGGTCACCTAGAAGAAGCATTAGATTACATCGATGTGATTCAAGTAGGCGCTCGTAACATGCAAAACTTTGAATTATTAAAAGCTGTCGGTTCAATTGATAAGCCTGTCTTATTGAAACGTGGTATTTCTGCTACATTAGATGAATTTGTACACGCAGCTGAATACATTATGTCTCAAGGAAATGATCAAATCATTCTCTGCGAACGTGGTATTCGTACGTATGAAAAAGCAACACGTAATACTCTAGATATTTCAGCAGTGCCAATCTTGAAACAAGAGACACATCTTCCGGTATTCGTAGATGTAACTCACTCAACTGGACGTCGTGATATTCTATTACCTGCCGCTAAAGCTGCATTAGCTATTGGAGCAGATGGGGTTATGGCAGAAGTGCATCCAGATCCAGCAGTTGCACTTTCTGATCAAGCCCAACAAATGAATTTACAACAATTCGATGAGTTTTACGATTCTATTCTAAAATTCATGAAATCGCATGAAATTCACGCGTAATCCAAGCATCCTTCGGGGTGCTTTTTTTGATTGTAAACAGTAAATGATTTCCTTTCATAAAATGCCATGAAAATTTACGTTTTTCTTCCAAAAGTATTGTATACTAAGTTAAATAGTACCTGACAAAGGGGAGAAAATTCATGACAGTCACCATTTATGATGTAGCACGTGAAGCAAATGTATCAATGGCTACCGTCTCACGTGTAGTGAATGGCAATCAAAATGTAAAACCTGCAACGCGTCAAAAAGTTTTAGCGGTTATTGAGCGTTTAGATTATCGTCCAAATGCAGTAGCGCGTGGTTTAGCGAGCAAAAAAACTAAAACTGTAGGGGTTATCATTCCAGACATCTCTAACGTCTTTTATGCAGAGCTTGTACGTGGTATCGAAGACATAGCAACCATGTACCGCTACAACATCATTCTAACCAATTCAGACCAGCAGCCACAAAAAGAAGCACAACTCTTATCGACACTTCTTAGTAAACAAGTGGATGGCGTTGTCTTAATGAGTGATCAGCTGTCAGACGAACTTCGTGATGAAATGAAACGTTCATCGATTCCAATGGTATTGGCCGGCACAATGGATCCAGCTACAGAAACGCCATCCGTCAATATTGAGTACCATGAAGCGGCAATACAAGCAGTAGAACGTCTGATTCAAAATGGCCATCAGCGCATTGCTTATGTTACAGGTTCTCTGAAGTCTTCAATCAACCGACTACACAAATTAACGGGTTATGAAAAAGCTCTAGATGCAGCCGACCTTGAAATTGACTCAGATTTAGTTGTTGAAGTTGAGAATACATATGAAGAGGGTATTCGAGCATTTGAGCAGCTTCAAAAGCTTAAGCATCCTCCCACTGCTTACTTTGCGGGGAATGATGAAATTGCGATTGGTATTCTTCAAGGAGCAAAAGACGCGCATTTGGATGTGCCTGGTGACATTGAAATTATCAGCTTTGAAGACTCCAAATTAACTCGTATGGTGCGTCCTCAGTTAACAAGTATTGCTATGCCGCTTTACGACATCGGTGCCGTATCCATGCGCTTATTAACGAAGTTTATGAACAATGAAAAAGTAGAAGAAAACAGTGTGATCCTTCCTTACCGATTGGAAGAGCGTCAATCAGTTAAACAACACTAAAACACAGAAATCCCGACCATCACTGGCCGGGATTTTTACGTTGTTAACTTTTTCTCATTACGAATAATGTATAAGGCTTTTTCTAACATTTGTCTATTTTTTTCGGTAATCTCCACCTTACGAGGAATAGCCTCATAAAGAGGGGAGGGATCTTCCCAAGTAGAAACAAGAGGAACCGGGCTTTCTTCTTGCCAGCGCTCAATCCAATCACTTGGTAAGGGTCCTTTAGGGATTTGCTGATTGCTCATTTCAAGCCATAAGAGGGACCAAGCACGCGGTACGACGCGCCAAATATCGTAACCACCGCCGCCAACACCAATCCATTTACCATCACAAAATTCGTGAGCCAGTTCGTGGGCAAGTTTTGGAATCTCTTTATAGATTTCAATAGATCCATACAAATGAGTTAAAGGATCAAAGTAATGAGCATCCGCGCCGTTTTGAGTAAGGATGACGTCAGGTTTAAAATGCTCTACAATTTCACGAAAAGCCGTGCGATAAATGTCTATAAACGATTCATCTTCCGTAAAGGCATCAATCGGAAAATTGAAAGAAGTTCCATAGCCTTCACCAGAACCTCGTTCAGTAATACTTCCTGTCCCTGGAAATAAATAGCGGCCAGTTTCATGAATGGAAATTGTACAGACCGTAGGGTCATCATAAAAACACCATTGCACACCATCACCGTGATGCGCATCAGTATCGATGTAAAGAACACGTGCATTGTATTTTTCCTGCATATACCGAATCGCAACAGAGCTGTCGTTATAGACGCAAAACCCGGAAGCTTTTCCTCGGAAGCCGTGATGAAGGCCGCCACCTATGTTCAATGCATGTTTTGCTTTGCCTTCCATGACATAATCCACAGCAGTCAGCGTACTTCCCACGAGTCGGGCACTGGCCTCGTGCATACCCACAAAGAGTGGGGTGTCTTCAGTGCCTATGCCATAAGCTTCAAATTCCTCTGATTTGCAATCAGGAAGACTAGCTCTTTTAACGGCATCTATATAACGTGTGTCATGAGCAAGCGCTAGTTCTTCATCCGTTGCTATTCGAGGTGTCACGATTTGTTTTTTTGAAAGCGCATTCACTTTTTCAAGCAAATCAACTGTTAATGTCAGTCGTTTTTGATTAAAGGGATGTGTTTCTGAAAACCGATACCCCAATTGGTCTTCAGAGTAGACAAATACAGCTTCACAGTCTACATTTTGGGTTGGCTTGGCCATATGACATGAAACCCTTCTTTTTCGAGTGCAGAAACGAGCTTCAGGGGATTAATCGTTTTTACACGGATGACTAGTATTTTAAAAAGTTCATCTTTCTTGTCTGGATAGACAAGTACAGAAAGAACATTTATATTATGCTCATAAAAAACCTTAGAGACCTCGAACAAGACACCCGCTTTATTTGGTACACGAATCTCAATCTGTGAACCGGGCTGAGTAACTCCAGTCAATTCAATGAATTTATACAGCATATCTGATTCAGTGATCATCCCGACCAGCTTGCCTTGGCTGACGATTGGTAGACAACCAATACGATTATCATAAAAAATGGTCGCAGTCTCTTCGACAAAATCAAGAGGATGACCTGTGATGGGATTACTTGTCATGATTTTTTCAACGGGTGTATCAAGAACACTATAATCGTTTGATTCAAGCAGTGTGGAAGGCGTGGCTTGCTTGATATCGCGGTCTGTTATGACACCAATGACCTCACGAGCTTCGTTGATC